>JAGKSW010000002.1 GCA_018993265.1 Nostoc sp. TH1S01
GCAAAGCTGTACTAAGTAAAAATAATAATTACAGTTCTAGTCCGCCTTTTTGCAATTTTTTAAATGGATCTAAGATAAAGTCGATAACACGACGCTGACGAATAATCACTTCAGCATTTGCTGTTTGACCAGGTGTTAAGATAATGCGTTTATCACCAGCTTGGATATATGGATGATCTAGAACAATATCTAACTCATAGGTTTCGCTAGTGGCTTTTCCTTCGCTATCAGTTTGGACTTTCGAGCTAGGTGAAATCCAATGAACGCGCCCTTGGACAACTCCATAATCTTGGAAGGGATAAGCATCAAATTTGACTTTGACAGGCATACCGACTTTCAAGAAGCCACTTTGTTGACTGGGCATTTGGGCTTTGATAATTAACTCACTATTCTTAGGTGCAATTTGAGCAACTATTTGTCCAGCTTCGACTACAGGGCCTGGTTTGGTCACAGGTAGTTCAAAGATTGTGCCATCAATTGGCGATCGCACTACACGCTGCTGTAGTTGCAGTTTAAAGGAGGTAATCTGACTCTTGGTTTGGGCAATTTCTGATTGCAGGGTAGTGATTTGATTCTGCATATCTTTGAGTTGTTCTTGGCTTTTTAGCAGCGCCAGTCTCCCGGCTTGCACTACGCCTTGATAGCTACTTTGCTGTTCTTCTAGACGCAGTTTAGCCTGCTGAATATCTGCCCAGGCCTGACTCATGATGGATTGATAGCGGCTAACCTCTTCTTTTAAACTTAATTCTGATTGTGTGAGTTCGGCGCTTGCTTGTTCTTGCAAGCGTTGACTTTCTTCCGCAGTTTTTTCTAATTCCACTACTTTCACTTGAGCGATCGCACCTTCGTTTAAAAGTTGACGATAGCGGTCAACTTCCGCTAAGTCTCGATTAAAACGACTGCGAGCTAATTTTTGGTCAATACGTGTGGAATTGATTTTCTGTCTAGCCTGTTCAACAGTGGCAAGTTTTTCTAGTTTTTGCAGGTTATAGCTGCTGATTTTGGCATCAAGATTTTGCTGTGCTTGGTTAACTTGGGCAACTTTTTCTAAGGCTTGGGCTTGGTTTTGTTGTTCTTGAATGTTAATCGCCAGCATCAGTTGATTTTTGAGTAATTCCAACTGCGATATCCGAGTGTTTAACCCTTCTAGCTTCGTTTGCGTTTGTTGCAAGTCTGTTTGCAACACATCCGAGTCTAACTGCATCAAAACCTGCCCCGCTTTCACCGTCGCACCTTCTTGGACATTGACGGATTTGACTGCACCTGTAACCGGAACGCCCAATTTTTGCGTTGCACCTTTGGGTTCTAAACGCCCTCTGGCGGAGCCTGTTTCATCTACTTTGGCGAGCATTGTCCAAGGGATAACAATGGCTGCAAAGGCGACTAGCAAGTACAGCATTGAACGTGTCCAGAGCTTGGGTAAAGCATCTAAAAGTTCTTCAGTACCGTAATACCAATCGTTGACCTCAGCTAGCTGTATTGGCTCATCGACAACTACATCAGAGTCATCAAACTGGCGAAGTTCATCCTGTTGTTGGGTAAGTACAGATGAAGAATTGGGATAAGAATTTGGCATAGGTAATTCAACAGTTTACTGTTGACTGTTAACTGTTCATGTGCAAATTTCCCAGATGCTCAATTTGTTTTAGGACTTATAAAGGTCAGGACTTACTTACTCAGATTGATTGTTGAGATTGGGTGTAAGGGGATAAGGGCTTCGCCGTGAGCGTCAGCCGAACGGTGTAGGGTAGAAGTGAGCAAAACCCATATACCCCACACCCATATACCCCTAAACCCCTTCCGTCTAATAATCAGTCTTTCACTGAACACGAGATCAGTCCTATGTTTGCGCCAGTTGTTGCTGGTTGAGATAAAAATAATGACCTTTTCTGGCAATCAATTCGTCGTGAGTACCGCTTTCAACTAATAAGCCTCGATCTAATACCAGAATTAAGTCTGCGTGACGCACGGTGGACAGGCGATGAGCAATGATTAAACTTGTGCGTCCTTTAAGGATGGTTGTCAGGTTATTTTGAATGATGCGTTCAGATTCAGCGTCGAGGTGACTGGTGGCTTCATCTAATAATAATAGACGCGGATTGCCTAATAAAGCACGGGCGATCGCAATTCTTTGGCGCTGTCCACCAGATAACATTCCGCCACCTTCACCAATTTGAGTTTCGTAACCCATTGGTAATTGCTTAATGAAGTCATCTGCACCTGCTAAACGCGCCGCTTGAATAATTTCTTCTAAGTTAGCTTCGGGGTGAGCAATGCTGATATTTTCGCGGATTGTCCCGCCAAATAAAAAGGTGTCTTGATCAACAACCCCAATTTGCGATCGCAGCGATCGTAAAGAAATACTAGTCACATCGTGAGCGTCAATTAAAACTTTGCCATCTGTCGGCGGATATAGCCCCAAAATCAACTTAGATAAGGTAGTTTTGCCCGAACCGCTCCTTCCTACTACTGCCACAGTTTGTTGGGGTTGAATTTCAAAACTCAAATTTTCTAAGACATTAATATCACTGTCTGGATGATAGCGAAAAGTGACATTTTCAAACTTAATATGTCCGCTTAATCTTGGTAAAATCTGCCGGGGTTGGTTTTGTAAATCTTCTTCTGGTTCTGCTTTCAAAACATCATTAATTCGCTCAGTAGCAATCATTACTTCCTGTAATTGATTCCACAACACAACCAATCTTTGGAAAGGGCGAATAATGTTGCCCAAAAGCATATTAAATGCTACAAGTTGTCCGATGGTTAGTTGATTTTGAATTACCAACCATGCTCCAAACCACAGCAAACCTGTACTTACTATTGTTTCAATTGTGGCGCTAAAAATTTGCAGTTGATTCCCGACAATTTGCCCACTAAATGTCTTTTTAATCAAATTATTCAACAGTTCTTCCCAATGCCAACGAACTGTTTGCTCAATGGACATCGAGCGAATCGAACGAATACCCGTTAGAGACTGAATTAAATAACTGTTTTCGCTGGCAGTGGCATTAAATACTTCACGACTAATGCGGCGTAAAAAAGGTGTAGCCACCAGCGCCAACAGCACAAATGGCGGGACGATGCATAAACTGAGTAAAGCCATTGAGGCACTATACCAAAACATCAACCCGACATAAATAAACACTGTCAGCAAATCTAAAGTGATAGATAATGCTTCCCCAGTAAGGAAACGCTGAATTTTTTGATTTTCTTGGACACGAGAAACAATATCACCAACGTAACGTGATTCAAAAAATGCCAGAGGTAAACGGAAGGTATGTTTAATAAAACCTACCAACAAAGACAAGCTAATACGATTGGCTGTGTGATCTAAAAGATATTGTCGCAGTCCGTTAATAGCGACGCGGAATAATCCAAAAATCAATAGCCCTAAACCCACGGCGTTTAATGTGAGAGTACTACCTTGGACGATGACTTTATCTAAAAGTAGCTGAGTAAATAAAGGTGTAACTAATCCAAATACTTGAATAAATACCGAGGCTGTGAATACCTCCAGCAGCACTTGCCAGTGGGGTTTAACTAAATCAAAAAACTGCCAAAATTGGATATTTTCTTCTTCAGCTTCTTTGAGTAAGGTTGTGGGTTGGAGTAATAAAGCATAACCAGTCCAACCTGCTTTGAATTCGCCTACAGTAAGAGTACGTTGTCCAACAGCCGGATCACCAATAATTACCCTTTTCTTGGTAATCTCATAGACAACGACATAATGTTTACCTTCCCAATGTGCGATCGCAGGTAAAGTTTGTTGGGCTAATTTATCCAAACTCGCTTTCACCGGACGAGTCGCAAAACCCACACTCTCAGCCGCGACTGTCAAACCTCTGAGGGAAGCACCACCACGACTCACATTCGCTAACTCTCGCAGTCGATTAATACTTAAACGCTTACCCCAATAGCGACTCACCATCACCAAGCAAGCTGCACCACAATCTGCGGCACTTTGTTGTTCAAAAAAGGGATATCGCTTTGTCAACCTTCCCCACACATGACTCGCCCGCACCGTCGGGTTAGGAAAATAAGCTTGACGCGGCTTACGCTTCGGCGACTGATCAGGTACAGGACTTTCATCCCTCCTACCCCCTACCCTTGAAAGCCCCCGGTTGGTAAGCGACTTGGAAGCACTGCCTTCTACCTCCGTTTGGTGAGCGTAGCCGAACCACTCCCCACTCCCCACTCCCGCTAGCTCAGCCAACTGCGGCCAATGCGCCACGGCTGTTTGCCAATCAGCATTGTGTAGGCTATAGACAATGGTTGGTTGTGTAGCTTGCCAACTACCTTCTTGGGGATATATGTAGATGTTGCCTGATGTTAATATTCGTCCGTCAGCGTGGAGTAATTTGCCGCGACGCAGTAGCCAAAGTCTAGTATCTTGAAATAATTTGGCTGGAGGTGCGCCAGTATCTAAATCGTGTCGCCGGAATAGATATAAAGCCTTGAGCATCTCTTCGACGGAGCCATTGAGGGTGATGGGCGCACTTTGGCAACATAATAAGAGTAAGTTCCAAAGTTCTGCACGTTTTTGCAGGCGATCGCTCATACTAGGATATTGCTGCATCATCTCCTGCAACAGTGCTTGCTGTAAATAGCACAATTTGAGGTTAACAGAAGCCCTCGCCACGTAAGAACAAAACTCTTCTTCGGGAAACAAAGTTAACTCGCCAAATGAACCCCCAGTTGTGAGGGTAGTGATTAAGTTATTGGCATTATCCAGCAATCTAATTTTCCCTGTGAGGATAATATAAATTCCTGGAGTTGCCGTTGTTGCTTGCCAAAATTGTTTAGCGACAGGCGGTTCTACAATTTGCACTTCTGTCAAGCATCTTTCCATATCTTGACTTGATAATGTCTCGCCCAAAGTATTAGTAATTTGTTGTGCTAACTGTCCTTGAGAAAATCCTAATGGCATTTGCTAATCTCCAGAAATTAATAGCAAGTCCCGGTTGTAAAGACGTTGTATACAACGTCTCTACTTGGGGTGGGATTAGGAAGACTATTTCTGAAAGCAACTTAGTATAACAAACTAGCCTCCAGCCCCTAGCCTCTAGCCTCTAGTCCCTAACCCATAGCCCCTTATTGATTTGTCTGCATTAAATTAAATGACCAAGGAAAAGTCGGCTCGCTGTGAGTTTGTAAATCACCAATTGTAATGCTGTTATCTTTTGTCTCGTCTATTTCTTGTTGATTGGAACTTTTACGTTTAGTCGAGAGTCCCATTTGTTTGAGGAGGCGGTTAACATGGCGATCGCTAATTGAAATACCCAGTTCATTGGCTAAATGTTTGCTTAACCATTGAGCCGTCCAATAAGTAAATGCATAGCCATAATCACGCGGACTATGACTTACCAATTCTTTCAATCTGTCAATATATTGAGCATTCACAATTTTTGGTCTACCTATTGGTCTTTCGTTCCATTTATGTGCTAAACCTGCTTCTGCTATGCCAATCCAGTAACGTGCCATTTCTTGAGAACAGCCAACAATCTCACAGATTTGAGTTTGAGATTTGCCCATATCTGCCAGCAACATAATTTCAATTCTTCTGAGATATTCTGGCTGTAAATTACTTTGCATATTTTTTAACAAAGCTTTTCTTTGAAAAGGTGTCAAAAATTTGCTTTCTTGCGGATCGTAATTTTCCAAACCTTGATATTGGCTAGAATAGTTTGACATAATTACTACCAGTTATTGTTGACAATCATGTGCTTGATATGAAGTCAGAATATTTCAATAATGAAGAAGTGATTTGATTAGTGAACTCTTGTTTATTTTGAAAGCTGACTTCTAATTTTTGATTTCTTTCAGTATTTTTCCGATGCTAAATGTTTACCCCTTGATAGTTGTAAATAATCTGGGGAAATTTGCATATTGCATCTGTTTTTGCAATCTAGACTTCTGTGTTAATAGTTGCTACTAGAATCAGAACATGGCAAATATTTCTAGTATTAACTATTCTACTTAAGAAGAAAAATTGTGTTAAAAACTGCGCTCCGAAATCGTGAGCGCAGAGAATTGAGCAGTAGTAGTTTATAAATCTGACAAAATATTTAGCCAGCATAGCTGTTATTTTCTCCAATGAACAGCAGTTTCTGGTAAAACACCTCACAGCAATAAAGTATGAACTAGTAAAACTTAATAATTTGGCAGACTTTCCTATAGGGTGGTGTAACGCTGGTATTAGTTTCACAAAATGGCTTGATGAGTATAAGAAAGTCTGCTAGAAGAGAAGTTTTGCTGAAAAGCGGTATTGCCTCACTTTGTTAAGTTGACCTAACTGTTATTCTTTTAAGAATTTTTCTAAATATAGTCAATAGGTTTTATGAAAAAAAGGTGAACTTAACAAAAAACATATATTGGCTTTACCAAATCTTAAAAATTAAGTGGTTTTCAAAGACAATAATAGATTTTTGCGGACAAAATCTAAATTTGAAATATGTAAGGTTTGAAAATATTTATCTGAGAATTATCTATCTATAGGATGAAAATTTATAATGATAAATATCTGTTAGAGACATTACTAAATGCCTCTTATTAATGAATAACTACAGATGACTCAGTGTTCAAAATACTCTAAATAAAATTTGGACATACACAACAATAATTTAGCTTATGAGTCGCTCAATAAATCTGAATTGAGCATACAATGCAGCTCAGTACTCAACCAATGCTGAAACATTTTATTAATAATTTCTTGATATCTTTCTGGGGTTAATTCAGCCGGGATAAATTCTGTAACAAAAAAAAGGTGGTAACCTTGCTCTGTTTTGTAAGGTACTGTTACCTGTTGTGGTGATGCTCTAAATACAACTGTGGCGATATCTGATTGAAGTGCAAAACGATAAACTATACCTTCATATCCACACTTGCGCCGACGATGAATATCAATATCATACATTTGGGCGGCATGATAAAAACTAATTTCCCCATCTTCAATTTGATAGTATAGCTCTTGCGCCAGTGTTTCTGAATCAATGATGATTTGATACAAAATAACTTGCTCAAATTCAGCACGATTTTGAGTAAAAAAATGCTCTACTTCATCAGCAAATAATACTTGTGCTAGTTTGTGGGATAATAGGCGATCGCAGATTCCCATTTCCCAATCAGATGGTGTAACTAATTGCTCCGCTAACCATTCCAGTGTATCTGCGGCTCTTTCTAAATGTCTTTCTCGACGCTGCTTTTCTGCTTCTGCTTCAATTTCTTCCGGTGTAATAGTAATACCTCTAGCCTCAGCGGCTTGCGAGATAATTTTGTTAAGTAAAATTTTTTCATATACTTCTTTCAACCTCATTTCTTTTTTGAGGAATTGCATCACTTCCTCCAATTCAATAAAAATTTTTGACAAATCACTCATTGGTATTAATACTTTTACGTAGTTTAATCAATAATTTGTTGCAGATACAACTAATTAGTAAGAGTTGTTATTTATCATGTGTCCTTTGTATTAACAAAGGATACATGACCAATGACAGCTTCAACCAGAAAATATGTAACTTGAACACACACCAACTTACATAAAAAACTGGAAGCTATTTGGGTTTTTAGCTTCCAGCAGTTGCTGTATCCATTACATATTATTACAGCAGAGATAATCCTGTTTGGTAGAACTAGGATTAAGAGCATCAAAACAAAAGTGTAGTGATATGCTCTATCAGCCACAACAACTGTCAACTATTAGTTTGTCTATTTCCTTGACTACAAAAGTATGGAAGGCTCTACCAAATTTCTCCCACCATTGAGAAACTGACTAGAGGGCATTTAAAGTTAAAATTGGGGGAATCCACCTCTCTAACTTTGATTTGCTCAGGCTTCCTTAGAAACAGAACTACCAATAGCAACAGTTAGATTGTCTGTCTTGGTTTCAGAGTTATGTACTCTTTGGGATACTGACTGCTTCAGCAAAAACAATCAGTTAAATGTATTTCATAGTCAGATATTCAATGATTTTATCATTGTTGATGAGTTTATTGGCTCATCTCCTCTATGTATAATTTAAATGATATTGATAGTTCAAATTTGCCAAAATGGCACATTTTGGCATAATATTTTATCCCTAATTTAACTCTTTATACCAATGCTAAATTTGAGGCTCTATCCTCTAGAAGCATGAATATATTACAACAAAACCCACCTTGAGAAATGTCTCAAAGTGGATCACTAAATAGGAATTAGTATAATTAATGTGATAATTTTACATAAATTGAAATAATCAACAACATCCAGTTATTTGCTGTTTGTGAAAGTTCTACTTTCCTGTTGTCTGCCAAGTTTAAGCAGTGAAGGATAACCTACCATACAGTAGAGTTGCGATCGCACGATAGGCTATCAAACACTCAGTTTTACAGAACTATCTGTTAATAAAAGAAAAGATTTAATTAGCCTCACAAAATTTTAAGGAAAAATCTTGGGTGTTGTCGATATTGGATTCGCATTTCTGGGGCTGATATTCTTGAACTTCTTGGGCTAAACATTGCTCCATATTACCCCCACGAATTTCAGTTTTTTGCTTACCTACTACCTCAAGATACGTTAAGTCTTTAATCTTGCCTAAACAATTAGTCGTTACAGATTTATCCGCAGATGATGGAGTAATTTGAATAGTTTCACGTTCTTGTTGCTGCGCTCTACTTGTGGAAGAATTTTCTTTGAGCAATCTGTTATAAGTGCGATAAGGAATGTAATGTAATGGATTGTAACCAGCTACACGCAGCATTAATACACATGCCCAAGAATACTTGCCAGCCAGAATTGCTTCAACTATTTGGTCAAATTGTTGAGGATTGATACCTTTATTAAAGTTACTAATGCTAGTCATGTTGTGATTCATAGTGTTAATGGCACTGGGGAATTAGGTGTTACAGGTAGTCAATAATTAATCAATAGTTGTTGTAGTTGCCAATTGTAAAAACTACACTCTAAATTTATGTTTAGTTTTAGCTATAAACCTGTAGGTAATGACTAAATAGGGCTGTGACAACTGCTTCATTCCTGGTACTGAGGTTAGAACTGCATGTGTTCTGATGATGGTGTCCATGAGCTTGACCTTTGAGTAGAAAGTTGACTGTATTTAATCTGGTATTTAGTTACTTTTCAACCTTTCGTAATGTCATTTCACTGACTATAAAAGTCTGGCTTGGCTCTTGGTAGACGCAGTTTTATCCTCTTTTCATGTCCTAAATACTTAGTTTAATCTACTGCCCTGATAATTCTATCGTATAATCTTTTGCCTGATTTTTACTGACAAAACTTGGTAAACAGGTTATAGTTTTCCCTGAGAACATGAAAGTTATTAAGCAAAAAAATTAATAGCTACTTTAGTATTTATACTACGTTTTTTGCCAAATGTCATCTTCTCAATTAAAACTTTACCAGTTAAATTTACTGAAGTTTTTGGATGTCTCCATTTGTATAATGCAAGTTTTAGTATTGCCACGGATTTGCTGTTTATTGAGGGGTTTGACCCCTCATTTAATGTTCATTGGAAACTTTTATTTAGTTCAAATTCATATAGAAATTTACCATTAACTTGTCTAATAAACAATCACTAAATATCGTAATTCCAATAGCATTATCAAGAACAAAGTAATTTCATCTATTTGGCGCTGTTAAAAATATTTTTAACAAAATATAAATTTCATCCGGAATAATGCAGTCTTAAATCATGTGTGAATATATAAATCCCCAACTTCTCATAGAAATTGGGGATTTAAGACTACTAATACCAATTCACGAAAAGAATGAAACAGATGCGTAGGTTGGGTTGAACGTAGACACCCGAAGGGTGGCTTCCCGCAGGGTAGTGAAACCCAACAATTACAAGACTTTGAGATGTTGGGTTTCGTACCTCAACCCAACCTACATTTGCATCATATTTTTTGTGAAATGGTATAACTTTGCTATAGCAGTCCTAAATCATTTGTGAACAACAAGATCCCCGACTTCTTTGAGGATACAGCTGGCGAATAGGGGGTGTGAGAAATCCAGGGTTGAGAGGTTACTGTAGTTGCAGTTTAGCTAGAGAGTAATAAAGACCTTGAGTTTCCATCAACTTTTGATGAGTGCCTTGTTCAACCAACATACCTTGGTCAAGAACAAGGATATGGTCGGCGTGACGCACACTAGAAAGACGATGGGAGATGATAAAAGTAGTATGGTACTGACTCAAACGCGCTAATTTTTGGTACAAACAACGCTCAGATTCAGAGTCTAGACCGCTAGTAGCTTCGTCCAAAATTAAAATTTTGGGGTTGGTAATTAAAGCACGAGCGATCGCAATTTTTTGTTTTTGACCACCAGAAAGTCGCAAACCCCTCTCTCCAACTGGGGTGTTGTATCCTAAAGGCAGTTCGCGGATGAAACTGTGAGCTTCGGCTAATTTGGCTGCGGCGATCGCTTGTTCATGATTTAAGTCTGGACTATACAGGGTAATATTCTCTAAAATCGTTCCCGAAAACAAAAAGTTATCTTGTGTAACAAAACCTATTTGCCTGCGTAACGATTGCGGCGATACCGTACTAATATCTATGCCATCAATTAAAATCCGCCCACTGTTGGGACGATATAAACCAGCCAGCAAATTTACTAAAGTGCTTTTACCGGAACCACTCTGACCAATAATTCCGATAGTCTGTCGTGGTCTGACGCGAAACGACACATTTTGCAATGTATAACGCTGGTCATCAGGATGATAGCGGAAAAATACATTCTCAAACTGCACTTCACCACGAATTGCCGGCATTACCTGTAAAGGCTTTTGGGAATTTTCTTCGGGTTGAGAATCTAAAACATCGTTAACTCGCTCAACTGCTGTTAATGCTACTTGTAATTCATCCCATAACTCTACCAACGCCAACACGGGATTTGTCACATTACTCATCAGCATATAAAACGCCACCAACTTACCCAGTGACATATCCCCACTCATCACCAGTTGCAACCCACACCATAAAACAACTGTTGTCGCCACGTGACTAATTAAATTCCGCAGCATTTGCAAGACATTGGCTAATTTCTGTCCCCGTAACCGCGCCTTGAGCATTTTCAGTAAACGCTCTTGCCAATATGTCTGCACTGAACCTTCGGCGGCGGCGGTTTTGACTGTGACAATTCCTGTGAGCATTTCCACCGTGGCAGAATTTTGGCTGGCTGATGTTTGCAAAACTTCCCGCCCTATCTGCTTAAGGAAAGAACTTGCGCCCAAGGTTAAAATCACAACGGGGATAATTCCACTCACCACCAACAACGTCAGCCGCAGATTGAAATAAGCCATTACTCCTAAATAGACCAAAATCGTCAACACATCGACTGGGCTAGTGATAGCGCGACGGGTAAGGAATTGTTGAATTTTGCGATTTTCAAGAATGCGGCTGAGAATGTCTTCAACTCGGCGGGTGGTAAAAAACTGCAATGGTAGCTGCAAGGTATGTTTGACGAAACCACCAATTAAATTAATATCGATGCGGTTCGCAAAATAGTCGAGCAGATATTGTCGCTGTGCGGTTAAAACAATGCGCCAAACACCCAAGCACAAAAAGCCGAGTGCAAAAGCATTCAACGTCGAAAAATTTTTCAGTAGGATGATTTGGTCGAGAACAGCTTGGGTAAGTAGTGGAGTCGCCAACCCAAATACTTGCACAACTAGGGAAACAAGAATAATCTGTTGAATGAGTTGGCGGTAAGGCTGTAATGTCTGCCAATAACGATTTAAAGACAGTTTCTCGTTCTTGAGGCTATAAAAATTTTCCGTTGGGTCTAATAAAAGCGCATATCCAGTCCAATTCGCTTCAAAATCTGCACGCGACAGCCACTTTTTTCCCATCGCCGGGTCAGCTATGAAAATGCGATCGCCTTTAACTTGCCAAACCACTATATAATGATTGCCTTGCCAATGAGCAATCCAAGGACTAATTTGCGACTCTAGCTTAGTCAAACTCGCCCGCACTTGTACTGCTGTGTAACCCAAAGTTTGGGCGGCGGTGGCTAAACCTGCTAAAGATGCACCTGTACGGTCTACTGCTGCTAAGTTACGTAAAGTATTGAGGCGGAAGCTTTTACCCCAATACTGACTAATCATTGCTAAACAAGCCGCACCACAATCTGATGAACTTTGTTGCAAAATCAAGGGATATTTCCGCCGTGGTTTAGCTTTTGACTGTTGGGGAAGATCAATTTCTGATACTGGGGAAATTTCTGGTGGGGAATAGTTCAGTTTGGGAAGCGGGATTTGGGTGATTGCGGAATTATCAACTCCCTGCGGGAGAGGGAACCCTTCGACAAGCTCAGGGCATCGCAGGGAACGGGTAACAGTCAACAGTTCGTTTGTTTGTTCCCTATCCCCTGTTTCCTGTTCCCTGTTAATAACTGCGACTTTTGGTTGTAGATTTTGACTAGTAAATACTTGGGCTGATTCCCACTGTTCAATCGGTAGCTGGTAAACTAACAAATCTGTCTTTGCAATTGCATCTGGAGATGCAACATCAGGATATCCCCAGCTATCGCCAACTAAGAGTGAGGTCGTTGTTCCACCTCCTAGCCAAAAACGTCCCGTATTTGCTGGTGTGACTGTATTTAAAGATGAGCCAGCCGGAATTTTGGTAGTAATTATATAAGGTAAAAATTGCCGTAAGGTTGTACTGTTGAGCGATCGCAATTCTGTATAACTTTTAAAGAAGATGAGTGCTTGACGCTCCAATGCTAACTTTTGCCAGTGCTTTTCGAGATTTGGGAAGCGTTGCAACCACTGTTGTAAATCGGCAAATGTAATTTGCGCTACAAAACCCGGACTAGCACCAATAGCACGGTATGATAAAGGGCGATCGCAAAACAAATTATCTGCGCCAAATGTCTGTTCTGCTAATAACAACTGTGTAGAAACTTCCCGTCCGAGAGTTGTATCAAAACTCAGCAAACGCACTCTTCCTTGACACACCAAGTAAAAAAAGTTTCCGTTATCTTCCGTAATTGTATTAGCAGTGTATCTAGTTAAATTATCACCTAGTTTAAACTCACTAACCGTCCACAACTGGCTAAATTCTACTGCTAAATCTGTATCCCCTGCAACTAAGTTCAAAAGTTTAATAATTATTGCTTCTAAAGTAATAAATTGCTTTTTTTGACTAATTTTTAGTTCTCCCTGAACTCTGAACAAAGAAGAGGGGTTCATGATTTAATTGCTGTTCTCAGTGTAGGTTTTTATATTTTTGGTAACGTATTTTTGTGATCAAAATGATGATTGTTAAGGTTTTTTAGTTATTTATGTAGAAAATTATCGGTGTTATCCTCCATTTAATTATTTTTTAGTTTATGCTGAAACTCTGCTATTTACTATTAGTAATTTACAAGATAAAAATTAAGATTATTTTGATGTAGTCCAGAAAGATGTCAGAAAGTATTTGATTTTTATTTGGTGTTACTTACATTTTCTATTAATTTATGCAACACCCGGAAAATAAAAAGACATCTTGCCAAGTTCAGATTTCTGCCAGAAACATAGTGCTGTTTAAGAGGTTGTTTTAAAAGTATTTATCTGTGTCTTGTAGCACTCGTTGATCCCCCCTAGCCCCCCTTAAAAAGGGGGGAAAATGAATTAAAGTCCCCCTTTTTAAGGGGGATTTAGGGGGATCTCAAAGTATTTGATACATTACTAAGGACTTTTCAAACATCCTCTAAGATAGGAATATTAAGTTAGCTACTGTTATTGTTATGTAACTAAAGCTACTATTTTTTGGCGATCGCTTGCCTATCCACAACATCGTCAATCAAATTGCTGAAACTTGCAATCTAGAAGTCCTAAGAGGATACCTTAAAACTCTTTGGTGTTCTATTCGAGACTTGTAGATTCCCCTCAATCCACGCCACTTGCTACAACGAGGGGAGCTTAACTGAACCGTATTGATTTAGTTCTCAATTCCCTATATCTATCATGTAGCCTATAATACATGATACAAGCAAGAGCGATCGCATCATTAATCAATAGTATTGATAAGATATCGTGTATTTACTTAAAACGCTTATTATGTTGTTAATATGTTGTAAACTAATTTAGAGGATTTACTCGCAAAAATTTAGGTTGAATCTACCAATGTACCAAAAGCCCAAAAAATAACACAAGCGTTTAAAATACAGTCAGATGTCTGTGAATTAATTTAAAACACCAAATTTGAGCCTGAATACAGCCTGAGATAGTTGAAAATTCAGAATTAACTCTTTTGTTATGAACTTAAGCTTTCTAGCTTATTCCGCAATAAATTTAATTTCCAGGTCTAACATTCCCTGAAAAACTTGTCAAGGATTTTATCATTTGTCATAATTGACCCAGGCTAGTTCAGTAATATTACCGTATAAAAATATTTTTTTATACGATGCTTATCTTGTTGGTTTCAACTTCTGTTAAAACTAAAAATTCAGAATGTTTGACGTTGTTGAAATTCTTGGAGTAGTTGGATCATCAGACTCTACACCAAACCTCTTGCAATAGTAATTATTTGCGTGCTTTTCTTTGCACGGAAGTTACTACCCTACTCTTGGGAAATACCTAACGGAGTACGGAAAACCGCGTATGGTCATAAATCAGTGGAGTTACTCACTTACTGCTTTGTCTTCGTACCTATCCGGTAGAAACGCCTACAGGCCAATGCGCGAGGCAAAAAAATTATTTATGCAAGAAGTTTAAAGTAGATTTTGTGTCCACAAAAAGTTGTTGGAACACAGCCTATGCAAGTGAAACAAACTAAAAGCAAGAGAAGACGAGGCGTTGTACTAACGCCTACTGGGCTACAACGTTTACAGGAAGCGATTTTATCTTGGGAGATGGCCAGAAATAACAGCGATCGCTTAACTCTACAAGAACTCAGCACACACACTAATATTTCGACTAAAACTTTGAGTCGGCTGTGGTCTTTGAGTAAAGGTGTAGATCAAAAAACTCTCAAATTGTGCTTTAGTGCCTTTAACCTCAAATTAAATGAAGACGATTACACAGTTTCGAGTGGCGATGATGACAGCGTAATTTTAGAATTTCTGCAAAAAAATCCATACACACAGAAAGAAAATTTTGCTCAGTCATCTACTGACAAAATCGAAAATCTTTGGCCTTATCCAGATGGGCCTGTAGCTCTAGATTCACCCTTATATATCGAGCGTCCACCAATCGAAGAACTAGTTTATCGAGAAATTACTCGACCAGGCTGTGTGATTCGGATTCGCTCTCCCAGACAGATGGGAAAAAGTTCTTTAGTGCTACGTATTTTAGCCTTTGCCCAGAACCAAGGATATCGCACAGTTAACGTCAATTGTTATCAAATTGATGACTCTTGTTTGAATGATTTAAATAAGCTTTTGCGTTCTATTTGTTGGCAAATTGCCCAACAGTTAGAGCTTGATCCAAACCTTGATGAAATCTGGGATGAAGAAGTTGGCTATAAGTTAGTTTGTAGTTTCTACTTGCAAAAGTATATTTTTAAACAGAGTGATAGTCCTATAGTGATGGTTTTGAGCGATGTTGATCGCTTTTTTGAATATCCTCACATAGCTCAGGAATTTTTTGCTTTGTTGCGTTCTTGGTGTGAAGAAGCCCGACAAAATAAGACTTGGCAAAAACTAAGATTAGTAGTAGTTTATTCCACAGAACAATCTATCTCTCTAGAAATTAACCGTTCACCATTTAATATTGGCTTACCTATACGCCTGAGTGAGTTTACTCAGACACAAGTAGAAGAATTAGCCAGAAGATATGAGCTTGACTGGAATCCTGGTCAAGAATCTGCTCACTTAATGTCTCTGGTTGGCGGCCATCCGGCACTAATTCAACTAGCTTTATTTCATCTTGTCTCTGACATCACTTTAGAAGAGTTGATTGAAGAAGCAATGGTTAATGGTGGCATATACCGTCATCACTTATGGCGACATTGGTTAAAGTTGCAAGGCTATCCTCATCTCATCAGAATATATGCTGAACTTGTCAAAACAAAACAAGGTCTAGTAATTGATCCTATGGATGCTTATAAGCTCGAAAGTTTAGGATTGATTTGTTTTGATGGCGATCGCATATTACCGCGTTGTAAACTCTACCACGCTTATTTTAAAAAACAACTTGCGGCTCTTTTTTAATACTCTTTTGATATCAAGCTTCTGAACTCAGCTATTACCTAGTCACTATCTCATTTATCAAGTATCAACCTTTTAAAATAAATGTCTAGTAGTGTGTGTTAGGCGCAAATTGTGAGCTAATTCATCACAAAAACTATATACAAGCGCCTAACGCACCGCCATATTATGATGGTGCGTTAGGCTGAAGCTATAACGCACCCTACTAAAGATTTACTAAATTAAATTTTTTATAAACTTGTCATAACTTGAGCTAATTCATTAGCTAAATCAATAGTTGATGCCTGAGATTTTTTAAATAGCACTCCAGCTAAGAAATAATAATCTCCAGAGTAAAATGCCATTTGATGTTTCTTTAATTCTTCTATATGTTTTTTAACTTTTGGCTCCGAGCTATAGTAACCAAACTGTAAAGGTAAAACAACAAATTTATTTACACTATAGCCGTTTTCTTGCGCTGTTTTAATAGTACTAATAGGATTGGAATAACTAGAAACTAAAACCAAGACATTTTCATAATCTAAAGATAACAACTCGTTGGTAATCGATGCTCCATCTATACCGCCAAATAATAAAGGCATATAGATATCATCATCTGGGGCTGGAAGATATGGTGGATTAGCTACGAGATAATTGGCTTGAGGTTTATCAGAGTCAAATAAACAGGAGTTATGAATAACATATTTGCTAGTCAGATTGTATTCATCTATGGTTAAGTTTGCAGCTTTACAGGCAGATTTATTCAATTCATAGCCCTGAATTAATCCTTCAAACTTATTTCGTAGTAATGAGTTGATTACTGGGCTGCCATCACCAGAACCAAATTCAACAATCGAGGTCGGGTTTTGACAATCTCTCATCACAAAATTTTCTATACAGTTGGAATAGAAATTAGATTCTTCAGGGCAGAAAAATATGTCTTTCATCTGATGGTAATACTTCCTTAAAGTAGAGTTTTGACTTGCATAAATGCACAAAAAATTGGGCTGTAGTGAGTAATTTGTCACGAAAGCAGAATCAAGTTGTCAAAAAATGACAAATACTCTTTTTTGCTTAGTAAGTTATCTTGTTGGTAAAGTTGCTTGTTCGGCTGCGCGAATAGAACTGACAACAGCTTGAGCAGCGCGATCGCCCATGAGTCTCTCTTGGTCGTATCCTAGTAGTAATTCCCACGCATCATGGGGATATTGCTCTGCTAAAGGTAAAGCCACACTCTCTAACATCCATTGGCCGTGGCGTTCATCTTCGCGGATGTGCAATTCCCAATAACCCATTGCTGCATCTGAAAGTTGCAGTCTTTGTGCTGCTGCTAAATAATTTTTGTAAGCTGCTGGGCCTGCTACTTCAAAATAAGTTAATGCGCCGCTGTAACGGAGAAAATAACGTTTGCGTTCGGTGGTTAAAAAGTTTTGATTCGCGCAAGCTAACACTTCCCAAGGTACTAAATCAAAATAACCTTCTGGTTCGATGTTCATATCAAACTCGGCTAACATTTGGGCAAAAAATGTTGAGTGCTTGCGAGATAAGCGCCCATTGCCATATTCTTCTAAAAATACTCGCACCAAAGTACATTGCACCTCGTTGGCTGTACCGCCTAAAATCCGCGATAAGCGGCTACCTTCAACTAAACCATCAAATGAAGCGATCGCCAATAAATGACGGTAGCCAATTTCACTCATTTGTTCACGGATGTAGCGACTCTCTGCTGATAAGGGCGGATCTAAATCTGCGGTGGCGCGTTCTATTAATGCTTGTTTAACATCTAATTTTTGTAATGCTGGCACATCAATTTGAGCTAATTCCCAAGCTTGCCAAGCAAGTTCAATTTGATTACGATAACAACTCAAATATAGCGATCGCTCATTTGTATAATGACGTAAATCGTCATACCAAAATAACTTTAGGCGATTAATCCAATATAAAATTCTTTGCAAAAATAAATGAGCGCGATTATCTCCATTACCATTTTGATAAGCTGCTACAATTGCTGCAAAGAGTGTTTGTTCAAATTCTCTTACTTTCGCTGATACTTGATGTAGTTGATTATCTAAATCATCTATTACTAGCAACTCTAAAAATAACTGTTCAGCTTGGTAATAATCATTAGCTGTCTTTGCTTCAATCTCGAAGTTAGGTAATGTCAATAAATTGCTTTGCATGGAATCTTAGATAGCTTTGCTCAAGAGTGAAAATAGTTACATCTCTAATATCTAAGGTTCCACATTTAAACTTTTTTAACCTCTTTCGGTAGTTATAAAGAAATATTAACTCTAGAGATACAGAATCAGAGTGGTATAAAGGTAACAGGTAATATATTTGACAAATAACAATCTCAAAAAATCAAGCAACTTGACACACAAAACCTGGTAATAGTGGCGATGTAATTTCATCGGTTGCGATAAATGTATCTATGAATTGGAGAGAATCTTCATCTCGACGATAGACTTCAATCTGCTGGAGTCGCTAGTTAATAATTCAATACTCCAAAACACCTTTGAGTGAATATAAACAATAGCATTGTTAAGCGACTTTTGAGTGCTTTATTTAAAGCTTGTTATCATGCAATGATCAAATTCTAACGATTATATCCTAATTTAGACCTGTCATAGTTTCCTTGGTGGGCTAGTAATACTGACTATATTTCGCACATCTTCAGACAAAGCCAACATATTTGTGCGGGTGAGGTATATCTGCGGGTAGGTATTTTTTGAGAACGTTTTTTCTATGTTCAAGCTAAACTCATATCTTGCACCTCTACGTACAACCACAGGTAAAGTCAAAAGATGCGCGATAAAGATACCTTACTTTTATAGGCTCTTGTCGCTAAATCAAGGCTTTTGCTTTTTTACTGAGTAATAAAATTACATCAATTTTTCTTGGTGCAAGATGTGAGTAAACCAACAAATTTAAAAATATAGATAAGCTATTGGACATTTAACTTGCATATTTTTGATTTAGAAGAAGGTTAACTATTACTTTGATAATTCTAAATCGCTGTAATTGTGAGCTTTTTGGAAAAAAGGAGGAATTATGTCTAATTTAAAAATATTTTCTACTAGTTTAGTGGTGATCGCGTTGCTGTTGACAGCCGCGATCGGTCAACAGCAATGCAACACAATGGGTATCTCGGCGGCCACCCCACCTTTGACAACGCCACTGGGCTTGTTGTTTAACTGAAGTGGCAATCTCTGACTAATTATCTGGGTATGTTAGTTTTTGGAACTGTATAGTTTTAGTAAATAGGTGTTAAAATTAACCATTTTTATTTTTGGTATTTAGTGATAATTTAACACCTAGAATTTGTCGGAGAAGACTTATTAGATTCCTATGAATAAATTGATTTTTATTTATTCATAGGAATCTTCTTTAACCTACTAATGGCCAAGATTAACTTAGTTTTTGTACAGTGATGATAGCTGTACCTCTACTATTAATCCTATAACGACGAGGAAGCGTATTATCTCTACTGCTAGAATCTCCACCAAGGCTTCCTGAATCGCTGCTGCTTCCAAGATTAGCTAAATCATCATCATTTAAGCCACTTAATTGACCACCAGATAGAAGCTGTTGTTGCTCATTAGATAGCTCTAAAAGCAAATCATGCGTCATTGTTTGAGTTGACATAATTATTTACCTCACTTACGTATATAGGTTGGCAAAACCTATGCTTTTATTCTTAATTTTTTGAGTAATTTTAAAATTATTCTTTAGTGAGATTTTATTATTTTAAATATCTTTCTCTAGAAATATGAATTAAAAATTAGAAATTTTATTGAAATTATTTCTCAGGATTTACGCAAAAATAACGTACAGCATATTTTGGGTACATGAGGTACAAGCGTACAACCTAAAACCATGTAGAGACGTTACATGTAACGTCTCTACCGTATTTCACGAATATCGAAACTGCTGTAACTCCGTCATTACGGGCGAAGCCGAAGGCGTGGCGGGAAGTAATCTCCCCTGACCCTGAGATTGCTTCCCTACACTCCGTTCCGGTCGCAATGACACTTTTCCATTCATTCTCAAGAAAAAGTTGCAAATCGAGGCTTGTCCAACGCACTTGATGGAAGTTGGTTTTAATCTTGTAAAACTTTCATCTTGGTGTTTCTGCTGGGGAATTTAACTGTTCTGGTGGTAAGTGTTCTAGGGGAATTAAGGTTTCCATGACTGATTTGACAATTGGTGCAGCGACAGTAGAACCATAGGCGTTTTCACCCTTCGGCTCATCAACAATTGCCAAAATTACATAGCGGGGAGATTCCACTGGTAAGACTGCGACAAAGCTGGTGATTCTCGCACCAGGGATATAGCCACCATTAGGGCTAGCTTTTTGGGCTGTGCCTGTTTTACCGCCAATGCGATATCCTGCTATTTTGGAAGGTTTACCAGTACCTTCCGAAACAACGGTTTCCATCATTTCCACAACTTGTTGGGTAGTTTTAGCGGAAAAAATTTGCCGTGGTGCAGGAAGTGTGGGTGAATAGTGCATTTTGTTACTACTATCAACCAGTCCTCGGACTACATGGGGTGTGACTAATTTACCACCATTAGCTAAAGCGCCGTGCAGTTGTACTAGTTGTAGGGGAGTGAGAGAAAAACCTTGTCCAAAAGACGCGGTTGCGGGTTCAATAGGTGAAGTAATGAATCTGGCTTGGCTTTTCAGGGAACCACTCACGCCAAAGGGTAAATCTGTTTCTAATGGTTGTCCTAAACCCAGACGTTCTAACCAAGTGTAGTAGACCGAGGGGCGCATTTTTTGAATGATTTGCACCATCCCGATGTTGCTGGAATTTTGGAGAATTTGAGCAATATTAATCCGCCCATAACCATTGTGTTGAGCGTTTTTAATTACACGGTCAGCGACTTTAATATAACCTGGATCATTAAAAGTATCATTTGGTTGAATCACACCATTTTCTAGTGCGATCGCTACATTTAATGGTTTGAATGTTGACCCTGGTTCGTAAAGGTCAGCCACTGTCCAGTTTTTAAATAAGTCAATCTTCGCTTTACCATAGTCATTCGGGTCATAAGTAGGCTGAGAAACCAACGCTAGTAAAGAACCATCTAACGCATCCATAACAATTACAGCCCCACGTTTAGCGCGGTAGTGTTCTACCTGTGCTTTCAGCGCCAAACGAGCTGCTCGTTGTATGCGTGTATCAATTGTGAGTTGCAATTTTAAGTCATCAGCATGAAGAAAACCTTCCGGCGCATGATCTGGCTTTAATTCGCCGTTACCAGACTGCATTAACCGCACTTTCTGCACAGAACGTTCTAGCAGTTTTTCTTGACTATATTCCACACCTGCTTGACCGCGACGCTCCAAATCTACATAGCCCACTACATCGGATGTGACATCCGCTTGCGGATATAAGCGTGAGTATTTAGGGATTAATTCTAAGCCATTTAAACGCAGAGCAATCACGCGATCGGCAATTTCTTCGGGTAGAGCCGGAATCAAGATAATCCCACTTTTGCGACTTTGAAAAGTTTTCACTAAATCAGCCGCGTCTTTATCAACGATGGGTGCTAACTTTTGGGCGATTTCTTCATTAGACTTATCAAACAGTTTTGGATGAGCATAAACAGTATATACAGGACGGTCAACCGCCAAAACATTATTATTGCGATCGATGACTAAACGACGAGGCATAAAAGGCCGCAAACTCACCATTTGTTGATTGCGTGCCTTTTGTGTGAGTTTTTGTCCTTGAAGAATTTGTAAATTATATAAGTTAAAGGCTAAACCTAAGCTTGCGGCTATTAAAATAGCCCAGACAATTAAAAGCCTGACTTTGCTACTTTGTATAGGTTCTTGAGTATTGCGAGTGAGTTTCCCCATCAACCTTTGCCGGGAAACTTTCTGCTGCTTTGTAACTGTTTGATGCCGAGAATTTCTAAATTTTAATCTACTTGATGACTTCTGCATCGGCTTCGTCCTTTGTTATTGACCAATGACTATTGCCTTTAATATCCCAATGGCGAAGAGGTTGGCTGTTGTACGGGAGAATTCGATGTTGTGTTAGATGGCGAAGAATTAGCATTATCAGGTGCGGAAGGTAAGAAAATTGTTTTATCTGGTGTGGGTGATACTAATCCTGCACTTGGTTGTTCTGCTTCTTCCGCCATTTTGTTTTTCAACATAGCGTTGGTTGTGGTTAACTGTCGCTCATTGCGTTGCAGATTTTGCAAGCGGCGGAATTCTTGATTCCAAAGTTCTTGAGAATAAACTGTCCAGCCATAAACAACCAGCGCCACCGCAACTAATAAAAACGTCACCACAGATGAGTAACGATGAACAGTGTACAATCGCAGCAACCAACTGGGTAAAACTTCAGCGGTAGGCACATGAGAAACTTTTGATGAAGTTAATTCTTGTAACCCAGTGGTAGCAGGAACTGCTGAATTTTTGGCAGTGCGCCGACGACGTTTAGGCGAGACTACCGCAGAGCGATCTGGAAGTGAGGATACACTGCTCATGACTGATCCCCGACCTGGAGAGCGTCGTCTAGGTGTAATTGGTTTAGAATTACGCGCGAACCAGTTATTAGGTGCAGACACAGCCGATTTACGAACAGCAGCCATAAAATTTTTTCGGATAGGAAATAATGTATTTTAGTCTGTTTATTTAACTTTGCTCAGGTTAAAATAGCCTTTTTTGGGATCTGAATGAGTATAGCGTTAACTGTAGACCATGTTGAAATCTTTTTGGGATATAACAATCCGTTGAGGTGTTGCACACCAATTTGTTGCTTGTTTACTGTTTTCCGCCTCCATCAGTAATTGATAAATCACATAGAATTGCTTCTAGACCAATGATTGGTTTCTATGAGTATGAGAATAATCATCATCGAGGATTAGCCATTGGATAACTTGACATTTTAAGTAGTGCATCACAGTATGGCAATACAAGACCAAAATCAGCAACCGTTGGCGATCGCCTGATCATCTTTGGTATGCTCACAGAACCTCCAAATTAGATCACCTCATCAGTCTGTGGCATCATAACTCAACTACCCATAATCAGTCCTAAGTAGGTTTTTAAATATCTCATAGACAGGTATTTCAAAAATTAGCAATAAATAGGTTATCGTAGTCAAAAGGCACGAACATTTGATTGCCATAATTGGTGAAAGAGGAGTTATGAAAACAAAAATCTTTGGTTTAGCTGTGATTTTAAGTTTGGCGGCCGTTCTAGGAGCATGTGAAGGTGGTGGTAATACACCTAGTGCTACAACCTCACCAACCGCTACAGGTGAACCCACAGATACTGGGTCTACACCAACTACTACAGTTTCTCCCACTGCTACAGCTTCCCCCACTACTACTGCTTCTCCCACTGCAAGTCCTACTACAACACCTTAGTTCTTTGTTTTAGATTGATTCTTAAGACAAGTACTTGGTCTGGCTGTGGATGAAAATGGCTTGAATTAAGGTATACAAGAGAGAATCAGAGTATTCTTCAGAGACAGTATACTCAGCTCAACCACAATTTAAACGTCTGTTAAGCTAAAACAGCATTTATTGGACACTGGTCATGTTGGTTAACACCACAACCAAGTGTCCATTTAAATTTTTAACTTGAGGTTGTAACTCTTAAAAACTTGTGAGTCAAAATTGAACAGAAAAGAAATCAAAATTAGATGGGAAGATTTAATTAGTATTTCTTGTATTATCCGTTGGATTTTGACTTCAGGGTGATGAGATGGGGCAAGAAAAATTTTCAAAGCGAATAATATATGGGCTATTGAGTCTTACCTCTAGTGTGGTTGTATGGTTAATCAGCCATTCGGATGCAATAGTCATGGCCTTACCTCCATCAGAAGACATCCCAGAAGAAATATTACGGACAGAAATAATTATCGATGCGCGATCGCCCATTGATGGCAAACCGATCAGCGCAGCCGAATACGCAGAATTACAAGCACAACTCCAAAAAGTTCCACCGCCAGAATTAAACACCAAACTGCGGCAAACAGTCTTTCTGCTGCGGATACGTAATGTTTTGCTTCAGTTGTTCCCATTTTTAGATTTGTAGTTATAGCAAAAGGTAAAAGTCTTACTATGCCTGGCATTCGTGCTTTTTGAATGTTATCACCTATACTTTAACTGCTATACTTGCTATCTAACTGGGATACAAACTTGATATCCTAATACTGTTGATTATACTGATGCTATGATGTTGTACTTGCGATCGCCCAATTAGGGTAGGTTGAACTAGTACTGCATCAAACTTTGATGATCTGCTGACTTGTGAATATACAGCATATTTTGAGTACATGAGGTACAAGCGTAAAATCTAAAACCATGTAGAGACGTTACATGTAACGTCTCTACAGTATTTCACGAATATCGAAACTGCTGTAAATAACAAACTTGTTTGATTACAAAACCTAAAAACAGTGCAAATTCGGGTATCAGATGAGGTGCATAGATGGACATTGTATTTCTGACTAAATTATTAGCTCCCTGCTTACCCTATTTGCTGAAATTAGGTGGGATAGCAGCAGAAAAAACCGCAGAAAAAGCCGCAGAGAATATTGCTCCCGATATCTGGGAAAAGTCCAAGAAAATTTGGTCGAAACTAGGCACAAAAGTCGAATCCGAAGAGGAATTGAAAGTAGCAGCCGAACAAGTAGCGGCAAAACCTGAAAGTTCAGCCCGTCAAGCCGTCTTTCAGGAAGAACTAGAAATTTTACTCCAAGAAAACCCAGATTTGGCTGAAGAGATTGCCAAAATATTGCAAGAAGAACAACCAACATCAGCAGAAGTCAAAATCAATCAAACTGTTACCAATAACGAAGGACAGGTGATTGGACAAATGACTAATAGCAAGGCAATTGGCAAAATTGACGGCAATATTCAAGGCGGAGTGAATTTTTAATCAAAAATAAATTGAGTGCGATCGCACTATGCAAAATCATTCAGATAGTGATCTAGTTTTCCCGTCTAACTCAACTAATCAGATTCAGCAGGAAATTGGCAAGAATACCGGGCAAGTGTTCGGCCAGATGATTGGTGGGATGGCCATTGGTCAACTCACGGTCTATCTTTCTCAAGTCCGAACTGAATTAGAAATTCCTCAACCGCCTGCAAATAAACTCGGTGCAAATCCCTACCAAGGCTTGTTGGCATTTCGGGAAACAGATGGCGATCGCTTTTTTGGACGAGAGAAGCAAATTGAGCAACTATGGCAGAGATTTCGTCTTCTCCATGAACAGGAATCTGCGGTACGGGTGCTACCTATATATGGCCCATCGGGTTCAGGAAAATCATCACTTGCACTGGCAGGTTTGATCCCCAAATTGGGAGCTAACCCCTTACCGGGACGAGATCAGGCGCGATTGGTGGTGCTTGTACCCGGAACCCACCCACTAGAATCTCTCGCTGCTATGTTGGCGCGGATTGCAACTAACGATCCCACCCCAGTTAGCAAAACGCGGGAATTTGCCCAAGAACTCACCCAACAAAACAATCATCAAGAATATGATGGACTGCGGCGCATTGCTGATGTCTTTCCTGATATTGCTTTGTCTCCCTTAATTGTTTTAGTCGATCAGTTTGAGGAAGTTTACACACTTTGTAAAGATAAAGCTGAACGCGACGCTTTTGTCGGCAACTTGCTGTGTGCAGCAGCAGAACCTTCAAGACGAGTAGCTGTAATTTTGACATTGCGGAGTGACTTTTTAGGCGAAACCCAACAACACCCCCGCTTAAACAAACTCTTCTCAGAGCAAGGGTTTCTCGTGCCAATTATGCAGCCAGAAGATTTAGAAGCTGCTATTGTCAAACCAGCCGCACAAGCTAGATATCAGTTAAACAGTGCAGTTGTTCAACTCCTAGTAGAACAAACCGAAGGGCGAGAGGCTTTACCTTTATTACAATTTGCCCTGACGCGGATTTGGGAAGGCTTGCAAAACGATGTTGATCCAGCCGAAACCCTAGAAAATATTGGTGGTGTGGGTGGCGCACTGGCTGGGGAAGCGCAACGCCTGTATGAAAATTTGAATGAGGAAGAGCAAGCGATCGCTCGACGGATTTTTCTCGCATTGGTGCAACTAGGAGAAGGCACAAAAAACACCCGTCGGCGTGCTGCTTTATCAGAACTGATTGCTGATGAAAAAGAAGCCACAACTGTTCGGGCTATTATTAATCGTTTTGCTGCGCCTGGAGTGCGTTTCTTAGCCACCTTCTCAGATGAACAGTCTGGTGAAATGATTGAAGTTGCCCACGAAGCAATGATTCGTAATTGGGGACAACTGCAAGAATGGTTAACTGAATGCCAAGAAAACCTTCGCAAAAAACGCAAAATTGAGCAAGCGGCGGAAGAATGGTTAGATAAAGGTAAATCCCAAGAATATGTTCTTCAAGGTCGTTCTCTGCGCGATGCGAGAGAGTTTATGCAAGCCCAAAAAGATTATCGGGAAACCGCACTCTCAAGTTTGGCGAAGGAATTTGTTATGGCAAGTTTGCGGAAGCAGAGAGGTGATCGTTGGAAAAGCACTGGAGTTTTTATCGCTTTTCCATTAGTAGGAACACTGATAAGTTTACATTTCCTAGTTATTAATATAGCGCAAGAGATACTGAATAGTGAAAAGTGTGAGCCTAATTCTGAAATTCAATCGATGCTTCAGTATATGTGGTTGACAGGTTATAAGGATAAATTGAAAAAAGTAAATCTCTGTCAAGAGATACTTAATGGAATTAACCTTCAGAACGCTGATCTTGAAGGCGCAAATTTTCGGGGAGCAAAACTTCAAAACTCTAAATTTCAAGGAGCAAATCTTTCAGATGCTAACTTTTTTGAAGCCAAGCTCATATATACTCAGTTACAAGGACACACTAATCTTGAAGGTGCTAATATGGAGGACGCAATCTTAGATGGTGCTAAACTTCAAGATGCTATCCTAAAACATACTATTTTCAAAGGAGCTTCTCTTAAGAATACAAATTTTTCTGGCGCGTATCTAGAGAAGGTTAATTTTCAAGGTGCTATCCTGACGAATGCCGATCTCCAATACTCTAAAGGACTTACAGAAGAACAGATAGCAAACGCAAAACTTTGTCATACAAAGCTACCTAAAAATATTAAAAATATAAATATTAATAGGGATTGTTCATAATAAAACATAGATGACCAATATTTTTGAAGCTTCACTTAGAAAATATTGGATAATTTTATATTAATTTCCAAGTTATACTAATTATTTTCTTTCATTTATTAAACGCATTTATGCTTACAACAAGCATCTAGGTCATCAAACATTTTTTCCGGACATTCTTTCCGATAGTATCTAGTTCTATTATTATTATCCGTAGACATAAATATAGTACCATTACCATTATCACACTTCACTTGGTCACTTTGCACAACAAAAATCTGATCATTCTCCAAATTATTTTTATTAGCATCATCAAAAATACTAATATCAGAAACGCATTCTGACAAAGCCTTGATAGCTGCATCTCTAACAGCATCATCATTACTCTGCAAAGCTTCAGTTAAAACTTGAATTGCAGTTTCTTGATATTTACCAAATTTGATTAATCCTTGGGCTACAGAGATGTGTTTAGTATCTATTTTAGAAACATCCAATATTTTTTGCACTTCTATTACTTGACCTCTGATGTTTTTTGCTTCTGTCTTCCAGCAATCTTCTAAAGATTTTCGCAGAGAAGAAGTTAATTTTGCTTTCACTGAACGAGGTACAAAATTGATTTCACTAATTCTTATTTCAACATCTTCAATTTCATTATTTTTAATTGCTCTTTCTAGAACCTGCTCAATTTCCCATAATATTTCATCTAGTTTTGCTTTGAGTTTAGGAAAATCCGATGACATTGTTCTGCTCCTTGTGATTGTGGGAATATTTTGCAATTTGTCTGTTTCTGAATTCGGAAGATTGACTATCGGTAATGCTGCGTCATACAAGCTCATCTTTAGGACTGTATTTTTCACTGCTTCTATGGCAGCATCAGCATCAGCTAATCCATAACCTGTGGCTAAGTCTGGGCCTGCACGTGCCCGATACCCTCCCGTTCTTGGATTACCAGCACCTTCCACAACATCGCGGGCTGTTTGTTGTAGAATTTCCTTGACTTTTGCGGGTGGTAATCCTGAATCAAGCTGTTTCATCAAGGCGCAAACACCAGCTAATTGCGGTGCTGCGGCTGAAGTACCACTAAATGCAGCCCAGCCATCACTAGATTTAGTACCATCACCAAAGAAAGAACGCACCTGATCTTTCTCGCTACCAGGAGGAACAGGCAACATAATATAAGCACCATAGGGAAGCTTACCAACCAACCCACATACATCGGGAACCCTGCGCCCTGGATAAATTGGACTGGTAAAACTGCTGGCGTAATTGCTTGCTTCTAACTTGCCTTGCAACAGTCCATCTAGATGCAAATACACACCTCCTGCTGCAATCACATCTGGGTGCTGAGATGGAAAGCTCCATTGACCATTTCCCGCTGCAAAAATGACGATAATTCCACGACGCACGGCATCGGCAATGGCTACAGCTAAAGCTTGATTAAAGGGAGAAAATTGGCGATTTTTTAAATCACAGCCCCAACTGCAAGTAATAATATCTGGTCTTAGGGCAACAGCTTTTTTAAAAGCAGCAACGGCGTTGACGTTCTTGAATTTGCCTGGGGCTGTGAAAACATCAGCTTTAACCATCGTTAACTCAACATCAGGAGCCACCGCCAGCAAATTGGCAGATTCCCCAGTTCCATGACCATTCTCGTCTTCCAAAGGAGCCGATGCACCGGGCGCAAGAACGACATTGACTTTGTAGTTATACCTGCTGAAAAATGGATGACGATACCACCCGGTATCAAGCATGACTACCTTGACACCTCTACCTGTGATGCCGTTTTGATGAGCTAAAGTGGCATTTAATCCTTGAGCGATGTCTTCTGGTACACGCAAATATTTTGTAGTTGTTTCTGGTGGCAACTCCGTAGGAATTGGGGGTCGAAAGTAAAAAGCTGGTTCATTGAGCGCAATTCCGTCTAATAGATGATCCCAACTGGTTTGTGATGTATCAATTTCACCAAAGGGCTTATTATCGATCGCATTGATAAATGTCGCTGTTGTTTCCCCAACTATCTCTTTAATAACAGGAATCTCAACTGTCTCTAGAGTTGTTTGGAGCGATCGCTCATAAACCTCGGCATCGGCAGCTATACTGATTGATGTCTTACCCACATCCAAAATCTCAAATCCTGCTGCCTGTAAGCGTTGCACTGCTGAATTGAGTAAGTTTGGTTCCGCATAAAATTGAGCCACATTCTCACTTGTGACACTGCTCGCAGAATGTAACAACGATTCCCCACTGACTGAACGAACAATCGCTTCAGCGTATATTTTTGACGGTAATTTTGCCTGTTGTTCCTTACTCATTACATACACCTACTCGTAAGTAGCGGTGTAATAAATATTTTACAGATATTTCCCAAAAATTTGGGTGTAAATACAGCATAATGACTATTAATTTACGTAAATAATCATTCTTTCTTCTACTTTTAAAATCTTGCGCCAGAAAATCCTAGTTTTAGGCACAAAATGTCAGAATCTCTACCTTTCCTCTTCCCCTAGCTCAACAAATAATTTTATGGGACTGAACCTGATCACCCCTTATCCCCCTTGCGCCCATCTGATGTACTATAACGGTGGCAATAAATTGCAAATAAATGTAAAGAATAGATATAGATATTAAAAAAGTCGGTTTAGTTAATCACTTTATTCAACATAGGTAGCTTCATGTCCATAGCCACGATCGCTCAGGAACAAGTTAACCGCATAGTTTGGAATCAGCATCACGACCCGTTTGAAATACTTGGTTCTCATGCCATAGAACAAAATGGTAAAAATGTGTGGGCTGTACGTGCGTATCTACCAAATGCAAGTGCAGCCTGGGTAATTGTTCCCCAAGAACGCAAAGAATACCCAATGCAACCCGTACATCATCCCCATTTTTTTGAATGTACGATTGAAACCCCAGAACTTGCCAACTACCAGTTACGTATTCAAGAAGGAGAACATGAGCGAGTTACTTATGACCCCTACGCTTTCCGTTCTCCGCGCATAACAGACTTTGACTTGCACTTGTTTGCAGAAGGTAACCATCATAGAATTTACGAAAAACTTGGAGCGCACCCCACCGAAATCGACGGTGTAAAAGGTGTTTATTTTGCTGTTTGGGCTCCCAATGCGCGTAATGTTTCTTTATTGGGAGATTTCAACCTTTGGGATGGACGCAAACATCAGATGCGTAAAGGCCCCACAGGGGTTTGGGAATTATTCATTCCCGAAATCGGCGTAGGGGAACATTACAAATATGAAATCAAAAATATTGAAGGACATATTTACGAAAAATCTGACCCCTTTGCTTTTCAACAGGAACCCCGGCCAAAAACAGCATCCATCGTCACTAACTTAAATTCCTATCAATGGAATGACGAAGATTGGATGGAAAAGCGCCGTCACACCGACCCCCTGACTCAACCTGTCTCCGTTTACGAAGTCCACTTAGGTTCTTGGCTACACGCTTCCAGCGCCGAACCGCCTAAATTACCCAATGGTGAAACTGAGTCTGTAGTTATTGTTTCGGAATTAAAGCCCGGTGCGCGATTTTTAACTTATCGGGAATTGGCAGACCGACTCATTCCCTACGTCAAAGATTTAGGATATACCCATGTAGAACTATTACCCATTGCCGAGCATCCTTTTGATGGGTCTTGGGGTTATCAAGTTACTGGCTATTATGCACCCACTTCCCGGTTTGGTACTCCCGAAGATTTCATGTATTTTGTTGACCAATGTCACCAAAACGGAATTGGGGTAATTGTTGATTGGGTTCCCGGTCACTTCCCCAAAGATGGACATGGTTTAGCTTTCTTTGATGGTACTCACTTATACGAACACGCCGATCCCCGCAAAGGCGAACATAAAGAATGGGGTACGCTGGTATTCAACTATAACCGCAACGAAGTTAGAAATTTCTTAGTAGCCAATGCCCTGTTTTGGTTTGATAGATATCACATCGATGGCATTCGTGTTGATGCAGTAGCTTCCATGCTGTATCTTGACTATTGCCGTAAAGAAGGTGAATGGGTAACTAACCAATACGGCGGTCGAGAAAATTTAGAAGCGGCTGATTTCTTGCGTCAAGTAAATTACCTCATTTTTAGTTATTTTCCTGGTGCGCTTTCGATTGCAGAAGAGTCTACTGCTTGGCCTATGGTGTCTTGGCCTACCTACACAGGCGGTTTAGGCTTTAACTTAAAGTGGAACATGGGTTGGATGCACGATATGCTGGATTACTTCAGCATGGATCCTTGGTTCCGCCAATTCCATCAAAATAACGTCACCTTTAGTATTTGGTACAACCACAGCGAAAATTTCATGCTGGCTTTGTCTCACGATGAAGTTGTGCATGGTAAGAGCAACATCATCGGTAAAATGCCTGGTGATAGATGGCAGAAGATGGCCAATGTGCGTTGTTTATTTACTTATATGTTTGCTCACCCAGGCAAGAAAACCATGTTTATGAGCATGGAATTTGGCCAATGGAGTGAGTGGAATGTTTGGGCTGATTTAGAGTGGCAATTGTTACAGCATGAGCCACACCAACAATTGAAAAAGTTCTTCCAAGAACTCAACCAACTCTACCGTTCTGAACCAGCTTTATACACCTTAGATTTTGCTAGAGAAGGTTTTGAGTGGATTGATTGTAGCGACAATCGTCATAGTGTGGTTTCTTTCATTCGCCGTGACAAAGATTCTGACGATTTTGTCGTGGTGATTTGTAACTTTACACCCCAACCTCATTCTCATTACCGCATCGGTGTCCCAGAAAAAGGATTTTACACCGAGTTGTTTAATAGTGATGCCCGTCAGTATGGCGGCAGTAATATGGGCAACTTAGGCGGTAAGTGGACAGATGATTGGTCAATGCACAATCGTCCTTATTCTCTAGACTTGTGTTTACCACCCTTGGGTGTGTTGATGTTTAAGTTAGATAAAGAGAAAACGGCTGAGGCTTTAGGTTCTTAATCGTGAAGGTGGGTATAGTCCCACCTTTTTTATTTGGGAAAGTGCGATCGCTATCAGAAAATTTTGGCCATCAATTAATATAAAAATACCCGCAACAATTACCAATCGGTGAAAAGCTATGTCAGATATCACCCTAGCTGCACCAGATATTCAACTCCCACCCACTCAAGCGGAACTTCCCTATGATGACGGTGTACCAATGGAAAGCGCCCGGCATAAAGCTCAGATGGATTTGCTCATAGATGCGTTAATTCCTTGGTTGGAACAAAGGGAGGATGGGTTTGTTGGCGGAAATATGTTTGTTTATTACAGTCTGGCACAGGTGCGAAACAAAGATTTTAAAGGGCCAGACTTTTTTGCTGTGTTGGGAGTCCCGAAAGGTGAACGTCGCAGTTGGGTAGTTTGGGAAGAAGGTAAAGCACCAGATGTAGTTATTGAGTTACTTTCTGACAGCACAGCACAAGCAGACAAAAATGAGAAAAAACTGATTTATCAAAATCAAATGCGTGTACCAGAATATTTCTGGTATGACCCCTTTAACCCTAATGATTTGTCAGGGTTCTCTAATGAAAAAGGTATTTATCAACCCATCGCCACAAATTCCCAAAACCAGTTAATCAGTCAATCTTTAGGTTTAGCCTTGCAATTGTGGCAGGGAAATTATAAAGGAATTGATGCTATTTGGTTGCGTTGGGCAAGTTTGGCAGGAGAATTATTACCCACTCCTGAAGAAAAGGAACGCCAACGTGCAGAAAAAGCAGAATCTCAGTTACTACAAACTGCGCGTAATTTACTTGAAACTGGGATGACAGTAGAACAAGTAGCTAGGTTAACAGGTTTGAGTGTATCTGAACTAGAAAGTTAGAACTTTGCCACACTACGACAAAATCAAGCGATCGCACTTATGATAAATTAGTCAACTGCATCAAAAATCTGCTGTGCGCTTAAATTTAATTGAAGAAAGGTTAACGAAGCGATCGCATTCAAAAAAACACGGCGGAGCGATCGCTTATCTTTTCATATCAGCAACACCAGAGGCGATTGTGGTTCATGCAACTTTGTCGGTATTTTGTACGGTTGATGCAGCCAACATTGGATCGATATCTTGAGTTTTGTCTCGTTGAATAAACTCATCCAAAAGTTGAAAGAAATAATCAAACCCTGCTTTCTCATCAATACAGGTGAGCAAAATAATTTTGTCCCAAGCGTTAACAGTACGGATTGATAAGCGATTTTGCAGCCAGGGTTGAAAGTTTTTGTAAAAGTCAATTTCGGCTTCAGTATTGTTAATACCTACTTCGGATCGCGCAAAGCGATAACCAAGTATAAACATTCGCAAATTTGTAATAGAAGCAGTTCCTAGATATAGTCCTGGTTTGCTTTTGATTTTTTCTAATAGCTCAAATAATGTACTCATTCTTTGCTCCATTGATCGCTGCTTTAAAATTCTTCAATCACTTCCACTTCAAATTCATTGGAGAGGGAGGTAAAATCTTTAACCCAATTTTCAGGTGTAAGCCCTTGTTTAGAAAGGTTGTCAAAGATTTTTCCATAAACTTCAACACCATAGTGAACACCATTTTCAGTGATGCTTTCAAAGCAGCCCTTTTGTTCCAGGCGATCGCTGAGGATAAAATCTTCATGGTCGTATCGGGTAGATATTCGCCAAAGTTTTCCTGGTACTCCGCGTTGTTTGAGCCATCTTTTGAGTGTGCTGGCACATTCTTGACAGTGAAGTAGTGGAAATCGGATGACAAGATCACCAATGACTTTGTAAAGTTCAGCAATGGCTGCATCATCTACGGGTTCTGTCAGGCAAAGCACCCCCCATAAAAAAATTGATTTTATTGTAGCTTCTGAACGATATCTAGCGAAAATAAGCCTAGCTTCATTCCATTTTCAGTCAGACGGCGATCGCCTAATTTTTTTAAGAATGCGATCGCTTATATTTTCATATCAGCAACACCAGAGGCGATCGCATTGGTTTCAGCCCCTTTCTGGTAGCCAGTTTATCTCAAGTAATTGTTCGAGGGTATAAGGACAGTCTTGTGGAAAATTTATCTCATATCCTGTCTTTTGCCTCACATATTTTAATGCTTTTTCATAAACTTTTGCTTGGTTTTCTTGTAAGTGATTTCGTAAGTTTTGAGTTAAATCCTCATTAAGTTGTGTTCTAAAACTTAGAATTTCCGCTTGCCAATGATTGGAATTATACTCAGATTCCGCAGTCCAATATTGTAGAAGGAGTAAATGTCTGATAATCTGTTCTAGGAATCTTTCAACAGTTTTTTTGTCTCTCCGACTCAACTCTTCTAACTCCTCAATTAGATGCTCTTTGTCTAACTCATCAAATCGGTTTTCTTTTAAAAGATTAATCGTTTGCGCTAACCATTGCTCATATTCGCTCTCATAAAGAGATGTTAAGTTAGTATTAATCGTCATTTTTGACCTCAATTTTACGATTATGAAGGGTTAGTTTGTTGGGCTTGGTTTCCTTAAGCTAATCTACAATATCGATGATGCCTGCGGCGGGCTGCGCCTACACACTTTTATTTTATTGCTATAGGAGCGATCGCACTCACAAAAATACAACGAGCGATCGCATCAATTTTTCCTCCACAAAAGTTATAAATGTAGGTTGGGTTGAGGTACGAAACCCAACATAAATCACAAAACCCAACACAAATCTTATCAATTTTATTCTCAATAATATGCAATATCGTCGAGCAAAAACACCGGAGGCAACTTATTTTTTTACCCTTGTTACCCACCACCATCGTCCTATTTTGGCTGAATCAGAAAATATAGATTTACTCAGGGAAGCTTTTCGGTATGTGATGAAACAACATCCCATGAAGATTGATGCGATCGCAATTTTGCCAGAGCATATCCATTGTATTTGGACATTACCCGAAAATGATGCCGATTTTTCAACTCGTTGGCGGTTAATTAAAAGTTATTTTAGTCGTAAATGTCATTTTTCTTATCAAGAGAAAATGACTTCATCTCGAAAACAAAAGGTAGAAAAAGCGATTTGGCAACGTCGATTTTGGGAGCATCAAATTAGAGACGATCGAGATTTTGTTAATCATTTGGAATATACTCACTATAATCCCGTCCATCACGGATTAGTTTTTGCACCGAAAGATTGGCAATATTCGAGTTTTCACCGTTATGTGGAAGCGGGGGTTTATGATTTGATGTGGGGGGCTGAGGAAAGGTTAATATTTAATGACAATATTGGCCAAGAATAAATTGTAGGTTGGGTGAAACGATAGTGAAACCCAACAAATCAAAATATTTGATGGGTTTATATAATGTTGGGTTTCGTTCCTCAACCCAACCTACAAGATCAGGCGATCGTACTTCCGAAAGGTCGGGTTATTTCCATTTTTCTGCCCATTGTGATAAGGCGTTGGACTTTTCTGTTAGTTCTTCTATTGGGGTTCCTAACTTTATCAATTTCGTAATCTCTTCAATAAACACATCTTTGTCGTAGCCGATTTGATGGCCTTCAACATCTTCTTTTTGCGCTTTGATAAAATCATTACGATTGGACTTTAACCAGTTATGATATATAGTGTTGAGTTCCACGTCGCTAATCTGTTGGACTATCGCTTTGTAGTAGTCTGTACCGCCTTTTGCTAGCTGTTGGTGTTGCTCCAAACTCTTCTGAGTCTCTACTTCATCCTTATTACTAAGGGCGTTAATCAGCAATTTTTTGATGGGGGGTTTGCCGACTCCCTCTTCCTGCTTAAACTGGTCAACAGCTTTCTGCTTTTCCTCTTCACTAGAGGCCTCTAATAAAGCTTTTAGAAGTGGATAGTAGTCCACTGCATGAACGGCAAACTCATGAACAAGTGTGTTGATGATGCCACCAGTTGTAGAATTTATCTCGGAGTTCATATTTATATTTATTCGGATTTTCAATCCTTCTTGTGTTGCTCTCTTGGCCAATTGGTCGTCCCTCAACACAACTAAATCTGTATCCGTTTGATGACCGATCACACTACTGTTATCCATGAATAGCAATTGTGTATCCCCTCCCGTTCCGTTCTCTTCTTCTATAGTGCAAAACTCTATGACGAGTTTCTCTTCTTGTCTCTGCGCTAGCCTATAGAGAGCTACTCCGCTTCCACGCGTGAACATGACACCTGATGTGAATACCTGTAGTGCAGGTTCTATCAAGGCAACCAATTTATGCTTCTGTGGTTGCGTTGTATCCCATATTCCTTGGATGACCGCCGTGGTGTTTGCCTCTTTTGTTTCGGGTTCGGGTTCTGGGATCGCTTTAGTTTGTCTTACATCCCAACTCCTTAACTCATATGTCTTCTGCTGAGAAAACACATCCGACCTCTTCTTCAAGGCCTCCCGCCCCATTTCATCCGCTTCCCTCTCCAATGCCTCATTCTCATTAATCTGTAATCCTTTCATCTGCATTGTTGGTTTTACCCTTCCCTGCATCTGCTGGACAACGTGCCATGCTTCATGGGGTAAATGTTGCTCTTGTCCGGGTGCGACATGAATATCTGTGCCTTGGGTGTAAGCTAATGCTTGTAATTGGGCTGGTTTGGGCGAATTATAATGAACTCTGACATTATCAAGGGAATATCCTGATAGATTTTCTACGCCTGCTTTGAGATTATTGGGTAATCCGGTTTGATTGGGAGTTTTTAACTCTGCTTGACGTTGAAGTAATGTATTCTCAGGCTTTGCCTGAAGTGTTTCTGACTGTTCTTCTCGTCGCTGTATTGCCAATTTTGGTTGCACAGGCTGACGCTCTCCTTCAGGATTTAAAATGGAGAACTCTGGTATCTGGCTTTTGTATCCCTTGGTTTCTTGCGGTTGCGTTATTTCTTCTGGCTTTCGCTGCGCTGCAAACGGACGGGACTCCAGAGGATTGGCTGTAGGAGCAAACGTATTCTGAGGCGAAGATTTCTTTTGTGAAGTTTGATGAGTCCGCATAGCAATACTCCGATCGCAGCAAGATGATACTCTATTATTTCACTCTTAAACGCTCTTCAGATTCGACTTTAGTATATTTATTTGATTGTTTTTCTCATTAAAATTAACGTGAGTTCGACAACAAGTCGAGAATAGGCAGTATGAAACGCATCCCGCCTAGAACTAAAGTTCCAGGCTCATAGCCAAAGTCCACAAAGCGTGGACTGGAATGAGTTTCGTATTGAGTCCTCTTCAGAGGACTTGCGCTGTGAGACTCGGAATTTATTCCGAGGCGGGACAGATGCACTCAACCCAGATTTGTGTGTACACCGTAGCCTTTCCAGACGAATTAAGTAATCCATCCCTTAACTTCCATATCTGTTAAAGGTCGCTCCATTTTGATATACTCACTTTTCGCGGCTTGCAAAAGATGTTTCATCCCCACAGGTTCATCGGCATCGGCTGCTAAAAAGGCGGCATTTAAAGCAATATTGCGAATATTTCCGCCAGCAACATTCAGCTTGGCTAACTTCTGAAAATCTAAATCTGCAATGGGGGTTTGTTTAGGAAAAACTCGTCGCCAAATTTCTTCTCGCTGTTTCACATCGGGAAAGGGAAACTGCACAATAAAGCGAATGCGACGGAGAAATGCCTGATCTAAGGAAGCTTTTAAATTGGTGGTGAGAATTGCCAAGCCTCGGTAGGCTTCCATGCGTTGTAAGAGGTAGCTTACCTCAATGTTGGCGTGGCGGTCATGGGAATCTTTCACTTCTGTACGTTTACCAAATAATGCGTCGGCTTCATCAAACAACAGAATCACTCCTCCGCCTTCCGCCGCATCAAATACGCGCCGCAAGTTCTTCTCTGTCTCACCAATATACTTACTCACCACGGCACTCAAATCAATGCGGTAAACATCGAGATTGAGAGCATTACCCAATACTTCCGCCGCCAATGTTTTACCTGTACCACTGGCTCCCGCAAACAAGGCGCTGATTCCTAAACCGCGTCCGCCCTTACCAGCAAATCCCCACTGTTCATACACTTTGGAGCGTTGTCGTAGATGGGCGGCAATATCTCTTAACACACCCAACTCATTGGGCGGTAATACTAAATCTTCCCACTCCGCCGTTGCTGTGATCCGTTGCGCCAATTCATCTAAGCGAGGACGTGCCTGAGTTCGGCAGATATCCCAAAGAAAAGTGCTGATTGAGGGGAGTAGGGAGTGGGGAGTGGGGAGTGGGGAGTGCTGAGTTACAGATTCTTCCTCTACACCCTTGCCCCCCTGCACCTCTGTACCCCATCTGGTTCTCGCTTCGGTGCAAACGTTGTGAATAGCAGAGGGGCTGAGGTTAAAGTGAGAAACGAGGTGATCAATGTGTCCATTGAGGGAGGGAGCTAATTCACTGAGGGCAGTGTGCCATAACTGACGTTGTTCTGCGGGGCTGGGTTGATGCACTTCTAAGTTAAGCAGTGGGCGCTGGATGAAGCGACGCTCTAAACTAGAGACAATTACGGGAGCTTGCAGAGTTTCGAGAAATTGATTGATGTAATTTTCTTTACCTGCTTCTTGAGATTCTAGGCGATCGCAGTCAAGAAACACCACCCGCCGATGTAAGCGCCATTCCCGTTCCCACAAGCAGCAAATTAAATGCAGTTGATTGATGTTGCTGGCCAGGGTATGTGGAGAAACGATATATCCTGTTAATTCTAGAGTCTGACAAACTGTTGCGGCGATCGCTTTTTTGCTGGCGGCTTCTGTTCCGCAAAGCTGCAACACAGGGAAAACCCGATTTTCCTGGAAAGCTTGCACCCAACAGTTTACCATTTGTTCGGATAAAGCCTGATGAGATGGCACTAAATCCTCTACAACCAATGGGGAAACTCCTATTTGCTGCAATCGCTCATCCAGAGGGTGCAATCCTAACAGATAATGAAAAATTTGCTCATCCAAACGCAAAGCACACTTAGCCAAAGCGTTACCTGCACCTATTTCAATTAATCGCCAGCGCCGTAAAGGTGCATCTTGGGTGAGTGCGCCCCAAAAAGCAAATGATGAAATAGATAGTGCCAAACTGAATGTAGGATAATCTAAGTGTGGCTGCTCTTGGGCTTCCGCACATAGTCTACCCCAATGCTGTTCTAACTCCATACCAGCACATAACACCACAATTTCTCGCTCAAATGATGATAGGTTCAAGATTTGACAGAGTTGTTCTAGGGCTGGTGGTGCTAAGTTAAAAGCAGGATGATTCGCTAGTTGCTGAATCTCTTGATCATCAACAAACAAGCGTTGTTTGGCTTTTTCCTGATTTCTTTGTTCAATTTGCTGTTCTATAACTTGACGAGTTTGGGAAAGCCATGTCATCAAGTAATGGTAATTTGCCGTGTACCAATCTTTTGTAGCAGGGTTAGACAGCATTTATTCATTTAAAGCGGAGTGAAAAGCAGTTGTTCATGGCTACCTATACCAAAGTTTTTTGCTTACGTAAACTTTGAATGGTAGCGATCGCATGTTTTGCTACTATATCAATTTCCTCAGATGTGTTAAATCTGCCAATACCAAACCGCACGGAAGCATAAGCTAGTTGCTCAGAATTTCCCAAGGCTGTGAGAACATAGGAAGGTGCGGTAACTGCCGATGAACAAGCAGAACCAGAAGATACCGCCATCACAGGTTGCAGTCCGAGGGATAATGCAGCACCATCAATTCCCTCAACACTGATGTTCAAGTTTCCTGGGAGTCGCTGCGTCGGGTGTCCGTTCAGGTGAATTCCTGCTATTTGTGACAATTGTTTCCACAAACTTTCTCTTAATTGAGTCAGACGTGCAGTTTCGGTTGCTTGTTCTGCTAAAGCCAGTTCTATAGCTTTCCCAAAACCAACTATTTGCGGTGTGTACAAAGTTCCCGAACGCATTCCCCGTTCATGTCCACCGCCATGTTGTTGGGGTGCTAGTTGCACTCTGGGGTTGCGCCTACGGACGTATAATGCACCGATACCTTTTGGCCCGTATACTTTATGAGCAGTCAACGACATTAAATCAATGTTCATTGCTTGCACATCTAAGGGGATTTTACCAATAGCTTGGGCTGCATCGGTATGGAATATGATATTGCGATCGCGGCAAATTTTGCCAATGTCTGCTATTGGCTGTAAAACACCAATTTCGTTATTCGCCGCCATCACAGATACTAAAATTGTCTCTGGACGACAGGCTTTTTCTAATTGACTTAAATCAATCAGTCCATCTTGTTGTACTGGCAAAATTGTAATTTCAAACCCTAGTGTTTTCAGATATTGGCAAGGGTCTAAAACTGCTTTATGTTCGGTCGCTACAGTAATAATATGCTGACCTTTTTGAAAATAAGCTTCAGCAATACCTTTAATGGCTAAATTATTCGCTTCTGTTGCACCACTAGTAAATACAATTTCTTCGGGTGTGGCGTTAATTGCTGCTGCTAAGGTTTCTCGCGTTTGTTTGACAGCCGCTTCTGCTTCCCAACCATAAACATGACTAATACTAGCAGGATTACCAAACTTTTCGGTGAAATATGGCAACATTGCGGCTAATACTCGTTCATCTACTGGTGTAGTAGCATGGCAATCAAGATAAATAGGACGATGAGACATAAATTACGTTAAAACTTGACTGAGTTTTTTTAATATTTGCAGAACTCTATATAACTCATTTTCTCGCCTAGATAAAGTAAATTTATCAGACAAAGCATATTGAGGTTTATCTTGTTTTATCAGCTTGATAAATTGAAAATCTTCACCATTGGTAACAAGCCCAAACACAGGCTTGTCTGTATTGGGACTACCCAACATGTATACTAAAGCCTGGGGAATCGCTTCTAAAAGAGATAAGCTGGCTCTTTTAGATTCTATTACCAACAGCCAAAATTGCTCTTGAATAACCAAGACATCGATTCTGCCTCTGACAATTTCTTCTGCTTCTTCGACTGCAATTTCTACAGACTCTTCAGTGGCGATCGCAAATGGCTCTCGATAAAATCCTGCTAAGTCTAGTAGAGGTGATAGTATCACCATTTTGACCGCATTTTCTAAAATTGGTGGGCGCTTAACTAAACTTAAAAAATTAGCTTTGACTCTATCCAAATATTGTTGATCTAAAGTTGTCACTGCCGGTAAATTTTCCAGCCATTCTGTGAAAAATCTTTCATCTTCTGAAATTTGGAGACTAAATCTTTCCTCTAAATAGGCAAGTCCGATATTTTGCGCTTGAACGACTTGAACCATATTAAATATCATGAATTTGGATGAATTCTGCCCAAATTAACTTTTAATCAAGAGTATCTGGATCTATACCCAAGGCTCTTAATTGTTCCGCCAATTTTTGAGCGCGTTGTGCTTCTTCTTGAGCGCGTTGTGCCTCTTGTTGGGCGCGTTGTGCCTCTTGTTGAACTTGTTGTTCTGCTAACTCAGCGCGTTGTTGTGCTTGTTTAACTTGTTCTGCGGGTGTGGGATATCTGTTTCCACATTCGTCATACCAATAAAGCCATTCTCTGGTTACACCAGAGTAATTTCCTCGTTCGCAACCAATTCCTAAGCCAATTTCTGGTAGCCAAACAGGATTGCCTGATTGTAATTGATATTTACCATTAACTAACTTATGTACTTCTAAGCGAGGTTTGCGGCGACGACGAGAAGAGTAAATCACATAATAAAGTACACCTAAAGCCTCATATTCATTTAACTTTTCGCTGTATTCTTTGCGATAGTTTGGCGAAACTACTTCTAACACCAAAGTTGGTGTAACATTTTCATCCCACAAAACATAACTCGGACGCAGTTCTTCATCATAAAACCTTTCTACGCCCAAACTTAAAAAACCATCGGGGACAATTGGCGGTTCATCAGGGTGATAATAAATACCCATATCCACACCAAAGAACCAGTCCATACGTTCTGACCAGAGTATTAACAAAATTGCCTTAAGCAACCCTGGTATTAATTCTTGCAGTTCATTATCCACAGGTGTTTCATCAGAGTCAGGCAGTTCCTCAGCAGAGGGCAAATACCTCGGCAAGTTGTACTCTAACATGGCTGGTTTCCCCAAAACTTACGGACACTTGGCTTTAGTCTATGAATCCACGCCAATCTTCTCACCAGAATTATAACGATTTCGGATCAATAGGTTAGTAAGAATTCAGGAGTCAGAAGTCAGAATCCAGAATGATTCATAAATCCGACTCTCCATTCCCTACTGCTTACTCCCCTTATATCCATAAGTTTTAACAATTAATAAATATCTTAGTTTTTTGGATCTCTTATTGGTTTATATTACCAAAGGGTGGATGTATTAACAGCCACTCGTTTTCTGAGACTAGGAGGCAGTGCCATACTATCCCTTCAACTGACACTCTAAATATCAACACTACTAAGTTGGCAATCTAAGTTGATAGTAAAACGAATATTTTTGCTGAATTGCCACGGATAAAGACTAAACTAAAAAGTCTTGTGCAGCAAAACCTATAGAATTAAATGAAGTAATCATGTCCAAGGTTCTCGTCTCCGATCCTATTGATCAAGCTGGGATTGATATTTTATCCCAAGTTGCGACCGTTGATGTCAAAACTGGTTTAAAACCCGCCGAATTAATCGAAATTATTGGTGATTACGATGCACTAATGATTCGTTCTGGTACCAGGGTAACAGAAGAAATTATCGAGGCTGGCACGCAGTTAAAAATTATTGGTCGTGCTGGTGTAGGTGTAGATAACGTTGATGTGCCTGCTGCTACCCGCAAAGGCATCGTTGTAGTTAATTCTCCGGAAGGAAATACGATCGCAGCAGCAGAACACGCCCTGGCGATGATGTTGGCTTTATCTCGTCACATTCCTGATGCGAATGCTTCGGTGAAACGTGGTGAATGGGATCGTAAAACTTTTGTTGGTGCGGAAGTTTACAAAAAAACTCTCGGTATTGTTGGTTTAGGTAAAATTGGTTCCCACGTTGCGGCTGTGGCTAAAGCAATGGGGATGAAATTACTAGCTTACGATCCTTTCATTTCGAGCGAAAGAGCCGAACAAATTGGCTGTCAGTTGGTAGAGTTGGATTTACTGATGCAGCAAGCAGACTACATCACACTCCACATTCCCAAAACCCCAGAAACTACCCATTTAATCAACGCCACAACTTTGGCAAAAATGAAGACCACAGCGCGGATTATTAACTGCGCTCGTGGTGGGATTATTGATGAAGCAGCTTTAGCCGCAGCTATTAAAGAAGGTAAAATTGCTGGTGCAGCGTTGGATGTGTTTGAGTCTGAACCATTGGGTGAATCGGAATTGCGATCGCTCGGTAAAGACATCATCCTCACCCCCCACTTGGGAGCCTCCACCACAGAAGCGCAAGTCAATGTAGCCATTGATGTTGCTGAACAAATCCGCGATGTCCTGTTAGGACTCCCTGCTCGTTCCGCCGTCAACATTCCTGGACTCGGCCCCGATGTCTTGGAAGAACTCAAACCTTATATGCAATTGGCAGAAACCTTGGGTAACTTGGTAGGTCAGTTAGCTGGCGGTCGCGTCGAAACACTGACCGTGAGACTGCAAGGGGAACTAGCAACGAATAAGAGTCAACCCTTAGTAGTCGCAGCACTCAAAGGTCTGCTTTACCAAGCTCTGCGGGAACGAGTAAATTACGTCAACGCCAACATCGAAGCTAAAGAACGGGGAATTCGCGTCATTGAAACACGAGATGCTTCTGTGCGTGACTATGCTGGTTCTTTACGTTTGGAAGCCACAGGGACTTTAGGTACTCACTCAGTTACAGGTGCTTTGTTGGGTGAAAAAGAAATTCACTTAACAGACGTTGATGGTTTCCCGATTAACGTTCCCCCCAGCAAATATATGCTATTTACTTTACACCGCGATATGCCGGGAATTATCGGTAAACTCGGTTCTCTTCTCGGCAGTTTTAACGTCAACATTGCTAGTATGCAGGTAGGGCGTAAAATTGTCCGTGGTGATGCTGTTATGGCTTTGAGTATTGATGATCCTCTACCCGATGGCATTTTAGAGGAAATTACCAAAGTACAAGGCATTCGTGACGCGTATACAGTAACACTTTAAAAGTGCTGAGTGCTGAGTTGAAAGTGCTGAGTGAAGAATATTAAAAGTTCAGAGCAACTTACCACTCTCATCATTCTTGCACAGACGCAACGCGTCCCGACTCAGCACTCAGCACTCAGCACTCAGCACTTAGATATGGCAAACACTTGGTGGGAACTACAAATTTTATGTGAACCAGAGCTAGAAGATTCTATCTTTTGGCGACTGGAAGATTTTGGTAGCCGGGGAACGGCGAGCGAACGCAAAGGAAATTCCTCGTTAGTTAAGGCTTACCTACCGCAATTTCAAGCACAGTTATTAGATTTGGCAGCATTGGCGCTAAGGTTGCGTCAAGATGCTTTGTGTGTGGGCATGTCTGCACCTAGCTTGCATTGGCAATTAATTGATGAAGAAGATTGGGCGAGTAGCTGGAAGCAATATTGGCAACCCCAAGAAATTGGCGATCGCTTTTTGATTAACCCTGCATGGCTACCAACGCCAGAAACAGAACGGTTAATCATCTTACTTGATCCTGGTGTAGCCTTTGGGACAGGGAACCATGCCACCACTCAACTGTGTTTAGAAGCCTTAGAAATGCGCTTGAGCGAAGTGCCGCAATCTTTTATGGGCAAGCAAGAAAAAGAACCAGTCATAATTGCAGATATCGGTTGTGGTTCTGGCATTTTATCCATCGGTGCAGTTTTGCTAGGAGCCGAAAAAGTTTATGCCGTGGATAATGATCCCTTGGCAGTACAATCAACTTTTAGCAATCGCACCCTCAACAACGTTAGTCCAGAACGCTTGATTCCAGCGGAAGGTAGTGTAGATGTTTTGAGCAAAATCATCGAAAAACCAGTAGATGGTATCGTTTGTAATATCTTGGCTGACGTAATTATTCAGTTGGTTCCAGAAATGACGGCGATCGCAAAACCTAGCACTTGGGCAATTTTTAGCGGCATTTTAATCGAACAATCCAAATCTGTAGCAGATGCCTTAGAAAAACACGGTTGGGTAGTCGCCGCTTTGTGGAAAAAGAAAGAATGGTGCTGTTTAAATGTGCGGCGTTCTTGATTTCAGGAAAATGTAATAGCTCTAGCTGTTGTATTTAAATCACTTTATCACCCTGCTTTTTTAAATCAGTGGGGTGATTTGTTTTTGCTAATTGATGTCTTGTAACTATTTTTGGAACACACCCTTCATATCTTGTCTGGTAAATTACTTGTCATTACGTAGGTGTAAGCTTTCCCGTAGGGTACGTAGCGACAGCGAAGTGAAGTAATCGCAGAGTCATTGTGATTGCTTCGTTTCACTTCGTTGCACTCGCAATGACATACTGTAACTGATTAAGCGGACTTGATATTATCTGTAATGATGCAAAGTTTTGCACCCTAGCTGATTGATTTTTCACATTCTTTTGGCAAGATATTTAACAAATTCATCAGCTATTATACCTCTATCTTTTGATATATATTTTTTTTAATTTTCATCCGAAATAGACATTTTGAACTTTGTATTTAAAGTTTGTTGTCTACATAGCTGTAAAACACACTTAGTAAGTAAACTAGAAAAAAATTATGATAATTCAAGATTCTCATCTTCTCCATCTCACTAAGACATCAGCACAGCAATCAGTTAAATCACAACATTTACAAAATTTCCCTCTTCGTCTGGGACAACAAGCTGACTTTTTACAAGAAGTTTTAGAGAGCTTAGAGGATGGCATTTTAATTATTAGTAAAACAGGTAAAATACTTCATGCCAATGCTGCGGCTCATGATATTTGTTTTGAATTAAACCAAGATAAACCAAACGCAAATTTCCTTCCCTCAACAATTTGGTATCTCTGCCAATCCTTATTAAATAGCCAGAGTCAAGTTCCTGATAAACTCATGGTTTTATCAGATGAAATTGTGTTAGATAAGTCAACTGCTTTTCGCATCAGAGTCAGATTGTTAAATTTAGATATGTTGCAATCTCCCTGCTTTTTGGTGATTATCGAGAACCGATATGAATCTTTAAAAAATGCTGCGATCGCAGAAGTTAAAAAATATGATCTCACTCCACGAGAAGCTGAAATTTGGTTCCTATACCGCAGTAATTACAGCTATAAAGAAATTGCAGACAAACTTTATATTACCATTAATACAGTTAAAAAACACATGAAAAGTATCCATGCTAAACGCCAAGCATTTTTAACCATTCAATGCTAATTATTCATAGTGCTTATTATTCAAACATAGGATATGAACAAAGAGTATTAGCTGAGTTTTGCTTGTAGCTGTTAACTTGTTTATAACCTATTTGTTAAAATTGTGGCTAAAAGATGTAAATTTAATTGGCAACCATGAATTTATGTAATTTATTTTTATTTATACCTCAGTTTTAAACATAGAATTATCAGGTTAAAAATAAATGATATGGCATTAGCAATAATAATTGGCAAAGCTTGTAAAGCAATACCATAAACTAACCATAATAATAAGCCACTCATAAATGTAATCAACATCACAAAAGAAACATCTTTTGCTGATTTTGTTTTCCAGGTTTTAAACATCTGAGGCAAAAATGCGATGGTAGTTAATGCCCCGGCGACTAACCCTAAAATTGTCAAAAAATCCATTAATTTGTGTAATTTATTCTAGCTTTTTTAGTGTAGCATTTCTCTGAAATACCATTGTTATTGTGTTTTTATTAAACAGCATCAAAATATAAACAAGGGCAAGCATAAGCTTACCCCACAAAAGTCTGATAATTTAAATTTACAGCAAATTTAAGTTAGAGAAGTACACAATTTAGTTCTCAAAGCTAGATAGAGAGCCTATTTTTATTCTGAATTCTGACTCCTGACTCCTGAATTCTGCTGTAAGTCCTACAACACCTTACACTGTCCGTGATGCCGCAACAAATGATCACATAGCACCAGTGCTACCATTGCTTCCACCATTGGGACTGCACGTGGTAATACACAAGGATCATGTCTGCCTTTCGCAGCTAATACTGTTTCTTCACCTTCACGAGTGACTGTTTTCTGTTCTTTTCTAATAGTTGCTGTTGGTTTAAAAGCAACACGTAAAATTATATTTTCGCCGTTGGAAATACCGCCTTGAATACCACCAGAACGGTTAGTTACAGTGCGAATTTCACCATTTTCATCGATATAAAATTCGTCGTTATGTTCAATTCCAGTTAATAATGTGCCGGCAAAACCTGAACCAATTTCAAAACCTTTACTAGCAGGAAGCGACATCACAGCTTTGGCAATATCAGCTTCTAACTTATCAAATACTGGTTCGCCCAAACCTTTCGGCACATTTCGAGCCACACATTCCACCACACCGCCGATAGAATCACCTTGTCTGCCGATTTGTTCGATTAATTCAATCATGCGATGGGCGCATTCTTCATCAGGACAGCGGACAATATTGCTTTCTACTTGTTCTAAAGTGACAGTATTAGGGTCAACTATGCCCTCTAAATCTTTGATGCGCTTGACATAACTAATCACTTCTACATTAGCAACTTGTCGGAGAATTTTTTTAGCGATCGCACCTGCGGCAACTCTCCCAATTGTCTCCCGCGCTGACGACCTACCGCCGCCTTGCCAATTCCGAATTCCGTACTTAGCATCATAGGTTGCATCGGCATGAGAAGGGCGATATTTCACCGCCATTTCATCATAGTCTTGCGGACGTGTGTCTTTATTCCGCACTAAGATAGCGATCGGTGTCCCCAGAGTTTTTCCTTCAAACACTCCAGATAAAATCTCACAGGTGTCTGCTTCCTTACGCGGCGTGGTAATCTTACTTTGTCCTGGTCGCCTTCTGTCTAACTCAAACTGAATTTCTTCTGTTGTGATCTCCAGTTGCGGAGGACAACCATCAATTACAACTCCCACACCGCCGCCGTGGGATTCACCAAAGGTAGTGATGCGAAATAGATGCCCAAAAGTATTGCCCATGATTGTGAGGAAAAAGGATAAGGCTTATGTATTCTACCGAGAGTTTTTGCAAATGTTAAGTTTCACGAATTAGGAATTGGAGATTCTGGCAAATACAAAACTACCAACTCTGAAATATTTAGATTAGGTTTGGTTTTGGACTTTGGACAAAAAAATAAGTTCGCGTAAAAATAGGGCGAACTAAAAGACCATTAATCTTTTTCAGCCTCTTCTATCAAATCGGCAGAACCAGTAAGTAAGGTATCTATTCCAACGGTGCGATCTGCTAACCAGGGCGAGTAGGACACAGGAACCCGACTAACTGAGCTGATGTCGTTAAAAACTGCGCTCAATCCAACAATCAGCATAAATTAAAAATAAATTTTATGGGATATCACAGCAATTTGCAGATTAATCAGTCTATTGCCGAAGCTGCCCACAGCGCAATTCTCGACAAGCTGAAAGGATGGGAGATGGAAGAAGACGGACTTGTAGCTGACTGGGACAAGCTAAGTTTTGCCACTACACTAACTCATGAAGACTTTGACGGCGTTCTTGAACTCACCTACGACATGGACGAAACCGCTTTAGTAGGCATTTACAGCAGTTTCGATATTCGTGAAATACTGTAGAGACGTTACATGTAACGTCTCTACATGGTTTTAGGTTGTACGCTTGTACCTCATGTACCCAAAATATGCTGTACATAGAACTTAACTCCAATGCCTACACTGACACCGTGAAGCGAGGGATTAATGACGATGACAAGGAGCCAGAAGAAATGATTGAGACTGCTGTCAAACTAATCAACATGGCGATGGAAATATTGAAAGCCTAAGCTGCATAGCAGCTTGATTGTATAATAGACATCTTTCATATCGCGCATGTCTGGCCAATTGCGGGGCCAGAAATTACGCCCACACCAAATACTGCTTGTGCTAAACCTTGCTCGGCAGTTTGCCCAAGTCTATTGGAAAAAATATACCAAACCCCGACGTGATGCCTTTGCCCAAGTTATGGAACGAGCCAAGTCCAGAGGTGAAATCCAGGCGGATGCTGACATTGACTTGATTATTGACTTAGTAAGTGGTTCACTATATTACGCACTTGTCTTTAAACCCACGCCAGAACCATTAGCCAGTTATATGCGCCAGAGTATGGAACTGATTATCAAAGGCGTTGGCACTGATTAGAAGAGTTGGGCAGATTTATCCATGACAAATATACTTAAATATCAGTATTAAATCTTCATAGACTTAAAGAGTCTATGTTGGATGCAAGATTTCTTTGATCCTGATCCATTTAACGGCAAAACTTAACAGACAGACTAATCTTCAGTAATTTCTGGTGTCTCTTGTTGCAGTATTGCATGGCAATATTGAATTAAAGTAGTGAGGCGATCGCTAATGGTTTGAAGTCTGGTTTTTGCTGTTGCAGCCTGCCGTGCGCCTTGGAAAAATGTGACATCAATTTCCAATAAGCGCAGTTGTTTACTAATTTCCGTTTGATAAGACAGTTCTTTTGAGTCTGCTGTTGCTAAAGGCACAATCTCCCGTTGAAATAACTGACGCAAGTCAGCAACACGCTGTCGCAGTTGGGTTTTGTCAACTTCCACAGCAGTGACATCAGAACGTAACTGCACTAATAAATTTGCCAGTGCCTGATATTTCTCACAATTTAAAGACATCTAGTGCCATTTAAGATAGTATTAATGACAAGAATTTTTTCTTCTACAGTATATCTTCTTGAAACATTATCACTATCACAAGCCTCAAATCCCCTTTTGAGGCTTTATTCGCCATCGTTAGTTTTTCCAGATGATGCCTGTTGAAAGCTACAATGGATGACTACCACTAGGCAATAGACTCATCATCCTCACACTGCATTTATTATCCCCACCAGGGACACAGGATCACCATTAGTTGATGCTGTAAACTTCGTCCATCCTACTATTCACCGATCACCTCTTGTATGAGCGGCATAGCTACTAGTACTTCAATTGACGTGACACTTCCAGAATGGCTCAACAAATGTTTACGAGAGTCATCACCCAGAAGTGTGGAACCAGAAGACCGAAGGCAGAATGATGCATCGTTAATTTGTCGAGCATTTTCCTTTGCCTATCAACTCCATCATGGACAATTTCGCAAATCTGGAGAACCGTACATTTATCATCCCGTTGCCGTAGCTGGTTTGCTACGTGATTTAGGGGGTAGTCCTGCTATGATAGCAGCTGGATTTCTTCATGATGTAGTTGAAGATACAGATGTCACAATTGAAGAAATAGAAGAGTTATTTGGCTCAGAAGTACGGCAGTTAGTTGAAGGTGTAACGAAGCTTTCTAAAATTAATTTCAAAAGTAAAACCGAAAGCCAAGCCGAAAATTTCCGCCGGATGTTTTTGGCAATGGCGCAAGATATCAGAGTAATTGTAGTCAAGTTAGCAGATCGTTTGCATAATATGCGAACTCTGCAATATATGTCTGAAGATAGCCGTCGTCGCAGCGCCCAAGAAACGCGAGATATCTTCGCACCTTTAGCCAACCGCTTAGGTATTTGGCATATTAAGTGGGAACTAGAAGATTTGGCTTTTAAATATCTGGAACCAGATGCTTTTCGCCAAATGCAGCAACATGTTTCCGAAAAACGCACGGCGCGGGAAGAGAAATTAGCCAAAGCCACAGAAATTTTGCGAGAACGTTTGCCACAAGCTGGAATTCGCTGTTTAGATATTAGTGGTCGTCCCAAACATTTGTACAGCATTTATCAAAAAATGCAGCGACAGCAAAAAGAATTTCATGAAATTTATGATTTAGCGGCGCTGCGAATTATTGTCGAAACCAACGAAGAATGTTATCGGGCTTTGGCGGTTGTCCATGATGCGTTTCGCCCTATTCCCGGCAGATTTAAAGATTATATCGGCTTACCCAAACCCAATCGTTATCAGTCTTTGCACACAGGCGTAATTGGTTTAACTGGTCGTCCTTTAGAAATCCAAATTCGCACCCTCGAAATGCACCATATCGCCGAATATGGTATTGCAGCCCATTGGAAGTACAAAGAAACAGGTGGTTCTAATAGCCCGTTGACAGCGGCTGATGAAAAGTTTACTTGGTTACGGCAATTATTAGAATGGCAAAGCGACCTGAAAGATGCCCAAGAATATTTAGATAGCGTCAAAGATAACTTATTTGAAGATGATGTTTATGTCTTCACGCCCAAGGGTGATGTTATATCTTTAAATCCTGGTTCTACTAGTATAGATTTTGCCTATCGCATCCATACAGAAGTCGGCAACCATTGTGCAGGTGCAAGGGTAAATGGGCGGATAGTACCTTTATCTACAAGGTTACAAAATGGCGATATTGTCGAAATTATTACCCAAAAGAATAGCCATCCGAGTTTGGACTGGTTGAATTTTGTCAGAACTTCCACAGCCAAATATCGAATTAAGCAATGGTACAAGCGATCGCGCCGCGAAGAAAACGTTACCCGTGGGCGAGACTTGTTAGAAAAAGAACTCGGTAAAACTGGTTTTGATAATCTGCTGAAATCAGATGCAATGCAGACTGTCGCAGAAAAATGCAACTATCACAGCGTTGAAGATTTACTCGCAGGTTTGGGTTATGGCGAAATTACCTTAAATTTAGTCCTAAATCGCTGGCGGGATGTCGTCAAAGCACAGCAACCTGCGACAATGGTCATACCACCATTTGTCCCCAAAGAATCATCAGCCAAAGCTTTACGGGATGTTCCCCACAGTAGTTCCCGCGCCAGCGATTCGCCGATTCTCGGTGTTGAGGGTTTGGTGTATCATCTGGCGGGGTGTTGTACACCAATTCCAGGAGAATCAATTATTGGCGTAGTTACCCGCGGTCGGGGAATTTCTATCCATCGCCAAGGCTGTCATAATTTGGATAATGTCGAAGGCGATCGCCTAGTGCCTGTAAAATGGAATTCGGCTGTGGAAAATAGTTCTCGCCCCCACACTTACCCAGTTAATATCCAAATCGAAGCCCTAGACCGTGTAGGCGTTTTAAAAGATATTTTATCGCGGTTAAGTGACCAAGGTATTAATGTCCGTCATGCCCAAGTCAAAACAGCCAGTGGACAACCAGCCTTAATGGACTTAGGTATAGATATACGCGATCGGCCGCAACTTGAACAAGTGTTCGTTCAAATTAAAAAAATGAGCGACATCATCAATATTCGCCGCGTCGGTCAAGCAGAGGAGTAGGTTGTTTTTGAGGTGACAGGTGATAGGTGACAGGTGATAGGTGACAGGTGATAGGTGATAGGAGTAGACAATATTTACTCAGCACTCAGCACTCAGCACTCAAAACTCAGCACTCAGCACTCAGCACTCAGCACTCAGCACTCAGCACTCAAAACTCAGCACTTTGCGATAAAAACTTTCTAACCCAGCAACACAAGCCTGGTCATCAAATAATAAATGATGACGCTGGCTGATTTTTTCGGCGATGTGGTTTCGCCAAGTTGAGTCTCGTCCCAACTTAACGGCGATATCAATATATTCTGCTTCATTGGCGGCGATGGTTTCAGTCACTCCCAGCATTGTGAGAAAGCTATCTGAGTGACGACCACGCATAAATTCTCCTGGACAAGTAACAACAGGGAGATTACAAGCGATCGCTTCTAAGGTAGTATTACCACCAGACCAAGTAAAAGTATCTAAATAAACATCTGATAGTAAGTTAATCATCAGATAATCCAGGCGATCGGGAATATTTAAAAATACACAGTAATCTTCACTGTTTAAACCTATCGCTGCAAAAGCACGTTGTAGGCGCGACCGCAGTAAAGTTCCTCGCAAAAATACAAATTTAGCTTGCGGAACCCGACGTGCTATTTCTGCCAAAATAAAATCATATTGCGGCAAATATTTAAACGGTGCTTGGCAACATAAATAAATCACCGCATCATCTGAAAGCTGAAAATCTGAACGAGTTTTGATGATGGGCGGAATATAAGGTTTGGGGTAAGATACACCAATATTAGGTAAGCGAATTAATTTTTCCGAATAATGTTCTTGGGCATTTTCCGGTTCCATTAACTCGCTAGATAAAAAATAATCAATTGTTGGTAAACCAGTTGTTACCGGATGTCCCCACGCTACACATTGCACAGGCGCAAGTCTGAGTCCAGCAATTTGCATAGTTTGTGGGTTCATGCCAATTTCTGGAAACACTAAAATATGTAAATTATCTGCAAGTATTTGTTCACAAACTCCAGGCAAGTTAGAAGGAATATGGTGAAAAACATCACTATATTCTTGAAATTGTTCTGTAACTGGATCTGGTTCATTACCTATATAGTAACAGTAAATTTCAAAGAGTTGATGATTACAATACCTTAGCCAACCAGTTAACCATAATGTGCCACTATAAGAATGTAAATAATAAGAAAGATAGCCAACACGAATTTTTTGCTGTGGCTGGAGTTTTAGTATAGGCAAAGGCGCAACCCATTGGGGATAGTTAGCCGCCATAATGTCATGCACTAACTGTCCATATTGACTTTGTAAATCTCGGTCATTTTGGGCTTGATAAGATAAATAAAAATTAGTCAGGCAACCTATACCATTTAAAGCATTAATTTTTTCTTCTGGAGTATTTAAGCTGGTGTTTTGAATTAAATCTTGTAAGCCTTGAGTGTAACGCTGACGATAAAAATCAATTTCCTCTGCATTATCATAAATGCTAGGTACTGTTAAATATTTCAAAAGCTTAAAAGTATAATCATCCGGCAAGCATATACAAGCATCTTCCGCACTAACAATTGCGTCTTGTGTTCGACCATCACGCCGCAAATCGATGATTAAAGAAAAATGCAAACTCCCTTCTGTGGGGTAGAGTGCGATCGCCTCATTTAATGTTCTATAATACTCATCTGTTAACTGAGAATTTCTATAGCAATGAATTAAGTTCCAGTAAATTTCTAAGCTATGGATTTGTAATCCTAGCAGTTTTTGATATTGTGCGATCGCTCCTTGCCAATATCCTATTTGAAATAATCTACTGGCTAAATCATAAATTAGTTGAAATATCGATATCTTACAGAATTCATCGATTGAATATTCTGGAATATTAGCAGCTATTTCTTGATTGAAATTATCTAAAATAATTCGCGCATGAACTTGATTAGATATCATCTCCCACTGATGAACATCCGAACTATCAACAAGAGAAACTTCACAACCTGCACTAATATCAGCATCATCCGCCATCAGCAGATTCATCAATACCCCAGACAACACTAAATTAGCAACATCTTCCGCAACATTACTTATATCAATCATTAAATTAATCTGAGTGCTGACAGGATGATTATTTACTGCCTGAATTACATTCTCTAAATCTTGATAAATAGTGTCTTCTGCTTGTGACCAATCAAGAAAAATAATTATATTAATATTATTAGTATTCAAAAAATCTGAATCATTCCTTACTTCTTCTGTTGTAATAATCAATTTATCTTCTCCTTATTTTTAAACTAGAGTGAGTGCTTTAATACTAAAGCACTCACAATCAATGAAAAATTATTCAGACTGTTAGTTCATACTTTATAAAACACAAAGTTGATTAATAAAGCTATCTAGTTCGCAAGTCGGTAGTGCTTCTATTGGTAGTTCTGCTAAAGCCGCTTTATCTTCATGTTCTAGAATAATTCGGATGTTGAGACGAGGTAATAAAGCTTGCCATTGAATATCTGCTAAACTGCCAACCAAAGAAATTTCTAATCCCTCGCTGATATCTAAATCTTCTTCCATCAAAAGATTCATGGTAATTCCAGAAAGTAACAGTTCTGCATCCTCAGCAGAGATATGACTTGTGCAAATTAATAAAGTAGTTTTTTGACTATCGGGATAAGTTGCGATCGCCTTAATTACAGATTCTAACTCTAAACCAAGTACCTCTTCCGATTGTGACCAATCTGGAAACACAATTACATTAATTTCCTTAAGATTTAAAGATAGTAAACTGGCATTAATCAAAGCAGTACTGACTATGTTAGCCATTTTTGACCAAGAAAACTTTTGCGCTTGCAATAAACCAGCTTCAATCAATCTTTGACGAATACTAGGCTTTTGCACTTCACACAAAGCATTTGCTAGTCCATTTATATCATCATCATTCACATATATTGCCGCCTCTCCTGCTACTTCTGGAATTGAAGCATTAGGACAAGTAATCACCGGACAACCACAAGCCATCGCTTCCACAATAGGCATCCCAAAACCTTCATATTTAGAAGGATAAACCAATGCCACTGCACCAGAATAAGCCGTTGCTAACTCCTCATCACTAAGTTGCAACATATGAACAGCACTACCTGATGTACAAGCTCTAAATTCAGGTGCTAATATCCCACCACTTCCTGTACAAACAATATCAAATCCATAGCTACTAGCAAGTTGAGAAAAGGCTTGAAAGAATAACATACTATTCTTATAACCATTTCCCGTACCAACTAAAAGAAAATAAGGTTTTGTAATACCATAGCTATTTTTAAATAAATGAATTTCTTCCTGTTTTACAGGTGCAAATACTTCATGATGAACTCCATTTTTAGCAATAGTTATAGCATCCAAAGCTATATCAGAAAAATATTTAACTAAATCCTGAGCAGTATTTTCAGAAACAGCAATATATGCTAATGCGTGCCTAATACCATAATGTTTTTCTTGCCACATAGGTTGATTTAAATTCCAACCCATAATTTCTGGGATCATGTCATGCGCCATCAACACGGAAGATGTTGTTAATGGCGTTGTATAGTAAGAAGAAATAAATATATTTGCTCCAGTTTCATTACAAACTTGCTGGAGCATTTCTCTGTCAGCATTAGTATTGTTATAGTCGTAAAGAGGTACATTAATATATCTCAGTCCAGAAATTTCAGGAGCCGTACCACCACGGTCAAGAAGAATAATATATTTAGCAAATCCGTTATTTACCCATTGTTCTAACAAAGATTTCCAGACACGCGCTATTCCTGTTTGATAGAGTTGAAAAAATACGCCATCTACTAAAATTAACGCTGTTTCTTTCGGTTTATTTTCTAGGATTTTCTGTATTTCATCAGGCTGTAAAAACTGCCAAGTATTACTGCTAACTTCTCTTTGAGCAATAGGAACTATGTCGTATGAATCGGCGAGAGCAACCTTTGTTTCATCTCGCACCCAAGGAAAATATTCTCTTAAGAGAACTGGAAACTGAGTAACTTCTTGTAAAGTGTTCCACAGTGAAACAGCATTTTTATAACCGTAATATTGCTCTTTAAAACTCAATTGTTCTTTTGTAACATAGGCAAAATGTTGAAAAACCAAACCGCAGTCTTCAGTTTCTTGATGTAGAAAAGGATTAACTGCTGCTACATTCTTAGATTGATTATTAGGTAAAGGCTCTACTAAAACAGGAGGTTCGTGTGCAGCCCAATATGCTCCTGGTTTAAATCTCCAAGTTCTTAACCATTCTTGTTGAGGATTTTGTGCATAACAATTGCGGGTACTAATAATAAGTTTTTCCCCTACAAAATACCAACACCAATAGAAAGCAGATGTTTTCTCTGGGTTACTAGTGAACATTTCTCTAGCAGTACAAAGCTGCTCTAATGTCCACAATTCATCCACATCAATTTGCCACAGTAAACATTCTTCTAGAATATTTGCAATTGGCGCATTTACCATTTCCAGTTTTCCGTCCCAGAAAACACCCTCCGGTTTTCGATAAACAGTAACATTGTCAGGATAAAGTCTCGCTAGGTCATCGATATATTCTGTAGTACCGTCATAGCTGCGCCCATTTCTATGGATGTCATCACTAATATAGCCACCAAGTTGAGCGCACCACGCTGTATCATGCTTTAAATCTGCTACTCCTTCAACAATGTGCCAATGCCACTTAAAAGGTAATTGTTTAAAAACATCAATATGGTAACGGATAAACGGTTGCCCATTAAGAACAATAGTAAAGAAATGAATTGGCAGAGATTTTGTAGCATCTAAACTTTTTTGTCCACAAGCCAAACTTGAGGAGTATTGATGATTAACTAGTAGGTATTTAGCAGTTTTATGCCAAGTGCGTTCCGTCCCAGGCCAAGTATGGATAACATCATGAAATGCTATCCAACCGCCAGATTTCACCAACGGGAAAGACATTTCAAAATCTTTTATAACATCTAAATATTGGTGAGAACCATCAATAAAAATCAAATCGATATATTTATTATTAGTTAATTCTTCCCAACGGTTTAATATTTCATAAGAATAACCACGTAGTGGAATAACATATTGTTCAAGATTGTTGACTTGAACATTGTGCTGCCAAATTTCAAAAAAATTTCGTTCGGAAAAATCAGAATCATTTCCATCCCATGTATCAATGGCGTAAATTTTACGGTTTGTTCCTAAGCAAGCATAAGCCATTGCTACTGTTGAGCGACCTTTGAAAGAACCAATCTCAACTATTACAGCATCGTTAGGGAGAGATTTTACCTTATTGAACAGGTATTCTTCCTGCCCAGGTATCATAAATCCTGAAATACTCTCAACAGCAGATTGGATAGTTTGATAGTTATTGATTGTAGAGATTGTCATTGGTGTGGATTTTTAATTCTTTAATTATTAGTGGTTAATTATTGTTTATAGCTACAGATAACACTCAAATTTACCTTGATAATTAGCAAAAAATGTATTTATATAATTGAGTGTTTCTTCTGCGGATAAGTTATGAATTTCTTCGACATTAGAATTCCAAGGAAATTTCTGTTTGCGGTCGGCACGATTTAGATATCCTGTTTTGTAAGCCTCCTCTGGTGTGAGTGAAGCATAAGGACTAATTTCCTGGGGAATTAAAAACGCATTATTGTAATGTAGTTCTACCAGTGAATAATTATATTTCTCACAAAGAAGATAAAGTTGGCAGATACTTTGTCCATAAAAATGGTCATTAGCCCAAACGTAACTAGGTTGCCATTTGACGGTAAATTTTAAAGGTGGGGGAATTTTTTCATTAATTTCAGTACAAATTATAGATGGTCTAAATTCTGTTAAAATTGCATCTAATACAAAGTAATCATAACCATCAATATCAAGGTTTAAGAAACCAAATTTTTCTGGAACGTTATGGGCTTTTAGTAAAGAAATTACGTTATCTGGTGTCACCATTGATTTACTCAGATTAACATTAGGAAAATGTTGATAGTGATTAGCCAAATAAGCGAACTTGGTACTGTCATACTCTACGGCTAATCCAGACCAACCTTGTTGATAAAGAAAATATGTATTTGACATAGTGAGGCCATCACTAGCAGCTATGTCTACGCAACAATTATTTTCTAAATTTAAGATATTTATATATTTTTCAATTACACTTTCTTCATCTAAATGAGAATATTGCAATTGGCGAACTTTATTCTTCTGCTCGCTATATTGTGGAGCAATTTCTTTAATTTGTTCTCGAATGAGTGAGGCTACATCATGATCTGCGATCGCATCTCGTCTTTCTGCTTCAATTTCTAGAATTTGTAAGAGTTCTGCTGTCAAATTATCAATTTGTTCACTCTCAGCTTCTGAAATTCCCAAAAACCAAGTTGCTTGTGCTTCTACTTCGTTATTCTGTAATAATAGTAATAAACCTAAATACCAATAGTTAATTTTATCCTCAAAACCACCTTCTATTAATTGTTCGTATAAACTAGCTGCTTTTTGATATTCACCTAGTAATAAATGTTGGTAGGCTATTTTCTGTAAATAGGGTTGCTCATTCAAATTAAAATTATCTATAAAATAAGATTGGTATTGATAACTGCTGCTATATTCCCTAATTTTTTCAATTATGGGTAAAGAAGCTAGTATGTCACCCTGTTCAAGTATGCCAGGAACATAAGCTAAACTCTCAATGATATTATCAGCAAAGTTATATTTATCATCTTGCCCATATTGCAGAGTCAAATATACCAACAATTCCAAAGCATAGTCTGGGAAACTTAAAACATCAGCAATACAAGCTAGTTTAAAAATTCTTTCTGATGTTTTAATATTAGTACTCAAGTCTTCTCTGAGAAAATCACGAAAATAAAAAGCATCTCCCCAAACCATTGCGCCTTGATGCTTTTTTGATATGACTGGCATTTTCCGAATATCACGATGCAGATGAGTTAAATCAAATAGAGTAAAACCATATTTTTTTAAATATATATCCAGTTCGCTAAATAAAGGTTGCCCTGTATATATCTCTGTAAATTCAACTTCTGAGATTATCCCTAAAGTTCCCTGATTTAAAATCCAAGAAGCTCCTTCTAATACAGGAAGTTCTGCTCCCTGAATATCAAGTTGAATAAAATCTATTTCTCCAATGCCTTGTGACTGACAAAAATCATCTAAAGTTGTAGTTTCAACTTCCTGAGTATAAGCTAATTTGATTAATTCTGAATTGCCGGCGAAATGTTCAATATAATATTCACTGGGAGGATATAACGAACTACATCCCGGATAATTAGTTATATATAATGTAGATTTACCTTCGCACTTCCATAGAGCCAAAGGTATATGTTTTTCATTCCAATTAACTTTTCTAGCTTCAAGCTCATCATTTGCTACTTTGCAAGCTTCTACATCGGCATCAAGCCCATAAATAGTCAAATTAGGAGCAAAAATTTCCCATCCTTGACTTCCATAGTCATCTTGAACTGCTATCTTGCGAGAGCCAACTACAGCTACAGTAATATGAATTTGCTCTAGATATCCACTTTTTTTTAAGCTGGGAAGAAATAGTGACATAATGATAAATAAAAATTAAATTTTTTGATTATTTTGAACTAGCGATCGCTCTAATTTTGCTGCTTTTTTACCTGCTCTAAAACAGTTTTGTAATCTTGTCTGTCAGGATGCAGTTTGACTAACTTTTCCATCAGCGCGATCGCACCTTTGGTATCTTTTAATTGCAGTCGCGCTATAGCTAATTTCTCTAAAGCAACTTGGTTGTTTGGTTCTCTTTGCAAAACTAGTTCATATCCCTGTGCTTGTTGCTGTAAAAAAGACTCAACAGATACATTCTTAGGCTGAGGCTGCTGATGTGTTTGTTGTAATCCGTTAATCACACCAAATACGGTAGAACCAACGAAAGATACTAAACCCACTAACGTTAAAATCTTTTTCTTTCGTTCAATTTTCTTTTGACGGGAAATAATATAATCATCCCCAGAACTAGACATGTCTCAATAGTTGCTGTCATAAATACTGAGATTCCAGCAAGCCTCCAGTTATGAGAGTACCCATCACCCTAGGGAAACTATCATCAAGGCTGTAAAGTTTTGCTAATTCATCAGAAAAATGGGTAGAAACCCCGTCCTTGAAGGACGGCTTTACAAGGAATGAGGTAAAATGTGAGATATGGAAAAAGCCTACCGCTACCGTTTTTACCCAACTACCGAGCAAGAACAGATATTGCGCCGGACAATTGGTTGTGTGCGGTTGGTTTTTAACCGGGCGTTGGCGGCGAGAACCGAGGCTTGGTACGAGAGGCAAGAACGAGTTGACTACGTTCAAACAAGCTCCATGTTGACGCAGTGGAAAAAGCTTGAAGACCTCCAATTTCTCAATGAGGTTAGCTGTGTACCACTGCAACAAGGCTTGAGACATCTGCAAACAGCATTTACCAACTTCTTTGCTGGTAGGGCAAGATACCCTAATTTCAAAAACAAGCGTAGCGGTGGTAGTGCAGAGTTTACCAAGTCGGCTTTTCGGTGGAAAGATGGACAAGTCTATTTGGCTAAGTGTTCTGAGCCACTGCCAATTAAATGGTCTAGACAACTTCCCAGGGGATGTGAGCCTAGCACCATCACCGTTAGACTTGAACCCTCTGGACGCTGGTTTGTTAGTTTGCGGATCGATGACCCAACCGACGAAACCATGCAAAGAGTTGAGAGTGCTGTGGGGTTGGATGTTGGAGTAAGTAGCCTGATTACCCTGAGTACAGGTGAAAAGATTGCTAACCCCAAAGCCTTTGATAAGTACTATCAGAAACTGCGGAAAGCCCAGAAGTCTTTGAGTCGCAAACAGAAATCCTCCCGTAATCGGGATAAGGCAAGACTCAAAGTAGCTCGTCTTCAAGCTAAAATTTCTGATTCCAGAAAAGACCATTTGCACAAACTGACAACTCGACTGATTCGTGAAAACCAAACGATAGTTGTTGAGGATTTGGCGGTTAAGAACATGGTCAAAAATCCCAAACTGGCTCGTGCTATCAGCGATGCTGCATGGGGTGAGTTGGTGAGACAACTGGATTACAAAGCTCTTTGGTACGGTCGAACAGTAGTAAAAATTGACCGTTGGTTCCCTAGCTCTAAACGCTGTGGTAACTGTGGTCACGTTGTTGATAAATTGCCGTTGAGCATCAGAGAGTGGGATTGTCCTAACTGTGGGACGCACCACGACCGGGATGTCAATGCGGCTCAGAACATTTTGGCGGTGGGACACACCGTTACAGTCTGTGGAGCGAACATCAGACCTGATAGGCATAAGTCTAAAGGGCAGTTGCGAAAAACCCGTAAGGGAAGGAAACAGAAACCTAAATCGTGAGGTTTAGGAATCACCGTGGCTTTAGCCCCGTGATGATGTCAACAGTGACATACTCAACTGATATAGAACTTACGCAAGAAAACGAAAAATTAAGGTTTGAGAGCAGGATGTAGGTATTCAAAACCCTTATACCCTTGAACCCTTAGACCCTTACACCCATTCTTAACAGACAATCTTTATGCGTAAGTCCTGATAACTACGCTGATGTTTAATCTTCGCTAAAAAATTAATATTTTATAAATTTTTGTAATAAATATATCTGCTGTGAGATGTTTGCGATATTGTAGATTACGTCTAAATATACGCGGTAAACTCTCCTTCACCGTGTATTCAAAACCTCAAACCAGCCTAAAAGCCTTGTTTTTCTAACAAGTACTCACATACTAATGGCTGAGGTAAATAAAATTCTGCAAGTTTAACTTGTGTTATCAATACAACTTTCAAGACAGCTAATTTTTTCGTTACGCATCCACGATGACTTGTGAGGAAAATTGCCAGTTTTGTGGTGGTAATTACCGTACAAAACCGAATTTATCCTAAAACAACCAGAGTTTGTTATGGTATAGTTAGAAAGTTAAGACTAGCTTTACCAATTTCAAAGCTCTACGCATCGATAACAATTGCCAAGCGGAAAGCAGTTTTGATTAAGCATTTACCTAAACGAAATCTGAATTAATCTAGGTTATGACTCAGCAAGTAATTCACCCAATGGTGAAATTGCAGCGTAACGTGCAATCACTCGTAGAATCCAATATCATCAAACCAACTGATAGCATTTGGAAAATTGCCTTTCTCTATGGCAATGACTGGCAGCACTGGAAACAGGAACTGTTAGACTTTGGCTTCAGTATGCAAGACCCAATCAGTGAACTGTTGGCAGTGGAAGCATGGGATGAAGAATAAAGGATGAAGTATGAAGTATGAAATTAAATTTTCACCTTTAGCCTTCATTCTTCCTCATCCATAGCAACCTAAGCTTTGCAAGCTGCTAATGCAGTGGCTAACTCTCTAGCAGTTTGATAGCGATCGCGTGGTAATGGCTCTGTCACACGTTCAATCACCTCTCTGATTTGGGGTGTAATCGTGGGAGAGTTAGCCACATCAAACCGAAAATTTCGTCCCTTTTGGCGGAAAAATTTAAAAGGGTTTTCCCCAGTCAGCAAAAAAATTAGTGTTGGCCCAATGGCGTATAAATCTGATTGAATCAGAGGTTGTCCCCGTTCCTGTTCAGGAGCGCAATAACCTTCTGCACCAATTCGAGTCCCTGGTGTTGTGCCAATTTCTTTCACAGCACCAAAATCTAGTACCACTACATGATTATTAGCATTTCGCACCATCAGGTTAGCGGGTTTAATGTCACGATGAATCAGTGGTGGTTCTTGGCTATGCAAATAGTCTAAAATGTCGCAGGTTTGAATCATCCAGGCGATCGCTTGGCTAGGCGTGACAGGCCCTGTCATCTGGACGCGTTTTTCCAAATCTTGTCCATGAACTAATTCCATAGCCAAGTATTTTTTGCCACCTTCGACAAAAAAGTCGTAATACTTGGGAATTCCTGGGTGATTGAGAGATTTTAGCGTATGAGCTTCTCGCTCAAATAATTCTTGGGCTTTGGCAATTTTCGCCATATCAGCGTTCATTTGTTTTAAGACCAAAAGTTGTGGATTTCCACTCATCCAGCCTTTTGTATCCCAAGCTAAATAAGTGGTTCCCATACCTCCCTGGCCTAGAGTTCGCAACACCTGATATTGACGAATCGTCTGTTGCACTGATAAAGGTTGACCACAATGAATGCAAAATAAATTTTGCGGTGAATTACCTTCATGGGTGCATGTGTAAGCAGCTCTAGCAGGGTCATGATTTGCAGACACTGATGCAGCCAATTTTTCTGACTCTGGATGAGTTTCGGGCAGTATTTCCTGAATTTGAAATTGCAGTATCGGCCCTCCCTGCGCCAGTTGCAGGATGGCATTATTAGGTAATTGACTTTGAATTACCAAAATGCCATTCAGGAAAGTACCATTGGTACCTTGACTGTATATCTGCCAAGATTCATCCTGAGTGCCAGCACTGACTTGCCTGAGTTCTAAATGATGTCGGGAAACCAAACTATCGGATAAAACCACATGATTGTCCGCCGCTCGACCAATGCGAATTACGGCGGAGTTATCAAAGCACCACTGTTTCAGAGGTGTTTTGTGTTGCGGTTCTAACAGTGTCACAATAACCACAATCAAACCTGCATAAAAAATAGGGAGTAGGGAGTAGGGATTAGGGGCTAGGGGCTAGAGACTAGATATGAGGAAAAACTTTGATCTAACCTCTAATCTCTAGCCTCTAGTCCCTGAATTATCCATATTTGGGCGGACTTTTGCCCGCACAAGTATTGCAGTAATGTTGTCATGACCATTTTTTTGGTTTGCCAAATCAATTAATTCGTTGACACCCCGTTCTAAGCTAGCACCAGAACTTAATAAAGGAAGTAAATGAGTCTTCCAGTGGGTTTCTAGTAAATCATTATCTGATAAACCGTCAGAGGCGAGAATTAGCAAACTATCTTCATTAATGTCAAAAAATTCTACATCAGGATAGATGGCGCTTTCGTCACGCGGCCCCAAAGCTTGCGTTAATTGATAAGCATCTGGACGCGCATAAGCTATACTAGGTTCTACTCCCCGTGCAATTTCCCTCTGTCCAACTTCATGGTCTACAGTGATTTGTTCTAGCCCTCGTTTGCGAGTTAAGCGATAGAGACGGCTATCTCCGACATGAGCAACTACTGCTTCAGTATCTTGAATTACCAAGATAACCAAAGTCGTACCCATACGTCCAACTCCCGAACGGGCATCTTGTTGATTTAGCTGATAAATTGCTTGATTAGCCAAATAAACTGCCTCGCGCATATTTTCTTCGGTTGGGCGCTGGTCGGTTGCCCAAAGTTCTTGAAAATATTGCCGCACGGTGTTGACTGCTAATTCACTGGCTATTTCACCACCAGCATGACCACCCATACCATCACAGAGGATATATAAACCACGGGCTTGGAAAACTCTGTTTCTGGGAAATTCTAACTTCTCAACTTTAGTGTCAATGCCAAAGTAGTCTTCGTTATGCTGACGCTGACGACCTACATCAGTGCGGCCGACATCTTCTAGACTGCTTAACTGCATTGACAGCACAATCGTGGGTAAATCGTCGCTTTTGGCAAAACTATCTTCATCTAGCTCATTTTCTAACTGGATGACAGTGGGTGCAGTTGGATGTTGGTTAGCAGTTGGCGAAAAACTGGGAATTGGGGATGCTTCTAGTTCTGTGGCGATCGCTTCTAGACGCGATCGCAACTGAGCGATGGTTGGAATTTTCCCCAGTTTTAAATCATCAAAAATTTGCAATACAGCACCAAACTGAGTACGTTGAGACTGTCTAAATAATTTCTGCCAAATCTCCCCCAAAACTTTTACACTAAAGGGCTGTTCTGTTAGTGACAATGTTTCGTCTTCCGCTGCGTCATCTGCGTCTACGTTACTCTCCCGATACAATCTTGCTAAAGCCAGGGTTTGGTCTTCATCCAAGCGCAGATTCGACAACTCCAGCAGACTTTGACGACATTTTACTGGTTCTAACACTGCCCAAAGTTGAGTCATTTGATAAAACCAATGTAAAATTTGTAACGAGCTTGTTGTCTCTTCTTTCCAGAGGTCAATTAACCTTGGCCAATCAGAACGGTCTTCAATTAAGAGAACCTGGGTATTACCTTCCTGCCAAGCATCGTGAATTACTGGTATTCCTGCTTGATTTTTTGACTGTAATTGTACATAAGCATTAGCTAACCGAGGAATGCCCATTTCTTTACCTGTTGAGGTTAACAATCCTTGGTTTTGATTTTCTAATATTGCTTCAATCGGTGATATCTGATACGGTTGACAATCTAGAACTCGTACACAAACTTCTGTCTGGCTGATATTTTCCTCTGAGATGGGTAGAGGTTCTAAAAGTTGATAACGTTGTTCTTTATCTATGTAAGAACCTGCTTTCAACACAGGTCTAGCAGACAGCGGTACAGTATATTCCGTGGAAAGAGGTAAAGTTGGTAAATCATCCTGATCATCTTGCCAACTGCCTAATTCCCAGTCCCCGCTTGCTTCCTTAGTAATAATTGCCCGCCAAATTTTGCCACATTCTGCACCGCAGTTATCACAACTTTGGGCGTTCAATGGTACTTCTGTACCACATTCATGACAGACATGATGAGTCAGGGAGGTGCCACAGTTTTGACAAAATTTATTAGCATTGGGGTTTTCAAATTTACACTGAGGGCAAATCAGCATAGTGGAAGTTCCTTTATTCCCGTTCCAAGGTGCTTCTAGCCACTAATATCCAAAGTGCCACAATTATTTGCCCCTGCCTACAGTAGACCTACAAGAGATTGTGGTTTCACCAGTGAATTTTGGTGGCCGTATTAATTGTGACGCATATTAGCTAAATATTTTAGATAACGGCAAATAAATTTTGCTCTTGTAAAAGAGGACAAGTAATTTTTCAGTCAGAAATATACCGAAATTTCCTCCTATTTTATATTTGGTGATGCAACGGTAATTGAATAGCAAAATAGGTACTATTAGACCGGCTTTCTACCTCTATTGTTCCTTCTAATTGTTTAATTAATTTTTGAACTAATGCTAAACCTAATCCTGTACCACCTTGTTTCCAGGGATCATTACTAGGAATGCGGTAGAATTTTTCAAAAATATGTGGTAATTCTGAACTGGGGATTTCGGCACCCGAATTAATTACTTGAAATTGGATATTTTTTAACTTTAATTGAGCAGAAATTGTAATTTCGGCATCTGGAGGGCTAAATTTACAGGCATTAGTTAGAAGTTCTATGAAGATCCGCTCTAGGCTAAAAGGATCGCAAACCAATGGCGGGAGATGAGGCTCTATACTTAGATGTACCTTTTGCTTACATATAGCTCGGTTCCGTGCTTGAAATAACTCTACAACTCGCCACAGCCATTGTTGGACTTGAATAGTTTCCAGCACCCAAGGTTTAGCACTGCTGTCTAACCTTTGTAAATCGAGAAAGTTATTAATCAGGTTGATTTCTCGTTCACACTCGTTATCTAAAATGGCAAAATAGCGAGCTGCTTTCGAGCGTTCTGCTGGTGGCTTGGCGATATCCAGTAAAAAATTTTGCTCTTGGTGTAGGGCAATTCCTAACATTTGAATCGCCATTTTCATATTTGTCAGTGGTGTGCGGAGTTCGTGAGAAACTGTGCTGAGAAATTCTTCCTTGAGGCGACTGAGACTTTCGATTTCTGCCAACTGCGCCTGGATTGTGGTTTGGCTGCTTTGTTGACTCACTTCTTGGTTTTTTTCAGCGGTAATGTCCTCACACACCATCAAAATTACGGGACTTTTTTCAGGATATTCGCCTTCGGGCAATATTTTGAGGTTGGTTTTGACCCATGTAATTTTACTATCAGGGCAGTTGAGGCGATATTCTCCATTGATAGAGTGGCTGGGGTGAGTAGCACTAAAAAGCTCAATGAATGCTTCAGAAAGTTTTTGTTTGTCTGATAGCTCCAGCAAATTAAACACAGAGGTTTTAATTAATTCTTCTGGTTTGTAGCCTAGACAATTAGCTCCAAATTGGTTGACAGAGATAATTATCCCCGCTGCATTCACACTAAAGTAAATCGCTGGGGTATGTTCATAAAGGCTGCGATACCATTGGAGTTCTGCTTGTGTACGCCGGAGCATTTCTGCTGTGTACAATTCTAAATCCGAGGTTGGTTCAGGCACAAGTTCCAAGCGAGCCGGAGGGGCTGACAAGGTATCTTGTTGTTCGTGTGTTTGATGCCAGAGCGATCGCTGATTAAAGCTCATCATATTAAACTTGTACCCAAAGGCTAAAGTTCATTAATAGGGAATAAAAAAATTCATTATAATTTTTTTGGTTAAATTTAGCCATTTGCAGCCAAATAAACTCTTTCCCACTGTTTAATGCTTTCTTTTGATAGCTGACATCCACAGATTATTGATCACGTTTGTTTACATCTATTTATTAATTCACCCGAAAAATGTATTGACTAAGAAAATTTAGACCTCTTAGTTTCAGATACGGCATACTTGTTAGGTAAGTTATGCAGCAATTTGAGTTCCGATGCACTCAAGTCACGCCACTGACCTAGTGGTAGTCCATCTAAATTAAGATGGGCTATGCTTACCCTGATCAGTCGCAAAGTGGGAAACCCTACAGCCGCCGTCATACGTCGCACTTGGCGATTTTTGCCTTCTGTTAAAGTCATTTCTAACCAGGCTGTTGGCACATTTTTGCGAAATCTGATGGGTGGGTTGCGATCGCACACTGGTGGATCTTCGGGTAACAGTCTCACTTGTGCAGGCCGAGTGCGGTAATCTTGAATTTCTACACCCCTTTGCAATTTGGTTATAGCATCTACATCAGGAATCCGCTCTACTTGTACCCAGTAAGTTCGCTGATGGCCAAAACGCGGATCAGACAGCCGATGTTGCAATTTTCCATCGTTGGTTAACAGTAATAACCCTTCACTGTCCCAATCTAAACGCCCTACAGGATAGACATCAGGCACATCAATATAATCTTTGAGGGTGCTATGGTTTGGGGTTTCTTGCGTAAATTGGCTGAGAACACCGTAAGGTTTGTGAAAAATTATATACCTATTAGTCATTGGTCAAAGGTCATTTGTCATTAGTTATTTGTAAAGACGCAGGAGGTAGAAGTTTAAAATATGAAATTTCTGGCTTCAAATTTGAGACTATTTACTTCTCGTCCCTGTATCTCTTATTTCCTTATCTCTTCTGTTTGCCCCAGGTTTAGCTTAAAATACATTTATACTAATCCGTAGCTAAATTTCTTAATTACGAACTACGACACAAGTAATTTTATGTCAATGTATAGATATCTTACTTACACACTCCTCTTTGCGTCTCTGCGCCTTTGCGTGAGATAAAAAATATTGTTTGGCAACAAAACCTCTAACTGTGAGTTACACCGCCTCAATCACACCACAGCAGATTCATAAAGTAATAACAGAAATAGCGATCGCTCTCTCGCACATCCTCATAAATTGTTAACCCTCTTGCTCCCAACCCTAAACAAGGTGGTACAATCTACATCCATGCTAGGGGTGCCTAAATCATCAAGGCTGAGATCACACCCTTAACACCTGAGTCTGGGTAATACCAGCGGAGGGAAGCTGTTTATCGAGGAATTTCAATATGCGGAAAGAATGGGTTGCCAAGCGGCGTGGGCAGAGCAATGTAACTCAAATGCACTACGCACGTCAGGGTGTTATCACCGAAGAAATGCATTACGTTGCTCAACGGGAAAACCTTCCTGCTGACCTGATTCGTGAGGAAGTAGCGCGGGGACGGATGATTATCCCGGCTAACATTAATCACACCAACCTAGAGCCGATGGCTATTGGTATCGCCTCCAAATGTAAGGTAAATGCCAATATTGGTGCTTCACCCAACTCTTCTAATCTTCAAGAAGAAGTAGATAAATTGAAGCTAGCGGTGAAGTATGGTGCTGATACTGTAATGGACTTGTCCACAGGTGGCGGTAACTTAGATGAAATCCGCACAGCTATTATTAACGCTTCACCCGTTCCCATTGGAACAGTACCCGTTTACCAAGCATTAGAAAGCGTTCACGGCACAATTGAAAACCTCACCGCCGATGACTTTCTCCACATCATCGAAAAACACGCCCAGCAAGGGGTAGACTATCAAACCATCCACGCTGGAATTTTGATGGAACATTTGCCCCTAGTAAGAAGCCGCATCACTGGTATTGTTTCTCGTGGTGGCGGTATATTGGCACGGTGGATGCTGCATCATCACAAACAAAACCCGCTTTACACCCACTTCCAAGACATCATTGAAATCTTCAAGAAATATGATGTTTCTTTCAGCTTAGGTGATTCCCTACGTCCAGGCTGTACCCATGATGCTTCCGATGAAGCCCAGTTAGCAGAACTTAAAACCCTCGGTCAACTCACCCGCAAAGCTTGGGAACACGATGTACAGGTGATGGTAGAAGGGCCTGGACACGTCCCAATGGATCAAATTGAATTTAACGTGCGTAAGCAAATGGAAGAGTGTTCTGAAGCACCTTTCTATGTGCTGGGGCCGTTAGTAACAGATATTGCTCCTGGATATGACCATATTACCTCCGCTATTGGCGCAGCAATGGCTGGTTGGTATGGTACAGCGATGCTGTGTTACGTGACACCTAAAGAACACTTGGGTCTACCTAACGCTGAAGATGTACGCAATGGTTTAATTGCTTATAAGATAGCAGCCCATGCAGCTGATATTGCCAGACATCGCCCAGGCGCAAGAGACAGAGATGATGAACTCTCTCGCGCTCGTTACAACTTCGACTGGAACCGTCAGTTTGAATTATCCCTCGACCCAGAAAGAGCTAAGGAATATCACGACGAAACCTTACCCGCAGACATCTACAAAACGGCTGAATTTTGTTCAATGTGTGGGCCTAAGTTCTGTCCTATGCAAACGAAAGTTGATGCTGATGCGCTGACAGAACTAGAGAAGTTCTTGGAGAGGGAAAAAGTGACTCAAGTTTAAATATTTTGAAACGCGGAGGTACACAGAGGTAAACGCAGAGTATCGCTGAGAAAACTTTGCGTAACTCTGCGTTTTCCCTTGCGAACCTCTGCGTTAACAAGAATTCGTTATGTTTGTGGACTAATTTCGCAAAAATGATGATGCTGCAAGACCATTTTCGTCCACCACTGTCTGTTCGCCGTCACGGCTAATTTTTTCAGATCACAATGACGACATTCCTCACAGACTCCACTGATATTAACCGGATTCACTTCTCATCAAGACTAAATTTAAAGCAGCGCAGTGAATTGGGACAGTTTTTTACTCCCGCTTTAGTTGCGCGGTTGATGGCGAGACAATTCAACAATATATCTGGTCATATTAGCCTTTTAGATCCGGGGGCTGGAGTTGGTGCGTTAACTGCTGCCTTTGTCGAACAACTATTAGCAAATCCTCGCAATGTCAAAAGTTGTTTGCTCACAGCTTATGAAATTGAATCAGCTTTTATACCATCGTTGAGGCAATGCCTGACCGAGTGTTGTGTCGCTTTAGAAAAGATAGGGATTACAGCAAATTATTGCTTACATCAAAAGAGTTTTATTAACGATATTAGTAAAGCTAGTTTACCACTTTCCCATCAGTCATCTTATGGTTTTACCCATGCAATTCTCAACCCACCTTATAAAAAAATTAATAACCAATCAGTAGAAAGAAGAATACTGACACAACTAGGTATTGAAACTGTAAATTTATATAGTGCATTTGTTTGGCTAACTGTTTTAAATCTGTCTGCCAACGCAGAAATAGTTGCTATTACGCCTAGAAGTTTTTGTAATGGTCTTTATTTTAAACCTTTTCGACAAGCTTTTTTACAAACTATGGCACTATCAAAGATTCATATCTTTGAGAGCCGTTCAGCCACTTTCACCGAAGATAATGTATTACAAGAAAATATTATTTTTCATGCAATTAAAACTAAAGTTAGACCTGATTATGTAGAAATTACCAAAAATATTGAAAGCAAGTTAGATGAATTTTCAGAATTAAGATATGTTCCTTATAGCCAAGTTGTTGATGCTCATGATTCTGAAAGTTTTATTCATATTGTGACAAACTCTCTTGAAGATTCTTTGAGAGCGCAAATTAATCAATTTTCATATACTTTAGATGACCTTGGCTTAGAAGTTTCAACGGGGCCAGTTGTAGATTTTCGTCTCAAATCAGCGTTGAGAACTTGCTGGGATGATAAAAGTGTGCCATTGATTTATCCAGAAGCGATCAAGGCAGGGAAAGTATTTTTTCCTCCTAGTAATCCTCGTAAAGCGATCGCTATTACACAAAACTCAGAAACAGCAAAATGGTTAGTCCCTTCAGGTTGGTATGTTTTCACAAAGCGGTTTTCTGCTAAGGAAGAAAAGCGTCGTGTTGTGGCTGCTGTGTGTTCTCCTGGCGATTACCCCGTAATTGGTATAGAAAACCACTTAAATTATTACCATGCTCAAGGCCAGGGAATGAACCCCGATTTAGCACGAGGTTTAACAGCATTTCTCAATTCAACTTTATTAGATAGTTACTTCCGCCAATTTAGTGGACACACACAAGTCAACGCCACAGACTTGCGTAAACTTAAATACCCTAGCAAAAATGATTTAATTCGATTAGGAAGCCAAATTGGTGATTCTCACTTGGATCAGGAGCAACTTGATCAAGCTGTACATCAAATTTTGTCGATTATGAGCGAAGCCATAAATGCAATTCAGGCGAGTAAACGAATTGAGGAGGCGTTGGTAATACTCAAAGCTATTTCTGCTCCTAAAGCTCAACAGAACGAACGATCTGCATTGTGTTTACTGGCTTTAGCAGACATTCGCCCGGAAACACCTTGGTATCAAGCAACAGCACCAAGACGCAGAATCACAGAAATGATGGATTGGTTTCGTGATCACTACGGTAAACAATATGCACCGAATACACGCGAAACAGTGCGACGACAGACAATGCACCAGTTTGTGCAGATGGGGATGGTTGTGGAGAATCCAGATCAACCGGAGCGACCAATTAACAGCCCAAAATGGTGTTATCAACTTCATCAACAAGCATTGTCGCTGATTAAATCCTATGGTTCTGCACAATGGGAAGAAGCTCGTCACAATTATGCGATTTCAGTAACAAATTTATTGCAGGACAGAAAGCGAAATCGACCAATAATTCCTGTAACGCTACCTAATGGTCAAGCTATTCAGCTTTCGTCAGGTGGACAGAACTTATTAATCAAGGACATTTTAGAAAGTTTCTGTCCTAAATTTACACCAGGAGGTTTTGTGATTTATGTAGGTGATGCTGGAGATAAGTTTATTATCAATGAAACTCAAAAATTCCGAGAACTGGGAATTGAGATAGACACTCACGGTAAAATGCCAGATGTTGTGGTTTACCATGAACAACAAGACTGGCTGATATTAATAGAAGCTGTGACCAGTCATGGCCCAGTCAACTTGAAACGTCGCAATGAATTAAAGCAACTGTTTCAGTCTAGCCGTAAAGGATTAGTGTTTGTAACTGCCTTTCCCAGTCGTCAGGAAATGACTCGGTATCTAGCTGAGATTTCTTGGGAAACAGAAGTGTGGGTAGCAGATCAACCTGATCACATGATTCATTTTAATGGGGAAAGATTTCTTGGCCCCTATGACAGCTAAAATGTTCAACTGGCTATGTCAATATCGTTACTGCTATCGTTTTCATGTAGTCCAAGCTTTTCGTATAATTCACTCACTGATTGAGGTTCTATAGTTTGTGCCTTTGCGCGTTGTAAAGCCATGAATAAACGAGTAGAATTTGCTGGGTAGCGAAGTAAGTAAAGTGTTTCTAACAAGCTTTCTAATTCAGCTTCAGCAATTAAAACAACATTATTACCATCAGAACGTCTAATTTTTATTACTTCGCTAGTTTCAATAATTTGATCACAAATATTTTCTAAATTTTGAGCAGCTTCTTCTATGGAAATATCGATTGACATAATATTTATTGACTCCACGCTAATTTTTAGCTTTTTAAATATCGTTATTCGTAGTGATATCGTGCTTTAAGAAAATCTATTTTTTCATTACTGACTAAATATACAATCCTATGTTCTGAATTGATTCGACGCGACCAACATCCAGAATATTCATATTTTAACGGTTCAGGCTTGCCAATGCCCTCAAAGGGATCTCGCAAAATTTCCTTAACTATTTTCAGTATCCGCAGTGCTATTTTTCGGTCTTTATCAACCCAATATTCCAAGTCTTCTAAAAATTCTGGCTGAAATACAGCTTCACGATCGCCTTGAATCTCACCCTCAACACCCATACAGCCCGACTTTAATGGAAATACTTTAATATAGCATCAGGATAGGGCTGGATTTTGGCTATCTCTAAAGACGATATGATACTGAATTTATGTATGTATTTTGCTACGATCGCTGTTTAATTGACCTAACTGTGATAGTGGTAACTTTATAATAAATATGTTAGTAAAACGCAAAAGCCGTAGTATTGCTGCTATTCTCGCTTTTTCTGGTACCCTCACCGTCTCAGGATTACACAAGTTCTATTTAGGTCAGCCGTTGTGGGGGATTTTATATGTGCTGCTTTCTTGGACACCGATTCCCAAGGTGGCTAGTGCAATTGAAGGTGTATGGTATTTAGCCTTAGATGAGGAAGCTTTTGACCGGAATTTTAATCAGGGTAAGTCAGCTGTCAAGTTTTCTCAATCAGCCAGTAATCAGGTAGAAACGGTGGCGAATGCTTTGCGCGAACTCGATGCGCTGCGTCAAGATGGTCTGATTTCAGAATATGAATTTGAGCAAAAACGCCGCCAGCTACTCGACCAAATTTCTTGATAAAAAAGAATTGAGAATTCAGGAGTCAGAATTCAGAATAATTTGGGCGCTTTTACAAGAAAATAGAAATAACAAGCGTCTGAAACTTGTAAAACCTTTGTGTAGCCATTCTGATTACTGATTTCTGGCTTCTGGATACTGTTTACGTAAGTAAAGATGATGCACAACTGGCTACCTCTAAACTTTAAGTTACAAAAACTCCGCGCCAAATTGCTGAATGATCCTTACTATCGGTTGCAATCTGGTGAAGAAATTCAAATAGCGGCACAATTGGGTATTCGGATTGATGTGAATCAAGCAACGGTGGATGATTGGTTGCGCTTACCGGGTTTGTCGATTCACCAAGCGCGATCGCTCGTCGAACTTTCTCGTTCTGGGGTAAAGTTTCACTGTATTGAAGATGTTGCGGCGGCTTTGAGTTTACCTGTACAGCGTCTCAAGCCATTAGAGCCATTGCTGCATTTTGTTTACTACGACAATGAGTCTCTGGTACATACAAATCATTTAGTTAATCCCAACACCGCTACAGTCGAGATGTTGGCGCAAACGCCATTTATCGATTTACCACTTGCTCAAGCAGTGGTAGAAAATCGTTTAGCCAATGGACTATACCGTAATATTGCTGATTTTCAACAAAGATTGCAATTACCTGCGGAAGCGATCACGCAATTAATGTATTTTCTACGCTTTTAATTGATTTTTTGGGAATATTTGTTTATATCAGCTTTATTCAAGCTGGTGCAAATCCTATTTGAGTAACAGTGCATTTCAAATTAATGAAGTGATAATTTAGACTTAACAGCCTAAAATCAAAATTGTTTTACGTAGAATTCCTGATTTTTAAATTTTGCCGTATATTAATATCTAATGATGAATATAAGCTCTTTCTATCTTTCTGACAGTTAGTGATAGATACCCGTGAATCTATAGATTCCATAATTAATTGTCAATAAATGATGATATTTGTCTGGCAAGATTCATAAAAACTTATTTTTCAAATTATTTTATATATATATCACCTCAGTAACAAATTATTAAGAAATTCTTATTAAAAAATATTGCCGCTACTTGATTTTGTTGTTAACGTGTGTATATCAACGCTGCTAATCAATGCTCTAAATCTAAAAGAGGTAACAAGTGTGAGCCATATCTATTCAGCCAATTGCTTGCAGTATTGATTAAGTCCCGATGAAGCAAGTTTCACCAGCCTTGCATGAAAGAGGGGCTAGAGATGAGGGAATGGTATTTTGATGTAGTAGTTTCCAGATGGTTCTGACAGAAAAAGTTTGATATTTGTCTGACTCCCAATTCCTTAGTGTCTACTCTCCACTCACAAGTTAGAGAATTTCTGCAATACAGATTAAAACCCAAATATCCATTGCGAAAAGCAGAGTTTTCCTCAGAATTCACAATGGATAGATGGATTTGTCTTACCTGCGGAAAATGAGTAACCGTAATTGCATCTATCTGCAAGTCAAAACTTGGGATAAGACTTAAATTCTGGAGAAGAAAAACCGATGAAGATTCAAGGTAATGTTGCTCTAATTACAGGGGCTTCTCGCGGTATTGGCAAAGCGATCGCCCTTGCTCTAGCACAGCAAGGGATGAAACGGCTAATTTTAGTAGCGCGCGATCGCCAAAAGTTAACTGAAGTTGCTCAAGAAATTGCAGCGATGGGAACAGAAGCCGTCATCATCCCGCTAGATTTAACTCGCGCCACAGAAGTAAATATTGCTGTAGCTCAATTATGGCGCAATTATGGCCCGATTCATCTACTGGTGAACTGTGCAGGAGTCGCATATCAAACGTCATTCTTGCGTTCCAAACTTCCCCAACTCCAAGAAGAACTCTCGGTGAATTTGTTGGGAATGTACACCCTCACTAGTTTGATCGGGCGACGTATGGCCAGCCAAAGACAAGGGATAATTGTCAACGTCTCTAGTTTAATGGGGAAAGTCGCTGCACCGACGATGGCAACATATTCAGCCACAAAGTTTGCCATCTTAGGATTTACCCAAGCGTTGCGTCAAGAATTAGCAGAATACAACATTCAAGTCAAAGCCTTATTACCTTCTCTCACCGACACAGATATGGTGCGTGACTTGCAACTATTCCGTTGGGTGATTCCTATGACACCCCAACAAGTAGCGCAAGCATTGATAGTCGGATTGCACAATGATGCACCAGAAATTTTAGTAGGATGGCAAAGTCACTTAGCTGTGTGGTGTCAACGCCTTGCGCCTTGGTTGCTAGAGTTAATTTTGAAAATCGCTGCGCCACCAGCACCAAGAAAGCAGGAAATTGTTGAAAAACCAAGTTTATTGAGCCGTATCAATCGTTTTTGCGATGTTGTGTTAAATAGAAACGTGACTCCATTAGTATCTGCACGTAAGTCTTAAAAGATTCTGGGACGCGATCGCCTACTGCAACAATAAAGATACAGTATGAGGGATGAAAAGTTTTATTCCTCATACTTTATGCTGTCTGTTCCTACAACTGTACCGCCAGAAATCATTGACGGCTTACCGAATATTTCTGGTTGGGAAAAAGAGGTTATGTCTGTTGTGAACCACAACGAACCTGTTTTTTTACCCTCAACTAATCTCAGGTTAGAGGATATTAATGCAGTATTTGCGATCGCCTTACACATGCACCAGCCAACTATCCCCGCAGGATACAACGGCGGACTGATCAGCAATCTGCAATATATGTTTGAACATCCCCATGAAGGCGACAACCATAACGCCGGGCCTTTTGCTTATTGCTATAGCCGGATGGGTGATTTCATTCCTGAACTTGTCAGTCAAGGTTGCAATCCCCGCGTCATGTTAGATTACTCTGGCAATTTGTTGTGGGGATTGCGTCAACTGGGACGCAATGACATCCTCGACAACCTCAAAAAAATTACTTGCGATTCCAAATATCAACCTTATGTCGAATGGTTAGGAACAATGTGGAGTCATGCTGTTGTTCCTTCCACACCAATACCCGATATTAAATTACATATTCTGGCGTGGCAACAACATTTTGCTGCTATTTTTGGCTGGGAAGCATTGGCAAGAGTCAAAGGATTTTCACCGCCAGAAATGCACCTACCAAATCACCCTGATACTTTATTTGAATTTGTAAAATCTCTCAAAGAATGCGGTTATCGTTGGTTATTAGTTCAAGAACATTCTGTAGAAACAATCAACGGTGAACCTCTGAGATATAAACACTTACCACACCGTTTAATAGCGCGTAATTCTCAAGGCGAAACAATTAGTATTACAGCCTTAATTAAAACTCAAGGTTCTGATACAAAATTAGTTGCTCAAATGCAGCCATACTACGAAGCTAAAACCCTTTCCAAACAACAAATAGGTAATGTGTTAGTACCACCACTAGTCAGCCAAATTGGTGATGGTGAAAATGGCGGCGTGATGATGAATGAATTTCCCAGTGCTTTCAAACAAGCTTGGTGGGATATGCTTAATAATGGCGGTGGTAAATCTGGTGTTGTCGGGATGTGTGGTACAGAATATTTAGAGTTAATCGAAGCCGCAGGTTGCAATCCCCAAGATTATCCTGCTTGTCAGCCAATCGGACAGCATTTAATTTGGCAACGAGTTGCACCAGATAATTGTCAACCCGAAGCTGTCGAAAATGCCATTCAAGAATTAAAGCAAAGCAATCCGAACTTTCATGTAGATGGTGCTTCCTGGACAAATCATATTAGTTGGGTTAAAGGATATGAAAATGTATTGTCTCCTATGAATAAACTCAGCAGTTTATTTCATGAAAAGATAGATAAATTGCTGATCAATGATGCACCTGAAGCAATTACTAAAAAATCTCAATACCGTCAAACATTAATTTATAACTTATTGCTGCAAACTAGCTGTTTTCGCTATTGGGGACAAGGCACTTGGACAGATTATGCTAAAGCAATTTATCAACGGGGAGAAGCTTTACTGCACGCAAATTTTTAAACTATGGGACTTACGCACAAGTGCTGCAATATCGTAGACGCGCTAGCGGCTTCCCGCAGGGTACCGCAGAGGCGCAGAGGACACAGAGGAATATTGAGTAAGTTACGGCACAGACAAAATTCTTGATTTTATGTTAGTCCGCGTTCAGCTTTGCTGTTGCCGCAGGCTAGGCGGACTGAGTTTTTATAGCCGCGAATTCCATTCGTCGGGGCTTGTAAATTTAATTAAATGTTATTCAAATGATTACTTAAAGTGAATTAAAATTATTGCAAATAATTTAATTTGAATTTAGATAAAAATATTGATTCAGAAAATGTTGTGGCACAAATGGCTACTATTGTTAGGAAGTGCGGCATTAGTATTGCCATTAACGTTTAGTTTAGCTCATCCAAGGATAGGGATAAATCAGGCGATCGCCCAAAATTCTATCCTTGTACAACGCCAACATCGCACAGCACTAATTATTGGTAATTCCAATTACAAATCAGCAGATACATTAGTTAATCCTGTCAACGATGCGACGGATATTGCGAGTTCCCTACGCCAATTGGGATTTGATGTCACTCTCCTCAAAGATGCAGATTTAAGACAGATGGAAGAAGCCATTGAAAAGTTTAATCGCCAACTGCGCCAAGGAGGAGTAGGATTATTTTACTTTGCTGGACATGGAGTGCAAGTAGACGGAGAAAATTATTTAATACCCGTCAATGCGCGACTAGAACGAGAACAAGATGTACGTTATGAAGCGATGGCGATGGGTAAAGTTCTCAACGTGATGGAAGATGCAAATAACGATGTTAATTTTATTATTTTAGATGCCTGCCGGAATAATCCCTTTGCGCGTCAATGGCGATCGCTTCAACGGGGTTTAGCAGCACCGACACAAGCTGTTAAAGGTACACTCATTGCTTATTCTACTGCACCAGGAACAGTTGCTTTTGATGGCGATGGACGTAATAGCCCTTATACTACAGCTTTGTTACGCAATATGAAGGCTCCAAATTTAGATGTGGAGCAAATGTTTAAACAAGTCCGGGCTGATGTTCTCAATACAACTAATGGCAAACAAACACCTTGGGAATCTTCATCATTAGTCGGTTCTTTTGCTTTCAATTCGACTAATGATAGTAACAGAAATAATATGACATCTTCTGTTACAACACCTCAATCACCGCGCAATCAAGAACTCATTACCACTCCACCACCTCAAATTACATCCCCTACTACTCAGCCATTGACTTCAACCAGAACAACATATTTTGCTCAACAGCCGAGTTTAGTGGAAGTCACAACAAATGACAATCAAGCTAAAGCTTTAGGCGCAACTTATTACTTTACAATTAATTTACCAGAGGACGCTGGAACTGCCCTACAACAAATTACAATTAACCAGCGTGAAGGTGCAGAATATATCCGCTTTCATCTCAAAGAAAGTGTCGTCTTTAAAGGAGGGCGTTCTCAGAAAGGAGAAAAACTGCAATTAAAAGATATTAGCAGCGATCGCAAAACTCAAACAGTATCTTTTACTTTTGATCCGCCAGTTTCACCAGGGACAAAAATTACCATCGGTTTAAAAGTCCAACAAAATCCCCAAAGAGGTGGTGTTTATCTCTTTGGTGTTACCGCATTACCAATTGGAGAAAAGCCTCATGGTCAATTTTTGGGTTTTGGCAGATTACAGTTTTATCAGCACATTTAATGTAAGAATTCAGTAGTTAGAATGCTGGAAAAATTTATCAAGTAAAAATAAAATTTTCGTAGGGTGTGTTAGGCGCATATTTTGAGCTAATTCATCACAAAAATTATATACTGTCGCCTAACGCACCATCATAATCTGGCGGTGCATTAGGCTGAAGCCATAACACACCCTACTTCAGATTTACTGAAGATTTACTTTATCAATATTCTTTTAATACAATTACACCAAAGGCAAAAGTATTTTAAATTCTGAACCTACTCCAACCTGGGAACGGAAATCTAATTTACCGCCATGTCTGGCGGTAATAATTTGGTAACTAACTCCTAAACTAGTTTCTACATCAGCCCGTTTCTCAGTAGAAAAAGAATCTAGAATTTGTTTTTGAGCTTCTTGTGACATTCCCGGACTATTATCAACTATGCTAATACAAACCCAACGGGAATCAGGGGCATTTGATTGGGTTGGTGCTTGGGAAACAACAGCTGTAGTAATCACAATTTGGGGCTGGTTTTTATCAGAGGAACATTCTTGTTGAAATTGCTGTCGCACTGCTTCATTTAATAAAGCATCCACAGTATGACTAAAAATATTCATTAATACTTGGTGTAGTTGTCCCATAAAGCAAGAAATAGGTGGAATTTTGCCATATTTCTTGACAATTTCAATTTCGCCTTTTAAACGGCTTTTCAAGAGGATAACAATCCCATCTATACAAGCATTAATGTCTACTGGTTTGGGATAAATTTCATCAATATGGCAAAAATTTTGTAAACTGGTGACGAGTTTTTTTAATCTTTCTGCCCCCGTATGGGCGCTGGCGAGAGCTTTGGATAAGTCTTCTTCTAAAAAATCAAATTCAATTTCTTCTTTGAGATAATTAATTGCGGCTGAACCTTCGGGTAAATCTTTGGCGTAAGCAGCTATCAGCTTGAGTAAGTCTTGACTATATTTTGAGATGTAAGTTAAATTACCCCAAATAAAACCTACGGGGTCTAAAATTTCATGGGCTACGCCATCAACTAAACGCCCTAAACGTGCCATTTTATCATTTTGAATCATTTGGGCTTGGCTACGTTCGTAGCGTACCTGAGTTTCAATTCCGCGAATTTGCCAAGCAGCTAGATTCAAGTCATGGATATCTAATAATTTGTAAGTATTTGTTTCTGTTTGGACAACAATAGGTTCAGCAAAAAGTTCGGGCGATCGCTTGAGTGTATGCTGCATTGCTGCTAAGATTGTCGTCGTTTCTGGTAGCAGTAAAATTTCTGTGCGTGCATAGCTGTAAAGCTCATATAAATTAGCTTTAGCGAATAACTCTTGCCCGAAAGGACGAATGAAAAATTCTAGGATGCGTCGCCGAGAAATCATCCCCAAGAATTTTCCCTGTTCTAGTAAAACTACTCCTGGTAATCGCGGGTATTGTTCTAAATAATTGGCTACTTCAGTACATGTACAACTACTATCTATAGCAAAGTCGTACATTGGTAGTTTTTGGAGATTGGACTCTAAACTGAGGTAGTGATCGCTGGCAATAGACAAAACGGGTGGTGATATTAAAGAAGTTAATTCTGGTGACACTGGCAACCCTGATATATATAAGTTTTAATGAGTAATTAATAAGCAAAAAACATTGATATTTTAAAATCTACACAGTAATTCTTGGGCAATAAACATAACCTTATGGGGCAAGTTAAACATAGCGAAAACTTTGATAAATAGCCAATTAGCAACACTCATTTATTAGCTTTATTGTTATAGACAGACTTAAATATTTATTTTATTAACAGATGAATAATTTCAACAACTTTATTCATCAAAATATTAACTAATGATAACAAAATTTAGAATTTGCCAGATTTTAGCTAACTGTAGCCGTGAAAATACTTGGAGTCTTGTGGATAATTCATGGTCTACATAATATTTACTAAAATTATTCCATATTGGTATTGCAGTTTGCTATTTTTTGTAGTAAAAATCAACCACAGCTTATTTTAAATTGACCAAAAATAAGTTAAAACACGGATATCAGTAACTGAAAGTGATCCCCAAATGTTTAAAGACTGTGAATACTTATGAAAATGCGTGGAAGATAACACACTAATCAGCTAATCAACAGTAAGTATAAACATTAGGTAATTAAACGTCACCTAGTTCTATACTCATCAACCGATAATTCGGAACTATTTCGGAAATCAGACAATCTCAAAAACAGCAATCATCAGTAAATGCACTCATGTAAAATGACTATACTAAAACTCTCAAGGCGCTAGTTGGCGCTTAAGCAAGACTACGAATTAAGCATAGTCTGGTTGTGTCAATGATGTTTAATTATCCGTACATGATTTTGATCCCCATTTCGATAGAATGACTAGACATAACCTCAAAACTTTCAACCGCTTTTGACTGCGACACCCATGAATCAACTGAACAATGGTTTCACAATATTTCTGAGTCTGCTAGTCGAAGCGATGCCATTTTTGCTCCTAGGGGTTTTATTCTCTAGTTTGCTGCTGTTTTTTGTTGATGAGCGCAAATTAGTGGAAAAAATGCCCAAGAATCCGCTATTGGGCGCTTTAGTTGGCAGTATGGTGGGTTTTTTATTTCCGGTGTGTGAGTGTGGCAATGTGCCAGTAGCGCGGCGCTTGCTGATTCAGGGCGTACCCACACCTGTAGCAATTGGTTTTTTACTAGCAGCGCCAACGATTAATCCCATTGTGATTTGGGCAACTTGGACGGCTTTTCGCGATCAGCCAGAAATAGTAGTTTTACGGGTAGTATTTTCTCTATTAATTGCCACAATTGTTGGCTTTGTCTTTAGTTTTCAAAAGGACTTGAATCCTATAGTCCAACCTGCGATCGCCCGTTATATGAAGTTTAATCCCCCAGCCAAAGTAGAAACCCAACGTCGGGGCAAACGTTACCAACTTCCCCCAGAACCAACAACACCAAACTTGTTGCAATCAGGGACATATATTTTAGGCGGGAAAGCAGGTATGCCCACACGGATGGATGGAAGCGTATCACCAGCCGATGACCCACTTGCTAGCCCGAATAAACCCTTGGCTGCGAAACTACGGCTGTTGATGGATAACAGTATCCAAGAATTGCGAGAACTGGGCGCAGTCATGGTTATCGGCAGTGCGATCGCAGCTGCTATCCAAGTCTTTGCACCCCGTGATTTAATCCTTAGCCTCGGTGCTGGCCCGGTTAGTTCCATTATCGTGATGCTAATTTTGGCAGCCGTTGTCTCAATTTGTTCGACAGTCGATTCCTTCTTTGCCCTGTCCTTTGCATCAGCATTTAGTAGCGGTTCTTTGCTGGCATTTCTGGTCTTTGGGCCAATGATCGACATCAAAAGCGTTGGGTTAATGTTATCCATGTTTAAGCCGAGAGCAATTTTCTACCTCTTTGCCCTAGCTGGACAATTGACATTCTTATTCACGCTGTTTATTAACTTGCATGTTTTGTAAATTAGTCCTTTGTCATCAGTCATTTGTGGATGACAAAGGACAAAGGACAAATGAACAATGACACCTAAACCTAAACGCCTGAATTTATTACTCCCTTGGCTAGATGTGTTAGCAATTACAGCTTGGGGAATTTTGATGTTGAAATATTGGCTGACTGGCAAGCTGAACTTGTTGATTCATCCGAACTATTTTGGTTTGGTGGTAGTGGCTGGTATTGGCTTAATTATTGTTGGCTTATTCAAAATACAAGAACTTTGGCAACGTCGTCGCCGCGATATTTTGCCAAATGTGCAGCACATGACTTTATTTCCTCCTGGCTGGGGTAGTGCGTTGCTGTTAACGGCGGCCATTTTAGGTTTCATCATTACACCGCAAGTTTTTGCCAGCGACAAAGCCCTCAACCGTGGAGTCAGTGATTTACTCGGCACATCACGCATCAAACCCCAAGCCTTCCGCGCTTCGGTTCGCCCAGAGGAGCGATCGCTAGTAGACTGGGTAAGAACTCTCAACGTTTATCCCGAACCAGACGCATACACAGGACAAAAAGCTAAAGTCCAAGGCTTTGTTATCCGTCCCCCAGATTTAAGCAAAGAATATGTATTTCTCGCCCGATTTGTTCTCTCATGCTGTGCGGCGGATGCTTACCCAGTCGGCTTACCCGTGAAATTACCAGCAAATCCAGAACAATACGCCCCTGATACTTGGTTAGAAGTCGAAGGACAAATGGCTACAGACAACCTCAACGGAAAACGCCAACTCACCATTGTGGCTAACTCTGCCAAAAAGATTCCTCAACCCCAAAATCCCTATAGTTATTAGTCATTTGTCATTTGTCATTTGTCATTTGTTAATGACCCAGGACTTACGCAAAATCATAAAAAAACGAACCGCAAAGGGCGCATAGACGCGATAGCGGTGAAGCAGTGCGTTGGGCGGGTTCCCCGACTTGAAGCAACTGCTGAACCCGAAGGGCTTCCCGTAGGGTAGGACACGAAGTTAAGAGGATTTGAGAGGGTTCTTGCGTAAGTCCAATGACCAATGACTAATGACAAATGACCCTTGACCAATGACCATTGACAAATGACCCTTGACCAATGACTAGCAAAACCCTTATCCAACCACTAGACCGTGTAGCGATCGCCTTGATGCTGCTGCTGAGTTTGCTGATTGGCTTTATTATCTTTCAAGGTGATGTTGTTTCACCCCGCGTCCGTAACTTTACTTGGCAAAATCAGCAAATTGGTGCAGATGATATTGCCTTTAGCCTCACCTTTAGCCGTCCAATGGATACTAAAAGTGTGGAGGATAACTTAAAAATTGAGCCGCCCTTAGCCGGAAAATTTAGTTGGGCAGGTAGGCGGATGGTTTATACACTGTTAACACCTGCTCCCTACGGCACAAACTATAAAGTCCAGCTACAACAAGCAAAAGATAAATTTGCTCAAAAAGAAGCTAACAATAAAGTTATTCAGCCTTTTGTGGGAAATTTTCGCAGCCGCGATCGCGTCATTATTTATATAGGTGCAAACCCAGAAGAACAAGGGCAGTTAATTCTTTACAACTTAACCCAAGAGCAAAAAAAAGTCCTGACTCCCAAAGACCTGACGATAATGGACTTTAAACCATTTCCAAATGGTGAAAAAATCTTATTTTCGGCTCGCACAGCCAACAACGAAGATTTACTCTCTGCCCAGTTATATACAGTCACCACGGGAATTGCTGGGAAGTCTGACACCAAACCAGAAGCAGCAGCGAAAGTTGACTTAATTTTAGATAATAAAGATTATCAAAACTTAAAATTTGATTTATCACCAGACGGACAAACTATCGTTGTTCAACGCGGTAATAAAAATAATCCCGGTGACTTTGGTTTGTGGTATCTACCAACCACTTGGGATAAATCCAGCAGCAAACCTACTCCCCAACGTCTACAAAGCCAACCAGGGGGAGATTTTATGATTACTCCTGATAGTAAAGCTGTTGCTGTTGCCCAAGGTCAAGGGGCTGCAATCTTACCACTACAACAAGATGCGAGTAAACCCTTAGACTTTTTGCCGCAATTTGGTTTAGTGCAAGCTTTTTCTAAAGATGGATCTCAAGCGGCAATGGTAAAGTTTAATACTGATTACACGCGAGATTTATTTTTAGTTACCAACCAAGGTATCCAAAAACCTTTGGTAAAAACTACAGGCTCGATTATCAATTGCCAATTTGACCCAGCTTCGCCTACTCTCTATTGCTTGTTGACACAGTTAATCACCCAAGCAGAATATGTAGAGCAACCTTATTTAGTCGCCATTGACTTGAAAACTGGACAACAAAAACCTCTATTAGTTTTACCAGTTGATCAGCGCAATGTAGAGATGAGCTTGTCACCGGATGGGCTAGGTTTATTATTTGACCAAGTAGTCCCACAGGCTAATAACGTACAAGCGCCTGCTAATAGTTTAAAGACAGATGACGGTGAAGCGATCGCTACTAGTAGTTTGTGGTTAATGCCATTATTACCTATTGCTGATGCAGCAGTTACTACCATTAAACCAGAAAAGCTACCGTTAATTGGCTTTCATCCCCGGTGGCTACCTTAATGTAGAGGTTTTTGTAAAAGCGATCGCTCTCTTTTTGGCGGAATCAGGCGATCGCTTTTATCCTTTGTGGGGTTTAGATAAAGGCGATCGTTTTGTTCTTTGGGGAACTGGGCGATCGCTTTTATAATGTTTTTAATTTTAAAGTATAAAATTATACTTTTTAATCATTAATGCAAAAATTTTTGTTACTAATTTTATGTTTTTAACAGAGACAAATTACAGCATATTTTGGGTACATAAGGTACAAGCGTAAAACCTAAAACCATGTAGAGACGTTACATGTAACGTCTCTACAGTATTTCACGAATATCGAAACTGCTGTATGTTGCCTGGGCGTGATATTTGTCATATCAATTAACAAAATTATTGGCGATTCTGTGTTGGAATAAAAGTTATATCCTCGACTTCTTGAAGAAGTCGGGGATATTTTTGTGAACAGAAATTTTGGATGGTTTACTGCTTACGTTTAAAACAATCTATAGTCGTAAATTTAGGCGTTTTCAGTTGTAGTGTTAGAAGTTTCTTGTGTGCTGGCTTTTAAGCGACTGACAGAACTTCTGCGAACACGTTCACTTTTGCGAACACCTCCAGCCATCTCGTATTCAGCACTGTCTTTACCGTATTTAAAAGCAACTCCAATCAGCATTTTATCATTTAATTCACCTAAATTTTTTTCCAACTGTTCCATTTCAAGTTTAGTTGAATCTATGACAATAAGAGCCGTATTATAAGCATTAAGTTTAGCGCGATATTGCTCAATTAATTGAATCATATTTTGTAGATTGCGATTATCGCCAAAATCCATGTTGGGGTCAATCGCCTTAAGTCCAGATAATCTCAACTCAGCTTTTTCGACAATGCGAGATGTGCGTCTTTTTTGAGACATAATTATTTGCTTAATAAATCTTGCTAAAGCTAGTTTGTCTTAATTGCATTAAATTTTGCGTCAGTATATTTGACAAAATCTGGTGGTGTTTAGATTTTGTCTATCAGTAATATCTCTGCTAAACATAAATGCGAGAGTAGAGAGAATAAAAACTAGAAATATATATTTTGTTTAGATGTAAAGAACTGGATTTATTGTCCTAACGACAGAACCTTTTGTCTTAACGACAGAACCTTTTGTCTTAACGACAGAACCTTTTGTCTTAACGACAGAACCTTTTGTTCTAACGACGGAACCTTTTGTCCTAACGACGGAATCTTTGTTGGATTACGCTTCGTTTTATCAAACCTACCAAGCTAAGATAGGGTTTAATTTGTCTGAATCTAAATTATTTAAGTTAAATTGCGTAATTTAACGCTAAAACTGTGTATTTCTAATTAAATAGGATGCACCTAAATTAAAGTAGCACATGGAACCTTTAACTACTGCGGCGATCGCACTTGGCTCTGTAGTCGCCACTAAAGCCTTAGAAAGAACAGGTGAAATGGTTGGCGAAACTCTGTGGAAGAAAACCGATGAGTTTCTCGTCACGCTGAGAAAACGCTCACCCAACGTTGTAGAGGCGATTGAAAAAGCACCAGACGAACCGTTAGATTATGGCAAAGCTGTAATTGAAGTGGAAACTGCGGTGAAAGCTGATCCTAAAGTGGCGCAAGCTGCACAAGAGGTTGCGACAGCAGCGAAAGCCGAAACGAATCCTAAGTTTGTAGAAATCATGACTGCACCTAATTTAGCAAAGTTGGCAGACAAAATCGGTCAGGTTGTCATGTCAGGCGGGAAAGGTAAAGTTCAAGATATGCGTTTTTAATCTCATTTAATATTCTCAATTATTCCCCCAGCCCGCCCAGAAATAAATTTCCGGGCTAATAGCGCAAGTCTACTCAAGTAGACTGAAACCTTTTTTCCTAGTCTTCTTTAGAAGACTTTAGCTATTAGCCTCAGAATTAATTCTGAGGCGGGTGTGACAACCGATGCACTTAACCATATATGCCTGAAGACTTTAAAAAGTTAAGCGATAAAATTGGTCAGGTTATTTTCCCTGGTGGGAAAGGAGTCATTAAAAATTTAGTGCGGTGGTTTTTACAAGAACAGTTAGCAAATGCTGGCGAGATAAAGCCAGTTTTAGAAACCACCTTTGCTTCTGCGATGATAACCGTAGCTCAAACCATTCCTTACTCAACAACATCTCAAGACATTGAACGTGTTAAAGATGTTATTCCCCACATTGAAGACTTGGGCGAACGGATAATTGCAGAAGTAAACCAAGCAAGAAAACAACAGATAAATTCCCCCGCATCAGTACCTAATGATGAAGTAATTTGGGTGTTTGTGGGAGTAGCAACATTTTATGAGGGACAAGGACTATATCAATTAGCAGAAAATTGGTATAAGGAATGCGTCAACGTTTGCCAAGCTTTATTCCTAGGCAATCATCCCTACGTCGCAACTAGCTTGAACAATTTAGCTTGCCTCTACAACAGCCAAGGACAATACAGCCAAGCCGAACCTTTGTTAATTGAAGCCTTGGCAATGACAAAGCGGTTATTCCCAGGCGATCATCCCAACGTCGCTGGTAACTTGAACAATTTAGCTTGCCTCTACAACAGCCAAGGACAATACAGCCAAGCCGAACCTTTTATTATTAAGTATATTAATTTTACCGTTTTATTTATTGTGGCTACTGGCTAAAAAATTAATTCGTAATTAATAATTATGCGAGAGGTTAATATCCCCGACTTCTTAAAGAAGTCGGGGATCTAGTTGTATCAATAATCAAGATACGATGGTTTTGCTGTAGGCGAATCGCTATGATGATTTGGAAAAAATCAGGTTTAACCTTGTGCAGATTCATTAATTTGACGTTGAAGTTCTTGAACTTCCTCAATTGATAAACCTGTTCCACGGGCTACGGCTTCTATTGGGAAACCATCTCGTAACAAATTAGTGGCGATTTCCCTTTGTTTTCTCGCCGCTCCTTTTGCTTCTCCCTCTCTTTGAATAGACTGATAAATCACAGATTCCTGCATAATATCCCTCCGCAATATCTGATAAATTACCTCTTGTTCTAATTTTAGCCCTGCTAAAATTCCCGACGCTGCTATGAGATTAGCCTGTGCTGTAGAATCAGAAACTTGATCTACAATTTCAGCAACTTGGCGCAATGTGGCTTGTGAATCTGCACTTTGTCCCAGTACCGCAAAAGGAACTAACCCAGGATATTGTAAAAAAACGCTGGCGGGTTGCTCCCACAATCGAATAACATCAAATTCATGGCGAGTGCGTTCCATTGTAAAGCTAGTTTGTTGAACCAAATCTGAACTCGTTTCTTTGAGATAAATCACGACTTGGCGCATGGGTTTGTCTGGATATTTTCGATACACGCGCACACGATAATCTAACAAGCGAAACGGAACATTCTTTTTCGGTAAGGTTTGAAATTCTAAATGCAGAATTAATTCATCTGACTGTAGTAGAATTAGCGCATCAGCACGAATTGGATCTAAAAAAAGTTCTGAAGGCTTTATTTCCGTCATCGTTATCGATTCTCCCATCAGCCAACTAGCAAAGTCTGATGAAAAGTGTTCCGCTAAAAATCGGCAGATATCGTCATACATGGAAAGTCACAAGGCGCTAATTTAATGCGATCGCACAAATTATACAAATTCCTGTTTATGTAGGATCTACATTTTTTCCATATAAAAAATATCAGGTGCGATCGCATTCAAAGCCCAAGTAGATATTTTACTGACATTGAATTCAAATAATTTTACTTTTTTAGGAAGTGCGATCGCTCAAATTATTACCCCTACACCCTACACCCCACACCCTGGTTACTGAGCGCAGTCGAAGTACACCATCACACTCTAATTCCCCTGTAGTCTCACACCCCTGTTCCCTTATAACCAAGGTGTTTGGTAAATTATATACAGCGCAGATATTTATCTAGCGCCTGAATTTTTGCCAGGCAGCTGTTACTACCAAAGATTGTTTACCCAAACCAACCTAGATACCACCTTTGTCCAGCATCTATGCTGAAGTCCGTACACAGTAACATTTGGCCTCAAAACCTCATCCAGTCTCAGGTTGACGGTTTATTAGGTCAAAATGTTATAACGTCTTCAATTCTAGATGCAAAATGGGAACACTAGCTCATGACTAGTGACTCATGCTTGGGAAAAATTCAACTTGGTTTCTAAAATTCAATGCCAAGCGAACAAAGTTGATGAGCAATGCTGAACAGAGCATTGCTGAGTATCTTTAGGTGGATGGGTCAAGAGTGATGAATGAAGCTGACACCTCAAACAACAGGGCTGTGATGGAATCTCTCAATTCTGCTAATTCGCTACAACCAGAGCCAACAAGCTGTCCTTTTTATGCGGTTGTGCCTTCTGAAAATCTGGCTATCAGGCAATTGCCACTCCTCAAACCAGCAGAAGAAACACAACAAGAGCAGCCAAATCCTCAATCTGCGGAAAATGTTACCCCAGAGGAATGGGTAGCAGAACCAGACAGTGGGCAACAAGCAATAATTGATGATGAATTTCAGAAACTGCTGCTGTTAAATGAAGAACTGCGTGCAGCTAACAATGAATTATATGAACAAGTCGAGCATCTTAAAGATGAATTAGCGGAGTCAGAAAAAGCTTTGCAGTGGCAAAAAAGGCGCTCCAGTGTCACTGAATCTATGCTCAACCAACAAGCTCAAGAACTCATTGCAGCCCAAGAACAAATTCAGTCACTTTTTCAACAGTTAGACACCACAGCACAAACTGTTCAACGCCAAGAAACTCTGATTGAAACTTATAAAGCACAGCTACAAATTAGTCAGCAACGTCTCGCCCAGCTAGAACGGGAATGTGCATTATTGCAAACTAATTATCATGAACAATCTCAACAAGTGTTGCAGTCAGAAACTACTTGTCGAGAGTTGCGGACTCGCCTGATGCGCCAACAGCGCCAAACCCTGCAATTCAAAGCAGCTTTAGAAAAATGTCTAGAACCACCCACTACTAACGACGACTCTGCCGACGAGACCACAAGTAATAGTAATACTTACAGCAGCACCACTAAGCAAAGTCGATTTTCTAGAAAAGCTCGGTCTTTATTTCCTAACGTACAACCAATTAGACCTTGGTCAGCAGAATCAGAATCTCCTTCAGAAAATGTCGATCATCCTTGGGGTGAATCTTCCGTACCACCCACATCCAGCCATAGTAACCCCACTCCCCAACCATCATCTCCTTGGGACTGGCCAACTAAGGAAGAAACACCCGCAATTACTGAACCTGATACCTCCGCAGAAACAGATGATGAGCCAATTACCTCCCAAACAGTTTCATCAGGAGATTCTTCAGCCAAACTAGATGAGCAAATAGATAGTCTCATCCAAATGTTTTTTGCTTCCCAACCTGGAACGACACCACCTGCCAACAGTGAAACTAATGTCACCAGTAATCAAGCAGAAAAACCGCTGTGGGAAAGTTGGGCAACAGATGAAGCACAGCCAGAAACTACCCTAGAGCAGCAATTTGCAGCATTAGAAACAGAAAATCATCCACCGATTACAGTGCCTAGTTCAGTAATTGAAGAGATAACAATTTTACCAGAAAAGAATTCGCCCATTTCTTTTACTGTGCCATTAACCAAGAAAACAACTGAAGAACCAGAAAATTTTTGGTCAGAAACTACACCACAAAATACTGAGGAATTATCGGAGACAGAATTACCTCAAGAAACATTAGTTGACTACAGTAATGATTTTCAATCACCGTCACCAGTCGTGTATCCCCAGCGTCCACCCAAGGGACGCAAATCATTAGCATCTGTGGAGTTACCAAATTTTCGCCCAAATAGCCAAAATAAATTGTAATTCGTAATTAAAAATTTAGACGTTCCTAAGTTAGCGAATTCAAACTTTTATAGCGTTTCCTAGTCTGCTGAGGTACCAGTTTATCTGTTTCATCTGCGGTCAATTACTCGTGCTGGTATCTCACTAAAATGAGAACCGCTATATCTGATTCATAAACTATTCCAACCTTTTAAAACAATACTACCTATCCAAATTTGATGTAATTTACTCACTTTGGCTTGCTCATTGTCATTATCTGCGACACGTACATAAGCCATGATAAAGATATACCATATTGTCTAAAAACTAAAATTTTTATGTAAAAATACAGACTAATCATGTAAATATTAAGAATTGAGAGTTAAAAGTGGAAACTCAAAACGAAGAATTAAAAAACCAAAATGTTCTCAATCAAGATGAATTTCCATTACCTCCTGGAGACTTAGGATTGCCCTTGATTGGAGAAACAATAAGCTTCTTGCGTGATCCAGATTTTGCTACCAAACGACAACAAAAATACGGCAACGTTTTTAAAACTAATTTATTTGGTTCACCAACTATTATGATGGTGGGGGCAGAAGCCAATCGTTATTTGTTTAGCAAAGAAAATCAAAATTTCCTCATTCAGTGGACAGAAAGCGTTTCTACCTTACTTGGCTCGGCTTCTTTAGCAACCCAAACAGGAAGTATTCATCAGACAAGACGAAAGTTATTGTCACAGGCATTTCAACCTAGAGCTTTGGCAAATTATATACCAGCAATGGAGGAAATTACTCATCACTATTTTAAAAAGTGGGAAAAATTGCAACATTTAACTTGGTATCCTGAATTAAGGCAGTATACCTTTGATATAGCTTGTAAATTGTTGGTAGGAACAGACGTTACTAACGATACCCAATTTACTGAATTATTTGAAGAATGGTGCGCTGGATTATTTACTCTTCCTATTCGATTACCTTGGACAAAATTTGGTAAAGCCTTAAAATGCCGAAAAAAGTTATTAGCTAGAATTGAAGCTATTATCAAAGAGCGTCAAAAACAACCTACTTCTCATCAGGATGCTTTAGGTTTGTTATTAGATGCCAAAGATGAAGATGGCAACAGTTTAAATATAGAAGAGCTAAAAGACCAGCTCCTGACTTTAATATTTGCTGGTCATGAAACTTTAACTTCTGCCTTATCTTCTTTATGTTTACTATTAGCACAAAATCCGGAAATTTTAGCAGCCGCAAGAACAGAACAAGAACAAATAAATTGTAGTGGTGGATTAACCTCTGAACATCTTAAGCAAATGACCTATCTAGACCAAATACTTAAGGAAGTTTTGCGAATTGTACCGCCAGTTGGTGGCGGTTTTCGCTCGGTTATCCAAACTTGTAATTTCAATGGATATCGTATTCCCCAAGGTTGGTCTGTACTTTATCAAATAGGTAAAACTCATCAAGATGAAAGTGTATATAAAAATCCCGCAATATTTGACCCACAGAGGTTTGGGATAGATAGGGCTGAGGATAAATCTCAAGCTTTTAGTTACGTTAGTTTTGGAGGTGGAATAAGAGAATGTTTAGGAAAAGAATTTGCTAAGTTGGAAATGAAAATATTTGCGGCTTTGCTATTACGTGGCTATGAATGGGAACTTGTACCAGGACAAAATTTAGATTTAGAAATGATACCTACACCGCGCCCCCGTGATGGTTTAAAGGTAGTTTTTAGCTTGAACTGACAGAAG
>JAGKSW010000035.1 GCA_018993265.1 Nostoc sp. TH1S01
AAAATCTGAACGCTAGATATCTTCCAATACGGTTCGGTTAAGATCCCCCCGCCTGCGGCGACCCCCTTAAAAAGCAAGGCTGTTTCATTCCTAAAACAGGTAAAATTGCAAGTTTTGAGGGGGTAAAAAATTATGGATGCTTCTGTGATTGAACATCTGCAACAAGTTGAAGACTTTAGAACGACTGATGGTCGGAGACATCAACTTTGTTTAATGTTGCACTACTACCGAATAATGCTTCTAATAAGCTGTTAAGCACCTAATTTGCAGTTTAGACCACAGGGGGAGCAGAGGGGCAGAGGAGCAGAGGAGAAGGTTTAATTCATTTATTCACTATTTTAATAGTGCAACTTAAATGCTGATTAGCTTATACGGCGATCGCATATATTGTTAATGCTCAAGTGACATTGCCGATGGAATCATATCAGGCGATCGCCTTTACAAATCTACACCAAAAAAGCGATCGCTGGAGTTTTCATACAGTCGTTACTTTTACTCCTAACAATGCGATCGGAGTGTATCTAAATCTTGCTCATTTATCACAATTAATATAATGCCTTCACCCACTGCCATTCTTGTGCCAATCCCTCCCGCAGCGGAACTTGCGGCTGATACCCTAAAACTTTCTGCGCTTGGGATATATCCGCAGCGGTATGGCGTGCATCTCCCATTGCTTTTTCAATGTAGTTTTTCTTAATAGGTTGACCGACAATTTCTGCCATTGTGTCCAAAACTTCGGTTAACACGACTCGGCTACCACCACCAATGTTCAAAATTTTACCCACAGCGTTAGCTTCACTCGCTGCTGCCAAATTTGCCGCTACCACATCACTCACAAACGTAAAGTCTCGCGTTTGCTGTCCATCTCCATAAATCGGAATTGCTTCATCCTGTAAAACAGCTTTGAAAAACTTATGAAATGCCATATCTGGGCGCTGTCTCGGCCCATAAACTGTAAAATAGCGCAATGACACAATCGGCACATCAAAGTTTTTCTGATACAGTCCACATAAACGTTCTGCTGCTAACTTGGTAATGCCATAGGGTGAAACCGGATGGGGGTGAGTGCTTTCGTGGGTGGGTAAAGTTTCAGCATCACCGTAGACGCTAGATGTGGAAGCAAATACTAATCTTTTAAGATTTTTAGCATCCTTTGCTGCTTCTAATAAAACTTGTGTAGAATTGATGTTCCGTTCAGTATAAGCACGGAAACCTTGACCCCAACTAGCCCTGACTCCTGCTTGGGCTGCTTGATGGTAAATAATTTCTACATCTTGGAGTAAGGTTTGCCAGTCTAAAAACTGTATATTTCCTTCAATTAATTTAAAGTTAGGCCAGCAGCTTAAGTGAGAAACGTTCTTACGTTTTAATACTGGATCATAATAATCATTAAATTCATCGATGCCAATTACTTCTTCTCCTTGTTGTAACAGCACTTCTGCAATGTGAGAACCAATAAAACCTGCTGCTCCCGTAACAATAATTTTCGTCATGTTGTCTATTGACCCGTTTTTTTGATAATTTCCTGATTGCAATATTCACAGGTTAATACTTATCCAGGACTTCCGCAAAAATCGCCAAAAAGCTTAATTTATCGAACTGCCAAGTCGTCAAACATACCAATAAATCTTAGAGTCTGCGTAAGTCCTATTATCTTGTGGGAACGTCATCATTTAGCAATAATAATAATGTTTAAATTAATCATAGGAATATAGCAGGACTTCTTCTGTATACTTATTGATATCTCCTGGCAATAATTTAAGTTTAAACATAGTAATGACGTAAGTTATTCACTTGAAAATAGAGGCTAGAGATTAGAGGCTAGGGGTTAGAAAAGAAAGTTTTTGATGTTTGATGATATTAACTAGTGCAGTACGGCAAAAATAAAGATCCCATTTCAAGTTAGTGAAAAGCTTGTGATATGAGCTTATTGACTTTTGACTTCCGCGTAGCGGTACTAGCCTCTAGCCCCTAGCCTCTAATCCCTAAACGTAGGACTTGCATCAGTACCTAAATTAGTGAAAAATTGATCCGCGAGTAGTTCTAGTACAGCGTGGCAGAAATATGGCTGCCACTGTCAATGGTGCAAGAGTTAGAAATTGACTTTTGACTTCCTAGACTGTTCTCGTGTCACAAGGCACGCAAGAGGAAATCAGTGAAAGTTTTAGTTGTAGGTAACGGCGGGCGTGAACACGCTATAGCATGGAAATTATTGCAATCTCCGCAAGTTGAACAGGTCGTCTGTGTGCCAGGAAATGGCGGTACAGCTAATATGGCAGGTTGTCAAAACTTGCCCTTGGCAGTGGATGATTTTGCGGGAATTAGCCAATATGCCTTAGCAAATAACATTTCTTTGGTAGTCGTCGGGCCAGAAGTTCCACTGGCGAAGGGAATTATAGACTACTTGCAAGCTAAGGGACTGATGGTATTCGGCCCTGTCAGAGCGGGAGCGCAAATTGAAGCTAGTAAAGCTTGGGCAAAATCACTGATGCAAGAAGCTGGTATTCCTACAGCTAAAGCGGCGGTATTTACGGAAGCAGCAGCAGCAAAATCTTATGTGCAAGCTCAAGGTGCGCCGATAGTTGTGAAAGCTGATGGCTTGGCAGCAGGTAAAGGTGTAATAGTTGCTACTACAATAGAACAAGCAGAGAGTGCCATTGATGCGATTTTTCAAGGGCAGTTTGGCAGTGCTGGTGAGTTTGTTGTCATTGAAGAGTGTCTATTTGGACAAGAAGTATCGGTGTTAGCCTTGACCGATGGGTTAACCATTCGCCCCCTACTGCCAGCACAAGACCATAAGCGAGTCGGGGAAGGTGATACAGGCGAAAATACTGGCGGGATGGGTGCATACTGTCCAGCGCCAATTGCCACACCAGAGTTAATGGCAAGGGTGCAAACAGATGTTTTAGAAAAAGCGATCGCTACTCTTCGCAGCAAAGGTATAGATTACCGGGGTGTACTTTACGCCGGGTTAATGATTACCCCCGAAGGCGACTTTAAGGTGTTGGAATTTAACTGTCGCTTTGGCGATCCCGAAACCCAAGTAATTTTGCCGTTGTTAGCTACACCCTTATTAGACTTAATTTTGGCTTGTGTCGAACAGCGTTTAGGCGAAGTCCCCATTACTTGGCACAGTGGCGCAGCCGCTACCGTGGTGGCGGCTTCTGGTGGTTATCCGGGGGATTATCAAAAAGGCAAGGTAATTACAGGGATTGACGCAGCAGAAACAGCAAAAGCCACTGTATTTCATGCCGGGACAAAATTGAACGACCAACAGCAAGTTGTGACTGATGGCGGACGGGTATTAAATGTGACAGGCACAGGCGAAAACTTTCAACAAGCGATCGCTCAGGCTTACACAGGACTGAAATCTATCCAGTTTGAAGGAATATATTATAGGAGAGACATTGGCTATAGAGTGCTGAATCAAGTATGAAGTATGAAGTGTGAAGTATGAAATGTATTTTGCTTTAGCCTACGGTAACGGCATTGCTAAGCAACCTTCAAAATTCAGACTTCAGAATTCAGACTTCAGACTTCTCTCTACCCCATTGGGCAAATTAACTGTTAATTTTTTAGTTGTTGGGGTTTATCACAAAAACTACTAACAACTTGATTGAAAATGTTAGCTCTGTTAAAAACAATCCGAGAAGCGATCGCCAATTGGTGGTCAGATTTCACCCTCCAAACTAAGCTGTTAGCTGTTGCCACTTTGGTGGTTTCTTTGGTGATGAGTGGTCTGACCTTTTGGGCTGTAAATACAATTCAGCAAGATGCGCGTTTGAATGACACCCGATTCGGCCGCGACTTGGGACTGCTGCTTGCTGCTAACGTTACCCCCCTGATTGCAGAAAATAATCTGACTGAGATTGCCCAATTTTCCCAAAGATTTTATAGCAGTACTTCGAGTGTGAGGTATATGCTTTACGCTGACGAAGGCGGCAAAATCTTTTTCGGGATTCCATTTTGGGAACCAGAGGTGGAAAACTCTTTGTTGACAATTGAGCGGCGAATACAATTACCAGAAGATTACCCTGGTAATGACGATAAGCCAATGGTGCGGCAACATAACACCCCCGATGGTATTGTCACAGATGTATTTGTCCCACTGATTGTTGATAAAAAATACTTGGGTGTCTTGGCTATTGGCATCAACCCCAACCAAACGGCCGTAATTTCCACTAACTTCACCCGTGATGTTACCATCGCCGTGTTTATCACAATTTGGGTAATGGTGATTTTGGCGGGGGTAATTAATGCTTTAACCATCACCAAGCCGATTAAAGAACTGCTAGTTGGTGTCAAACAAATCGCCACCGGGAATTTTAAGCAGCGCATCGATTTACCCCTAGGCGGCGAACTCGGAGAGTTGATTCTCAGTTTTAATGATATGGCAGAGCGTCTAGAACGCTATGAAGAACAAAATATTGAAGAACTAACCGCCGAAAAAGCCAAGCTCGAAACTTTAGTTTCTACTATCGCCGATGGTGCTGTGTTGATTGACAACAACATGCAGGTGATTTTAGTCAACCCCACAGCCAGAAGGATTTTTGCCTGGGAAGGTAATGATGTAGTCGGTAGTAATGTCCTGCACCAATTACCCCCCGCCATTCAGATGGAAATCACCCGTCCCTTGTACGAAATGGCTGCGGGTGAATGCGACAGTGCTGAGTTCCGCATTCATCTTAATCAACCAACTAAGCGCACCATTCGGATTTTATTAACTACGGTGCTGAATTTACAACGGGAAAGTATTAAAGGAATTGCGATTACTGTACAAGATATTACACGAGAAGTAGAACTCAACGAAGCCAAAAGCCAATTTATCAGCAACGTTTCTCATGAATTGCGGACACCGTTATTTAATATCAAATCTTTTATTGAAACTCTGCACGACTACGGCGAAGATTTGAGTGTAGAACAGCGTCAGGATTTTCTCAAAACCGTTAACCATGAAACCGATCGCCTGACTCGTTTAGTTAACGATGTTTTAGACTTATCTAAGTTAGAATCTGGTCGCAGTTATAACTTTGATGGTGTAGACCTCGCCCAAGCTATTGAACAAACACTGCGAACTTATCAACTCAACGCTAAAGATAAAGGGATTGAACTTATTCAAGAAGTCGCACCTAATTTACCACTAGTCATGGGTAATTATGATTTGTTACTCCAAGTTTTAGCTAATTTGGTCGGAAATGCTCTGAAATTTACCAAAGCTGGCGGTCAAGTCGCTCTCCGCGCCTATCAATTAGATCCCAAACCCCATTCGCAAAATCAATCTCCCCGTGTGCGCGTGGAAGTAGCTGATACTGGTATTGGTATTGCTTCCGAAGACCAACAAGCAATTTTTGACCGCTTCTTCCGAGTGGAAAACCGAGTCCACACTTTAGAAGGTACGGGTTTGGGTTTATCAATTGTGAGGAATATTGTGGAAAGACATGGAAGCAAAGTTCACTTGGTCAGTGAAGTTGGCGTAGGTACAACTTTCTGGTTTGATTTAGCTTTATTTGATTAGACTTCTTGCGCGTATGTTAGAACTCAAGAATTTTATATCTCACGCAAAGGCAAGGCAGCGCGTTGGGGAGACAGCGCCGTGGGCGGCTTTGCCACGCCAGTCGATGAAGATACAAAAGCATAATCGGCAACTACAAAAATCAAAAAAACCTAGTAGTTCCACTATGTGACACCCCAAGGTGCGGAATGTGAGATACAAGAGACTCCATGAATAAAATTCACAACGAGGGTATGAAAATGTCTTACCCTCACACCCTCACACCCCTACACCCATTGTTATTGAAGAAGTCAGGGATCTGACAATTAAAGCCAGCCAACAATCATCCCTGCCAGTAAAATAAAGCCAATCCACACATTCTGTCGAAACATTTCGCCATAAGCCGCATTCGGCAAGTCTTGCTGTTTCAATCGCCAATATTGCCAAACCCAACCGATACTAGCCAATGCAAGAGTTATCCAAAAAGCTAGGTGTAGGTGAATGACAATACCCAGCCAGCCTAATAACAAGATTGTGCCGATAAAGAAAATACCTATAGCATCTGGGGCATAATCACCAAAAAACAAAGCACTAGAATTAATACCTATGCGTCGGTCATCTTCGCGATCGCTCATGGCATACACAGTATCAAATCCCAGCGTCCACAGTACAGTTGCGCCCCAAAGTAACCAAGTTGGTTGAGAAAGGCTTTGAGTAACTGCACTCCAGCTAATCAACACCGCAAAACCCCAAGCAATAGATAGTACCAATTGTGGCACAGGAAACACGCGCTTTGCCCCTGGATACAGTAGAATTACGGGGACGGCGGCAACCGATAGCCAGAAGCTCAGAGGGTTCAGATAAAATGCCAGCATCGCCGCACATCCCAGGGCGATAATAGCCACTACAATGCCAACTTTAATTGATAACGCACGAGAGGCTAAAGGGCGATCGCGTGTTCTTTCAACTTCTGGGTCGATATCCTTATCCCACAAGTCATTGACTACACACCCAGTTGCACTTGTGGCCAGAGTACCCAAAACAATCACTCCCACCAAAGGTAAAGGCGGTTGACCAGCCGCCGCCAAAACCACAGCCCACAGGGCAGGAATCATTAAAATTAACCGCCCTTCCGGTTTATGCCACCGTAAAAGTCGGATAATCACAGACCACACAGGTTCTTGGTTGCGTTCTGGCGTACTCAACATAGAAATCAAGCAAAGATTACTAAATTTTGACAAGTTAACACTTCTTTACATCTATAGAATAACTTTATTTGTTATTTGTAAAAACACAACCTAAATTTGCAACGATGGATACATAATTCATCGTTAAAAATTAGGGGTGTAAAAGAATAAGGGTAAAGGGGTATAGGGGAAAGCACATCAATAAGTTGATGCAAATCCTTGATATATAGAGGCTACTTCTTAACCCTTGCACGCTTATACGCTTACACCCGCCGCAAAAAGGCTTCGTCAATTAAGTTGTAAATGGCAGGGTAAATCTACAGGCTAAAGGCGAGAGACTAAGTATATTACTCAGCACTCAGCCCTTGTCTCTATAGTCCGCAATCCCATCTTTTATCGTCCTTCCTAAATAAAGAGAGAAAACTAGATGCTAAATTTAGTTTCTGCTAGCTGGGAGAGTGTGAAAACTCAACCAGTTCAGCAACACCGGATTATTGCTGCCATTGATTTGGGAACTAATTCTCTGCACATGGTAGTGGTAAAAATTGACCCAACCCTACCAGCTTTTAGCATTTTTACCAGAGAAAAAGAGACTGTGAGACTGGGCGATCGCGATTTAGTTACTGGCGAGTTAAAACCAGAAGTGATGGATAGGGCGATCGCCACTTTAAGACGCTTCCAAGCAGTTGCAAAAACTTTTAATGCCGAAACTATCATTGCTGTAGCTACCAGTGCAGTGCGGGAAGCCCCCAACGGCAAAGATTTTCTCCACAAAATAGATAGCGAGTTGGGTTTAAGCGTTGACTTAATTTCTGGTCAAGAAGAAGCACGCCGCATCTATTTAGGAGTGCTGTCGGGGATGGAATTTAACAACCAGCCCCACATCATTATTGATATTGGCGGTGGTTCCACAGAAATTATTTTGGGAGATAGCCAAGAACCACGCACACTCACCAGTACCAAAGTCGGCGCAGTCCGGCTAACTGGGGAATTCATCACCACTGACCCCATTAACAATAGCGAGTTGCAATATCTGCAAGCTTATGTCAGGGGAATGTTAGAACGTTCTGTAGAAGATGTTTTAGCAAATATTCAATTTGGCGAATCGCCGCGGTTGGTAGGAACATCCGGCACAATTGAAACTTTAGCCATGATTGATGCTAGGGAAAAGTTAGGTACTGTACCTTCCACCCTGAATGGCTATCAATTAAGTCTTCAAGATTTGCGTGGCTGGGTGAATCGCTTGGCAAAGATGACCAATGTGGAAAGAACAACTATTCCCGGTATGCCAGAAAAGCGGTCAGAAGTGATTTTGGCAGGTGCGGTAGTTTTGCAAGAAGCAATGACCTTGTTGGGTGTAGATGCGGTCACACTATGCGGACGGGCGTTGCGCGAAGGTGTAATTGTCGATTGGATGCTGACTCACGGTTTAATTGAAGACCGCTTGCGTTACCAAAGTTCAATTCGCCAGCGCAGTGTATTGAAACAGGTTAGCAAATACCACATCAATATTGAACATAGCGATCGCGTGGCTGTTTTTGCCCTGAGTTTATTTGACCAAACTCAAGGTATTCTCCACAACTGGGGAGATGATGAACGTCAACTTTTATGGGCAGCAGCCATCTTACACAACTGTGGTCACTATATCAGCCATTCATCTCACCACAAACACTCATACTATCTAATTCGCAATGGTGAATTATTAGGCTATACCGAAACCGAAATCGAAATTATTGCTAACTTAGCCCGTTATCATCGCAAATCGCCACCAAAAAAAAAGCACGAAAATTTCCGCAATTTGTTGAGTAAAAATCATCGACAAATAGTCAGTCAATTAAGTGCAATTCTCCGATTAGCTGTTGCTTTAGATAGACGACAAATTGGGGCAATATCTCAGGTAAAATTCAGGTATTATCCTGATTTACAACAGGTTCATCTAGCAATTTTTCCCTCTCATTCTGATGATGATTGCTCTTTAGAAATGTGGAGTTTAGATTACAAAAAAGGCGTATTTGAAGCAGAGTTTGGAGTGAAGTTAGTTGCGGCTTTGGAAACTGCTAAATTCGCAGTTAACTAGGAAACAGTAAAGCTTAAATTGTAGGGTGCGTTATAGCAACGCTGAACGCACCGAAAGATATGGTGCGTTACAGCTAATCCTGATTCTCTCAAAATCCCAAATCTTTCCATAGCCGTAACACACCCTACTCAATACTAGAATGAGAACCGCTATATAATGGCAAAATTACCGTAAATGTAGAGCCTTTTCCCAATTGAGAATCTACCTTAATTTCACCATGCAATAATTGAACTAACCGAGATACAATTGCTAACCCCAAACCTGTACCATGAGAATCTGATGCTTGTTGCTCACTAACGGCGCGAAAATAAGGCTGGAAAATTTTACTTTGAGCATCCGATGCAATACCTAATCCAGTATCTGTAATTGATATAGCCCAAGTTTGTTCAGATTCCTGGTAACATTGCAAACTCACCGTCCCCGATTCTGTATAGCGAATGGCGTTACTGAGTAAATTCGTCAGAATTTGCTGAACGCGCAACGGATCTGTAGTAACTTGATTGGGAGCGCGATCGCAATCCACAATTAAAGATAATTCTTTGTTACGTGCTAAAGGTTCAATAATCTCAATAACTGAGTTAATTACCTCACACACATTAATAACAGTCGGCTGTAAAATCATTCTGCCAGCATCATAACGAGAAATTTCCAGAGTATCGTTAATTAAACGCAGAATCAGCCTTCCGCTTTTCATCACTCGCTCGATACTTTCGAGATTAGAATAGGAATCCTTGAGTTCGGGATTTTGGCGCTGCTGACGCAGAAATAAATCCGCGTAACCAATAATGGAAGTTAACGGTGTTTTGAGTTCATGCGCCAACTGCGACAGACTATCTTTACTAGCGCGAACCAAGCGAGTTAGTTCTTGGTTAGTCAAACGTAACTGACTTTGGAGTTGTTCTAACTCTTGTAGCCTTCCGTGAGTATAACTGTTAAAGCAACGAGCGATCGCTTCATCAATCACCGTATCAATCAGGCGCACAGCCCGCAACAGTTCCACAGGAGATGCTTTTAATAAATCTTCTTCCAGAAATGAGAAAATTATAAACCGCAATAAACGATACTCTCGTGCAATTTCTGCTGGCTCAAATCCTTGTTCAGCACGCAGCAAGCCGTGTTCTAAACTTGCATCGACTACTGTTTGTAAATCGCTTTTTTCTGATTCTGAAAGTACTGTGGCTAACGCTTTTAAAACCCTAGGTAAACTATCACGTACAGCTTTAAAAGTTAACTCCTTAGTCGCTTCAATTTGTTCATCTTGATAGACTGCTTCTACCCATTGCTCAACAATCGCATCACTTTTATTAATCAGAGTTTGGCTAAAATCCATCATTTATTTAAGGATAGTCAGCATCTTCAACAAGAAGTAGCTTAGTGCGTTGTGAATGCTCTCCGCACCTTACAAAAGATGGAATTTAGATAGAAATATCTGTCCTTTGTTAGAGTCGGACAATAAAACATCGCAGTCTTAACAGCAAGATACCCGACTTCTAAAAGAAGTCGGGTATCTGAAACACTGAATTTTGCTCAAGCTTAATTTAATTAGAGTTAAGACAAACTTGCTCATTTTCCAACGCTTTCAGAATTTTGAAATATAAATTCTCAACTCTTTGTACTTGCATCTCACCAATAGAAGCAAAATTAGTTAAACTAGGCGACCCATTAATTTCGATAATTACATAATTGTTCATTGGCTGAGTTATATCATCAGTAATAACATCTAAACCTGATAATCTTAAGCCCATATCTTTTGTAGCATTTATCGCTAACTTTTTAAAGTCAGGATGGATATTTTCAGTCATGTCTACTCCCTGACCACCACTTGATAAATTGGCATTATCTAACAAATAAACAACCTGATTTTCGGGGATGATACTATCTAACTTCAGCTTTTGTCGTTTTAATTTCCGTTTGATGCGGAAATCATCAGCATCTACATTATTTTTTCTCCCATTCGCAGTCAATTCTGCTGATTTTTTTTGGATTAATTCTGCAATAGTAGACTTGCCATCACCAACAACACACAAAGGAATTCTTTGATATACTGCCAGAACTTCATCATCTACAACGACAATTCTATAATCGTTACCAGGATAAAATCTCTCAACTATAAATCCGGGAGTGATACGTAAGATTTTTTTAGCAACTTGATAATATTCTGTTTTATTATATACTTTTGTAACAAATCTGCCTTGGCTGAGATTAATCGGCTTAACAATTACCGGAAAACCTAATTCTTTAGCATAATCAAATCCGGCATCAATATTTCTCTCACTGCCGATTTTTTCACATATTTTATTGCTAAAAAAAGTTTGTCCTTCAGTAACTTTATATCCAAAATGTTTCAAAAAAAAGTTTGAATATGCTTTATCTTTAGCTATCTCGGCAGAACCAAAACCATTGATATTTAATTTACTATTACTAAAACAAGCTTTATTGCCGTTTTTAAATGTAATATGTCCGACAAAAGCATATTCTGGATCTACTACAACTACTGCTCCTATTTGCAGAGCAATTTTTTGAATTATCGATGTTACTAATGGCATTTTCTGTATCCAAAAGTTCGCAGAAATTTTAACGAATTGGTAATCATTGGTCAAGATAATAAAAATAAAGCACTTTTTCGGAGCTTTTTCTCAACAATAAAAAAATCAAGTAAATTTAGTTAAAAATAATTAATAAAAATTAATATTATTTATTAGCAAATAAATAGAGTTCTGACAGTAATTTTAAATACGGAATTAATCAAATGTATATATTGAGACGTTAAGAAATTTTTCCGGTTGGTATTAAATGTGCGTGTAGAAGTAAGTAACCCTAGTGGAGATGCCACACTTGTTAATATTTAAATTTTGGATTTGTTTTTGCCTTCTTTAGTTGCTAATGAAGGGTTTGAGAGCGATCGCAAGTTTAAATAACAAGATAAGTTCTTGTAAAATAATCCGCGAAATCTTGACAATCCAAAAATAATCGAATAACAAGGTGGCAGCAACTTGAAAAAAGGCGTTAGTGCATCCCCGCCAAGAGAAGTCAGTAACGCCTTCACTGAAAATTACACACGGATATTTTAAATCATGCCACAAAATACTGAATACAAAGCAAATCACAACGAAAATCACGCGATCGCCTACAAAGAACGCCTAAATTCTTGGGCAATTGCCCGCTTACAGCCCGATGCCCAAAGAGAAATTGTAGCTCGCTTTCGCAGTCGTTCTGATGCCGATGGTTATATGCAGCGCCTACGTCAAATGATGCCAGATGCTTCTTTTATGGTTGTATTTGATTGTCAACGCGAAGAAGTTGTCGCTTAAAGTGTCGAGTAGTTATTTAAATTCAAAGTTGAAGGATTAAGGGTGCGATTACCATTGTTATTACGGTGCGTTACATCCTAATTAACGCACCAGTATTAGATTATGTATGAATATTGGGAATGAAGAATCGGGAATAGGGGATCATTTTCCCTACTCCCTAGCTACTAGACCCTAATGTAATACTTTTGCCAGTGCTTCTATCAGTCGGTCAACATTTTCTTTCCGGCTATTAAAGCCCATTAGCCCAACGCGCCAAACTTTACCAGCCAATTCTCCTAGTCCACCGCCAACTTCAATTCCGTGTTCTGTTAATAGCTGTCTAGCAATAGCTTTACCATCCACCCCTTCAGGAATGCGGACTGTAGTTAAAGTTGGTAAACGATATTCCCGTTCAACGTGACAACTGAGTCCAATTTCTTCTAGCTTGTCCCAGAGATATTCCACATTCTTTTGATGACGTTGCCAACAGTTTGCTAATCCTTCCTCAGCAACTAACCGCAAAGCTTCCCGCAGAGCATAATACAAATTAATTGGGGCTGTATGATGATAAACACGTTCACTACCCCAATACTTACTCAGCAAAGTCATATCTAAATACCAGTTAGCCACCTTCGTGCTGCGGCGCTGCAATTTTTCCCAAGCACGAGGACTCATGGTAAAAGGTGAAGCCCCAGGCGGACAACCCAAGCCTTTTTGACTACAGCTATAAGCTAAATCAACTCCCCACTCATCTAAAAATATCGGCACACCACCAAGGCTAGTGACAGTATCGATTAATAACAGCGTGCCGAATTCTCGACACAGTTCACCAACAGCATCTAAAGGTTGACGCGCACCTGTCGAAGTTTCGGCGTGAACCAAAGCCAAAATTGTCGGGCGATGAGTTTCCATAGCCGTGCGGAGTTCTTCTAAAGAGAAAACTTGCCCCCAAGGTTTGGTAATTGTACGGACATCAGCACCGTATCGCCCGGCCATATCGACTAAGCGATTTCCGAAATATCCAGCCACACCAATTAATACCACATCACCAGGTTCTACCGCATTGGCGATAGTTGCTTCCATTGCAGCGGAACCAGTACCACTGACAGCGATAGTATGAGGATTTTCGGTTTGCCAAACATAGCGGAGTAAAGATTGAATTTCATCCATCAGCCCTAAGAAATCTGGGTCAAGATGCCCTAGAGGTGAGGTATTCATTGCCTGGAGAACGGTAGGATGAGCATTAGAAGGGCCAGGGCCTAGCAATAATTTGGAGGGGATTTCTAGGGGTTTGAGTTGTAATCGCTGACTATCGTTAATTGAGATGGTTTGCGACATAATTCATTTTTGTCTAGACAGTACTTACCGCATCATAGAGCGATCGCATCACCCTTGCATCGTCTAGAATTAATCCCTCATTTGTCGGAAGCAGCAATTTTGGCAAAGTTTTACAGTCAATCTAGGCAGTATTACCAAAATGCAATGAAGCGAGAACGGTCGAGTTTAAAACCCCTAGAAGGGGCAAATCGCCAGTGGCGACGCAGATTAAACCTTAAGGGAGAGATAGTCTTGGTAACTGTACCAACGGTGATTGTACTGGCGGTAATGGCTTTAGTAGAAGCCCTGACTCAGCAGCGTTTATTATTTGCGTCGCTTGCTTCTAGTGCATTTCTGATTTATCTCGATCCCCAGCATGGAACAAACTCTGTGCGAACCCTGATTCTTTCGCAGATGATGGCTGCTAGCATTGGCTTTATCACCTATGTGTTATTTGGTGGAGGATATTTGTCTGGTGGGATGGCGATGGTAATTGCGATCGCACTGATGATTTTCTTCGATGCTATGCATCCTCCGGCTGTCGCTACTTCCTTAAGTTTTGCTTTAAAAGCTGGCAATGTGAGTAATTTAGTGCTGTTTGCTTTGGCAATTGGAATTACTGCTGTTTTAGTAGGATTAGAGCGTTATACCTTATGGGTATTAGCACATTATCATCATGATTAAATCAGAATTCAGGAGTCAGAATTCAGAATTCAGAATAAAAAATGCTTTATATTCACATCTTGCACCAAGCGACTGAAGTCGCACGCCAGTGAGGGAGTCGGCAAAGCCGCCCAACGCACTGGCTCGGCTACACGAACAAAACCTTATCAGGCAACAAAACTATGATATTTGCAGGTAAACGTCCGAATAACTTGGGTGTGAGTAATGGCAAATTAGCAGCTTGTCCTAATTCACCTAATTGTGTATCTAGCCAAAGTACAGACGCAATTCACCAAATTGCACCGCTGACTTTTAATACTAGCCCCGAACAAGCGATCGCTAATCTCAAAAGCGTCATTCAATCCTTACCCAGAACTACAATTATTACCGAAACTCAGGACTATATATATGCAGAATTTAAAAGTGCTTTGATGGGATTTGTAGATGATGTCGAGTTTTATTTAGACCGAGATGCTAATCTTATTCACGTCCGTTCTGCTTCTCGGTTAGGTCAAAGTGATTTAGGTGTTAACCGCAAAAGAATTGAAACCATTCGCGCTCAGATCAAAGAATGATCATCTATTGGTATTCAACCCAATTATGTAATTCTTTGTAAAGACTAATTTTTTTAAGAACAATACCCTCGAATTCTCAAAGAATTCGGGGTTTTTTACATGAAATTATTTATGAAGTATATCTTCATCAAAAACTAGTATAAACGCGAATCTCGAAATTAATTAACTTAGCAAATAATAGTTACAACACAATTTGATGTGTTGTAGTAACCAACTAAATATTATGAGGAAATAGTATGATAAAAACAAGTTTTAAAAAAAGCTTATTGACAGCGATCGCTGTCATTTCTATATTACCAGTAATTACCCAAACTGCTCAGGCCGGCTCTACCAGAAACGTATTTGGGGCAATTTCTTATTCTCCATCTACTAGAACTTACTCATCTGGAATTGCGAAAACAAAGCAAGCAGCAATCAACGCATCCTTGAATAAATGTCGCCGTGAAAGTGGAGCCAAAGACTGTACCACACCATTGTGGTTTAAAAATGCTTGGGGAGCTTTAGCTGTGGGTACTGATGGTAGTTATGGCACAGGTTGGGGTACTGACCAATCTCTCGCCGAAAGATTTGCTGTAGAAACCTGTCAGAAATACGGTGGTGAAGATTGTCAAGTCGTTTTCATTAAAGAAGCCAGATAAATCAGAATTTAGTGCGTAGGCTGGGCATTTTCAATCCAACTCTTACTTAACCAAGAATATAGTAAATGCTCACCTTACAAATTAAACAAGCTAGATAAGTCATCATTCAGATACCCGACTTCTCAAAGAAGCCGGGTATCTTGTTGTTCACATTCTGACTGCTGAAGCCTGATTTATTTCTTGGCAATTCCTGAAGTTAGAGTACTGCGAACATGGCCATTTTTCGCAAATTTATGTTGCAAAAGTTGCCGATAAACTTCTTCATAACCATCAGTCATACGCTGAAAACTAAAATGATTTTGGACATGTTGACGACAAGCATATCGATCTAACTCTGCCACTTTGTTAATTGCACTCACACATTCGGTCACATTATTACAGATAAAACCCGTTTTACCGTGGGCAATTACTTCTGAAGTAGACCCTAAGTTCATGGCAATTACTGGTGTACCTGCGGCCATTGATTCCACCATTACTAAACCAAAGGGTTCTCGCCAAGTAATCGGGAATAAAGTGGCGACAGCACCTCCCATTAGAGCATTCTTTTGTTGATGATTAGCTTCGCCTAAATACTCAATTTGTTCGCCGTCAATTAAAGGTTGAATTTCTCTTTCAAAGTACTCTATATCAACAACATCTACCTTACCAGCCATTTTTAACCGCCAACCAGATTGTTTAGCAATTGCAATTGCTAAATGTGGCCCTTTCTCTGGCGATAAGCGACCTAAAAATGCTAAATAAGGTGGTTCTTCGGGTTCGGGATGAAATTTGTAACTACTAACATCTATACCGTTATAAACTGTGCTTGTATAGTTCAAACCTAGTGAACTTTCCCGTTGAGCATCAGAAATACTAACAAAAGGTTGACGTTTCGCATGTTGAAACATCTTTTGATTATCTGGTGTAAAAATCCCGTGTAATGTATGAACTGTTGGGGTATTTACAAGTTTTGCATAAGGTAATGCTGCACAACCCATGTGAGAGTGAATAATATCAAACTCATCTGCTCGTTCGTAGACAGAAGCTAACTGCAACATTTCATAAATGTTATATTCTTTGACATCCTTATCAAGTCGTAAAGCACGAGGATGCACTGATTCTAGCTTGGCTAAACTGATAGAATCACCTGACGCAAACAAAGTAACTTCGTGTCCACGCCGAACTAATTCATCGGTCAGTAACCCCACAACTAACTCGATACCCCCATAAGCAGGTGGTGGTACTCTCTCCCATAGTGGGGAAACTTGAGCTATTCTCATCACAAACCTCCTAAAAAATGAATTTTGAGTTGATAGGATATGCTTTTTGGTTCACATTTATTTATTTTTTAACGCGATGAGTTTTGAGTGAGAATAACTCACCGGAGTTCTAATTCAGCATTTTTTTCTAGCACTATCAACTCACTTTCAAAAGCAATTTGATAAATAAGCGCATCCAAATCTTAGACTTTAACTTCTTAATAAGTAGTCTATCTTTGTAGAGAAATTTAACTGTCCTTAAGAAGTAAAAGTACTTTTCAAGGTATACAACTAGCTACATTCATTCAGTCTCTTTAGGTCGGGTGCAAAAGCAGCCATTCCTACAGCCCGATTTTTTGACTTTTGAGTAAAATCAGATACACTAGGAAAATATAGAAAATCACTAAGCTTTAAATATGAATATTTCGCCTACACAGAAAAAACCGCGTGTCGCATGGCAGGCGGTTTTGTCAGTAATAATGTTTCTATTTATGTATTTGCCTATACTAGTACTAGGATTTTATAGCTTCAACCAATCACCTTACAGTGCAACTTGGCAAGGATTTACTTTCGACTGGTATCGCAAACTTTTCAGTGACGATCGCATTTTATCTGCTTTAAACAATAGTTTGATAGTTGCCTTTTGCGCTGTAGGAATTGCAGCCGTATTAGGGACATTAATGGCGGTGGGCTTGGCGCGGTATAAATTTCCGCTAAAGAGTTTGTATCGTGGCGTAGCTTACTTACCATTAATTATTCCTGATATTGCGATCGCTGTTGCCACTCTCGTGTTTCTCGCCGCCTTTGCGATTCCTTTGAGTTTATGGACAATTGTCGCGGCGCATATCGTATTTTGTTTAGCCTACGTAGGTTTAGTTGTGGGGTCACGACTCAATAACTTAGATCCCCACTTAGAAGAAGCTGCGTTAGATTTAGGCGCTACACCAGTACAAGCATTTATTAAAGTATTACTACCACAATTAATGCCGGGAATTGTTGCTGGTTGTCTACTAGCTTTTGTTCTCAGCTTAGATGATTTTTTGATTGCTAGTTTTACCGCCGGTAGTGGTTATAACACGTTACCAATGGAGATTTTTAGCCGAATTAGAACTGGTGTGAAACCTGATATTAATGCTCTCAGTATGTTACTAATTTCAGTGTCAGCAATTGTTGCTTTTGTTGCTGAATTAATGCGGATTTTGGGAGAAAGAAAATAGTAACTGTACTAAGAGATACTCAATTTATTAAATAATTTGGGTATCTCAGCAAATGTATATAAATTTAACTTTAAAAATAACTCAAAAAATATCAATTATTACAAAACATTTTCAGGATAAATTTGTACTGATATCCATCATTAAATACCCTTGACAATAGCAATATTCCCGTCTTATCATTCCTGGTGGAATGGAAATTAGTGCTATCATTCATTCTCAAAATTAAACAGTACCCAACACAAAGCGACAAATAAATAAATTACTCTCATTTGTATTTTTTCGTGCTGGTATATATGCAGATGAGATTGAGTTAATATTTATTTGTCTAGAAATCGGTTTTCAATTCGATAATATTGGGGCTAACTTTGGACAAGATGCTACCTCCTCCTCGTTATGCAAATCTGCCAAAATCCCAATTGTTCAAATCCATTCAATGCTGACGGCAATAGATTTTGCATAAGTTGCGGACAAAGCAGTTTTGGTAAACTGCTGAGAAACCGTTACCGCGTCATCAGACTCTTAGGCGAAGGCGGATTTAGCAAAACTTACGCAGCCGAAGATGCAGATAGACTAGATGCACCTTGTGTTATTAAACAGTTCTTTCCGCAAATTCAAGGAACTGGACAACGTACTAAAGCAGCGGAATTCTTCAAAGAAGAGGCATTTCGACTGTATGAATTAGGAGAAAATCATAGCCAAATTCCGAGATTATTGGCTTACTTTGCTCAAGGTTCTAGTTTATATTTAGTCCAAGAATTTATCCAAGGTAGAACACTTTTAGAAGAAGTTAAAGATGAACCTTTTAATGAAGAAAAAATCCGGCAAATATTAACTGATTTATTACCAGTATTAGAATTTATCCATTCTTGTAATTTTGTGCATCGAGATATCAAGCCAGAAAACATTATTCGGCGTGATAACGATAGCAAATTAGTATTAATTGACTTTGGTGGTGCAAAACAAGTCACTCAAACCAGCATAGCCAGACAAGCAACAGTAATTTACACAATGGGTTACGCGCCGAGTGAGCAGATGGCTGGTTTTGCTTGTCCTGCTAGTGATTTATATGCTTTGGGTGTGACTTGTGTGCGGTTGCTCACTCAATGTTTACCCATCCAAGATGTTTACGGACAGATTAAAGATCCCCTTTATGATGCCATGAACGGTCAGTGGTTATGGCAGGAATATTTACAAGCACAAGGTATTTCGATTAGCGAAGACTTAAGAAATATTTTAGATAAATTATTGCAACATTTAGCAAGTGATAGATATCAATCAGCAACGGAAGTTTTGAATGATTTGAAATCTGCTAAAACAGTTATTATTGAACCACCAGTAACTCAACCGACATTACTCAAATTACCCACAGAACCAAAAATAATTCGACCATTACCGCCATTACAAACCTGTGAATTTGATGTAGTCACAATAGACACAGGCGGTAGAGAAGTTAACCGCGATCGCGCTACAGCCGAGTTTTTTGTGGAAGAATTAAGTAAAGGCGTAACCTTAGAGATGGTAGCCATTCCTGGCGGCACATATCTCATGGGTTCACCCAACTTTGAAGGCGATGCAGACGAACGTCCCCAACATCGAGTAGCGATCGCACCCTTTTTTATGGGTAAATATCCCATAACCCAAGCACAGTGGCGTGCTGTCACCGCCTTACCCAAAGTCAAACAAACCTTAAATCCCTATCCTTCTAAATTTAAAGGGATGAATCGTCCCGTAGAAAATGTTTCTTGGCACGAAGCTGTAGAATTTTGCGTCAGACTCTCGCAAAAAACTGGACGAGAATATCGCCTCCCCAGTGAAGCCGAATGGGAATATGCTTGTCGCGCCGGAACCACCACATCCTTTCACTTTGGCGAAAAAATCACCACAGAATTAGTCAACTACAGCGACAGCGATACCTACATCATGGAAACCAAAACCAGATATCGCAAAGAAACCACCGATGTCGGCAGTTTTCAAATAGCCAACGCCTTTGGATTGTACGATATGCACGGGTTAGTTTGGGAATGGTGCGCTGACCCTTGGCACAACAATTACCAAAGCGCACCGACAGACGGAAGAGTTTGGGAAGATGGCGGCGATATCCATCGGCGAGTATTGCGTGGTGGTTCTTGGAACTTCGGTGCGGAACTGTGTCGCAGCGCCAGCCGCAGCTGGAATGAATCAGACGGCGGTTTAAGAATTTGCGGTTTTCGTGTCGTCTTTTCTGTGGGATAGGACTGATGGCGCAAAAGCCTTTGAAAATCTTTAGTTATCAGTGTCCCTCACTTAAGGGGCAACTCTTGAAGAAGTCGAGGATCTGAGCCTAATTTCATTTACAAGAATTTTATAAACTTGCCGTATTTTCCCTGATTACACAAAGATTTTATCAATATTATAAATAGCAGTTCCGCAATCTTACGAATATAGTTTATTTGTTGGGTATATGCAGATGAAGTTTAGCAGCACCCAACGCAATGCAGCGATCGCACCTTGCTAAAGCCGCCATGATAGTTTTCCTTTCCCTTGGTAGTTTAGGGATTGTGGGCGGAAGTTTTTTAATCCGTAAAGCCTTTAGTAGTACTACTGAATCGGGAATTATTACTAATACAGCCCGTTACAGTGAAATCCGCAATCAACTATGGGCAAGTCCCGCCGATATTCAGCATTTTCCCCGCGCAATTTCTGCCAATTCCCCAGATGTGCGAATTGCATATTCTCCAGGGGTTGCCCAAGCTAGTAGTTTTTTCCAAGTGCGAGAAAAACAATCTCCCGCCCAAATTCAAAAATTACTGGCACAATACCAAAAACTAGCTACGCATAAATACTTAGGTGGCGATACCAATGTCCACTCCAACCTTCCTAATGGTGTTCCCACTACCTTTTTCTACACTAGTGATGCTGAGAGAGAATCTTTTCCGCCTTCTTATGAAATTTTAGTATTGAATGCCAAAGATAAAGGTACTCCGGGATTTAAGTGGAATCACGGTGATAGTTACGGCGTAGCTATTGATAGTGCAGCTTCGGAAATTGTTTATTGGGCTGAAAAATGGTAAGCCTGAATGCGGAAAATAATAATTGGGGTAATGGGGCCGGGAGAGAAGGCGACAACCAATGATTTACAAAATGCTTATGAATTAGGTCAACTCATCGCCCAACAAGGATGGATTTTGTTGACAGGTGGGCGAAATGTGGGAGTGATGGAAGCCGCGAATCAAGGTGCAAAGTCTGCTGATGGGTTAACTTTAGGGATTCTTCCTAGTAGTCAACCAGATGGTATTTCGGAAGCGGTAGATATTGCAATTTTCACAGACATGGGAAATGCACGCAATAACATCAATGTTCTTTCTAGCCATGTAGTGATTGCTTGTGGTATGGGTGCAGGAACTGCTTCTGAAATTGCCTTAGCGTTGAAAGCGAATAAACCAGTTATTTTGTTAAATGATGATAGAGAAAGTCAGAATTTCTTTCAGAAATTATCACTAAACAACGTTTATATTGTCGATACTGCTTTAGATGCGATCGCTACTATCCATAAATATTTACTCTAGCGTTTTAGAGTTATATATTCTATCTAAGATACAGCTTTCAGCGGCGAGAAATCAGCGTATTCCCAACTTACCACTTGGTTACGTCCTAAAGTTTTTGCCTTCAACAAGCATTGATCAGCACGATGGAGTAAGCTATAACCTTTATCATCATCATCTGCTTGCAGACTAGCAACACCTAAGCTAATGGTAATTGGAATAGTTAGTTCTTTACTAATGGCAAATGGTTGTTCTGCAACTATGCGATTTAAGCGTTCTGCGACTATAACAGCTTCTTCACCCGTGGTATTACTCAACACAACTACAAATTCTTCACCCCCATAACGAAATGGCGTATCTTTTGAGCGAAGATTGTGCCGTAGGCGATAGGCTAATAATTGTAAGAGGCGATCGCCAACTAAATGCCCATAAGTATCGTTAACTTTTTTAAAATAATCGATATCTAGAATAATCAAACTCAAAGAATTACTTTGAGTCCGAGCTTTTTTCACCTGTCGAGGTAAATCCCATTCCATCGCCCGACGATTACTAATTTCTGTTAAAGAATCTGCTAAAGCGATCGCAGATAATAAATCATTTGTCCGCATCAGTTCCCGGTATTTTTGGGCTTTCCGTAAACCAACACTTAATTGAGATAGTATTATCTGATTATGGGCAGCTACGCTTGCTGGATTCTTTTCGATTATTTCATCCGTTAGCTGCCAAATATAAGCATCTGCACCTTGTCTAAGGGCAGTAGCTGTCATTTCCCATTCCCAACACAAATCCTGCTCACTTTTAGCAGCTAACTGATAGGAACGATCCTCGAAAAGGATACAATACAACCAAGATAGTTGGGTTTGGTTCTTCAACCAACCACAAAGTTCTATACTTCCATCCAAACTTGCTTGTATAAATATGACATCAGGCGGTGCATTTTCCAGTTGAGAAATTGCCTGATGGAAATCAGTAATAACTTCTAAACTAAAAGCGGTTGCATCCAGGATCTGATCAGGAAGTTTTGCAACAAATTTTTTACTTCCAAAGACCAGAATTGAAATATTCATTTTTGTGGTATCTGCCTTATTTCAACCTACAAATTTTTGTTAACTTTTCCCATAGTGAACCTATCAGTATTTTTATTATTGATAGATTTTCCTCTAATTGATAGTCATAACCTTAAAATCACTATACCCTGATAATTTTAATATCATCTTAATACATAACTTTGAATCCAATCGGTGAACTCTCTAGTTATAATAATTACTTTCCGTCTTTATCCTTTTTTTTTAAAACAGTAGAAACACTGAACTTATATTTACTTGTAATAGGATAAATATAGCTTAAAAATTTTGGTTGTATATAAGTGTAAACACAATAAAATAGTTTGGTTTTTGTTTGGGAGAACTTTATTTTATTTTGCTGAATTAAATTTTAAAAAAAGATAAATTATGGCTTTTGTACGTAAAAGCCGAGATGCTAAATAACTCAAAAAAATGCTATGCACTTTTTATCAGTAAAGATTCGTTAATGAATAAAGCCTAGTTATACAAATGAATTCAACTAGGCTTGATTATGCCAATTTTTTTGTGGAATAGGTAAATGTACGAAAGTAAAATATTTAGAGCTAGAACAAGCTAATCTAAAAACTTCGTAAAGCATTTATGAAGTAATCAATAACCTTCAATGTTGTATCCAGAAGCGACAATTACCTGTTTGATAGACTCTTCCGATGCTGCGGATTCCACGGTAACAGTTTTGTCTTGAACATTAACATCTACTTTGGCATCAGGTTCCATAACATGAATAGATTCGGTAATTTTTTCCGCACAGCCTTCACAAGTAATGTTGGGAACTTTTAATTTTAGTGCCATTACTTACCTCTTTTCATATTTGCTTTACCAAGAAATTTTATTTTGGCGTTGGGAACGCACACATCTAGCTAGAGTAAGGTAGTAACATTACTTATATAGGCGTAGGCGATCGCTGGATAAATATCTCTCTAAGTAAAACTTCCTAGCAGCAAACCGAAACAAAATGCAAAAATAAGGCTAGAGGTTAGGGGCTAGAGGCTAGAGGCTAGAATGATGTTTATAATTTCTGTTTGCATCAGTGTCTAGCTGAAAAGTACTGATTTCTTTCTAAAAATACTAGTCCCTAGTCCCTAGTCCCTAATCATTCTTTTTTGTTTTTCATCCATGTCTTCTAATCCCCAGTACCGCAGCGGTAACGAAATTCGCACCTTATTTCTTGACTTCTACGCCCAACGGGAACACCAAATTCTGCCCAGTGCTTCCCTCGTACCGGAAGATCCAACCGTGCTGCTGACAATCGCGGGGATGTTACCATTTAAGCCGATATTCCTGGGACAGCGCACACCCGAATTTAAAAGAGCAACCACATCACAAAAATGTATTCGTACCAACGATATCGAAAACGTCGGACGCACCAAACGCCATCACACGTTTTTTGAGATGTTGGGTAACTTTAGCTTTGGTGATTATTTTAAAGAACAAGCGATCGCTTGGGGTTGGGAAATTTCCACACAAGTTTTTGGCTTTTCTCCCCAAAACCTCGTCGTCAGCGTCTTTGAAGAAGATGACGAAGCATATAATATCTGGCGCGACAAAATTGGTGTATCCGAAGCCAGAATTAAACGGATGGGTGCAGATGATAACTTTTGGGCTTCTGGCCCCACTGGCCCTTGCGGCCCTTGTTCGGAAATTTATTACGACTTCCACCCCGAACGCGGCGACGATAATATTGATTTAGAAGATGACACTCGGTTTATCGAGTTTTATAACTTGGTATTCATGCAGTACAACCGGGATGCAGCCGGGAATTTAACACCACTGCAAAATAAGAATATCGATACTGGTATGGGTTTGGAGAGAATGGCGCAAATTCTCCAAAAAGTGCCGAATAACTACGAAACAGATTTGATTTTCCCGATTATTAAAACCGCCGCCCAAATTGCTGGCATTGATTATCATACAAGCGATGAGAAAATCAAAGTCTCTTTAAAAGTCATTGGGGATCATGTACGCGCAGTGGTTCACATGATTGCTGATGAAATTCGCGCCTCCAACGTAGGACGGGGTTATGTGTTGCGGCGATTAATTCGGCGGGTGGTGCGTCACGGTCGATTACTTGGCATTTCTGGGAATTTTATCAACCAAGTTGCGGAAACTGCAATCGCCCTGGCTGAATCAGCTTACCCCAATGTCCGCCAACGGGAAGCAGCCATCAAAGCCGAATTAGAAAGGGAAGAATCCAACTTCCTCAAAACTCTCGATAGAGGCGAGAAGCTTCTCGAAGATATTATCCAACAAGTCAAACAGCAAGGGCAAACCCAAATTAGTGGTGAAAGCGCCTTCACCCTGTACGATACCTACGGCTTCCCCCTAGAACTCACCCAAGAAATCGCCGAGGAAAACAACCTCACCGTTGATGAAGCCGGATTTAACACCGAAATGCAAAAGCAGGTGGAACGTGCGAAAGCCGCCCACGAAACTATCGATTTAACTGTACAAGGTTCCCTCGACAAACTTGCAGAACATATCCACGCCACGGAATTTTTAGGTTATACCCAAGCTGCGGCGACGGCGAAAGTGGAAGTTTTACTAGTCAATGGTGTCGCCGAAGAAGCAGCCGAAGCCGGGACAGAGGTACAAATCGTCCTCAACCAAACCCCATTTTATGCGGAATCTGGGGGACAAATTGGCGATCGCGGTTATATCTCTGGCGATGGTATTGTGGTGCGAGTGGAAGATGTGAAGAAAGAATCTGATTTCTTCGTCCACTTCGGACGCATCGAACGCGGAACACTGCGGGTTGGCGATACCGTTACCGCCCAAATTGATTCTGCTTGTCGTCGTCGCGCCCAAGCTAACCACACCGCCACCCACTTATTGCAAGCGGCGTTAAAGAAAATTGTCGATGAGGGAATCTCTCAAGCTGGTTCACTCGTTTCCTTTGACAGATTGCGCTTTGACTTCAACTGTCCCCGCGCTTTAACTGTTGAGGAAGTCCAGCAAGTTGAAGAACAGGTAAACACTTGGATTTCCGAGGCGCACTCCGCCAAAATTGAAGTATTACCCTTAGCCGAAGCCAAAGCTAGAGGTGCGGTGGCGATGTTTGGGGAAAAATACGGAGAAGAAGTCCGCGTGATTGATTTTCCTAGTGTGTCGATGGAATTGTGCGGCGGGACACACGTAAGTAATACTGCGGAGATTGGCGTATTTAAGATTATCTCTGAGGCGGGTGTTGCTTCTGGAGTACGGCGGATTGAAGCGGTTTCCGGCCCGGCGATTTTAGATTACCTCAACGTCAGGGATAAAGTAGTCAAAGATTTAAGCGATCGCTTTAAAGTTAAACCCGAAGAACTACCAGACAGAATCACAACACTACAAACCGAACTGCGAACCGCCGAGAAGCAACTAGAAACGCTAAAAGGACAACTAGCGATCGCTAAATCAGACAGCTTGCTAGACACAGCCCAAACCGTAGGCGACCATAAAATTATTGTTGCCCAACTCGAAGGCGTTGACCCCGAATCCTTAAAAACTGCGGCGGAACGTTTACTACAAAAAATCGGTAACGGTGCAGTCGTACTCGGTTCCGTTCCCGAAGCTGGTAAAGTCAGCATAGTTGCAGCCTTCAGCCCAGAGGTGAACAAGAAAGGTTTGCAAGCTGGAAAATTTGTGGGTGCGATCGCTAAAATCTGCGGTGGCGGCGGCGGCGGTAGACCAAACCTCGCCCAAGCCGGCGGCCGCGACGACAGTAAATTACCACAGGCTTTGGAACAAGCGCAGAGTGATCTAAAGTCTGCCTTGGGTTAACTATTTTCTAGCTAGGAACAAGGAGGAAATCTGTCGCTAGTTTTCCTCCTTTTCATTAGATTTTTTATAAATTACTTTTAGATAATTAATAATTATCTTCCTTTTCCAAAATCTGCGTATATTATAATTTCTACACCCAAAAATATTAATAGTCCCAATTCAATCCAACAAAGAATTTGAATAATGCCAAGGGGTTGTGGTACTAAAATCCAAAATGCTATCAATCCAATTATTCCAGAAAATACAAAAGTAATTTGGTCAATAATTTGCTGCTCTATTTTGCGTCGTTTACGTCGCTGATCGTTTCTATGAGCAATTTCCCAACCAAAGATAGACTCGATATCATTATTAGCCGTCTCTTTCTTAATTTTTTCTACCAATGTTAGGCGAATATACTTACCAATAGCCGTAATTTTTTCATCATTTACCAAATAATTCCAACCGAGAATTAGACAAACCCAAGGGATAACAAGAAGTGCATAATAATTAGCTTTATTGGAAACTGCGAAAGAGATGATTGCGCCCAACACACCAAGTGTGACATAAAGCAGATTGTCACGGAAGGCAATTCGTTGCGTTTGCTCATCCTTGAGTTTTTCATATTCTTTGAGATACACTTCTAAGATTTGCTGATTATCATCACTCATGGTGTGTTCCTGGTAGTCAAAGTGAAGAATATACAAATAAATTTAAAAGCTAACTTTGTGAATTTCTTGGTTCAAGAGGTCGGTCAAGAAGAAAATGTTTAGTATAGCCTGCGACAACTTTGGCCGCATAAGGATGCCATTCACTATTTTTACTAGAGTCTGCAAAATCACAAATCGATCTGATAACCAAGTGACGCACTCGCTCAAAGCTTTGCCAAGCAGCCTTGCTTACACCGTACCCCTCCATTTCAATCGCTACTATTTTTCTATGAGCAGTAGCTATATCATCACGCATTGCTGCATCAGCTATTACCTTTTCTCCAGAAGCAATTATTCCACGATGAATTTTCGGAATAGTATTCGTACCGTCAGGTCTTGATAATGAAATAATTCCATCCCACTCAGGGAGAGAAATAATCCGGCTCCACAAAGTTTGATCAACAGGATACTGATATGGTTCAGGTTTTAAACCATCAGGTGTAATTTTTCCTCGTTCATAGTAGTGAATGGCATTTCCCACAACAATATCTCCTAACGCTTGCTCTTCACTTGCTGCACCTGCTATACCAACCATTAACATAGCCTCTGGATGCCAGTGGTGAATTGTATCAGAAGCTAAAAGAGCCACATCCACATTAGCCATATCAGGTGACTGTGCAACCACAATTTCATAAAAATCCCCATCTTTAAGTTCCAATCGATTGCGCCAGTATACACGCGATCCTTTACGTACTCTATGCTCTGGTGTCATTTTCAAAGCTTCACATACAGCCTTACTTTCAATCTCAATAGCTGTGATAATTGCAAAATCTATCATAAATTCTTGAGAGTCAGAAATTCTCTCTTGATCATCATTACTAGTTTGTAATGAAGGTTGCTTTTTATCCCTTGTTGTTAATTTCTTAGGTTTTGTTTTTACACCAAGCATATCAAGCCACTCTTCAGTAGTAACTATATTATCGAAAGCCTCTTCTGCTAGTGGATCGATTATGTTCTGAATGAGAGAGCGTTTTTCATGTAATTTCTTTTTAATATCTTCTTCTATAGTGTCTCGCATCCAAAAACTATAAACAGTTAATTTGTTAGTTTGTCCAATACGGTGCGCTCTATCTTCTGCCTGCTGCATTACAGACGGATTCCACCAATGGTCAAAATGAATTACATAGGATGCTTCCGTCAAAGTTACCCCAAAGCCAACAGCCTTAAACGTACCAAGTAGTATATAAATGTCCGGTTTGTTTCTGAAATCATTTAACGCTTGATTTTTATCAGTTTCAGACATTCCTCCTTTATATGAAACAAAACCTATTTTTTTTGCTTTTAAAACTTTTTCTAGTTTCTCAATGCCATTTTCTATATATTGAGAAAATATCAAAATTTTTTTATCATTAGCAATTATCGTTTGAATATACTCCATTAAAAGTTCAATTTTTGGACTACTTAGCTTGTTATGTGCAAAATTACAGATTTGCTTCAGCTGGTGAAGTAAAGCGAAAATATGATTTCTAACATGAGAAATATCTTCATTATTTATAGAATTTTCGAGCTTATTGCGACCTGCACCTAATGCCATCTCGTACTCTAATTTTTGAAAGGAATCGAGTTCTAACCAGTCTTCTTGATAAACTTTATCAGGGAGGTCTTTTAAAACATCTTTTTTTAAGCGACGAAGCATATATGGTGCAATAGTGCTTTTAACTTGCTGTCCTAAATAATCAACTCCTGATTTAAAAAGGCCTGGTTTAACAAACTCAAAAATGGATATAACATCCTGACTACTATTCTCTATTGGCGTGCCAGTTAAAGCCCAACGATACTTAGGTATTAATTTACGAACAGCTTGCGATATTTTGGAACTTTTATTTTTTATTTTTTGTGCTTCATCGATAATAACGCAATCAAATTTTATTAAATTTTTATCTTTTAAAATGCCATCTTTTAAATCATTACGAAGAGTCTCATACGTCGTAATGTAGATATGAGCAGGAGTATCCCAATCAACTTTACGTTGTTCACGATTATCTCTAAGAACAGTAACTAAAAGTTCTTTTGCCCAATTGTAAAGGTGACCATCCCACCCTTCTGATTTTCCAGTTTCTTCACTCAAGTAGGCACTACCAATAACTGCCAAAGGACAAATGATCAAAGCACAATGTATTCTTCCTTGTCTAAAGAGAATACGCAAAGCATTGACTGTTTGAACCGTTTTCCCGGTTCCCATTTCATCTGCAAGTAACGAAGAAGTATTTTGAACTAAAAAATTAATACCATCTACTTGATAGCTACGCAATGGCTGAAAAAAATCAATATCACCGAAGTCATCATGCAGAGGTGGGCAAAGTAATGGATAAAGTAAACTCCACTCGTCTAAAGATGAAACTTGAGAAGAAGCCTTACGTATTTTTGGAACCGATTGTAATTTATTTGTATGTATTTTTGTGTCTTTATAAAGAATTTTACCCTTTATCTCTGGTTTTTCAATTTCTATAAAAAGATTTTCGGAAATACCTAGCTTTGATTGCGTTAATTCATTTAAAAAATTTAATATTTTAGGATGAGTAACTGGTATACAAGAAGAATAATTAATTGTATGAATAGATGATTTCAACTCAAACCCTATAAATGGCTCATAGTTCTTGATAGGTAATAAAGGTTCATGCTTATCGGTAATCTCAAGATAAATACTCAATAAATTTTCCGAAATTACTATGTTTACAATATCATAACAGATGTTATCAGATACTAATCTGGGATTAATTTGAAAATCCTGTTTATTAATATTTGGATGAATTAATGCCCAATTTTCAATTTTTTTTGCAGAATAATAGTAAAATTGGAGAATATTTTTATCGTTTTAAATGCAAGTATTTTTAATACCATGCCCACTCTAATTTCAAGTAATTACTAATTATTTATTTGTGTACAAGTATCTTGAATACGTTGAAATGGTTCAAGTAAGTTTCTGGACGTATATATTTCTTCCAAAGAAGTCTTGACATCAGCTAATTTTGTTTCTATTTTTTTAGAGCAACTTATACGTATAGTCGGAAATTTAGAGGATTTTATTTCTTCTAGTATAGATTTATCCTTGGCATAACTTACATTTTCTTGTTTTAATATACGAATAATAGGAATTTCCTGCTTATTATTCGCATCCATAAAAATTTCATCATCAACTAATACAAATTTTGGTTTTTCTTTTAGCGCAGCAAGTAAAGGAACTGCTATAAGTTCAACAAGTATATAATCATATAAAATTTCGCCGTAAAGCGTCCTTTGAACTTTAGTAGGACGAACTGGTTCAGTTACTCGAAATTCCAATGGTTTTGTGTCTTTATCTGTAACTAGTACAGCACCTCTTATTGCATCATTATCAAACTGGTATTTTGCAAGAAAAGCTATTTTAAAGTTATCCATATAGAAACAGACAGTTATGTATATTACAAAAATAAATGTAAATCTAGTATAACTTAATTGTATTATATAATACAATATTTTGTTAAAATTTCATAGTATTCCCGTATTGCATCAACCAAATTTTGTGTCAAGGTAAAGAATAAAGAATATTTAGATTGTTATACTTTATCTTTATTTATAAACATACTTACTAAGTTGATTTCTCACTTCACCCAACATCCTGCAAAGCGTAAAAATACTACAATTATATTAGAAAAGTTAATATCCTCAAACTAATACCTTGAAGTACTCATATGCAGAAAATAACAGTTGATGAAATCCAACAAAACCCCTTAAAATACCTCAATCAAGTTGAGGCTGGTGAAAGTTTTATTATTATTCAGGCAGATAAAGAAATTGCTGAAATCAAACCTATTCAAAGTCCTAACAAGCAGCAACGACCATTTGGTTTGTGTGCAGGAGATTTTACTGTACCTGATGATTTTGACGCACCTTTACCCGAAGATATATTAAACGCATTTGAGGGCGGACAGCACCCAATCTAGGTCTTGAGAATGTTGGGTTACGTTCCTCCACCCAACCTACACCAGCCTGAGTTTTTAGCCTTAACTGAACTGTATTGTCATATAATGTTAGTTAATACAATACCTTTGCCAATTTACGAGGGTGAGTTTATCTGTAAACTCCCATTTCTCCGAGGCTGGGCAAAAACAATAAGTCCTAAAAATTCTTTCAAGGTTTCCCGCAAGCATTTTTTCATGTATTGCACGCAGTCTCAAGGGTTTGAGCTTCCTCGCTACCTTGTAAGCTCAACGCTTATGTATGAGTCATTTTGCCGTTTTTGCCGAAATTTTTGTAGGCTCTTATTTTGGCAAAGGTATTGTTAATAATCAGCAAAAAATGGGAATCAACAGCTAGTCTTAGTAATATAGTACAGAAATTTATGAACATTCAGCTTGTTGAATCTTTAGCTAATGCCATCAAAGCTTTATCTACGGAAGAACGAGAATTATTAAACCAGAAATTAACCTATCAATCTCATTGGCAAAATCTCCGCCCAAAAATTTTAGCTAATGCTCAAGCTATCCAACAAAGGCGTAATGGTCAATATTTTGACCCAGATATTGACCAAATTATTTATCAAGTGCGAGAAGAAAGGGATCAACAATTGCTCCCAGATTCGTTTTCCAGCGAAGAATAATTAGTTTCTTTATTATTGACCAATATTTACAAACCAGTTTTCAATCGTTAAATTATTAAATACCTCAAAATCAGAAACATTATTAGTTACTAAAATTAAATTATTATTGTAAGCAATACTTGCAATTTGACCATCTACAAAAGCAGGAGTTTTACCAATCTGAGATAATCTAGCTCTTTCTTGGGCGTGCCACTGTGCTGCCTTTAAATCATAATCCAAGACTGGTAAACTTAATACTGATTCATAAATATAATTCCAAAGTGAGTCTCGCCGCTTAGATTCCGGCAACCGCAAACAACCATACAAAAGTTCATGAATGACAATACTAGAAACAGCAACTTCAGACTTATGAATTTCTAGTTTTTGTAAAACATTGGCATTCGGAATAGGACGTGCTGGCTCTGAGAGAATATTAGTATCAAGTAAAAACCTCAAGGTCATAAATCAATTTCTCTACCCAGGCTATAATCGCGTAAATTAGTCAAATCCTCATCATTAAAAATAATTTCCTCACTTTGAATTACTTTTCTGAATTTTTGTAATCCTTGCCAAAAATTATCCCCTGTAGATTCTTCCTTCTTTTTACGTAGAAATTCAAATAAATATTCTTGTTCTTCTCTAGGCAAACCATTAATGGAGTTAATAATTTCTTGTAAATTCATCATATATGCTAACTGTAGATTCTCCTCACATTTTAACTCGATGCAAGCGTGCTATTTTCTACTCCATTCTGACTATTCATCCATACCGCAGATAAAGCACTTAAATCTAACTCATGACTTTCACCATCGGCTGTATTTTGAAACAACATAGCAAATGCACCAGCGCCTAATTTGCTCTGCGGAAATATGCGGTAACAAGGAAGATTAGTTAGGTGAGATTGATACGCTTGTAAATGGTTAACCTTAATTGCTTGAAACTGGGGAAAGCGTGATAAAAACCATTCACAAACCTGCTCATTTTCTTCTGGGGAATAGGTGCAGGTCATATAAGCAAGATATCCTTGCGGCGAGACTATTTTAGCAGAGTTCGCAATAATTCTTTTTTGTCGATTGGCACTTTTATTAATTGCTGTGGGGTGAAAACATCCGGGGGCTTTTTCACCTTTGGCTAGTAAAGATTGTCCCGTACAAGGAGCATCAACAATTACTAAGTTACTAGATGCAGGTATGCTTTCAGCAAAAATACTTGAATCTCGATTCACTACAATCGCGGGGTGAATCTGGCAACGTTTTAAGTTAGAAATTAACATACCTAAACGTTTACCAATGACTTCGTTACTAATCAATAATTCTGGTTGTAAAGCTTTCCAAGCAAATACACTTTTACCGCCGGGAGCCGCACACATATCAAAAACTGTAGGGATTGGCTGCGTAATTGCTAACAAAATTGAAGCTGAAAATACAGAAGAAAAATCTAAGCAATAGAAATATCCTTGATTATGTAGGGGATGTTGACCGGGTTTTTCTCCTAAAGCTAACCTGTCTATAAATTGTGGTTGCCAAGTTAAAGGTGTTTCTACTGCAAAGGGCGATGTTTCTGGTTTTTGTTGACACCAAAGAATAGACGGTGCAAAAGCTTGGGGATTAACTAAGGCTGCGATAAATTTTTCTTGTTCTTCTAAACTTTCAAATAAACGACGTGCGAGTTTGAGTAATAAGTTGGAAGGCTTTTCCATTATTTATGTGAATGATTATACGTATTTTTAATCCTAGTAAAACTGTTACACAAGAACAATGCTATGCAATGCCTTGGCTGCATACTGAAAATACAATAACCGCTATGCTGACCCATAAATCTTTGTTGGTCTGGAGTTAGGCAAAAATCGCTCTTTAGCTTAATTTATCGTAAACGCAAAGTGGCTGGCTTTCCGAAGAGAACTGCGCTTCGGGTAAGAATGCTAATAGATCACAGAATCTGCGTAAATCCTGATATTATCTGCCCTCTGCTGTCTTTTTGGGGTCAATAGAACATCCAAAATCTAGAGTTTGACCGTGAAACTACCTCATTGCTTTGGAGATGGTCATGATATTGGATAATTTTCAGCGGAAGTTACGCCGAGAATCGCAATTATGGCGAGATGAAGGACTCATTAGTGCTTCGCAATACCAACAACTAGCAGACCGTTATCAATTTAATAATTTAGAAGCTGCGGCACGCGATCGCTCTACGATGACTGCGGTCATGACTGGTAGTATCCTACTAACATTGGGGATTATCACTTTTGTAGCCGCCAACTGGCTGGGATGGTCGCGGGATGTCAAATTCATCATCATGATGAGTTTGTTTATGGCTACTACCATCACAGGTTTTTACACTTGGCGACAAGCCGCCATTGGTATCCCAGAAGGCAAAAAACCAAAACGTAGTCAGCGCCTCTTGGGTGAAGGGTTGCTGATTTTAGCAGCAATGGTGTTTGGTGCAACTATCGCCTTGATGGCTGATGTGTTCAATATTAACGGTTCAACGCCAGAACTGTTTTTCGCCTGGGGTTTTGGTGTTTTGGTGATGGCTTACAGTCTGTCGTTGAATTCCCTGGGAATTTTGGGAATTATCCTCATCCAAATTGGGTATTGGACAGGTATTGGAGACTTGCGTTATTCGGCAAATGATTGGAATTGGGCAACTCTCGTCATCAAACACATGCCTTTGCTGTCGTGGGTATTGTTTGTTCCCTTAGCTTATTTTTGCCGTTCGCGGTGGATTTTTGCGATCGCCGCTTTTATTTTTGCCAGTTCTTTACAATTGAACCTCGACCCCTTACCACTGTCCAATCTGTCGGATGCTGCGCCTTGGGTCGCCTCTTTTGCTTTTACACTACCGCCGGCATTATTCTGGAGCTATGATGACCTGCTATTCCCGACAATTAATTACAGGCTGTTTCAACCTTTAGCCCGTGATTTAGCGTTAATCGCTTTTGGTTTAGCTTTTTATATCCTGTCTTTTCGTTGGCTGTGGCAAACTTCCGGCTACAATTTCTCTTCGTCAACGACTAACATGAATATATTCATGTATCGCCCAATTATTGATTTGGGAATCCTCAGCGGCTTGGCGGTACTGCAATGGTTGTTTTTAGTCCGCCAGCGAAACAACCCCATTCGTCGGGAAGCAGTCTTCAATCTACCTTTGATTGTCACCTTTCTAGGTTTTACAGCTATCGTACCTTTCTGGCATCAAGCGATTAACCCTATCGACGATTTGGGGGTTTTTGCTTTTAATGTGTTGTTCACAGTTTTGGCTTGGGGACTAATTCGGGAAGGCTTGAAGTTTCACGACAGGCGGTCTTTTTGGGGCGGTATGCTGTTGTTAACTCTGCAAGTGATTAGTCGTGTGTTGGAGTATGACACGGAACTACTACTCAAGTCGCTGGTGTTTGTGATGTGTGGTTCAGCGTTGATTAGTGCTGGAGTGTGGTTTGAACGCCGTTTAGGTTCTAACTCTAAGTCTTCCGGTAACGTCAAATCTTCCTAATTGTCTCTCTGCGACTCTGCGTGAACAAAAATTAACCGCAGATGGACGCAGATGAACGCAGATAGAACCCCTAACCCCTAACCCCTAGCCTCTAGCCCCTAACCCCTTGTTTCTCTGCGTAAGTCCTAATATTCTTTCTCCCTAATAGTAGGACTACGCCAATGAAAAATGAATCTTCGGAATCTACTAAAAAGTCGGAATCTACTAAGAATAAATCATGGTCGCCCGAAGCGGAATTTTCAGAGAAGCTGACGTTTCGTGATTATTTGTTAGCTACAGACCAAAAAGCCAATAAGCCTTTACCAACAGGAAGGTTGGTACTTCCTTTAGCTATTCAAGCCGCAATTATTTTCGCAGTGCCTTTTTTATCGATGTACACTACCCTCACCGGTAGAGAGGTAATTTTACAAACTGTACCTGTGAATTCTCGAAATGTACTGCAAGGTAATTCTTTAGAGCTAGACTACAATATTTCGCGCATTTCTACACTCAGAAGGCTATCTGGTTGGCAAGAATTACTGCAAAGAAATCGTGGCCGGGATGGAGAATTACTAGAAAGAACTAACTTGTATGTCATTTTACAGGAACAGCCATTCTTTAGTCGTGGTGTGCCTAGGGCTTGGCGACCAGTGCGAGTAACGACTAATCCCCCCAGATCCTTACCTAGCAATCAAGCAGCCCTCAAAGGTGTGTATCAAGATGGTTATGTGCAGTATGGTGTGGAAAACTATAATGTGCCAGATGAAGAACGGCAACAGCTAAATCGGGATGTTACCCAAGCTGTACGGCAAACAAGAGACGGACAATCACGTTCTATAGTTGTGAAAGTCAAAGTAGACCCACAGGGTAATGCTGTACCTGTGAGTCTCTGGGTACGCGATCGCAACTATCAATTTTAGTCTTCGTGCTTGATATTCCATGCTACACCGAAAGCTGCCCCAGCCCCGGCGATTAAACCTGTACTCATTCCTTGGATCGTCTTTTCCACGGGGTCTTGGGTCAAGCATTCACTCGTAACTTGACTCGCACGTAAACAAAGATTACTCTCTGCCCAGCTGCTAGTGCCGCCTAAAATGACACCAGCAATACTACAGGAAGCTACAAGCAGCAGTAGGCGTTTTGTTTTTCTATCCATAGATGGATGTATGTTGGGAAGTAAATAGTCCTCAACTACTTTACACATCTATGCTGTTATTGTCAGCCCCTTTTGATGATTCCATAGCTCAATTTTGGGCTAACCAATTGGTTAAATCAAGCAGGCTGGAAAAGTCTAACAAAGCTTCTCCTAAAGATTCCAGTTGAGTTAGGGATAAAACATCGATTTGCGATCGCACTTCCTGGGGCAATTCTCCCAGTTTACGGCTCAACAACCGCAAAACGAGCGATCGGGCTTCATAATTCTCCCATGAAGGGTAGTTATACGTAAAAATTCCGTATAATACCTAAATAAGGGGGTAAAAAAGAAGTTTTCCGTATATTCAGACAAGAATCCATTGTAATGCTTGATGTATTAGGATTGAGAAAAAGATTATACGGAAAATTTCCGTATAATAAATAGTTATGCCGATTGAGTCTTGGTTGGGCATGTTCGTGAAAGCTTGTCTGTTATATTTCAAAGCTCAGTTACCTTAGAGCTAAGATTGGAGCAATATCGCTAGTTAGTTGCCTAGTCATTCTCCTCTATGAAGCTTTTGATAAGTGAACATGATGATTTTGAATCGAGATACGTACTCAAATTTAAGACTGAAGCTCAAAAATATGGGCTTTTTGTCAGTTACGAGAAGGATAGGGCTGCAATTGATATTGGATTACACTTAACGGAAAAAGTAGAACCTAACTATAGAAAGCCAACACAGAGCAGAATTTGGTTTCAACTAAAAGGTAAGCATAAAGGTACTTTGCCGCTCAGGCAGTATGAGGAATCTGAGACAATTGATTTATCTATATCAATTGAGCAGTTAAAGTTTTGGTATGCTTCTCCGGAGGCAGTTTATCTAGCAGTTTATGTAGAGTCAGCAGATGTTTTTGTTATTGAGGATGTCAGAGATATTGTTTTGAGGCAATGGGGAGAAAGGCTATTTGAAGAAGGCACCTTTAAGGTTGATCAAGAATCTACTACTATCAAGCTTAGGAAAATCAATGAAAGTTGCCCTGAGATATGGGAAAGGATGTACTTTCATAATTCAATTAGAATAGATGGTCCATCTTATAAAGGAAGACCTTTAGGACATAGATTAGATCCCTTGAGATGCATTCCTGAAAAATTTGAGCCGGATGATTTTGAAAATCTAGTCTTTCGTTTGCTAGAAGTACATGGCTTTAGAGAAAAAGAAGCTATAGCTCCTGAAGTTTTGTTCTCTAACAACTATGGACAAGTAAAAATAATGAAAGGCGTTTTACTTCAAACCTACGAATGGAGATCTCAGCTTGGAACTTTCTTTGGTTTCTCAGATGAGGTAGAGCATGGTTTGAGAGGTGAGAGCAAATTGGAATCGGCACAAGGAAAGTGTTTGGTAGTTATTCATAGTAACTCAGTCACCGAACCTAACCCAGATGCCATTGATAGGTTGTCCTCAAAACTTTTAGAAGAGGAGATAAAAAATGTTCTATTTTTTGTTAATCGAGATTTTAGCAAAAATGAATTTGGTTTAAGAAGCTTTTCCTACCTTGGCAACATCTCTAGGAATTTTGGCAAGCATGGTATTGACTGCTCACCTCAATTTCTAGGCGATCTAGCTTTCAATATTTTGATTGCAACAAATGTGTATTTAGAGTTCCGAGATATTATCAGATGGAAAATAATTAACTATCTTCTGTAGTTGTATCGGCATAAAGATAGCCGCTCAACCGGAACGTTAAATATTTTTTTATATCCTTAGTTTCTTATCTGGCCAAGATAGCCTTGACGGTAATCACTTTTCTTTAATTTGGAAGCTTGACGTGCAGACCACTGACGCATAGGAGTAACTTTCTCTACATGAAGTAGCTGATGGCGATAAGTATTATTATCTGTCAGTTGGGCGATCGCGAAGCGCCGATCGCACCGTAACAGTCAGTTATCAAAATTTATATCCTCTCAGCACTAAACCGATCGTCCAGGACGTAGAATTTTACTATTTTTATGTATGACGATACCTGTCGATTCCTTGCTGAACACTTCTCCTCCGACTTCGCTAGTTGGCTCTTGGGAGAACCTGTGGAAATGACAGAACTCAAACCCTCGGAACTTTCTCTCGACCCAATTCGCACTGATGCTCTAATTCTGCTGCAATCGGCTGGTTATTTTTTACACTTAGAGTTCCAAACATTACCCAAGGATAACGTTCCATTCCGAATGTTGGACTACCGTGTGCGTGGGTATCGTAAAGACCCGACCAAACCGATGCGACAAGTGGTGATTTACCTGAAACAAACTGCTTCAGAGCGGGTATATCAGACCCGTTTTGAGATGGAAAACACGCGCCACGAGTTTGAAGTCGTTAGAATTTGGGAGCAGCCTGCATCTGTGTTTCTGCAATATCCAGGACTGATCCCCTTTGCGGCTCTCGGTCGAAGTGCTGATGCAGAGGAAACATTACGTCAAGCAGCACAACGGATCGATCAGATCGCAGACTCCGAAGCACAAGCGAATCTGATAGCAGCGTCAGGAATTTTAGCCGGGTTAAAATTAGAAAATGAGGTAATTTATCGCATTTTACGGAGAGACATTATGCAGGAATCCACCGTTTATCGCTCAATCTGGAAAGAGGCTGAAGACGAAAAGACACGAGCGATCGCACTCAATCTTCTGCGAGAAGGTGTATCGATTGAAACTATCGTTCGTAGCACCGGTTTATCGGTCGAGGAAGTGCAACAACTTCAGCAACAACTCAACGGCTTTGCACAAAGCTGAAGAACGCTAATGGCTCTCATCAAATTGTCTCGAAATAGGTGATCGTGTTCTGTCATTGCGATACTACGCCCAGGCGCGATCGTATTGTACTGGCCAAAGTTTCTCGTATCCTAGTTTTTTGGCTGCTAGATGTGGCCAGTAAGGATTACGGAGTAATTCGCGCCCCAATAAAACTAAGTCTGCTACTTCTGTGCGAATAATTTGGTCGGCTTGTTCGGGAGAGGTAATTAAGCCGACTGCGCCTGTAGGTATTTTGGCTTCCTGGCGAATACGTTCAGCAAATTGAGTTTGATAACCAGGTTTGACGGGAATATTTATGCCAGGGATAATTCCCCCAGAGGAACAGTCAATTAAGTCTACGCCCAAAGATTTGAGTTTATCGCTTAAGGTAATGCTTTGTTCTATGTTCCATCCTTTATCTATCCAATCGGTGGCGGAGATTCGCACAAATAAAGGATAGGTTTCTGGTAAGATGTGGCGCACAGCTGTAACAACTTCTAATAACAAGCGAGTGCGATTTTCAAAGCTTCCCCCATATTCATCTTGACGCTGATTTGCTAAGGGTGAGAGAAATTGGTGGAGTAAGTAGCCGTGGGCTGCGTGAATTTCGATGACTTTGAAGCCAGCTTGTAGGGAACGTTGAGTGGCGGCGACAAAGGCTTGAATAATTTGTTGAATTCCCTCAATACTCAAGGCTTCTGGAACGGGACTATCTTTACTAAATGCGATCGCACTACTCGAAACTACAGGTCGCCAGCCTTCTTGCGATTCATCTAAAGCTTTTCCGCCGCGACTTGGTTTGGCGGTGCTGGCTTTTCTTCCTGCATGGGCGAGTTGAATTCCCGCAACTGCACCAAAATTATGAATTAATTCGACAATTTTGGCTAAACCTTCTATGTGTTCATCTGACCATATACCCAAATCTTGCGGACTAATTCGCCCACGGGGTTCTATCGCTGCTGCTTCTGTAAATACTAAACCTGCACCGCCAACTGCGCGAGAAGCTAAATGTACTAAGTGCCAATCATTTGCATACCCATTTGTACTAGAGTATTGACACATGGGTGAAACGACAATACGGTTGCGAAAGGTGATTTCACGAATCCTGAATGCCTCAAACAAATGTGCCATTGGAATGATTTCCTTCGCTTGCTAGGGTAGAAAAACTGCTGCAATCCATCTTGAAAAGTTCAATCTAGAGATAATGCCCGAAAGCACCAAGGCAGGTATAATTATTTTGAAAGTTTGACCCAAAATATTATAAATTTATATAAATTAAAGTTTGATAATTTATCAAAATAGACAGTTAAAGTTTGCTCACACTCTTGTTATTTAAGTGTCTACTAGATAAACTCAAACACTAAGATTTTTGATGAGCGATCGCTCTCATCAAATTACCAGACAAATATTTATAATGCTTCTGAGCATTCATTCAATAATATAGCTAAATTGTGGCTAAACTTTGCAGCTAATTGCCTAAGAAAGTCTATATTATTAGTGAATAGTCAATTAATCTACAAATGGTTCACTACCAAAAGCTACTGAGAGTTTCTACTACTGGCAAATCTTTCCACAATATCACTGCCAAAATCGAAGCTATCGTTACTGAGTCGGGTGTAGCAACTGGACTTTGCACTTTATTTTTACGCCACACTTCCGCTAGTTTAGTCATACAAGAAAATGCTGATCCCGATGTATTGGTAGATTTAGCTAACTTTATGGCCAAACTAGTTCCAGAATCGGGGGGATACATTCACGATGCGGAAGGCCCTGATGATATGCCAGCACATATCCGTTCTGCATTAACTCATACTTCTGAACATATACCTATTAATCGCGGCCATTTAGTATTAGGGACTTGGCAGGGAATTTATGTTTGGGAACACCGCCAACGCAGCCATACACGCGAGTTAGTTGTACACATTTCTGGATAATTAAAGTATTGCTGATGAGTGTTTATTCCTATTTTTTCCTTCCTGTAGAGCTACGGCAAATAAAGTAATCTGGTTTGATTTTTGAAATTATCTGTAAAGGTTGGGAGTGGGGAGTAGATGTGTTTTTTTCCAAAATAATCTTAAAATTGACCGCTAAAATGCGGCTTTTTTGTATCAATACAATTGTTAACGTTTGTTTAGATTTAATTAATAATTTTAGGTATTTCGATACAGAAGCTCATAAAATGAAATATATCACTTGCTGAGGCTAGTTAAATCTGTATGAAGCAAGACTTACCTTTTACTTATAACTTTCAAATTATTGATGAATTTCTGTTGCAAAATTCGGTTAATCCTCTATCACTCAATCCCCACAAACAACTAATTACCAGCTTTGCGGAATTAGAAAGCTTAATTGAGGAAAAAACTACAAATATTAGACTGATATCGAATTTGCAAAATACATTGGAATGTATATTAGATGCTCAATTAGAAAACTTTCCCAGCAATATTTTTTGGGATTGCGATTTTATGGTAAGTAGTATTTTGCGACAAGCTTTAGCAGTGGAAGATGAGGCTATTGGTTTTTTAAAGATGTTTACTGAGAAAATGGTTGCTCTCAGCAAGTTATTTGGTATTCATCAAGAAATCCGCTTTTGTTATGTTCACGATTTTATGTATGGTTTTGAATGGGCGAGATGGGTGCAGAAAGACCCACAAAATCGCGCATATATAGAGCCTTTCAGTCTTGTTTTTTTAGATTATTTGCTTGCTAAAGGTCAAGAATTAATTCATCGGATTAATCACGATCAACCGACATATTATCAGCTGTGTGCCACTGGTTTTCGTAATCCTTTTCCGTTTTCCCGCGAACCAGAAGATGAATATCGATTGTTAACTTATCTTGCTAGTGAAGGCTGCATTCCTGTTACAGTTTGGAATTGGCATAGTCGGCCTGTCTGGAATCAGCCTTTTCAGGAAATACGTCAGCAGTTAGCATTACAGTTGAATATTCAACCGCAAAGGCGATGAGAGTGCTGAGTGTTGAGTGCTGAGTGCTGAGTCAATATTTTTAGTAACTAAATAATTATGAAAATTGTGGATTTAATTAGTTGGTTTGAAGAATGGGCGAATCCGGCTTGGTGTGAAAGCTGGGATAATTGTGGTTGGCAAGTTGAGCCTGGGGTTTTGCAAGAGTCGGCGCGGGTGTTGGTATGTTTAACTCCGACTTTGGCGGTGATGGAGGAAGCGATCGCACATCATGCTAATCTAATTTTTGCCCATCATCCGTTAATTTTCACGCCTCCTAAATCTTTTCGGCGTGGTGAGGCGATATCCGAAATGGTAAGGTTAGCTTTTACCCATAATATTGGTATATACACTGCTCATACTAATTTTGACCAAGTACCAGACGGTACGGCTGATGTCTTGGCTCAAATTTTAGAACTTCAGGAAGTCTCGCCCATAGTACCGACTGTTTCTGGTTTCGGTTACGGGCGGGTTGGTGAACTGGAAAAATCACTCACACTTCAAGAGTTACTCGCAATTATTCAACAGCGCCTTTCTCCCCCTGATTTGATTTTTTCCCCCACGGCTGATTTACAACAAAAAATTTCACGGGTGGCTGTTTTGGGTGGTTCCGGCGCGAGTTTCATTTCGGCGGTGGTCAAAACTGGGGCGCAAGTTTATTTAACTTCTGACTGCAAATTTCATCAGTTTCAAGAGAGCCGCGATCGCGGTTTAATTTTAGTTGATGCGGGTCATTACGCCACAGAGCGCCCAGCTTGCGATCGCTTGTCACAAAAATTTATATCTTTAAACCTTGATTGGGTGCAGTTAAGTCAACGAGATGAAGATTTCCGGGAGTTTTTTACTAGGTATCATTGATAACGATTCAATTTTTACATTTACTTAAATTAATAGGTAGTATTTTTTCTACTCTGTATGAATAATTCAATCATCATCACAGTTTTTCACTGTGATGATGATTGTTATTTCTTATACTAGTATACAAATAGCTATTTATTCCTGTTATCACAGATTTTTGTGATTTAAATCACATTTTTTTTGTAATTAAAATCACATGTATCTACGGTTTTATATCAATCAGCCTGAAAGCTAAATATTCCACACTAGATGTATTAAGTTGCGTATGATGCCCTAATTACAATGATTCGCGCACTCGTTGAATCTGCTTTTCAAACTGGATATCTTAGTGTTGAATCTGAAGGTCTGCTCCACCAAGTCCTAGCGACCAAATGCTATCAACCAGAGGACTTGATTGTTTTGGCAGACCTATATGACGCGGTTAAGGCAGGTAAAATTAAGCGAGAAGCTTCTTCAGCGCGGCTGATAGAATTTCTTACCCCGTACAAATCCAACTAAGACTAAGGGTTTGAGGAAGGGTGTAGGGGCAAAATCAAGTCAAAAGTCAAAAATTCTCTGACTTTTGAATTTTGACTTCCCCGTAGGGATGTAGGTGAGCAAAACCTTTACACCCTGTCTCAACCGATAATCTTTGTTTGTCAGTTAGTATTGAATTTCCCAAACACAGCCGAAAATTTAAAACTCATTAAGATGTTGTTGTTGAAAACCATGAAGGCCAGCAAAATAATGAGTTAAGATCAAATACACAGGGGTAAAAGTAAAGCAGAGTCCCCAGACTTCCCAGTGATGCCCATGACTACAAGTAGGCAACTTAAACAACCGCAATCACCGCTTGTTTTGGAGTATTTATTATTACATAATGATAGGAAAGACTCACCAGCAGCTTTTAAACTGGTTAGGACAAATCCCGGATTGTGTGACTTCTCTGAAGTAGACATTATCTCTTACAATCCTGGGAGAGATTTTGTTGCACGGGTGCAGTAGCTACTGGTTTATGACCCAAAATTTACCTAAATTCATAGGTATGGTCACTAAACGCACTACATTCTTAACCGTGAAACTAACTTTCTCTAGGGATGTAATTTCTTGGGGTAAAACCCAAATTTTTTCAGGTTTAACGTACGTTGTTTAAAAAGGCAGAAGCAGTACATGCTACACCGCAAGATTTATCAACTGTGTTGCGATGGGCGGGAGGTATGTGTTTTCTTGCGGGACCAGCAACGCTGGATAGAACGCGCCCGCATCATCGACATAGAGGGAGATTTGGTGACGTTACGCTATGAAACGGATGAGGAAGACGAAGTTTGTTCTTGGGAAGAAATGGTTCGCCTCGAAAGTATTGGCGCTGTCACTCAAAAGTTGGCTTCCGTACCACGGGGTAATGTCGAACCTCTCCTAACTGAAGATTGTCCTGATGCTGAACGCATCCGTAATCGTTTTACCGACTCCAATCCTGATTAACTAAAAGCACAGTCCTAAGTCCTGGGTGAGTGAGATAAATTTCTCTTTACTCAGGACTCAGTTGTTGATGAGCGTTCAAAAGCTGGACAATAGCCTTCAAGGGTGACTTTAAAGTTATATAAGGGCGAAACAGGGTTCCAACAACGCTGTCCTCTTTGGTGTCGGCAAGTGCCACAGCAGTCAACATCTGATAAAGTATAGCGATCGCTACTTTGATTTAGTAATTCTCTTTGCGATAATCCCCGTAAAACAATTTCTTCTCCTTGCCAACGCGCTTCAATTAAGCCAGTATCGGCAAATTCCCGCCAACGCGGATCTTCAGTAATCGTTTCTGGTAACGTAATTGTGATGACTGTGGCTAATTCTGTCAGTTCTCCTTCGTAGTTCGTCTCCGGTGCAGCTGGTTGAACAAATGTATCCCCAATTGGCAGTTCTACTGAGGTGTTAGCTGCTGGCGAATGGACGTGATAGCGATTTTGTAATTCCTCTAAGCTAGTGAGATCAGCTAAGTAAGCAGCAGAACCGTGAACAAATAAGACGTGCTGGGGGCGCAAATTGTGAATAAGTTGAGTTGTACCAGGGCCATCACTATGTTGAGCCAGCAAGTAGCTTTCTACAGTGGTGGGAGCTAAATACTGTTTGTTAATTTTTATATCAATTTTTTCTGGTAGGAGGATCAGCCAAGGGCCTGTATTGGGTTGGCAATATTCCCTTAAATCAGCATTTGAGTCTGTGAGAACAATACAGGGGGACTGTCCTACAACAGTACGCCGTTCTGGCTGCAAGCGCCGGACTCTCGGACGCACCCGTTCATCCCAAAACAAGGGTTGATGGCGAGCAAAGTTCTGTACGGATGGGGGAAGATAAGGTAAAAGTTCTAGATAAGCATCGCAGCCTTTAGCCACAGTACCATCCACCCAAATATCTAAATCCCGTCCGGTGAAGTGATGATGACTCCGCAGCAGCATTAATAGTTCTTGTCCCAAACCTAATGCGGGGGTGGGGAGGATTACAGAATGAGATTCTGCTATGGCGCGATTAATTCTTTCCGCTAATTGGTTTTCTTGGTTCCGGCGGTGGGGATGACGAGATGTCCCGTAAGTACCTTCGATTATTAACACATTTACATCTAATCCCCGCAGTTCTTCTAAGCGCAAACCTTCTACTAATCGGGAATTGGATAAGAAAAAGTCACCTGTGTATAGTACTTTGTAAGAGCGATGCTCGGTTGTGTAGGTGAGTAAAATTGCCACAGCCCCTGGTAAGTGTCCGGCGGGAAATAACTCTACTACTAAACCTTCTTGCAATTCTATGGGCGATCGCAAAGGCAGAGCATGACACAATTGGGGAATATCTTTGAGGTTTTGTTCTGGCCAATTTAATGGCAGTAATTTGGTAGTGACTTCGCTGGCATAAATAGGTAAAAGCGGAAAAGCTTTATGTAATGCCAACACACCTCTAGCATGATCTGGGTGAGCATGACTGATCAATACCACATCTGCTGGTAAGGGTGAACTACCTCGACGTGCCGACTTAGTTAGCCCCTTTTGCAATAAAGCAATGTTACCCATTCCACAATCTAGCAGAATGCGATGCGGCCCCATTTTGACCAGTAAACATACACCCTCATCATTATGCTGGACACTGAAAGGAAAACAGTTTAATTCAACATTAGTTTCCTCAGTATCAAAGCGAGAGGATGCCGACAGATTATCCCTCATGCTTTCCCCCCTCCAACCTGATCACCTTTGATGCATCGCAAAAGCTTGAGTTTTGGAGATTTTGCTTTTGTGACATAGGGCTAAGTGTGGTACTGCGCCCATATACCCTGAGATTACGGATTTTTGATTGGAGAGAACGCCTCTTACAAACCCATATTGGTTCGTCAAAGCTGGGCATGATTTACCTTGAAAAAGTGCTGAGTGCTGAGTCGAAAGTGCTGAGTAAAAATACTACTCATTAGTTCCTTGTCCCTAGCCCTAGTTTCTTTTTCATTTGTCTTGCTGTACGCAGTTTATGACTGCTAGTTAATGTGCAGAGCCATTGCCATGATAGTTCTCTGAATCATAAAATCCATTTTTCGTACCAAAAAATAGGCACGCAACAGTAAACACTACTGTTAATCCAGCCAGGATCAGCTTGACATCCATAGTCTACTACCCTCTACTAAAGACTTTCTTATCTTAATAGAATGACTCCACTGGCGGGAGGAATCACTAGAAAATCTTTACTATGCTGGGGTTGATGGTGCAGTAAGTAGATTTACTCTTATGAGACAGATTGTAAAACTTTTCGGTACACCTGTCCATCTATTAACATCAGCAGATTTTATGACCATAAAAGTACTTTTGTACTAGTAATAACTTACGGATATTAAAAATACTTTTATCTCTCACTTTACTTATATAATTTAGCAAACAAATAATTAGCTTACTTAACTTTTGTATATAAATATTCTAAAAATTAAACATCTGAATGTTTCAATATTTAGCTATTCAGATGTTTAAATGTTTAAATCGCGTAAAATCTTGGCAGATAAATCAAATGATCATCACCGTAGCCGCCTTTAAAGGGGGGGTAGGTAAGTCAACGACAGCGTTGCATTTAGCTACATACTTTCAGAACAAAGCTGACACACTATTAGTAGATGGAGATTTAAACCGTAGTGCTTTAGATTGGTCTAACCGGGGCTGTTTACCTTTTAAAGTTGCTGATGAAGCGCAAGCAGTCAGTTTAGCTAAACTTTATGAGCATATAGTAATAGATACTCCTGCCAGACCTGATGCAGATGAGTTAAAAACGCTGGCGAAAGGGTGTGATTTATTAGTTATACCAACTACTCCAGATGCGATCGCATTAACTGCAACATTACAAATGGTAGATTCACTGCAAAAACTCAAAACCAGCTACCGAATTTTGCTCACTCTCATACCCCCTTATCCCAACAAGGCGGGAGAAGAAGCAAGAACCACCTTGTTAAATGCTGGTTTACCTATATTTCAATCAGGTATTCGGCGACTGGCTGTATTTCAACGTGCTGCTTTAGAAGGAGTTCCTGTAAATGCTGTTAAAGACCCATACGCTCAAATTGCTTGGCGGTGTTACGCTGAAGCCGGAAAAGAGATATTGAATTAAGTCAAAAGAATTAAACTGTTTAATCAATAACAATTAATGAATAACAAGAAAAAGACAAGCCGTTTTGATGAGTTAATTGATGCTGCGCGTAGTCGCCAACTCAGAGATAAATTGCCAACTGTTGACGAAAAACCAGCTTCTCGCACCAAAAGCACTGACCCAGATTATACCCGTACAACTATTTATTTACCTAAACAACTACATCGCCGACTCAAAGCCGCCGCAGTCTCTCAAGAACGGCAAATGAGTGATATTGTCACAGAATTGATTGAACAATGGCTGTTAACTCAATCTGATTAACTGGGGTGGTCAAAATTTGCCTACCGACGAAAAGATACTTGACATAAAGCTGGTGTTTGTGAAGATATAGAATATGCCAACTAAAGATATATTTCATCAAGTCGTAAAATTAGCTTTACAAAAAGATGGTTGGACAATTACAGATGATCCCTTATCGTTGCAACTAGAAGATGATCAAGTATTTATAGATTTGGGTTCTGAACGTTTAATTGCTGCACAGCGAGACCAAGAAAAGATAGCTGTGGAAATCAAGAGTTTTCTTGCTCCTTCAAATTTATCTGAGTTTCATACCGCACTTGGTCAGTTTTTAAACTATCGTATTGTGCTGCGAGAAAAACAACCGGAACGTGTGCTTTATTTAGCGGTAAATTTAGACACTTATAATGATTTTTTTAGCCGCCAACTCCCCAAAATGAGTATTAAAGAATACCAATTAAAATTGATGATTTTTGACCCATTTCAGGAGGAAATAGTAGAATGGATAAAGTAGAGAAATATCAACAAATTATCAAAGAAGTTCTTACCGAGTATAGTCAAATTAAGCCAGCTAATGGAGAAATTGAAGTAATTCCTATTTTTAATAGTGAAGCAAATATCTATCAAATTATCCATTTAGGATGGGATAATCGTCACCGGATTTATGGCTGTACAGTTCATATTGATATTAAAGATGACAAAGTTTGGATTCAAAATGATAATACTGAAGTGGGTATTGCGAATGAATTGGTAGATAGAGGTATACCAAAGCAAGATATTGTAATTGGATATCAAGCACCTTATTTGAGGCATTTTACAGATTATGCTGTTGGTTAATATGTCTCACGCAGAGGAGGCAGCGCGTTGCGGGGGTTCCCCCTGTTGTAGCGACTGCCGTCACGCAAAGGCGCAGAGAGGAATGACCGCAATTTTACTCAAATCGCCCAAATAACCGATACAATCGTTTAAAACAACTCTAAATTATATTTAAGCGATCGCTATGGTAACTAAATCTAATATTCAGGTGACTGTTTCCCTGACGGAGTTGGGTTTGGATGATGAAGAGTTGCAAGCCCAAGTACAGAATTTGCTTCCCCAGTTGCGAGAGGTCGATGGCGTAGAGGATGCAGATTTAGTTGCGGTTACGGATGTACCAGAAGGTTCTAAGGCTTTGGGTGGTTTTTTGTTGGGGTTTTTGAATGCAGAGGTTAACCCCAAAAACCTGAAAGCTTTGTTTGGGTTTCTGGGCGATCGCTTTGGCAACAAACCAATTAAAATTGTGGTGAAAGCGCCTGATGGTAGAGAACTCAACATAGAAGCCAGCAGCCGCGAAGAATTTAACTTTGCTTACCAAAAAGCCCAAGAATTTCTCAACAACTCCTCGTCAAACAGCAACAATGGCTAAGGTAGCACTGCTAATTGGGATTAGTGAATATCAGGAACCAACATTAGCACCGCTACCCAAGGCTGTGGAAGATGTGGAGGCGATGCGGCGTGTGTTAAAAAACCCGGAAATGGGGGGGTTTGATGATGTTAAAACATTGACTAATGCTCCACGCCAAGAAATGGCTGAGGCTATTGAGGAATTGTACGCCAAGTGTCAGAAAGATGATTTGGTACTTTTGTATTTTTCTGGGCATGGTGTAACCGTGGATAATGGTGAGTTTTACTTTTCCACTCGCATCACCCGTAAAGATGCAGGAAAATTGCGGACAGCTTCAGCTATAGCCGCGAAAGATGTACATGGCTGGATGAACAGCAGCAAATCGAAGCGCAGGGTAGTAATTTTAGATTGCTGCTTTAGCGGTGCTTTTGCCAAAGGTTTGATAGCTAAAAATATTGGTACGATTGACCTACAACAGCAATTAGGCGGTGAAGGAACAGCAATTCTCACGGCTTCCACTTCTACACAATATGCTTTTGCATCTGATGAATTAGACTTGTCGATTTACACTCAATATTTAGTAGAAGGCATAGAAAAAGGTGCAGCCGATAAAGATGGCGATGGTTTTATTGCGGTGGATGAGTTGCATGACTACGCTAAAACCAAAGTCCAAGAAGCATCTCCCGCGATGACACCGGAGTTTTATCCTTTTAAAGATGGTTATCGGATTTTTCTGGCGAAGTCACCCAAGGATGATCCTAAGCTGAAGTATCGTAAGGAAGTAGAACAACGTGCCAAGTTAAATCAGGGTAAGCTTTCTGTTTTTGCACTGGAATTACTGGAATCTAAGCGGCTTGAGTGGCAATTATCAGATAATGAAGCTAGGGCAATCTTAGAAGAAGTATTGCAACCTTATCGAGAATATGAGCGGAAACGAGAGCGTTATGAACAGGCGTTAATTCGTGCAGTTAATGAAGAAAGATATCCGTTTAACGAGTTAATTCAAAAAGATTTACACGACTATCAGCAATATTTAGGACTTAGGGATGAAGATATACAAGCAATTAAGCAGCTTATTTTAGCGCCAAAAGAAGCCGAATATCAGCGTCAGCAGGAAGAAATTGAAAGATTACTTCAAGAGCAACAAAGAGCCGAATATCAAAGGCAGGAAACTGAAAGGTTACGTCAGGAAGAACAAAGAAGGCGGGACGCTGAAAGGTTACGACAAGAACAACAAAATACAAAATCAACTCAAGGTATTCAAACTCGGACTTTTGAATTTAAAACAGCCACTATCACTGGTGTAAAGTCTGGGTTTTTGGGGATAGGAAAAAGTTGTGAAATTAGTCGCAGACGTGGAAGCGCCGAGTTTTTTACTGAAGACTTGGGTAATGGCGTAGTTTTAGAAATGGTGTCCATTCCTGGCGGTACATTCCTCATGGGTTCGCCAGAGAGCGGGAAGGAACGACGCGACTCTGAAAGTCCGCAGCATAATGTCAATGTTCAACCCTTTTTTATGGGTAAGTTTCCCGTCACCCAAGGGCAGTGGCAAGCCGTTGCGGCTCTTGATAAAGTAAATATTGATTTAGATTCCGATCCATCCCGTTTTAAGGGTACTAACCGTCCTGTGGAGCGTGTTTCTTGGGATCATGCAGTTGAGTTTTGCGCTCGATTATCTAAAAAGACTGGTAAGATATATCGCTTACCCAGTGAGGCGGAATGGGAATATGCTTGTCGTGCGGGAACGACTACGCCGTTTTATTTTGGTGAAACGATTACGACAGAGTTGGCGAATTACAACGGAAATTATACTTACGGTTCTGCTCCCAAAGGTAAATATCGGGAGCAGACAACCGATGTTGGGGAATTTCCTGCTAACCCCTTTGGTTTATTCGATATGTGTGGTAATGTATGGGAATGGTGTGAGGATGAGTGGCACGGAAATTATAATAATGCGCCGATTGATGGCAGTGCATGGGTGAATGAGAATAATAATCAATCTCGTCTGCTGCGCGGTGGTTCGTGGGACTCCTATCCGAGGTATTGCCGTTCGGCGAATCGCGGCGGGGATGGGCGTGACGGCAGGGGCAACCTCGTGGGTTTTCGGGTTGTGGTTGTGCGGGGCAGGGCTTCTTAGCACTTTACTCTTTTACTCTTTTGCCCTTTACACTTTTTTATTTACCCTTCCCGCGCGAAGCGCGACAAATTTTTTTAGATTTTACGGATGAGTGATTTACCTATAATACAGAAAACCTACGACTTAATCAAGTGGTACGTGCCAAGCGTAATTTCTCTTCTAGTCGCGCCATTACCACTTGACTATCTAATACATCTCCATGTTCGATAGAAGCAAGTCCATCTGCTAGTTTTTGCTGAGTTTCTTCTTCCCATTCCTGATAACCCTTTTCCCATTCTTCCAGTAGTTTCAAGGCTTTAATAATCACATCTTCAGCATTTTCATATCTACCTGTAGCAATTCTGTTTTGGATAAATTGCTCATATTCTGCTTTGAGTTGGATATTCATAATTTTTAGCAGTTAATTTAGAGTGCTATCTAGCCACATTCTAGCCAAACTACTATTTTAGAATGTGCGATCGCACATTATTTACCTCTTTTACCTAGATCCAACGAATGGCAATCGGGGATCTAAGCCTTGACGCGATAATATACTAAATATGCGATCGCTCTCATAATTTTTCACTGATGCAGGAGAGATAGGCTGATGAATTATTCTGAATGGAGAGTGAAGGTTTTAGAAGAAGTTCAGCAAATTCCAGATGCTGAGTTAGCACAACTATATGAATTAATTCATGGTTTCCGACTTAGTTCAGAAACCAAAACTAACAATGCTGCTGCAATTATGAAGTTTGCAGGTTGTTGGAACGATTTACCAGATCAAGTATATGGTGAATTTTTAGACGAGATGGCTATCCGTCGTCAGCAAGCATTTTCTCAAAGAACAAATCGTGAAACCAGCATTGATTGATACTGATATCTTGTCATTGTTTTTCAGGGGTAATGCTAATGTTGTTGCTCAGTTTCAAGCTTATCTGAGCATTTATCCTCAAATCAACATCAGCATAATAACGTACTATGAAATTCTGAGTGGTTTAAAACATCGTGATGCTCAAAAGCAACTTGCGGTGTTTTTGGAATTTTCTGCCCAAAATGTTGTCTTACCTCTTACAGAAAAGTCTGTTACTATATCAGCAGAAATATATGCAGACTTGCGCCTCCAAGGGATTCCCGTTGATGATATTGACTTACTGATTGCGGGAGTTGCGATCGCTAATAATCTAATTTTAGTCACTCACAATCAGCGTCATTTCGGTAGAATTCAAACCCTGGAGTTGCAAGATTGGAATTAATCTTGTTAAGCAATCTCCTGTAGGTTGGGTGAAACGAAACCAAACCCAACAAATGATATCAGAAAAGCACCAGGCGAATTCCATTCACCAAGGCTACCATTTTAGGAGGTGCGATCGCACTAAGCCTTGACGCGATAATATACTAAATGTGCGATCGCTAATAATCTAGTTTTAGTCACTCACAATCAGGAAACCCAACACCAAAAATTTTATCTGGCGGTAAAGCAAGAATGACACAGGTAACAGCAATCACGGAAGCAATTACCAGTTTGACAGAAGCAGAAACCCGCTTTGGTTTAGTTCGCGTTGAGTCAGAGGAATTTTTTCCAGAGTGGAATAGTGAATTACCCCAAATTCCTGAAACAGAAAAAGCTTCCCTGGATGTACTGCGTCGCAGATATCTCTACCACCGTGGTGAAGGTGATTTGTTAGAAGGAACAGTTATGTTGCTAGTGGTATCCCCATTGCTGGCGCTGTCTGGATTTTATGACCCTCCTTTCAGAATTAAAGCAGAATCATCTGTAGATTTAATATTGAATGATGGGGAAGAAGTACTGCGTGGCAGGATTGATGTTTTGGTACTCCAAAATCAGTTGTGGATAATGGTGGTAGAATCCAAAAAAACCACACTTTCGATTTGGTCGGCTGTTCCCCAATCCTTAGCTTATCTTATGGCTAATCCTCACATTGATAAACCTGTGTTTGGGATGGTGACAAATGGGGATGATGTTTTGTTTATCAAAGTCAAGCGAGAAGCAGGTACACCACAATACGATTTATCACGGGTGTTTGCTTTGTTTACATCTGCTACGGAACTGTATAATATTTGGCAAATTCTCAAGGGTATTGGTCAAGTAATTTGATTAACCTTGCAAAATTTGAGCCACAGTCAATTTTAAGTCAGGAAATACTGGTGATGCGATCGCATTACTCCCTACATACACATTTAAAGTACAATTTCTTCACCTTTCTCTGTAAAGCGCACGTCTTTAATTTTCCATTGAGAATTACTCATCAAAGTTTTGCGGAGACTCCCAAATAAAGCAAACTGCTCACAGCTAGAAAGAGAAGCTATTTGGCGTTTAGACTGAGGAGATAAGCGCAAATCAACTGTAGCCACACCATTTCGCACATTCACTCGATAACCAGACACACTAAAGTCGGCGGTGTCTCTGTCATCGATGATTTTACCAACTGCACTAGTTACAGGTTCAGCGGCTGGTACTTCCACCTTTTGCGGAATCAGTTCTTGACATTGAGTATCGCTGGTATAGAGGGTTACATTGACAGTTTTACTTGTTTCTGTTTTGGGTGCTGCGTCTAATGGCTCAATTTTTGTATTTTTAGCTCTCAGTTGAGCCATACTAGGGCTTTGGCTAGGATTTGGACTAGGATTTGTGGTAGCGGTGGGTGTTGGGGCTTCAGCGTCAATTTTGCTGGATGTTGGTGTAGGATTAGAACTACAACTGCCCAGACTGGCTGCGATCGCTACAACAATTAATGGGATTAAATATTTTTGACTCATAGTTGTACTGCCATACTTTATCTATTAACTTCAGTGTCCTTGGTATCAATTCCGTATAAAATTACTAATCTTGAATCAGCTAATTGCTACTGCTTTACTTCTCGACTGTGATTAGCTATCTTCAAAACCACTACTAGTCCAATTAACTTAAATCATCATGCCCAGTAATGCAACCAGCACCTACGACCCCCGTAAAGCTGAATGGGATGGTATAACAATTGACCAATGGGAACCATCTAAATGGAAGCAGTGGAAAGCAAAACACCCTGCATCAGATGAATTTGCCAAAATAGAACGGGAATATTTAAGAATTAAATATGCCATTCAGCAAGCTAATTCTGCATTAAGCTTAGAAAAAGTCAAAGTCAAACTTAAATTAACCAGTCATAAAACTATAGGTTTGCAGGGGACATTTCCTTGTCGTCCGGGTGATATTGGTAAACAAGGTAGTCCTAATAAACAATATACAATTTCTTGTGGATTTGCTGCTAATGATACTGGATTGAAAATGGCAGTTTTAAAAGCGCGAGAATTAGACTTATTATTAATCACTAAACAATTTCAATGGACTCCTGAATTACTAGGTAAACAAGCCCAAAAAATTGAACTGCCAGATCCAGAAAAATCTACCAAACTCATCAGTGAATTAATTCAAGAATATGAACGCCAATTTTGGCGAACTCACGAAAAAAATCGGCAAGGAATCCGCACCTGGGAAACTCATTATCTGCGCCATCTCAAAAAATTACCCCAAGATTTTCCCCTGTCCGCTCAAGCATTAGAACTGGCGTTAGAAAAAACTAAACCTAATACTTCATCTCGCTTTTTCTTGGTTTGGCAATTGAAAAAGTTTTGCGAATTTTGCGGAATTACTAATTTTACTACGATTTACAGTTACGCCACCCCTAAACCCCATCCCACACTGCGGAAAGTGCCTACTGACGACGAGATTATTCAAGGGTTTAGAAAAATCGGCAGTCCATTATCAATATATGCTAGTAAAGAAAATTTGACGGAACCAGAACAATGGCAATGGGCTTATGGAATGTTAGCTACTTATGGTTTAAGACCACATGAATTATTTGCTGTTGATATCGATGCTTTTATCGATGCAGCCAACACTTTTCATTTAGTAAATTTAAATCCTCACCTGACCGAAGGGACGAAAACTGGTGAACGCAGTTGTGGAATTCCACCACTATACCCTCATTGGGTAGAATTATTCGATTTAAAAAATATTAAATTGCCTTATCATACAGGTACTTTGAGTAATAAAACTGCAAAACTACAAATTAAATTTAGAAATGCCGACATAGGATTTAAACCTTATGATTTGCGTCATGCCTATGCAATTCGTGGTCATCGTTTAAGAGTGCCAATCAAAACAATGGGTGATTACATGGGGCATACAGTACAGGAGCATACTAAAACTTATCAACGATGGATGAATGAGGATGCGAATTTAGCTATTTATCAAGAAGTTGTTATTCATAGACAAGGTACAACTAAAGAAGCTTTACAAGAAAGAATTAAAGAATTAGAAGCAGAAAACACAGCTTTAAAAGCTGAAAACTCTACTCTCAAAGGTTTATTGATTAAGCATCAATTAGGTGAATTGCTGAATTAGGGAATGGGATTTATCAAAACAGAATTCAGAAATTAAAAAACTTAGATACTTGACTTCTGATACAATTTGAAAATTTTGTTCTTGTTTGCCTGATATTGGGAAAAATATAACTTAAGTTCATTTCAGTTCCCCAATAGGCAAGTAAAAATACTATGGCTGGTAATCTGATTACTGTAGATAAAAATACTTACGATTCCCTGCAAAAAGAACTAACAAAGTTGCGTCAGGTAGTTGTTCAGTATCAGCATACCCAGTCATCCAGTAACTTACAGGCAGAAATAGAATTAGAAGCAAAAGTCGAGGAACGTACCGCAACTTTACGCCAGAGCGAAGCCAGATTCCAAAAGCTGGCAGATAACATACCAGGGATGCTGTATGAATTTCGGCTGGATACTGACGGTGCTATGTCTTTTCCTTTTGTGTCTTCGGGATGTCAAGAAATTTTAGAGTTAGCGCCAGAACAAGTCAGAGAAGATGCACTGTTAGGATTTGCTAATGTCCACCCTGATGATTTGCCTGGGTTACAAGCTGCAATTATGCACTCTGCCCAAACTCTGCAAAAGTTTGAACATAAATGGCGGGTTGGAAGTTCATCGGGGCGAGACAGATGGGTTCGCGGTATCTCTCGGCCAGAACAGCAAGTAGACGGAGCTATTGTTTGGTATGGTTACTTGACTGATATTAGCCAACAACAACAAATTGAACAACAATTAAAAGAGCAAGCACAATTTTTACAAAGCATCTGGGAAGGTGTAGATTACGGTATTTTTGTCCTAGAGGTTTTAGAGGATGGGGCAGAGTTCCGTTACGTAAAATTTAATCCTGCGATGCTGAGAACAGCTGCTGTACCGCTGGATAATTTTGTGGGCAGAACAGTGTCAGAAGCCCTACCTGCTGATATGGCACATCTTTATAGTCAATACTACAGAAAATGTGTGCAGTCAGGTAAAAGCCTATTTTTTGAGGAATCTTTTTTAGCTAATGAGCAAGAAACTTGGTGGTTAATGAATGTCACACCTTTGTTTGACAGTTCCTCTAAGATTTACCAGCTAGTTATCTCTGCAACGGACATCACAGAACGTAAGCAAGCTGAAAAAGAACGTTTATTGTTTGTTTCCCTAATTGAAAATAGTAGTGATTTTATTGGTTGTGCTGACTTAGAAGGAAAACCTGTTTTCTTAAATGAAGCTGGCAGAAAGCTGCTGGGATTAGAAAATCAAGAATTTAGTGAAGATTTCACAATTGAGCAATGCTTTGCGCCAGAAGACAGAGAATATGTATCTCAGCATATTATTCCTGCGGTGATCAGAGATGGAGTCTGGCAAGGTGAATATCGTTTCCGACACTTTCAAACCGAAGAACTAATACCTGTTGATTACAATCTTTTTTTGATGAAAGACTCTGAGACTGGTGAACCTTTGTATTTATCAACTATTACACGTGATATCCGCGATCGCAAAACAGCAGAAGCTCAACTACAAGAACAAGAGCAATTTTTACGCACTATTTATGATGGCTTTCCACAATTCATCTTTGTAGTCGATGTTTTAGAAAATAGGGAATTTCGTTTTGCTGGTTGTAACTCAGCAGTAGAAAAAATGGTTGGGATTAATCATACAAGAATTGTTGGTAAAACTCCTGAAGAATTGCATGGTGCGGTTGAAGGTGCAGCCGTTACTCAGCGTTATCAAAGTTGTGTGGATGCTGGCAATAGTATTAATTATGAAGAATGTTTAACTTTTAATGATGAAGAAACTTGGTGGTTAACTACTCTTAACCCTCTAAAAAATCGTGAGGGTAAAATTTATCGCATTGTTGGCTCAACGTTAAATATTACCGCTCGTAAAAAGGCGGAAGCAGAACTGCAAGCCAGTCAGCACTTTATTCAACGTATTGCTAATTCTTCTCCTAATTTACTTTACATTTTCGATTTAGAAGAACAGTGCAATGTGTATGCGAATCAAGAAATTGCTACCGTTCTTGGTTATTCTATCGAAATTGTTCAGCAAATGGGAGCAAATCTAATTCCAAATATTATGCATCCAGATGATATTGCAACAATCAGAAAAACTCACGAAAAAATCCTGACTGCCAATGATGGAGATATTTTTGAATTTGAATTTCGAGTCAAGCAAATCAATGGAGAATGGCGTTGGTTATACAGTCGGGAAACACCTTTTAATCGTAATGCAGACGGTAAAGTTAAACAAATCTTAGGTGTCTCAACTGATATTACTGAACGCAAACAAGCAGTAATGCAATTACAACAACAAGCCGAGAATTTAGAAAATACGTTGTTAGAACTCCAACGTACTCAATCGCAACTCATTCATAGTGAGAAAATGTCTTCATTGGGTAATATGGTTGCCGGTGTAGCCCATGAAATTAATAATCCAGTTAATTTTATTCATGGTAATCTTATCCCTGCTAGCGAATATACCCAAGATTTATTACGGCTGGTAGAACTCTATCAACAACATTTTCCTGAACCTCCAGAAGAAATTCAAGCAGAAATAGCAGATATTGACTTAGAATTCCTAAAAACAGATTTAGTAAAACTGCTTCAGTCTATGCAAGTGGGAACTCAACGTATCCGTGAGATTGTCTTATCTTTGCGTAATTTCTCACGTCTGGATGAAGCCGAATTTAAGCAAGTAGATATTCACGAAGGTATAGAAAGTACTTTGATGATTCTACACAACCGTCTCAAATGTAAGCCAGATCATCCAGAAATCGAGGTCATTAAAGAATATGGCAAATTACCTCTAATTGAGTGTTATCCTGGTCAACTCAATCAGGTATTCATGAATATTTTGAGTAATGCTATTGATGCTTTAGAAGAGACTTTTATCGGTGAACATGGAAAAATTTTTATCCACACAGAAGTGGTGAATAGTAACCGAATAGCCATCCGGATCTCAGATAATGGCATGGGAATTAATCAATCTGTACTTTCTAAACTTTTTGACCCTTTCTTTACTACTAAAGATGTCGGTAAAGGTACAGGATTAGGGTTATCAATTAGTTATCAAATTATAGTAGATAGACATGGTGGCAACTTATATTGCAATTCAGAACCTAAAAAAGGAGCAGAGTTTGTCATTGAAATTCCGATTACTCAACCGGAAAGTCGCAAATAATCAATTAATTCCAAACTATTGCTAAATCTAAGATAAATCCTGGTAATATATCTTCTCCGGATAACTGTGTAGGCGAATCTAAAATTTCTACTGGTTTACCTTTACGATAAATTTCAACTTGCTTGGCTGGAGGATTAATTAACCAACCAAGTTGAACTTGATTATCCATATACTCTTGCATTTTGGCTTGGGTTTCTGCCAACTCATCACTAGGCGACATCAACTCTAATACAAAATCTGGTGCAATAGGGGGAAATTTTGCTTTTTCCTGGGGAGTAAGTGCATCCCATCTATCTTGTTTTATCCAAGCAACGTCAGGTGAACGATTTGCACCGTTGGGAAGCTTAAAACAGGTGGAAGAATCAAAACATACACCTAATTTTGTTTGACGATTCCATATACCAAATTCCACTGCAATTTCAAAATTGCTTTTTCCCGTTTCTCCTCCTGTGGGTGGCATAACAATTAATTCTCCTTTAGTATTGCGCTCAAATTTGACATCAGGGTTTTCTCGACACAGTTGATAGAACTGTTCGTCAGTGAGTTTAACAATGGCGTTGAGGTTGAATGTAATAGCTGTCATTGCTATATGCTGGAGTTAGTACAGGTTAGGTTAACTGGAAAAGCGAGGAAAGTGATGTTACTGGAACTCAACCAACTAATTGTACCTGCTGGTCATCAGTTGTTAATTAAAAATATATCTTGGTCAACTTATAAACATATTTTGGCAGAATTAGGCGAAAATCGCAGTTCTCGCATATCTTACAGTCAAGGGGTGTTGGAAATCATGGCTCCATTACCAGAACATGAAGTAGCTAAAGTTATGATTGGGGATTTTGTCAAAGCTCTTCTAGAAGAACTCGACATTGAATTTTGGAGTTTGGGTTCTACAACTTTTGACGAAGAAAAAATGGATGCTGGGATAGAACCTGATGATTGCTTCTATATTCAAAATGAAGCGGCTGTTAGAGGTAAGGACAGAATTGATTTAACAATTGATCCACCCCCAGATTTAGCTATTGAAATTGATATTACATCGCGGACTCGGTTTAATAATTATGAAGTGCTAGGAGTCCCGGAATTGTGGCGATGGAGAGGCAATAAATTAGAAATTAATATCTTGATTAATGGCAAATATGTAACAACTAATAACAGTCTAGCCTTTCCTAATTTACCGATTAATCAAGTAATTCCTGAATATTTACAACGGAGTAAAACTGAAGGCAGAAATGCAACAATGAAAGCTTTTCGTGCTTGGATAAGAGAACAATTATGATGGCGATCGCACTTATAAATTACTTGTTAAAACTGAGGACTTATTAACAATTATTTTTGCATTTATAGTTGACATGTATAATTTTATACCTTAATATAAAAGCATGATAAAGGCGATCGCACACATCTTGGCCGGAGGGCGATCGCCTTTATCTCAACCCACTATCGGAGTCTAAATATAATGATGGCACAATCAAAACTAGAACAGTACCTAAACGAAGATTCAAATACACCCACCAGCAATCCCTACAGAAAACCGATAAAGCATATCCTGATGGGTTCTGCTGATGTTGTTACTAGCACAATTCACCATTTGCAAGTGATTGGCTACGCCAGTGTGGGAGATTGGAGTCCACTGCTACCCACCGATAACGCAGATGAGGTGATGAGTATTTTAATTAGGCAAATCTTGATGCGATAACCCAGTAGAGACGTTGCATTGCAACGTCTCTTTGTGTTGAACACCACCGCACCAGGGAGAATCAGACGTAATATGCCAGAGTCGATTCCTATAATATTTAGCAGTACCTGTAGGTGTTTATGAAGTCTTTTTCAAGCGGGAATTTGCCCAAATATCTGTAGAGAGATATCAAATTAAACAAATTATTTATGACCCAATTCAAGAGGTAATTTTACAATGGATACCCTAGAGTCTTATCGCAATATCATTCAGTCATTGCTGACGGCTTATGCTGCTATTCCCATAGCAAATGGTCAGATTGATTGCTACACGGTTTTTGATACAAAGCAAGACCATTACATGATTATGAATGTAGGTTGGGATGGTCATCGACGAGTTTATGGCTGTGTTTTACATTTGGATATTAAGCAGGGAAAAATTTCAATTGAGCAGAATATGACGGAAATGAGAGTGGCTCAAGAACTTGTAGAGCGAGGGGTTCCTAAAGATGATATTGTTTTAGGATTTCAAGCTCCTGAAATGAGAGAATATACAGGATATGGAGTTTTTTGACAGTTATCAGATGGTAGGTTGGGTGGAGGCGCACAAAAAGATATCAAAAGCAACACGATAAATCTAGATTGCGCCGTAATTCAACACCAATTGCAGCTTTAATTTTTGTAGTTGAGAAATTTTGCGGTTTCCGGCGTATCATTTGTTGGGTTACGCTATCGCTGCACCCAACCTACAGAAGAGGCGATCGTACTTATCTATAATTGTTAATTCTTTACAATTACAGGAGTCCCTATTTTTACTACTTCATACAGTTTAACCACATCTTCATTTAACATCCGAAGTGAACCATGAGAAACGGCCTCTCCTATCAAGTTGGGTTGATCAGTACCACAAAAGCCAATTTCATTACGTCCATCTGTCCAAAAACCAATCCATCGTTTTTTCAAAGGATTATCATAACCTGGTGCAAAAACTTTTCCAGTCAGAAAATGAAGATATGAAGGATCGCGTTGCATATTCCTTACTTGGAAAGAACCTGTTGGTGTTTCCCAACCTTTTCTACCTATAGCAACTTGATACTTAGCTTGTAAAATATCACCACGATAGACATAAACTTTCCGTTCCTTGAGTTTGACTTCTAAACGGATATTTTGAGAAAAAATATTTGTAACGATTGGTACGGGTGTAGATGGTGAAGTTTTTCCTGTTGAAATTAAGGGAGTTTTATTGGAGCTATCTACACGATTTACTCTCAAAGTATCTTGAAAAAAGAATGTCAAACCTACTGCTAAAATAATAATTCCAATAACTTCAAATACTGGTTGTATTTGCAACAAGGAAACTAGTTGGGTTGTAAATGGTTTAAATCTTACTTTCTTAGGATTGGGAGACTTATCATTAGGTATTGCTGAAGGAAGTTCTTGATGTTCTACCGACTTATCTTGTCCTGGAAATAGTTGCCAAGATTTTCGCTTAGGAGAATCAGAATTAGCTTGAGTACTTCGCAACCGTTCAATTCTTTGCAACGCTTTTACTGCGTCCATATCTTTACCCGAAGCCGCAGCATTCACCCGAATCCATAATTGTTCTGCTAGTTCAATATTTCTGTTGACTTCTGCTTGATAAGCGTCATTTTTCAAAGTTGCAATATCCGTCAGGGTTGCATATCGCGGTACAAGTATCAGGTGCGATTTATTTATAGGTTCAGCAATTATATATGGTGTTTGCCTCGCACTTTTATGCTGACGCACAATTTCCGGCACACGATGATTAAGATATTGGTTCAACCTCTCCACCGTGGCGCATTGTCCTCGAACTCCCAACCCTTCTAATAACGCCGTAGTAAAAGCACCTTGTTGTAACGCCTCAATTTCATAAGAATATTCCTGGGGACTACAGGAAAATATACTAATTACGCCTTGTTGACGCGCTTCCTCAGCCGTCTGTCTCCCGATACCTTCACCACCTTTTTGGGCAAGACTGCGACAAGCATCTAAAATCAAGACAACGTTATCAGCACCACAACGCCGCAACCGTTCGGTGACAAAGTTAATGGGTATCGCCGTTTCTTCAATATCTGCGGGGTTCCCATCCAAAGGCATGAGATAATCGCGTTCAGCATGGCGCATCCCATGTCCACTAAAAAAGAACCAAAAGTTATCACCCGCACCCATGAAGGGTTGATTGAATAACTCCAAAAAGACTCGCCGCAAATTTGCACGGGTGGGACGAGTTGATTTTCCACCAATATCAGGCGAGTCATCGCTGAAAAAAAATATCCTGTCAAACCCCGCCTCAGTGCGAAGAAACTGCTGGATTAATTCTGCATCCCGCTTGGCATAATTTAGCGGTTGCAGATAATCATACTGGTTAATGCCAACTGCGATCGCCCAATTTTTCGCCATCTACTTTGGTTCTTGTCGCTTAAATGTCAGCTTTATCGCACCTTTCCCACTGGCTTTTGCACCGCTACCAATTAACTTGACTTCCCCTTCGCCGCTAATTTCTACTGATAATTCAATTTCTTCTAGCTGCATTTTAGAACTTGCTTGCTGTTCTGCACGACTAAACAACCTTCCTACCAATTGCAGAAACTGAGTCATGTTCTGTTCTAATTTTTGCGCGGAGACGGGAACCGCATCACCTTTAGTACTGGGAGGTTCTTTTACTTCGTCTCCCCAGCCTCTTGTGTTGCTAAAACTACCTTTTGTCCCGTCAGGAATGGTAATTGGCGCTACGTCGTCGGTGACAATCAAAATGCTGTCTGGTGGTGTGTCTGACATAACTATGCTCGGTTTTATTTAGCATTTTCGCATAAATCTTTTGTATCACGCAGATACGCGGAGAGAAGAAAAAGAATGAATATACTCATACTACCTGATGTAATACCATTGAAGAAGAAAGTTATTCCTACTTTTTGGTAATACTATGCAGGTAGAAAAGCTCTCAATTTCCTTACCAGCATCCCTCGTACAATTTGTAGAAAACTACAAGGTGACTCATGCGTGTAAATCTCGCTCTCAAGTGATTGAAATGGCGTTGCAATTGTTGCGACAACAGGAATTAGAAGCAGCTTATCAAGCCGCTTCTACTGAAGTTGATCATGATTGGGATGTCACAATTACAGATGGATTAGCAGATGAAGCGTGGTGAGGCAGCGCGTTGCGGGGGTTCCCCCCGTTGTAGCGACTGCCGAACCCGTAAGGGTGATATTTATTATGCAAGTCTCAGTCCAACTGTAGGCTCAGAGATGGATAAACGCCGTCCGGTGCTGATAGTCAGTAATGATGCAAATAATCGTGCTGCTGACACGGTGACAATTTTACCAATTACATCAAATGTTAGGCGTATTTATCCGTTTGAAGTTTTACTTAATCCAGAGGATAGTGGTTTATCTAAACCTTCTAAAATACAGGCGCAACAGGTGCGAACAATTTCTAAGCAAAGAATCCTGGGAGAGGTGGTCAATACTTTGAGTGAAGAGTTAATGCAATTAGTTGATGCGGCTCTTAAACTGCATTTAGCGTTGGAGTAGGAAAGGTAAGGTAACACTAGAAAGTCTTTGAGTAAAATTTCTCCAGGATGGTTGGGAGGACGATATTTAGGTATTCTCATGAATATGTACCTCAATCATGATAATCTACTATTTCTACTTCACAAGCTCCTTCATTTGTCCACACAAAACATATTCGATATTGCTTGTTAATTACCTTGAGGTATTTTCATATCATCTAAAGAGATTGCAGTAAAAATTAATCTTTGTAGGTTGGGTGGAGGCGCACAAAAGATATCAAAAGCCACACAATAAATCTAGATTGCGCCGTAACCCAACACAAATTGCAGCGTTAATTTTTGTAGTTGAGAAATTTTGCCTTTTTCGGCGTATCATTTGTTGGGTTACGCTGTCGCTCCACCCAACCTACGGGAGATAGCTTTTGAATGACACTATTATATTTAACACAATAGCACAGATGTTACGTCAACTTATACCACAAAGCTTTTCTAATGTCAATCCAAAAACAACGAACTGTTATAAAAAACAACATTTAAAAGTAAGCAAAAAGTAAGAAATGTATTTTTCGTTAAAAGCCCAAAACATTACAGGAAAAGAGAAATAGATGGTACGACCGCGCAAGGTTTTTGCTCAGCATTGGCTCAAAAGTGAAAAGGCTCTCAACGCAATTGTGCAGGCGGCAGATTGTAGTACAAATGACCGTATCCTGGAAATCGGGCCGGGTACAGGTATTTTGACTCGGCGTTTACTACCTTTAGTAGAAGCTTTAGTAGCAGTGGAAATAGATAGAGATTTATGTAAGTTGTTAGTAAAGGAATTGGGCAGTAAAGACAATTTTTTGTTATTACAAGGTGATTTTTTAGAGTTAGATTTAGCAGCGAATTTAACAGCCTTTCCCAAGTTTCAAAATGCTAATAAAGTAGTGGCGAATATTCCCTACAACATTACAGGGCCAATCATCGAAAAACTATTAGGAACTATCGCCAATCCTAACCCTAAACCCTTCGATTATATTGTGCTGTTAATTCAAAAAGAAGTAGCAGAAAGACTGTATGCCAAAGCGGGGTCAAAAACTTTTGGAGCATTATCAGTAAGGGTACAATATTTAGCAGAATGTGAGTTAATTTGTACAGTTCCGGCTGGTGCATTTTACCCACCGCCAAAAGTAGACTCAGCCGTTGTCAGGTTGCGTCCGCGTCAACTAGAAACTTTAGCCAACGACCCACGCAGATTAGAGAATCTGGTAAAGTTAGGTTTTGGGTCAAAGCGCAAAATGTTGCGGAATAATTTGCAATCTGTAATTGACCGCGATCGCCTGACCCAATTACTGGAACAATTAGAAATAAATCCCCAAGCCAGAGCTGAAGAAATCAGCACTCAGCAATGGGTAAGCCTGAGTAACTTACTCAGCACTTTTAACTCAGCACTCAGCACTCAAGATGCGTAGTTACACCCTCATCGCCCCTGCCAAAATTAATTTGTATCTGGAAATCATTGGCGATCGCCCCGATGGTTATCATGAGTTAGTCATGATTTTGCAAAGCATCGACCTCGCCGACAAAATTTCTGTCCGCGCCATCAGTGAACAAATTATTCGCGTCCACTGCGACCATCCCCAAGTACCCACCGATAAAACTAATCTTGTATATCGCGCCGCAGAATTAATGGCGAAACAATTTCCCGAAGCTGCGGCTAAATATGGCGGAGTGGAAATTACATTAGAGAAAAATATTCCCGTCGCGGCGGGGTTGGCGGGAGGTTCCACAAATGCAGCTGCGGTGTTGGTAGGAATAGATTTATTGTGGAACTTGGGACTAACCCAAACAGAACTGGAAGAATTGGGAGCTATTCTAGGTTCAGATATACCATTTTGTGTCGCAGGTGGAACAGCGATCGCAACAGGTAGAGGAGAACAACTTGCGCCACTGCCGAGTTTAGATCATATATATATAGTATTGGCGAAATATCGTAGTCTAGAAGTATCTACCGCTTGGGCATACAAAACCTATCGCCAAGAATTTGGTCATACCTATCTGAAAAACACCGAAGATTTAGCCGCCCGCGCCGCCGCAGTTCATTCTGGTGAAATAGTCAAAGCAATAGTCCGTAAAGATGCAACAGAAATTGCTCAAAAGTTGCACAATGATTTAGAGCGTGTAGTTTTACCTGCTCATCCCCAAGTGATGCAACTGCGGGAACTGTTTGCAACTCAACCAGGAGTTCTCGGAACCATGATGTCTGGTTCTGGGCCGAGTGTCTTTGCAATTGTCGAGTCGGAACCACAAGCGCAAACAGTCAAACAATACATCAGAGAAGCAATACCCAATGAAGATTTAGAATTGTTTGTGACTCGCACCATTACACACGGCATTCAGATAGCATCTGAATAAGTAAGAAGTTAAAAGTAAAAAATTTTTCATTTTTATTTTTAACTTTTGCCTTTTGATCTTTGACTTTTGACTTACTTATGAGTGACCAAAACATTACACCACAAGAAACCGCAACACAGGTGCAAGCATCGCCACTACGCTGCATCACAGGCGCAATCATTTCTAGTGGATTAGCCTATGCTTTATATTCGTTGATGATTGCGATCGCTACTACTTTCGCTAGTAAACCAGTTCATTCTCACAATGAACTCGTCATCAAAATTACCTCTGCGGTACGTACTTTAGTTGTGGGGATAGTTGCCTTGGGTAGTGGCATATTTGGGATAGTAGCGATCGGTTTAATCGCTCTGGCTGTGCAACTATTAATACAGCAGTTTTCTCAGCCAAAGAATAATTAAAATTCTGATTTACCTTTTTATCGAAAATTGGGGTTTAAAACCCCGTCGTTCTACGACGGCTTTGTGAGATAATGTTAATAGGTTGCTGACCGTGAGAACGATGAGGAAACAGGTTTAACGTCCTACTCCGTGATCTCAAAATTCCTATCCGGCAATGGTATAAAAATAAATAAATCCAAACGGTAAGGACGAAGAAAGAAATAAACTACCGTAGGGCATACGGAAAGTTACGCTTGTGGGATTGACTCGTTAAGAGGCTTGCCCCTAAAGGGTGTAGTCGAGTCAGGCATGATCGTGTAAGACCAAGATCAACATTGTTGGTGGAGGCAATGATCAGCCCAAGAATCACCGCCCTAAAAGTGCGGTGAGTGTCAACTCTGACTAACAGGTAAGCACTTTTCTAACTGAGTGCAAGTATTCAGAAACTGCTGCTTTTTTCGCCAATGTTTGGGAGGTACACCATGATGCTGGCGAAATTGGCGAGAAAAGTGACAAGCATTTTGATAACCTAAAGCCAGAGCAATTTGCTCAACAGTTTGGTTAGTATCCTTCAGTAAAGAACGCGCCGCCATCATCCGTCGCTTGAGAATCCAGCCGTTGACAGTATCTCCTGTTTGTTTGGCGACTCGGTTGGTTAAATAAGCGCGGGAATAACCCACCGCCTCAGCAACTTTCGCTAAAGTAATTCCTTGGTGATAATTCGCTTCGATGTAGTCAAAAACTTCTTTGAGGTGTGGAACTGAGGGAAAAATTGACTCCGGAGTTTCAGCTACAGTGATATTTGTAGGTATCGATGACGATATTTGCTGCGATTGAGTAGCATACCAATACCTGAGCAGAGCTTGTTTTTCTAAGCGGATAGCGATCGCCCTCAGCAATTGCTCCACAGTTAAAGGTTTGGTAAGATAATCATCCGCACCCAATTCCATACCTTTACGTAAAGCATCTTTAGTATCGCTACCAGTCAGAAAAATAAAAGGAATAATTGCTGTCAACGGGTCTTGACGTAAAGCATTTAAAACATCGTAACCATCCATATCTGGCATCACGATATCGCAGATTACCAAATCTGGTAAATGCTCTTGCACCAGTTGAATACCAATGCGACCATTTTCCCCGCTGATGGTGTCATAACCTTCAGCCTGTAAACTGTCTAAGAAGAGATGGCGGGTAACAGCATCATCTTCAATGACAAGAATTGTTGGCGACGATGTATGTATCATTGTTTCATCACTAGGATTTGTGGCAGGTTAAAAAACTGATTCAAAACTTTTATTTAATGGAGGGGAGCATAATCGTAAAAGTTGTACCTACTCCAACTTTGCTTTTCACATCAATGTGACCACCATGTAAGTCAACCAAAGTTTTCACAATTGATAGTCCTAGTCCAGTACCCTGTATCGGTAGATTAGCAATATTGCTACCGCGGTAAAATGGTTCAAATAACCGTTGTTGATCTGCTACAGGAATACCAATACCCCTATCTGTAACTTGGAAAATTACCTTCTCTGGTTCGCATAAAAGTTTTAAATCCACCACAGCACCGGATGGCGAATACTTAATTGCATTGTCGAGCAAGTTTTTCAACATTGGCTCTAGCAATTTTTTATCGATAAAGCTAGTAAAACAGCAACCTTGACTGACAAAATTAACTCTGTTTTGGCTATTGCAGGTATGAATTTGCGCTACTATCTCATGGCAAAACTGTACAAGATTCAACGGTTTAGCATCGAAGTGAAGTTTAGCCGCTTCTGCTTTCGCAAAAAGCAAAATGTCGTCTAACATCTTGCTGAGTTGTTCGACAGCCGTTTGAATGCGATCTAATAACGGTCGAGTTTTCTCACTCGTCCATTCATTGATGTGCCGCTGGAGTAAGCTATTAGAAAATGAAACTACATTCAGCGGTGTACGCAATTGATGAGAAAGCATAGATAAAAATTGCGATCGCAATTCGCTGAGTTGTTTTGATTCTTCTAAAGCTTGACTCAGTTCGGAAATGTCCCAAACGCTCCAGACTCTACCAATAATTTTGTGTTCTAGCTTCTGTGGTCTGGAGTATTGGGCGAAGACTCTGCCATCCTTTAACTCTAGAATATCGTAGCGATCGCTCTTCAAATCACACTTCATCTCCCACATCGCATCACGAAATAGTTGCGGCTCTTTCAGTTGATTCTCAAAAAAAGCTTGGCATTGCCAACTATTTCTCGATATTGTCAGGGAACTGGGGATTTGCCACATATCTATAAATTCTTGATTAAAACTGACAATATCTTCGTCTAAACTAACAGCAATAACGCCATGAGCCGTTGATTCCAAAATAGAACGCAGTAAAGTTACAGATTTTTCTAAACTTTTCTGTTGCTGCTTCAGTTCTAAAATTTCTTGCTGTAAATGTTTGTTAACCTCTTTTAATTCTTCAATCGAAGTGTGCATATTTAACTCTACTACTTCATCACTCTCACACCGAAAAACGTAGTTAAATCCCCAGTCTTGACTTACAAATGTCAACTCTGATTGTGGCTTTCGCACCAATTTAGATATGCAACGAACTAACGTATAGTCGTCATAATTCATATCCTGCGCTCCTTTGAAATAGTTGACACTCAAGCCATCTAACTGAGAACGAGCAATTTCTCCAGTTTGAACCTGACTGTGAATCACTTATGCCAATAGTAAATTGAAATTAAAAAATAATTAAAATTGCTGATTTATTTAAAATAATTGTACCAATAAAAAGATATTACTTTAATTTTTTGGCGTTAAAAAATATTTATTACTAAACAGTAAACTTTTTATATAGAAGATATAAAGATAACTTCAATATTGAATCTGCTTCAGCATTTGTAATCATGAGAAAATTACAATTATTTCTCACTTAAAATCTATATATTTCAGCCTTCTAATCTCAGCAAATAATTAGTACAGATTTAGAGCTAAATAGTATAAATATATATAATCATTAAAAATGATTAATAAATATAATCATAAAAAACCCACAGTTTAACTATTGTGCTGTAAGCTGGCATAGGGTTGATATATTCGACAAAGATATCTAGACTTTATGGCTTGATTTTGTTCATATATTATGGATTTTTTGAAACTCTACTCCCTATGGAATCTAACTATAAAATAATCAAGTCAATCATCTATCTCAGGATATAAATTTAAAAAATATTAAGATAAATTAAATAACTAAATACGTTAATTAATCAACCAAACATCTCTCTTAAGACTTAAAAAGTGTTAAATATAAATGTGTTGTAAAATACATTTATTATTTTTGATGACAAAAAAACCGTTGTTCGAGCTACATATTTATTGCTTTTCAAACAACGTGATGTCTCCAAGTAAGTTTGTATTTTTGGTATTCCTGCAAAGCAGCAGAGATAGATTTAGTCTTGACAAAATTTAATTAATGGCAAGAACGAAACAACAGATAGGTCTAGCAAAACAATAATCATATATCTGCGGCCTAATATTCAGTAGTCTTAACAAAGAAGCAGCTTCTGCAACACGGTTTATTGATAGGGGCAAGGAGATGGAATCAACTAAGCAGATCAAAATGCTAGTTGATTCCATCCACCCCTATTTTCAAATACCATTTGTGCTGATTGATTTCGTGCTGTAGTGTCAAACTTGTCTTGTTGAGATAGCGAGATGACTTGGAAAATCAGGCGATCGCGCTATACTCCCTGCAACAGTTTCAAAAAAATGCCGATGATTTGTGATTCCTTCACCTATAACACCTTGGGCGATGTTCGTGTATCGCGCACTATCACTGAAATCAAAATGGACACTGCTTTAGCAGATATCCTGTTTCACCTGGATTCTCAGCGTGGAGGCTTATTTAACAGCAGCTACGAATATCCAGGTCGATATAAAAGATGGGCAATAGGCTTTATCAATCCCCCACTGGAATTAACCACTAGGGAAAAAGCTTTCACCATCTCGGCACTCAACGATCGCGGTCAAGTATTATTACCACTGTTATGGGAGCGTTTATCCCGCAACCCACAATTGTTGGCAATTACCCGCAATCAGCAATACATTACAGGCTACATTCAACCCAGTACAGAATTATTTGCAGAAGCAGAACGCAGCAAACAACCATCAGCGTTTACAGTCATCCGCAAGATTCTCCATACCTTTGCCAGTGCCGAAGACGAGCATTTAGGATTGTATGATGCATTTGGTTACGACTTAGTGTTCCAGTTTGAACCAATTGTGCAGCGCATATCCCTTCCTGCCGAGCAACGCGATTTAGTACTTTACCTACCGGATGAATTAGTAGTTGTTGACTACTATCTCCAACGGGCATTTCGTCTTCAGTATGAATTTGCCACTACATATAGCAACACTCTTCATCTACCACGCACAGTCCCATCCATCGACTACAGGGGTCAACGTCTTCTACCAACCCAAAGTGCTGACCATGAAACAGGTGAGTATGCCAAATTAGTTGAGGTGGCACTCGACTATTTCCGCCGGGGTGATTTATTTGAAGTAGTTCCCAGTCAAAACTAGTGTGATTTAAAAAGTTTTAAATACATTTTATCGATATGTGCCTAATTTTTGGTGGCAAATATTTAGGCACAGATAGGACTCCTATTTGATTTCTAAAAAAAATTAGTACAAAGTATGTTCCCTGTTCTTTGTTCGCTACCTTAACGAGTAACTTCAGAAATCAAATCGGATTGCTATATCAATTGCCAAGCCTATGATTATCCATCCTATTTATATCCGTGGCAAAATAGGCGGATACCCTGAACAGAGTTTTTGATGCTAGATACAATCCAAACTATAAAATTTGGGGCTTAAAGCCAAAAAGAGGGTTTTATGCATCAACTAGACAACCTACAAAACGCCAAACAAATTAATACAGAACAAGTTGAACAAATTGTTAAAGCAATTATTGCAGGTAAATATTCTTGGGCATGTGTTTTAATGCTCAGATTTTCTGGATATAACCCTATAGATTACATTCCCTACCGCACCTACATCCGCCTCCTCAAAAATAACTACTTACTCCAAGGTGTAAAGCAACCCGAAGCCAAAGATTCCGCACAAAAATTAGGCGTTTTTGACATAAAATCAAATTGGGTGCGCTCTTAAGATATGCACTTTCTATCAGCAATTTTATAGACTTATTTACCTGAACAAATTCCTGCATTAGCCGGATATTTCTGGCTAAGTTTTATATTTTGAATTGGTATTTATAGAAGTATTTATTGCTATAAATGCCAAAAAAACGTTTGAAAAATTTCTCGTCAGCACGATTTATTTGGCTGATGTGAATGCTTCATGGTTTTTAACAGTGAACAGTAAAATTTCTGAGCGATTTTTGACAACTTATGATTTACCCGATGACTACTGTGAATTCTCATCTCCAACCTATGTTAAGAGAAATTGTGTGGCAGAAAAAGCAAGAAGTAGGACAGATTCAACAACACATGTCTTTAGCTTCTTTGCAACGTCAGTTAACAGCCGCACCCACCGTCCGAGATTTCTTAACAGCCTTACAACAAAATCCTTATAAACCTAGTTTAATTGCAGAAATTCAAAAAGCATCTCCTGGTTATGGGATGATTCGTGCAGACTTTGATGCTATTGCGATCGCCAAAGCTTACGAACGTGCTGGTGCAGCTTGTATTTCTGTCTTCACCGAACGGACATTTTTTCAAGGTAGTTTTGAAAGTTTGCGGATAATTCGCCACAAAGTATCAGTACCACTGCTTTGTAAAGAGTTTATTATTGATCCCTGCCAAATTTATCTAGCAAGAGCCGCAGGTGCAGATGCAGTTTTACTGATAGCCGCAATTCTCACAGACAGACAACTGCAAGATTTTCAACGCATCATTCATTATTTGGGGATGAGTGCCTTAATAGAAGTACATACTTTAGCTGAACTTGATCGGGTATTGCAGCTAGATGATGTCCGCTTGATTGGGATTAATAACCAAAGTCTAGTAGACTTTACCGTTGATATCGGCACAACTCAAAGACTACTAGCCGTTAGGCGATCGCAAATCCAAAACTTGGGTGCGATCGTCGTCAGTGAATCGGGATTGTACACCCACGATGATTTATCTCTCATGGCGGAAGCTGGTACTAATGCCGTTTTAATCGGAGAATCTTTAATCAAAGAAACAGATATAGAACAAGCTGTCCGCCGATTACTCCAATAGTCAGCCTTCTTTCCTATTCCCCACTCCTAAATTTTCAAATCGTTGGGTTTTGTATTGCTTAACCCAACAATTTGAAATAAATATTATTTACATCTATTAACTAACTAATGACTATTGATACACAATTAAGTTACTCTTAAGAAAAATTAACATTTAAATTCCGCCGATGCTAAGACTATTTACCGACTTCGACGGCCCCATTGTTGATGTTTCTGAACGGTACTATCGTGTTTATCAATATTGTTTAGAAAAAACCCAACGTCCAGGTCAAGCGGTACGACAATTAAGTAAAGCTGAATTTTGGCAACAAAAGCGAGCTAGAATTCCCGAAAAACAAATTGCCTTAAATTCTGGTCTTGATGAAGCACAAGCACAAGAATTTTCGCAACTGCGGCGGAAAACAGTACATACAGAACCTTATTTTGACTATGACACCCTAGTACCAGGTGCTGTAGAAGCATTATTAAAAATTCAAGCAGCGGGAGTTGACTTAGCAGTCATGACCATGCGGCGAGTTTGGGAATTAGACTTTGCCTTTCAAAAATTTGATTTAGGGAGATTTTTTCCCGAAAATCGCTGTTATTGTTTGAGCAATGATTATGTTAAGACCCGTGACATCGAAGATAAGCCATTGTTAATGGCCAAAGCCTTAAAAGAACTATCTCCCGTTACCGATACATGGATGGTGGGAGACACAGAAGCAGATATCACTGCCGCAAAAACACATAACATTAAAGTCATGGCGGTGGAATCTGGTATCCGCGATCGCGCTCAACTAGAACTATACCGCCCCGACTTGATTGTTCCTAATTTAAGTTCAGCCGTAGCTCTGATCTTAGAAAAGAGTACCCTAACGCTCAGATAGCAAAAAATGGGTAACAGAATCAATCATCTGCTACCCATAATCAATTCAAAACTTTATATATTACCGCAGAAAGCTACTAATTAACCACAATAATATAAACGTAAACACTGTAGAAAATTGCTCAGGATTCAGCCTCACCAAACTGAGTTGTGGTAAACCGCTTGCAATCAATCCGCCAATAATCAAGCCTAATATCAGACCAATCAGCGTTAACAAAACGGCTCTACCGAACTTACCTTCTTTACGATTGAGAAAGTAAACACTAATACCTACCCCAACCACCAACACCAACTGTAAAACTTGATCACCAGAGGCGGGATAGAAAATACCAATAGCACTCAAACCTAAATACCAAGCACCTGGTAACAGTACATCTGCCGTTGTTGGCTGATCTAATAGCCTCTGTAGCCATGCAGGCGACTGTTCACGAGGAGTTGAAACTTCTTTAGGCGGAAATTGGACTCGTAGTTCAGGGAAGCGGATTCGCTCAGGTACTTTGATTTTGCCTTCCTGACGCATCCGTAACCGATCCATTAAAATCGCATCATAAGACGCTTCAATGAGTTCCAGAGCCTTAGCATCGCCACTGTGTTGCTCCAATAGGCGATTGCGAGCATCCTGAATTTCATCAAAGCTAGCATCTTCGGACACCCCAAGTTTGTCGTAGGGATTTTGATCGCTCATGGGAGTTTACACTTCAGCCTTAGTCAGCAGCGGTATTTTGCTTTTTGGAAAACAACTTTAGGTTTTGCCTAGATTTAAACAAATGTTGCAAGCAACTTATATGCTCTACCAGGATAGTAGCACGGGTAAGTTAAACTGACCCAGGAATTTTAACTATAGCAACTTTAACATATTGCTAGAACTCCGTGTATCCCCTCATGTCGTTGACCAGTGGTGGCTTTACTCTAGAATTTGAACTAAGACTTCTTAAATCTTATTTTTTTATGAAAAAATTAATTTTTATGTTTCAAATTTGGCAATTTACCGTGCCTTGAGGCAATTTAGATGAACCAGCTTCACAATCACTAGTGGTATCCATAAGCATATCGATATTAAAATTGAAAAGCTTTAAATTACCACGTAATTGGGAGTAGGAAATTTTCCGAAGTTACAAAACTGCTGTGACTCAATATTGAGACTATCTAATGATTTGACATCAAATTGCCATTAAAATAGCTGCATCTCAAGTGCGGGTAACACCAGCAAAGTTTGTGTAACAATCCCCAAGTACGCAATTCTCCTGTTAATCTTACGAATTTTTGTGCAAAGTGATGGTCATGGCTCCTGCCAAGATTCTTGTAGTTGATGACGACCCTGCGGTTCGCAACTTAATCCAACGCTTTTTGATTAAGCAGAACTATCAGGTGGAGGCGGCTGAGGATGGTAAAACAGCCTTGGCGCTATTCGAGCAATTTAACCCTGACTTGGTAATTTTAGACGTAAACTTACCAGACGTGATCGGGTTCAACCTCTGCCAAGAGATGCAAAGTCGCAATGGTGTGTTTGTTCTCATGCTCACTAGCCGTGCGGATGAAGCTGACAAGATTCGCGGCTTTGCTAAAGGTGCTGATGACTATCTCACCAAGCCATTTGGTTTAGGAGAGTTAGAAGTCAGAGTCGCTGCAATTTTACGGCGACAACGGGTGGTGACTACGGCAGAACAAAAACGCCTAGTATTTGAAAAACTGATGATCGATCCCGTCCGTCGGGAAGTGACATTAAACAACTTACCAGTACCCCTAACAGCATTAGAATTTGACTTGTTGCATTTTTTAGCCAGCCATCCTGGGCGGGTTTGGCGACGAGCCGAACTAATTCAAGAGGTATGGGACTATGAATACGTTGGCGACCAACGGGTTGTAGATGTACATATCGGTCAAATTCGGAAGAAAATTGAAATTGATGCTAGCCAACCAGCATTAATTCAGACTGTACGCGGCGTAGGTTATAAGTTTGAATGTCCTACTCATTCCCCGCAATTGGAAACCAACCCTTGAATTAATTATTTTTTTCAGGTTCCAATTCCCAGTTCTCAAAAATGGGGAACCCACCTTGAGGACTGTAATCAATACAATACAACTGAGAAAAAGTCAGGGCGAACAGATGTTCGCCCTGACTTTTAATATATTTGTTTTTGCCTAATTCCTGATTGGTAGACTCGTAGTCTTGAATTGACTGCGTGGATACTCAGCACGTTGCTACATAACTAGCAGTTATGGAATAAAGTTTCTAAATAAACACGAGCAGCACGGCGATCACTATCACCATTTTGCAGTAAAAACAGTGACAATGCTGCTGTTAACACACGGGTTTGATCCCAATCAGGGTGAGTTTCTAAATAGCTTTTGAGAGATTCATGGAGTGTTTCGGGAATTTCCGTAAAAATGCTCACCGTTGCGTTCATGAGATTTTCCTTCTCTGAGGTCGATCAAGCGAATTTGCTGGCACTCTAGAAGCAAAGGAGGGAAATTTTTGCTTCTTCCTTCTCCAAACATGTCTGGGATTTTTTGATTTCCCCAGATAAATTGAGCTAAAAAAAAGTGCCAGTCGCATCATTGTGCTTCAAGAGGGGGTGGGTTTGTCAATGCTGCGAAATGTTAAAAATGGTTCTTTAGAAAAGAAATCTCAACGTAATAATCAGGGTTAGAACTAAATTTTTGTTGCATTACTTTACAAAAACTCAGTTACTGAAACCAGCTACAGCTATAAAGTCAAAATCCCCAGTAACCCAGCAAGGGCTGATCCGCTCGTAGTGGGTCTGTGGAAAACTACTAAAACCCCTGTGGAAACCCTGTGGAAGTGAGGAAAATTGTAGCGAATGATAAGAATTACAAAAAGTGTGAAGTCAGAAGTCAGAAAGAGGAAAAGGCGGAGGGAGCAGATGGGAAGGACTGAACGAGGCTTTTACCCATGTTCATGCTCTGCACCCTACGCCCCCTGCTTCTTCTGGTCAGGAGTCAGAAAAATTACTTTCATCTTCTACTTTCCAGTCCCTAGTCCCTAGTCCCTAATCCCTAATCTCTACTCCCCTAACGTCTTCGTTCTTGCAGCTTCCGATAAACAGCCTTTAAATCAACTTGATGATGAGCCAAGGCAACCAAGGTGTGATATAGCAAATCCGCTACCTCACCTGCAATGGCCTCTGGCTCATCATCCTTAAAAGCCATCACCACCTCAGCCGATTCTTCGCCAATCTTTTTCAAAATCTTGTTATCGCCGCCTGCGAATAACTTGCAGGTATAAGAACTTTCTGTGGGGTTGTCACGGCGATCGCAAATCACCTGAAACACCTGAGATAATGTATCTGCTGGTGGTGGTGTAATTTTGCCCTCTACTTGATGAAAACAACTACGTTCACCCGTATGGCAAGCAATATCTCCGATTTGCTCCACCCCAATTAACAAAGCATCACTATCACAGTCATAGCGAATGCTTTGAACTTTCTGAATATGTCCCGAAGTCCCGCCTTTATGCCATAACTCTTGACGAGAACGACTCCAAAACCAAGTTTCTCCAGTTTCCAAAGTCTTTTGTAACGACTCCCGATTCATCCACGCCATCATCAAGACTGTGCCATCCAAATAGTCCTGCACAATGGCCGCCACCAAACCCCGTTCGTCGTAGCGAATTTCTTCAACGGGAATAGCATGACGGAATGAATGTGGTTCGGTAGAAAACATACCAACTTACTTGCTCTAACAACAATGATTAATGGATTCACGATACCATTCTCAATATGACAGCTGGCATGTTTTATGAAAATGAAAATTTATTATCTAGCCAGAAACAACAACATTTCTGTCCATTGCAGACTGAATCTTAACAGCACTTAACGCAACTTGGTGAGCTTTCGATGCTTCACCATACCAATGGAGAGCTGAGTTAAAGGCTGCACGGTAAAGTTCCTGGTATGCCTCAGACAACCGAGTTCGGATTTCTAAAGGCAAGTCTTCATTGGACTTATACAACATAGTTGTTATTTTCCTGGTTCAGCTATTTATATAGGATAGAAATTATGCACAGTATTTAACCCTATCCTAAGATAGAGCTTTTTTCTTTCTCACTTTTAGGAGATAACCTTGGTAAACACCACAATTAAAACCACAAAATCACAAGAAATCTTCGCCGCCGCTCAAAACCTCATGCCAGGAGGAGTTAGTTCTCCTGTAAGAGCATTTAAATCTGTAGGTGGTCAACCCATAGTCTTTGACCATGTTAAAGGGGCATACATCTGGGATGTTGATGGCAACCAATACATCGACTATGTAGGCACTTGGGGGCCTGCTATTTGCGGACACACTCATCCAGAAGTGATCTCAGCACTTCATGAAGCTTTAGAAAAAGGTACTAGTTTTGGTGCGCCGTCAGTCCTAGAAAATGTCCTAGCAGAGATGGTCATTGACGCTGTTCCCAGCATCGAAATGGTCAGATTTGTCAACTCTGGGACAGAAGCTTGTATGGCAGTTTTGCGGCTGATGCGAGCTTTTACCAATCGTGAGAAAATCATCAAATTTGAAGGCTGTTACCACGGACATGCTGATATGTTCTTGGTCAAAGCTGGTTCCGGTGTAGCGACCCTGGGTTTACCCGACTCCCCAGGAGTACCCAAATCAGCAACTAGCAACACCCTAACAGCTCCTTTCAATGACCTGGAAGCAGTCAAAGCATTATTTGAAGAAAACCGCGACCAGATTGCTGGTGTCATTCTAGAGCCAGTAGTTGGTAATGCTGGGTTTATTCCTCCTGATGCTGGTTTTCTAGAAGGTCTGCGGGAACTCACCCATGAGCATGGCGCTTTATTAGTGTTTGATGAAGTCATGACAGGTTTCCGTATCGCCTATGGTGGCGCTCAAGAGAAATTTGGCATTACTCCCGATTTGACAACACTGGGTAAAGTCATCGGTGGTGGTTTACCAGTCGGAGCTTACGGAGGACGGCGAGATATTATGTCGATGATTGCTCCCGCAGGCCCTGTGTACCAAGCCGGAACTCTTTCCGGGAATCCTTTGGCGATGACAGCTGGGATTAAAACCCTGGAATTGTTACAAAAACCTGGTACTTATGAGTATCTTGACCGAATTACTCAAAAACTAGCTGACGGTTTACTGCAAATTGCCCAAGAAACTGGTCATGCTGCTTGTGGTGGTCACATTAGTGCCATGTTTGGCTTATTTTTCACTTCTGGGCCTGTGCATAACTACGAAGATGCCAAAAAGTCAGATACTGCCAAATTTGGACGTTTTCATCGCGGAATGCTAGAACGTGGTGTTTATTTAGCACCTTCTCAGTTTGAGGCTGGGTTTACTTCTTTGGCGCATACTGAAGAAGATATTGAGCAGACTCTAGCTGTTGCAAGGGAAGTATTGTCTAATCTGTGAAAATAGACGCTAGAGGTTAGGGGTTAGAGGTTAGAGAAAAACCCTAGCCCCCAGTCTCTAGCCTTTAGCCCCTAATCAACAACCACAGCCACTATGGCCACAGCCTTTTTGGGTTTTATGGCCTTCCGCACAACCTTCAGAGCAATAGTATTTGCCATCTTTGTTAATAGCCTCTTCAACAGAAACAATACAAAGGCAATTCGGGCAGGCACATTTCATTTGAGCTACAGTTGTCATAATTTTCTCCACTTAATCTTGAGATTGTTTTATAACATGTGAATATCTGTTCAGATGTTAATTAACATAACAAATAGCAAGAGCTTTACTTACGTAACTGTAAAAATACGTAAGAGTTTTAGCTGACAATTACTTATTACACAAATAGCTGGATCACTACTGACGATCGCGCCTCAAATCAGCTATCTTGTTGTGATGATCGCTTAGATAAACCAGTCAAACTTTAGGAACTCTTCAAAGGATTTCCAGCATAAATTACCTGCCCAGAGTAGGTTTTGGTTTAAATAATTAAAAGGGAGCGTTACGCTCCTAGCCATTTTCGCGCAGCGAGTTGACAGTGCATGAGCTACTGCTTAAATCCAACCTGTCCCCATCCAGAAAATGTTGTATATAGCCAAAGGTGTCAGTCTTGCGGCTCGCGCCTACTGCTGCGCGATCGCTATCGGGTAAGCAAACCGTTAGGCCAAGGAGGCTTTGGCGCAACCTTTTTAGCTCAGGATGAAGCTTTACCAGGAGAACCTAGTTGTGTTATCAAGCAACTACGCCCGTCAGGAAACGCACCCCATGTTTTGCAAATGGCGCGAGAACTATTCGAGCGAGAAGCTAGAACTTTGGGTAAAATTGGTAACCATCCACAAGTCCCCAGGTTACTGGACTATTTTGAAGAACAGGAGCAATTCTATCTAGTTCAAGAATATATTAGCGGTGCGACCTTGCAACAGGAAGTCAAAGCTAATGGAGTATTAACTGAAGTTGGCGTTAAACAATTTTTGAGTGAGATGTTACCTGTGCTGCAATACATCCACGAGCAGAAGGTAATTCATCGTGATATCAAACCAGCCAACTTAATTCGCCGGACTCAAGATGCCAGAATGGTGCTAATTGACTTTGGTGCTGTCAAAAACCAAGTTACTCAAGCTCCAGCCAGCCAATCAGGACAGACCGCCTTAACCGCCTATGCAATTGGTACCCCTGGTTTCGCACCACCAGAACAAATGGCGATGCGTCCGGTTTACGCTAGTGATATCTACGCCCTAGGAGTCACCTGTATTTATTTACTCACTAGCAAAACTCCCAAAGATTTAGATTACAATCCCACCACAGGTGAAATGATGTGGGAGCAGTTGGTGCATGTGAGTGATCACTTAACAGGTGTATTGCGAAAAATGTTAGATGTTTCGGTTCGCAATCGCTACCAGTCAGCAGCAGACGTTCTCCGAGCATTAGAAATGGAGCCTTACTTAGATAGTTTGGCGAAAAGCTTACTAGTAAAAACTGACACTAATTCTAAAGAAAAAACATCGCAGCGCGGAGATAACTCGGCTATTTTATGCAGCAATCCTTCTGCGGTAGGGGGTACTGCTACCGGAGTAGCACAGGTAGCAGCAGCAATTCGCGCTAGACGAGCTAAAATTGCCGAGGCTGCTAGCTCTGTAGGTAAACCAGGAATGTTACCTAACAGTCATAGTAATACTGCAAATAATCAACAATCTAAAGCTGGGCGCAGATTAGATAGCCAAACTTTATTAACAGCTTATCTCAAAGGAAGAAGAGATTTTGCTTTACATAATTTAAACTTCCTGAATCTCCAAGGTAGTGAATTATCAGAAACCAATTTCCATTCGGCTCAACTACAAAGCACGAATCTCCAAGGCGCAAATCTTTACAATAGCGATTTTGGTAGGGCTAGTCTCACTCGCGCCAATCTTCGAGATGCTAATTTAAGCAAAGCTTATTTTAACCATGCTGATTTAGAAGGAGCAGACCTGCGGGGTGCGGATCTAAGTTATGCCCATTTGAGCAATGCTAATTTAAGAGGCGCTAATTTGTGTGGCGCTAATCTGACAGGTGCCAAAATTTTAGATGAGCAACTAGCACTAGCAAAAACTAATTGGATGACAATACGTCCCAATGGTAAACGTGGCTTATTGTGATTCAAGGGTGAAAACTTGAAGATAGATTTTTACCTAATTTAAAAACTAAATATTAATCGGTATTAGTTTGGATGAATTAAGTATTGAGTATCAATACTTAATTTTTGCTTTTGTATTAATGCGGAAACTTATACTGTAAATTTAATCTTTCTAATATTACTTAAGAAATAGTTAAATTATTCTTAATGATAAGTATCTGTTAAAATTAGACTACAGTCATTTACAATATAAAACAAAGTTAAACAATTTTTTTAAAAATAAATTGGCATAAGATTCATATTAAATCCCACATTTTAAGTAGGAACGCTTAGTATGAATCGCCGAATTTCATTTTATTGAGTTGCTAATTTTTTTAAAAAGTAGCACAAACAAAAAATGCAATTGTTCCTGATTGTAGGCTGAGAAAGAAGTTCATGACCGACATCAGTAAATCAAATCTATTCACACTAAGAACATCAGGCAAAATCGCTGAGTTACAAAGTAAGGAAATAGAACGAAAATTAAGTTTATATCAGGTATTTGTCAAGTTATACGAACACCACAGTGGGCTTCTAGAAGAAATTCTTCAGAAGGAAGACCTATCATTATCTATTGTGCCAGGGCTAAACTCAAGTTATGTACAGGGTGTAGTAGATAATGGCAAGGTTTACTTAATAACTAACTTGAGCGAAAACAAAACCCAAACTTTATTGCAACCACAACAAATTTGGACAATCGGACGCGATCGCCACTGTGGTATCTGTATTAGTGATAAGTATCTGTCTCGTCGCCATGCAGCCATTCAATATATAGATACAGAGGATGCACCAGGCTTTTACTTAGTCGATTTCAAAAGTACGAATGGTTCCTTTGTAAATGGCGAATGTGTCTATCAAAAAATTAGACTCAAAGAAGGCGATCGCGTTCGCATAGGTAGTCTGACTTTTCATTTTTTCTATAATCAGACTTCTCGCACCTTACCAACGGTAGCAATGGAATTACTCATGCAGTTGTCATCTCGCAAAAGCTGTAATGTAGACGATACATTGAGTAATTTTGCTCCAGAAAAATACTTACCTGAAATTACTGATCAAGCTATTCCATTTACCAAAAACTTTAGCTTAGACTATCAAAATAGTAATGATGGTTTTAGCTCAGAACAAAAATCAGATATTTTAGATAGATTTTTCAGCCAAGGTACACCTTCGCCAATATGAAGATACCAGTGAACAGTTATCAGAAGAAAATTCAGGAGTCAGAAACCAGAATTCAGAATTAACTTTAGTGCGCGTGGTGGGTGAATAGTTTTATAGCAAAGTGCTGAGTGCTGAGTGCTGAGTAGGAACTCAGTATTTTCAGGAGTTTCAGCCACAAACATAGTCCTAACCTATGCTTCGACTGCTATAACAACTGGAAATTCTTCAATTAGTGGCGGAAACAGACCCACCACTAATTGATTTTCTATTCTGACTGCTGAATTCTTCAATATTTATAACTGCTCACTGGTCAATACTATTCTTCTTCGTATTCTTCTTCCTCATCTTCTTCATTAACTTTAGATACAGAATTAGCAGAAACAACAGCACCCATATCTAGTTTCTGGCGCACTTGCTGTTTAATTTGTTCAGCGAATTCCGGCTTTTCTTCTAAATATTTAATTGCGTTATCTCGACCTTGAGAAATATTGTCGCCGTTGTAGCTATACCAAGCGCCCTTGCGGGTTAACACACCTGTTTCTTCAGCTATATCGACCAAACAACCTAAAATTGAAACTCCCTTACCAAAAATAATGTCAAATTCCGCCACTCTAAAAGGAGGTGCGACTTTGTTTTTCGCAACTTTCACCTTAACGCGGTTGCCAAATTCATCTGTACCTTTTTTCAAGGTTTGAATGCGGCGAATATCTAAACGCACAGAAGCGTAAAATTTCAATGCGTTACCACCAGTAGTAGTTTCTGGGCTACCGTAGGTAACACCGATTTTTTGCCGCAACTGGTTGATGAAAATTACGGTACAACCAGATTTACCAATATTCCCAGTAATTTTACGGAGAGCTTGGCTCATCAAACGTGCTTGTAAACCGACATGAGCGTCTCCCATATCGCCTTCAATTTCAGCGCGGGGAACTAATGCTGCTACTGAGTCGATAACTACAATGTCAACCGCAGATGAGCGTACCAGTTGATCAACAATTTCTAAAGCTGCTTCTCCTGTATCTGGTTGGGAAACCAGTAAATTTTCGATATCTACACCTAAAGCAGCAGCATAAGTAGGATCTAGAGCGTGTTCAGCATCCACAAAGGCAGCAATCCCACCTTGTCTTTGCACCTCAGCGAGCGCGTGTAGTGCGACTGTCGTTTTACCAGAACTTTCTGGGCCATAAATCTCAATTACCCGCCCTTTGGGTAAACCACCACCGAGGGCTAAATCTAAGGTGAGGGCTCCAGTGGAAATTGTCTCCACCCGCATCCGGGTTGCATCGCCCAGGCGCATAATAGCTCCTTTACCGAAGCTGCGCTCAATCTGGTTGAGTACCATATTCAGGGCTTTTTGCTTGCCAGAAGTGTCTGTATTGATAGCCATTACTGCCTCTATCTATATATATCGATTTATGGAGTGTGAGATTTGGAGTTGAAGTAGAACAGATATACTATTTTAGCCAGAAAATGCGGAAATAGGATTTCTTCAAGAAATAAACGTCACAACATCGTAACGCGATCGCTACTTAATTTGATTAGTTTTTACCCCCCTCAACTATTATGGCTTCCACCACGTCTGCTGTTATTCCCTCCACAAGAAAATTTTATCTGGGGTGTTTATGACTACCAAGCTTGAAAATACACGGTTTTGTTAGGATTTGGATAGGAGTTTCGCTAGTTTATTTTACCCCCCTTGATTGATGACTTCTGATTTTACTGACTCTGTAACTTTCAATACAGCACTTTCGGTTGCTGGTTTAACTGATTATATCCGTTTGCTGTTAGAGCAAGATGAACAACTACGACAAGTTTGGATAACAGGGGAAGTTTCCAGCGCCAATCACCATCGGAGTGGTTTATTTTTTACACTCCAAGACCCGGATGGGACAGCAGCGATTAAGTGCGTAGCGTGGAATAGTCAAGTAGCAAAACTAGTGCAGATTCCGGCGGTTGGCGAACAGATAATTATTTTAGGGAGTATTCGCCTGTATCCGCAAAGGGGAGAGTATCAGTTAACGGTTTGGCAAGCTTTACCCGCGGGTGTGGGTTTACAAGCACTACGCTATCAACAATTACGTAACCGCTTGTTGTCAGAAGGGTTATTTGACCCGCAAAAAAAACGGCCGCTGCCGCCCCATCCCCAAATTATTGCAGTTGTAACTTCACCCACAGCAGCGGCTTGGGGTGATATTCAAAAAACTCTCAGGCACAGATATCCTGGGTTACAAGTATTATTTTCGCCCGCCACAGTACAGGGTGAACAAGCACCAGAATCGATAGTCAAAGCGATCGCACGAGTCGAAAAAGATGGTCGAGCCGAAGTGCTAATTTTATCACGGGGTGGTGGTGCAGTTGAGGAATTAGCTTGCTTTAATGATGAGCGAGTTGTCAGGGCTGTGGCGGAGTGTTCTATCCCGGTAATTACTGGGATTGGTCATCAACGAGATGAATCTTTAGTCGATTTAGCGGCTGATGTCTGCGTACATACACCAACCGCAGCCGCAGAATTAGTTGTACCGTCGCTATCAGAATTGTATACTCAACATCAGCAGCGAATTGATGCTTTGTATGATGCAGTATATGAGGTGAGGACATCGGCAGTAAATCAACTGCAAATATTACGTAATCGCTTGCAAAGAGTAGGGTTAGATAGACAAGTCAAACAAGAAATGCAAAAGTTAGGCTGGAAGCGTCAGCAACTTTTGCAAGTTACTAGCAAGCGATCGCAACAAGCCACACAACACTTAGAATTGTTGCGCCAGAAGTTAGCCACCCTTGACCCGAAAGCCGTATTAAAGCGAGGTTATGCAGTGGTACGTCAAGAAAATGGGGCGATCGCACGTACTGCAACTGAGTTAACTGTTGGGCAAGAATTGTTGGTTCAGTTAGGACAGGGAGACGTTAAAGTGAAAGTTACGGAAGTGACGACAAAAACCCAAAAAGATTAATGGTTAAACGTAAAAGTTCCTCGGATTCAGAAGCGATCGCAAATGTGAATTACGAGGCAAAGGTGACAGAAATTGAAAAAATAATTTCCCGCATTGAGGCGGGTGAGTTGGAATTGGAAGAAGTGTTTGAACAGTTTGCAACTGCTGTTGAGTATTTACGTCAGTGTGAAAACTTTTTACAACACAGACAAAAGCAAGTAGATTTATTGATTGAAACGTTAAATGATCAGTAATTTTGAGAACGATCGCACTTTTAACCCTTGAGAGATATTCTCTAGAGGCACTGATTTATAGAAAATAATTCAGTAATCAAACTAGATTGTTCTAGTCGCCAGCATCATAATGCCATCTACAAATAAACGTCCTTTTCGTTGGTTGTTGCAGCAGTTTCAACTCAAGCCAGGTAAACCCGCTATTTTCTCAGGTTTTCGTAGCCTTTTAATTCTGGGGGTTCCAATAGGACTTGGGATCATTACAGGGAATGCGGCTGCAAGTGCAATTGCTACTATGGCAGCTTGGTTTGTGGGGATGGTAAATGTTGATGGGACTTACCGCCAGCAATTGCAGGCAATGATTGCAGCTGCGATCGCCGTAACGCTAGTATTTTTTATTGCCAGTCTGGTTAGCAGTCATCTTTGGTTAGCTATCCCGACGACGTTTGTAGTCATATTTATCGCAGGTTTAGCAGGTTTGTATGGCAATGTCGCCTCATCTGTTAGCTTGGTCACTTCCATTATGTTTGTGATTGCCTTGGCTAGATTTGCGACATTTACGAATTTTCCGACTCTGATTCTACACTGTCTGCTATGTCTAGCTGGGGGAACATGGACAATTTTACTGTCATTAGGCATTTGGGCAGTGCAACCTAATGATCCTGTCAGGCAAACTGTTGCTAACTGTTATCTCTCGTTGAGTAAATTTGTGGATTTAGTCAACGAGAGAGTTTTCAATTATCAGGATAGCCAGGAGTGGACAGAACGATTTTTGCAAGCACAGGATGCTGTAATTCAAAATTTAACTTCTGCGCGGAGTTTTTGGACAGCGAGATGGACTGTGCAGAAAGGTGCTAATCAGCAGGGCAATAACTTATTAGTGTTGATTGAAGATGTCAATCAAATTGTCAATTCGGTTGTAGCACTGAATGAACTCTTAGCGATCGCATCTGAACATCAATTATTTTCTCAGTTACAGACAGAGACTCAACAAGTTATAGAACAGTTGGTAATTGCTCTGCAAATGTTATCAAAAGCGATCGCTAAAGGCAAAAACTCAGTTCATTTAGGAGATTTAGCTCGTACAGTTGAAGCACTACAACATCAATGGCAAGTTCTCCGTTCTCAGATCCTCACCACAATTAACCCCCAAACAGATGACTATGGCGATTTAGTTCATTTGCGAAAGATTACCAGCAGTCTGATGAATCTCGCACAGCAAATACAAACTGACGCAGAGATTGTGGCAGATTGCAACCAAGGAAAACAGCGCCTCATTCCTCAAGCAGATATTTCTGCGCTCCCTGAATCAAAGTCTGGTGTAATTATTAATACATTACGCAACAACTTCACTTTTGATTCCGTCATCTTCCGCCATGCGTTACGCCTAGCACTAATCACAACATTTGCAGAATTTATCGCCTCAATCTTGCAAATCCCCAGAGGTTACTGGATTACTTTAACGGCTTTAGTGGCGCTTAAACCTAACTTTGGCGGAACCTCAGAAACAACGGTGCAGAGAGTCATCGGGACGATTTTGGGGGGAATTATGGGGATTTTGCTGATTTTATTAGTGCAGAATCAAATAGCGATCGCAGTTTGTTTACTGCTGTTAGTATTTATTGCTATGTCCGTGCGACCTTTAAGCTACAGCCTATTTACCATCTTGCTCACTCCCGCCATTATCTTACTACTCAATTTAATTAGCGCAGGTGGCTGGCAAGTAGGAGTTTTGCGAATTATTGATAGTATATTTGGCGGTGTTTTAGCCTTAGTTGGTAGTTATTTGTTGTTTCCACGTTGGGAAAGACAGCAACTTCCCACACAATTAGAAAAAACCATTCGCGCTAATCTTGCCTACTTTCAGCAAGTGATTGCTAACTACCTTTATCCCGAACAAAATGTCTTTGCTTCTATTAATAATTTACGCCATCAAGCAGCACTAGAAAATGCCAATGCTACCGCTGCGGCTCAAAGATTGTTTAGCGAACCTCGTCATGTTCAAGGTAAAATTGAACCTGTAATGACCTTGATTCTTTACATTCGTGGTTTTTTCAGTTCAGTGACCACCTTAGCAGAACATCTGCGAGAATTTAGTGGCCAGTATCAATTTACAGAACTCCAGCAACTTACAGATACAATTGTGCAAGTTTTGGAAAACTTAGCAGATAGTATCCAACAAAAACAGCCACCCCAACCATTACCACCACTGGATAGATATCTCGAAGTGATTCACAATCAAATTGAGCAGTTACATACTGCTCGTTTATCAGAAATTCCGATACAATCTCACACTTTAACTTCCACATTACAAGCAGTGCGAGAACAAACTCCGCTATCTACAGAACTAGAACGCATTATTAACGAAATAAAAGTTATTCACTGTGTAATTGCACGTTGGCAAAGTTAAATATAATTCAGAATTTAGGAGTCAGAATGTGGGAAAATTTAGTCAAATTCTTCTCAAGAGATAGATTAATCATGCGCTCATTGCTTCTAAATTCTGACTCCGGAGTGCTGAATTCTTACATTATTTCAGCGCAGCTAAAGTTCTATTACCAATTATTCCATCTGCTCTTAATCCTTTAGATTTTTGAAATTTAATAACTGCTGCGCGTGTATTTTTATCAAAGATACCATTGACACTTGCTGTATAAAATCCTTGCTGCTTTAACAAAGTCTGAGCATTTTTGACAGCATCTCCCTTGCTACCTATGGTCAGGACAGTGCTACGCTTCGCTACATTAGTAGGTTTGCGTTTAGCAGTAGCTTTTTGGACAGGAGTCGCCTTTTTCGCAGTGTTGTTTGGTTGAGTATTTTGCTTTTTCGCAGCATTACTTGGTTGGGTATTAGACTGTGTTACGTGAGTAGTTGTTGTGGGATTGGTGGTTTTATCTTTCGTGACAGAATATGCAGGTAAAGCAGTAGCTAAAGCTAAAGCTGGAACTAAAGCAATTACTTTCCAATTCATAGTGTCTTCCTTCTTAATGATGAAGAATTTAGCAATTTTGATTTGATATACAAATTTAATCAGACACAAACTCTGATTAAATTATTAAGAGACTGGAATGCGTTTAATGGAGCAAATCCAGAGCTTTAGCATCACACGTCTTATTGACAGATTTATTGCAAAATTATGACAAAACTATGAACTGTTTATTAAGGATTGTTTCGCCCAAAGTTTAACTTGAGATTACTGATAATTAATAGTATTGCAAGAGTTTTATTATCAGGTAGGGATTGAAGCACAAAGGTTGAAGAATACATCTGTTTTCTGAATTCTGTTTGATAAGCGATCGCAGTTGATGACAATTCCAGCTAAAAAGTCAGCATATTTTCCAGTACAAACACGTATTAATAAATATTTGCGTTTAATTTTATACTCAAATAATCCTGTTGTATTCCTGCCTTAACATCAAAATTTATGAGCGATCGCAATTTCCCTCTTCTGTTGAAAAGAAGAGTCAGTTCTTCTATGCTCGCTTTCGCTACCGTTGCTTTAACTACATTCCCTGTCAATACAACGATTGCCCAAATCCAGCCTCAGTCTATTACCACCAACCCATCTGCATATAAATGGAGTAATGTCTCTATCGGTGGGGGTGGTTATGTTACAGGCATTTATCTCCATCCTACAAAGCCAAATTTAGCCTACATTAGAACCGATATAGGCGGCTTCTACCGTTGGCATGGCTCAACAAAGAAATGGCTGCCATTAACCGAATTCTTTGGGTTGGATAAAAGTAACTACTATGGTGGAGAAGCTTTAGCACTTGATCCTAACGATTCCAGTGTGGTTTATATTGCCGTAGGAAAATATAGCGGCGGTTGGGCTGGCTTAGGAACAATCTTGAAATCTACCGATAAAGGTAAAACCTGGCGCAAATTAAACATAGATTTGCTCATGGGTGGTAACGAGATTAAGCGATCAATCGGTGAAAGACTAGCAGTTAATCCATTTGACTCTCAAACCATATTCTTCGGTTCACGTTTGGATGGGCTATGGAAGTCTGTAGATGGTGGCGAAACCTGGAATAAAGTTCGTTCTTTTCCGGGAAAACCCAGCGCCAACATTGGAATTGCTGGAATTTTGTTTAGTGCCAAAAATTCGGGCTTGGTGTATGCCAATGCTTATGGAGATGGAATCTATAAGTCTATAGATGCAGGTCTAACATGGAGCAAAATAGGCGGTAGTTCATCACAAGTAAATCGCATGGTTCTAGATCAAAAAGGCGTATTATATGCCACTCACACTTCAGGAGTGAGCAAATATGCCAATGGAACCTGGAGTGATATTACGCCCAATAAAACCACAACCATATCATTTAACGGAATTTCCATAGACCCCAAAGACTCGAATCACATTTTGATGACTTACGAGCAAAATCAGGTCAATAATTCTGCCAAAGTCCTGGAATCTAATAATGGTGGCGTTACATGGCAACCAAAAAGGCATGTTTTGAACTCACAAGTACCTTGGTGGTCATCCAATTATTTCGGTTCTGCAACTTCCGCAATTGAATTTGACCCTAAAATTCCGGGTCAAGTTTGGTTAACGGACTGGTACGGCATCTGGCAAACAACGAATATTAATGCTCAAGAGCCTGTCTGGTCTAATTATGAAACCGGACATGAGCAAGTAGTCAGCTTTGCACTCGTTTCACCACCAAAAGGCTCCTTACTGTTAAGCGGTGTGGCTGACGTTGATGGATTTAACCACGGTCAAAATTTAAATGCTTATCCTGATAGTCGATTTGGTGGCAAAATAGGGCCTTGGTTTCAGGATACATATAGCATTGCCTATAGTGAAAGTGACCCCTTACGCATGGTCAGAGTTGGCGGTAATCGCTGGAACAACAGTTATACAGGCGTAATTTCCACAGATGGTGGACAAACCTGGAAACAATTTGCCTCATTTCCCCGAAATACAATACCCTTACGGGTAGCGATGTCGGCAATTTATCCAAATATATTTGTGACAATTACCAGCGAGGGACAGCCCATACGCACAATTAATGGTGGAGTTTCTTGGAGTGGAGTATTAGGTTTACCCAACGGGCCGAAAGCACCGTGGTATTGGGGTCAACCTTTAGCCGCAGATAAAGTAAATGGCTACTCTTTTTACTACTATCAGAACGGGAAATTCTACCGCAGTAGTGATGGAGGTGCATCATTCAGCATGGTCAACTCATCACTACCTTCGGAAGGATGGTCTATGGTCAAAACAGTTCCAGGAGTGAACAGCGAAGTTTGGGTCAGCCTGAATTGGAAAGGACTTTATTGTTCCACTGATGGTGGGACAAAGTTTGCCAAACTACCTGGTGTAGAGAGAGCTTATTTATTTGCCTTTGGTAAGCCACAACCAGGCAGTAAAATTCCGTCATTATATCTATATGGCAAAATCAGTTACATGGGCGATGGCATTTTTCGTTCTTTAGATATGGGGAAAACATGGAAAAACATCTCCGACCCCTTAAATCCGATTGGTAACGAACCGAATGTGATGGAAGCCAGCAATCAACAATTCGGATTAGTCTTTATTGGCACTAACGGTAGGGGAATTTACTACGGAACATCCTATTAAAGTTGTAACAGGACTGACGCACAAAGGTTGTCTGTTTAAATTGGGTGTAAGGGTGAAATCAAGTTAAAAGTCAAAATTAAGATAATCGTCATTCATTTTTCCAGACTGATTCGCTTGTAGTAAGGGCTTCAGCCGTGGCTTTATGCAACTTAAATGCTGATTAGCTTAACATCCTCTTACTTTGGAATTGTGAATTCCCTGTAGGGGTATGGGGTGTAAGGGTTTTTGCTCATCTACACCCCTACCTCGCAAATATGCAACGTCTCTACAAAAACCGATAAATTGCACTGTTCCCCGTTCCCTCATTTGACAAATATGTTTGTAAATTAAATAGGATTGCTATAGTTGCGATTTTTATCGGTTAATATGGCGATCGCATATTCCAAAATCCCAAAATTGCCCGATATTGTTAGTGGGTGTGTCTTAACTCTTAATTATGCTCAGTAGTGTTGACCGATTGTTATTTGTGCGCCGAGTCCCGATTTTTAAGGAATTGCGGGATGATTTTATTGTGCGGCTGACTTCAGTGATGCACGAGTTGTCATTTCCGGCAAATTACACAATTTTTAGACAAGGTGAAGAAGGGCGATCGCTTTACATTGTGGTATCTGGTAGAGTTAAAGTCCACATTGGCAATAAATTTCTCGCAGAAGTAGAACAGGGTAAATACTTTGGCGAAATGGCAGTATTTGATACACAGCCCCGCTCTGCTACCGCTACCACCATCGAACCTTGTGAATGTTTGGAACTAACACAAGAACAACTTTATGACGCAATTGAAGAAACTCCCGAAATTGCTGTCAATATCATTCGTGAGTTATCCAGGCTGATTCGCAGACTGAATGAGAGTATTGAAGTATCTCATTCATAGAACTGTTAAACTTTGCAGCCAAGCTTCATCTTCTATCGATAACTTAGGAGTACAAGGCAGACTGTAGTTAATTGCCAGTTCCAACCTCGCACGGTCATAAACATAATGTAACAAAGGTTGCAATTCTAATAATGGTTCGGGTTCTCCTGTACGCAGAGGAATGGGGAATGCTGGTATTGGCTGTCTCAGATTAAAAGCATATAGTTGTGCCTGTGGACGTTGAGGACTGCGACTAATTAAAATACGGTAATCTGATGAAACTTGGCCAATCATCGGTAGTGGTTCACCACCTCGTAATAAATCAATTTCAACTAAATGAGTCGTACTGGTGAGAATCTTTTGTCTTTTTTGCAGATAAGCAATTCGTCCTTCCCCAGAGCGTTTATTTTTGGGAGATAGCAGTTCTATAGTAGTGATGACCATGCCTGTAGTTACTTCCCGAATTTCCAAAAAGCGTTCTTGTACTTCTTGGGCAATGGGAATTTCAATATTAACTGGTTGAACTACTGTAGCAAAACTTGTCTCTAAATTTTGATTTGATGTAGTAGTTACAGATATATCTGGGATACCTACTAATATGCTTTCCCCTGCTTCACTTAGATATACACGTTTTTCTACTGCTACGCGATAATCTCGACTCAGACAATCATCAAGCGCATCAGCAATAGCCACAATCATCCGACTATGAAACTCTGACCAAATTTCTGAGTTCTGCAAATAAGGATTCATGCCAGGAAACGGAGAAGGCATGGTAAAAACTTCAGATAGATAATATAGCAATTCTAGCTATTATAAACCAGCTTCATTCAGCGCCAGACTAAAAACATCAACTAAATTTAACTGTTCAGCCCATTCTACCAGGTATACATAGTCTAGACTTTGTGCTTGTAATTTGAGTATCCCCAAAACATCGCGCCATTGTTTTTGAGATTGACTACCCCGACTCCATAGCAACTTTTGTAAAATAGTATCTTCGGCTGAAGCTACCCAAAAAGGTGATATTCCATCTAAATTAATTAAAATTCGGCGGGACATCTGTGATATAGCAAATGGTGAATTATCACTCATATAAAGGTCGGCATTAGAAATAGTTTCTGTATGTGTAATGTTGAGCATTCGCTCTTTTTGTTGTTTCAAGTTCTCAACTGCACCTGCTGGGCAATAATAGCCAGCAGTTTCTAGTGTTATTACTAGTAAATCAATTTGCTCAAATTGAACTTCAATCACCAAATCTAAATCACGGGTTGAACGAGGCTCGCCGTGAATTGAACTTGCAACACCACCACTGACATAATATGAAATATTTATAGACTCAAAAATTTGGTGTATTTCACCTGCAAAGCTAATCGAGTCTTGAATCCACATACTTTCATTAACACCTATTGCTTGAAAGTGGGGAGGAAATTTTTCTCCCAGCACAGCACGAGCAAATATACTCCGAATAATTTCTAAATCAGCATCACGATGTCGAGATTTAATTCCTACCAAACATAATTTTTTCACACCACGATCATGGGCAGCAAACATTTTTATTCGTTGAGCCAGCGAAAGTTTTTGCAGCCGCGCAAATAGATAAATATCTGCATCTATATTTGTGTCTATAGCCTGTGGTTGGTAGTTAGATTTTACAGACATATTTATGTTCGCTATTAATCATCGAATGATGAACTTTCTAACTCATCTAAAACCCACTCAAATCGATGCTTTAAATCATTGCAATGAGTATGCGGTAAAATTCCATCATGCTGAAGTCTGCCTACTACAATTCCTGGTGCAATGCCCATTTCCGTCGCAAACTGCTCAATGCCCGCTTTACTGCGTTGTTGTCCTGATGCTATAAATCGCTTCAATTCAATGGGGGGGATAAGTATGTCCGCAGCGAATTTATCTGCTTCTTCCTCTTTTGCTAAATCTTCAACAGCAGCAACACCTTTACCTTCAAGAAAGACATCACGCTTACCATGCAGCAGAATATGACCAGATTCGTGGAAGAACGCAAACCACAAATGGTCATCAGTTTTATATCTGAGGCTGAGTTGAATCAGTGCTTTATGGGGATTTAGCCAGCGTGTTGCTCCACTGGCTCTTGCTTTGGGAAGTTCTGGTATAAAAACCACAGCTACACCTGTCTGGGCGCACAGTCGCACTAATTCTGGTTGAAAAATTTCTGGTGATTTAACTGTAAGAGTACGGATTTCTAACAGTACCTCTCTAAACTTATTCGCATTATATGTAGCACAATGAATCTGAGCCGCTTCAATTTCTCCTTGACGCAGCCAAGCCGCCATTGCTCCAGGCTGACTTTGAAAAGCCTGAGATTTCCGAAAATCCACATAAGTACTACACCATATTCCCTCCCACTGTTCAGGAGAGGCGACGGCGAAAAAATTTAGTACTTCCCGTAATTGCTCAACTTTGTCTGGATAACGCCGAATCCAACCAGACTTAATCATGGCCTTAACAGGAATTTCTTGAAGCCATGCTACTTGCTTTTTTAAGCGTTCTTTTTCTTCCTGTTGCGCTAAAAATTCTCGGTATCGTCGTTCGCGGTTGTTCCAAAAACTAGCTGGGATATTAAATACACGCTCAAACTGCAATGCAGTTTCAGGAGTAATAGCTGCTTTCCCATTGATAATTTCGTTAATTGTTTTTTTAGGTCTTCCTGTACGTTCCGCCAGTTCTGCTTGGGACATACCCCTCTCTTCCAGAATTTCTTGAAGAGTCTCGCCAGGAGGAGAAACGTAATCTGGCGTGTATTGATTTTGGATTTTGTTACTCATGAGTATTTTCCACGCCTAGTATTCTAACGGCAGTTACTTTATTCCAGTCGAGGCCACCATCTGGTTTGGTAGGTATTGGTTCATCTGCTGGCTCAAATATTAGCCGATATGGATGGTCTAAATCCAGCGATAACTGACCTGCACGGTCTTGGAGCAATTCGTGACATCTTCCTGGAAGATTTCGCATATCTTCTAGTACGTCGGCATCACGTAAATCATCTAGTCGTCTTCGGATACGTTTTGCTCTATCTGCACCATGATTTTTCTTTAGAAGCTTTTGGTCATTGCACTCTTTTTCAAATTTCCGATCGCTAAACACAATATCCATTGTAGCAAGCTTCTAAAAATATTGTTCACCTTTAAGGTTAATCATATTTTTTTTGGATAAGCAAATTTAATACAATTGTACTATATAGTAATGTATATAAGAAGGGTGAGGTTTACTTGAGTAAATTCTCACCAAAAGTAAAACTAAATCAGCAAATTTGATTATTCTTTGCCTTCCTGTCTCGGTGGATCTTGGTGCATCAGGGGACGCAACCCGTTTAACCCAGCAGCAATTGCCGAACCATTATGGATAACTGTCGCGGCTAAAGGATGCAACCCTAAAGTTGTAGCTAATCCCAAGGCGGCTAAATTGGGAACGACGGCTAAACCGATATTTTGTTTAATGACTGCTTGGGTTTGGCGAGCGATCGCTATTGCTTCTATAAAACTGCTGAGGTTATCATCCATCAGGACAACATCGGCGGTTTCTCTAGCTACCTCGGAACCACCACTAAAGGAAATTGCGACATCAGCATAAGCTAGGGCAACGGAATCATTTAAGCCATCACCAGTAAAGGCGACTGTTTTCCCTGATTGGCGTAATTTTTGGATAATTTCGGCTTTTTGGGCAGGAAATGCTTCAGCATGAACTTGTGATCGGGGAAGATGCAATTCTTCGGCAACCGCTACAGCCCTTTGCTGATTATCACCAGTCAGCAAATGGATTTCCATACCATATTGGGTTTGCAGTTTTTCCAGCACATCTGCACTTTCGGTTCGCAGAGGATCTGTATAATAAATCACGCCTTGAAATTCTTGATTGACTGCCACATACAACAAAGAATCATGGGCAGAAATGCGACAATTTAAATGGTGCGGACAGTCTGCATCGTTGCAACGATGTGGTTCATAAAGACAATCGAGGAAAATACCACACTGACGCAAAAAGCGATCGCTCCCTACCATAACTTGTTCGCCATCAATTTCGGCGCGGACACCCAAACCAATTTCATAAACAAATTCTTGGCGAGGCAGAATTTCGATCCCCTGTTGTTGGGCATATTTAACTACGGCGGCGGCGACTGGGTGCGTCAGGCGTTGTTCGGCAGCAGCAGCTAAGGCTAACATTCTGGCAGGAGACATTTTCCCCGCTACGGTTTCGACTTCGACAACTTCAATATCACCTTTGGTCAAAGTGCCTGTTTTATCAAATACCAAAGTGTCCACCTCTGCCAATTTTTCTAAAGCATGACCACTGCGGATGAGAACACCATGTCTAGTGGCGTGGTGCAAGGCTGCTAAGAAAGTTGTCGGTAGAGAAACACGAATCCCGGTGACAAAATCGAGGGTGAGGATAGATGCAGCCCTCGCGGGGTTGCGGGTTGTGGCGAATACCAAGCCAGCAAAAATCAAAGCTGGCAATACTGCCTTATCAGCAATGTTTGCAGCATAATTGCCCATTCGTGTATCGTGAACTGGGGCTTTCTGCACTAACTCAATACTTGCACCAGCGCGAGTTGCTGCACCTATGCGTTCAGCTTGGATGTAAATTTCGCCTTCCCGCACTAAGGTAGAAGCGTAAACTGCTTGTCCTGGCTGGCGCACAACTGGCATTGATTCACCAGTTAATTTTTGTTGGTCGATTAAAGCTGTGCCGTGCAGAATTTGTCCATCTACGGGGATTTGTTCGCCAGGATAAACGATTACTGTGTCTTTTGGTTGTACTTGTGTGGCGAGGATGCGTTTTTTGTGTCCATCTGGTTGTTCTACCCAGGCAAAATGCCCTAAAGAATCGAGTAAATTGGCGGCGTGATTTTCAGTCACGCGTGCAGTGCGATCGCGGATCATATCGCCAATTTCGTGCAGAGTCATCACTAAAGCTGGGGTGAGGAGATTTCCTTGGGCAGAGGTGAGCGCGATCGCCATAAAATCTAGGCAATCTATATTTAATTTGTGTTTTTGCGTAATACTAACGTAAGCACGTTTTGCAATCGGTAAAGCGGCTAGTGCCACAGTCGCCGCAATCATCACCCTGGGGATGGGAAACCCTAAACCTAGTAAAGCTAAAACAGTAGCCAAAGCAGGCAACTTCACACCATCATCATCTACTGCCGCTATTTTTTGATTTTTAACGGGGAAATTTTGACTGTGCTTCGCCTCATTTAACAAACCTACGAAATACGCCTGCATTAACTTATCATTCTGGTTTCCTAATTGATAGTTAATGGCAACAGAACTGCAAGCGCAATTAACCCGAACTTGTAAAATCCGACTATCAGCGGCTAGTAACTCTTGTAGGCGTTGAGCATAGTTGGGTTGAGAATTTAACAGCGGAACGCGAAATCTAATTCTGCCAGGAATTTTATGTACTATCTGATACTCAATTCCCTTGTTTAACTTTGATTCCTGAGCCACTCGCTTAGTAATAGCTTGGTTGGTGGCGATTGACATACAATCTCAATGGGGCAACTTGTATGCACAATAGCTTAATACTCTTGCTAATTAATTGCTAGCAAATGCAACTATTTTTTAAGTTTATTTCATCCAGCTAGAGTTTTTGATGCAAGCTCAAGGTGATAAATTTGATATTGTTTAAAAATTTTTAATTCACATAAGACGGAATATATATAAACTTACTTAATCTTACAAAGATATTTCGGATTGCTACAAAATATAGAGTCAACAGCTAAATCGCCAAGCTGCTCAACTTTGTTTAATTGAAGCAGACATCCAAACTTTTGTAGATTATCGGTTTGAAATCAAGACTCTGCCAGATTACCTCAACAATTGCTCATGAGCCAGCAACAGCGTACTTTATTAATTGTCGATGACTCCCCCGAAGACCGAGAATTCTATCGGCGGTGTTTGCTCAAAGACAAAGACTATTCTTATAACATTTTAGAAGCAACTCTTGGTAAACAAGGTTTAGAACTATGGCAGCAGCATCAACCAGATGTTGTGTTGCTAGATTACCGCTTACCAGATATCAATGGACTGGAATTTATTGCTACCTTGCATCCTGCTTCATCTCCACAGCTATACTTACCTGTGATTGTTGTAACTGGACAGGGTAGCGAAGCGATCGCAGTCCAGACGATGAAAGCAGGAGCGCAAGATTATCTAGTCAAAGAGCAGATTACCGCAGAAAGGCTGCAAATGGCCGTTAACTCGGCGATCGCCAGAGTATATCTACAAAACCAACTGCAACTACGTATTGAAAAAGACAGATTAATCTCGCAAATTACTCAAAAAATTCATCAATCTCTGGATATTGACGAAATTCTCCAAACTACTGTCAGCGAAGTCAGGCAATTTTTGAAGAGCGATCGCGTACTAATTTTTCGCTTACAGTCCGATGGCGCAGGCATCGTCACTACAGAATCGGTAGCACCAGGCTGGACTTCCCTACTGTCCACATCTTACTACGATCCTTGCCTGAGCGAAATCTATGTTCACCCGTTCCGCCAAGGACATGTCACCGTCAAACCCGATATCCATGATGGCAGTATTGATCCTTGCCATGTTGAGCTACTGGCAAACTTACAAGTCCGAGCTAATCTAGTTGTACCGATTTTGCAAGATGACCAGTTGTCCGGAATGTTGATTGTGCATCAGTGTCAAGCACCGCGCCAGTGGCAGCCATTAGAAATTAATTTGCTGCAAGAAATAGCAACTCATTTAGGTATTGCGCTGCGACAAGCGGAGTTGTATCAGCAAGCACAATATGAATTAGCAGAGCGCCGACGAGCCGAAACATTATTACAACAAACCAATGAATCTTTAGAGCAAAGAGTCGCCGAGCGGACTGTGGAATTAGAAACTGTTAACACCCAATTGCAACAAGAACTATTAGAGCGACAGCGCACCCAAAAGATTTTAGAAGAACAGGCACAACTATTAGACCTTGCCCATGACACCATTATGACTCGCTCGATTGATGACAGGATTACCTACTGGAACAAAGGAGCAGAGGGAATGTATGGCTGGATTGCAACTGAGGTATATGGACGGATATCCCATGAACTGTTGCAAACTCAATTTCCCAAACCTTTAGCGGAAATACAGGCAGAATTGTTGCATCAAGGTTACTGGCAAGGAGAACTAGTGCATTTGCGGCGTGATGGCACACCTATAATTGTTGCTAGTCGCTGGGTCTTACAGCGAGATCAGCAAGGTAACGCCGTAAAAATATTAGAAATCAATAATGATATTACCGAGCGTAAAAATGCTGAAGAACAAATGCGTCGCAGCAATGAGCGCATCAGTTTAGCCAATGCAGAATTGGCTAGAGCATCTCGCCTGAAAGATGAATTTTTGGCAAATATGAGCCATGAGTTACGCACTCCCTTGAACTCGATTTTGGGAATGTCGGAATTACTTTTGGAGGAAATATTTGGCAGCCTAAGCGATCGACAACGCCAGTTTTTACAAATAGTAGAACAGAGTGGTAAACACTTACTGGAGTTGATCAATGATATTTTAGACCTCTCCAAAATCGAGTCAGGCAAAATGGATCTGGAACTAGCTTCTACCGCTATTCCACCCCTTTGTGAATCCAGTCTCAATTTTGTCAAGCAACAGGCTCGACAAAAACAAATTCAACTTACCTGCGACATTGATGAAGCGGTTCCAGAAATAGAAGTAGATGCACGCCGCTTACTTCAGGTATTGGTCAACTTACTGGCAAATGCAGTGAAATTCACGCCTGAAGGTGGTAGAGTCAGGCTGGAAGTACAAATGAATTGGTCAGAACAAACCGTAGAATTTCGAGTGATTGATACCGGAATTGGTATTGCTGCGGCAGATATGAATAAGCTGTTTCAGCCATTCGTGCAGTTAGACAGTTCTTTATCACGGCAATACTCAGGTACAGGACTAGGGTTAGCCTTGGTACGGCGCATTGTCGATTTGCACGGTGGGAGTATCCAAGTTAACAGTCAGCTAGGTCAAGGAAGTTGTTTTAATGTCATATTACCTTGGCATCCCTTGCAAAATCAGGATGAATTACCTTTGGTGTCAGAAACACCCTTACAAAATATTGCGATGCAGCAAGCCTTAATCGTCGAAGATTCCAGCGCAGCTGCTAGTCAGATTAAGCACTACCTAGCGGAAATGGGAGCAACCAGCGTCATTCACCCAGTGGGAGAAGGCGCATTGCAAGTCGCCTTGCGAGTCAAGCCAGATTTGATTGTGCTAGATATATTACTTCCTGATTGTTCGGGATGGGAAGTACTAGCCAAGTTAAAAGAGCATTCCCAAACAAAGCATATACCAGTGATTGTAATTTCAGTAGTGGATCAGCGATCGCGCAGTTTGGAACTAGGAGGTGCCGAACATATTTTAAAACCCCTCTCCCGACAAAAGTTTTATCAGGCATTAACCCAAATTTTCGCCAATGTGCAGCAGCCTAGCATACAAACTGCCCTCGTCATTGCAGCTATAGAGTCATCACAAAAACTTCAAATTTTATTGGCAGAAGACAATGAAGCCAATATCGCCACAACTATGAGCTACTTGGAAGCACAAAATTTTCAGGTTATTCTGGCTCGTAATGGACGAGAAGTGGTGCAAATGGCAAAACAGCATCTGCCCAACCTGATTGTCATGGATATTCAAATGCCAGAGATGGACGGATTGGAAGCGACTCGTCAAATCCGTGCTGATCCCCAAACTCATGAGATTCCGATTATTGCCATGACAGCTTTAGCCATGCCCGGTGATGAAGAACGGTGCTTAGATGCAGGCGCAACAGCATATTTAAGCAAGCCTGTCAGATTGAAGGCTTTGTTAAAGATGATTTCCGAGTGTTTGGCGCAGACCAATAATTAAAACTCTCTCGCCTGCCCTTCTTGCTAATTGATAGATAATAGCAATAGGTCTTACAGACCTATTAATCCAAACTAGCAAAATCCGACTATCAACTTATAGTCAATATTGTAGGCGTTGAGCAGATTTTTATTCATGGTTTAACGGAGTAACACAAAATCTCATTTAGCTTGAACCGACAGAAGCCTCTCACCTCCCTTCGGGTAGGTGATGAGATGAATGGCGGAGCGGCGACGAGTTGACCCCACTCCCTGATCAACCGCTACTGTTGATAACGGTCGGGGGTCGGGGAGGAGACTCCATTTTTAACTTTGAGCGAGTCTATAAAGTCTTCAACTACATGAGTCATGGTTTTATCGTTTTGACTTGCATATAACCGTAGTTTATTTAATCTACGCTCTGATATCCTCAAATTTAATGCTTTGTTTTTCATAGCTGCCTACACGTTGTCTTTACGTTTATGTAATCCTATTTGTAGGTCGAAAAACAAAGAACGAAAAATGAAGACATCATACCAGTACAAAATCAAGCCAACTAAAGAACAAGCAGAAAAAATAGATAAAACCTTAGAAATGCTGCGTTGTCAATATAATTATTTGCTGGCTCAAAGGTTTGACTGGTATGAAATGAATCGCTGTCCTATTGATAGATGCCCATTAATTTGTCATTTATCAGAGTTAAGGGAACAACCTAACTACTACAATCAAAAAGCGTCTTTGGTTCAACTGAAAGTTGATAGACCTTGGTACAAAGAGATTCACTCTCAAGTATTGCAGGAAGTTCCTAAAAAAGTTGAACTAGCTTTTGATAGATGGTTAAAAGGTGACGTTAGCACTAAGAAGTCTGGTAGACCTAGATTCAAGGGTAAAGGGCAATATAAAACTTTTACTTACACCCAATTCAGAAGACATCATTTCATTAACAATAAAATTACGCTGTCAAAGATTGGAGATGTTAAAGTAATTGTCCATCGACCAATACCCGATAGCGCAAGCGGTAGCGACGCAGGAGCGTCTGGTTTTGATATTAAGACTGTCTCTGTTACCAAAAAAGCAGACGGTTATTATGTCACCCTGAGCCTTGATGACAAAACAGTGCCAACTGTTAAGCCTGATTTTAATCCTAACAATATTGTTGGTATTGATGTTGGGTTAATTGATTTCTATGTTGCATCAGACGGTACTAGAGTTGCTGCACCAAAACATCTACGCAAAGCAGAACGCAAATTAAAATCAGCACAACGTAAGGTATCAAGACGCAAAAAAGGTTCTCATCGTCGTAGAAAAGCTATCCAGAAGCTAGGTAAACAGCACAAAAAAGTTGCTGATACTCGCAGAGACTTTCACTTTAAAACAGCCAAATCACTGCTTGATAAGTATGATGTTGTTGCTGTTGAAAAGTTGAATATCAAAGGACTCGTTAAAACAAGATTGGCTAAAAGTGTTAATGATGCCGGATGGGGGCAGTTTATAGCAATACTTTCAAACAAAGCCGAAAATGCTGGTCTGAAAGTAATATCTGTAAAACCAAACGGTACTAGCCAAGAATGTTCTAACTGTGGTCACATAGTTAAAAAACCCTTATCTCAAAGGATGCACAATTGCCCAGTTTGTCACACTAGCTTATGCAGAGATTTAAATGCGGCTATAAACATAAAGAACCGTGGGACGCACGGTCTTAAAGCTCAATTAATGTCTTCATAGAAGAGTCGTTGAGAAGCCCACACTCACCCGAAGGGGAGTGTGTGGAGTACGTCACTTAATTATCAATATAGTATTGTAGTTGAACAAAGTGGAGCATAAGCATGAAACTATCGGTAGTCAAACCGGGACAAACTGTTACCGTTGAGGCAATTAGTACCGACGAGCCTGGATTAGGGCGACGACTAGAAGCAATGGGTTTCAAGGTCGGACAACAAGTAAAAGTTCTCCGCAAAGCTTGGTTGAACGGCCCTCTACATTTACGCGTGGGATTGACTACAGAAGTGGCGATGCGAAGCCACGAAGCCGAGGGAATTTTGGTGAAAGGAAGTGGGGAATTGGGAATAGGTAAATAGAGAGCAGAACTAATGACCATTGACTATTGACCAAGGGGTATTAAATGGCACATTGTCATAATTCAGGTTCAGGAATTGACATAATATCTCAACTTGGGGTGCAAAGAATTGCGGTGTTGGGAATGCCGAATGTGGGCAAATCTACTTTATTTAATCGAATTACGGGAGCAGGTGCATTTGTTGGTAACTGGCCTGGTGTGACAGTTGACTTGTTAAAAGCAGAGATAGAGTTAGATCGGCAAAAGGTGGAGTTTGTTGATCTGCCGGGAATTTATGATTTAGAAGGCTATTCTGAGGATGAACGGGTAGTGCAAACATTCTTTGCTACTTGCCCAGTTAACTTAGTGTTAGTAATTCTCAATGCAGCTCAAATCGATCGCCAAATTCGTTTACCCTTACAAGTAAAAGCCTTGGGAATGCCTGCGATCGTAATTCTCAACATGGCAGATGAAGCCAAGCATTTTGGCATCAAAATCGATGAACACAAACTAGCACAAAAGCTAGGAATGCCTGTAGTTTTAGTCAGTGCTAAGTATGGTCATGGTTATAGGAGTGCGCTACGTCAAATTAGTCAGCAATTAGCACAACAGCAACCACCCATCTCTCCCGCCGAACTCAAACTGCAAATTCAAGCACACCGCCAAATTCCAGAGTCAGAAATTCAAGAGACTCTCGAAAATACGGTGGAAATGCCTTCACGCTTATTGAAAACCTTAACAGAGAAGTTAGATGCTGTATTGTTGCATCCAGTTTTCGGGCTACCCTTATTTTTCCTGTCTATTTACTTAATGTTCGAGTTTGTCTGGCTGGTAGGGCTGCCATTACAAGATGTGGCTGATAGTATCACAGCTTGGTTGCAGCAGGTGGCAATTGTTCCCTTGACCAATCATTTACCAGAGTTTTGGCGGGGCTTTTTAGTTGATGGAATTTATGGCGGGTTAGCGACAGTCGCATCATTTATTCCCCTGGTGGTGACATTTTTCTTCATGATGGCAATTGTGGAGGATAGTGGCTATTTTTCCAGAGCAGCCTATATGATGGATGCTTTGATGTATCACTTCGGGCTGGATGGTCGCAGCTTTGTGTTGCTAATTATGGGGTTTGGCTGTAATATACCTGCGATTATGGGAACCAGAGTGATGCGATCGCAAGCATTACGCTTACTCACCATTTTGATTATTCCTTTTGCCCTGTGTTCGGCACGGTTAACTGTATTTGTCTTTATTATTGATGCTCTATTTGACCGTTCTTGGGGGCCGTTAGTCTTGTTTTCGCTGTACCTGTTCAGCTTTTTTGTGGCATTACTAACAGGGTTACTCATGAAAGGACAGTTTCAAAACCAAGAACCCTTTGTTATTGAACTCCCTCCTTACCGTTTCCCTACAATCAAGCAAGTATTTCTGCGGGGTTGGGGTGAATTAAAACACTTTTTACAACGCGCCACAGGATTTATTACAGCGGGTGTAGCTGGCGTGTGGCTGTTGAGTAATTTACCCCAAGGTACAGCCAACTCGCTAATTTTCCTCCCGTTGTTAATTGGGATGGTGACAGGTTGGAATGCAGTCAAAGCATTCTTGCAACGAGCCGGCGGTTGGATTGCAATTAGTGTTTTAGTGATTTGGTTGTTGAATAATTTACCAGGGGGACAAGATATAAGTTACGCTACGCGCATCGGGGAATTTTTGGCTCCTGTCTTGAATACTGCTGGTATTCCGCAAGAATTAACCATTGCTTTGCTGTTTGGTTTTATTGCCAAAGAAATTTTAGTAGGTTCTCTCGCCAGCATTTATCATCTCGCCAGCCCTGATGCGGTGCAAGCAACTCTAGCTCAGACCATTTCGCCGATTCAAGCTTATAGTTTCATGCTGTTTTGTTTGCTGTACACACCTTGTTTAGCAACGGTGGCGACTATTCGCAGTGAATCTAAAAGTATTCGCTTTACCTTAGTAGCGATCGCTTACGGGTTAGGATTAGCATTGGTCGTAAGTACATTGTTTTATCAAGGCGCAAGGTTATTCGGGTTCAGTTAGGAGATAGAAAGTACTAAAACTCTTATAGGACTCATATTTGATTTCTGAAAAAAATCAGTACATCCAGGTCAGGCTTCTTTCCTATTCCCTACTCCCTATTCCCTACTCCCTGCCTACACAACTAGATTCAGAAATCAAATCGGATTCCTATATAGCAGTCCTAAATCATTTGTGAACAACGAGATCCCCGACTTCTTTGAGAAGTCGGGGATCTGAGCCTCTCAATTTTTACAACTCACGTAGGATTGCTATATATGTCTCTGTTACCAGAAAATAACCTAAGATAGATGCGAAACATCTCGGTTTTATGAGAAATATTACAACACAAAAAAATCTGACAAGCAAATAATTAGGTATATATTAGTAGTGGCAAAAAAACAGTATAAACATACTTGGAAACAAGAAATCAATGATATTGTCCGTGGGATTTGTGGAGGTTTTTTATTTGGAATTCCACTAATATATACTATGGAAGTATGGTGGATTGGTTCGCTAGCAAAACCGAGATTAATTGCACTAGCGATCGCCTTAATGTTTATTGTAGTTTTTTTACTCAATTATACAGATGGTTTTCGTAAACGCAGAAATACCTGGCGACTTGATGAAGCCGCAATAGATACTGTAGAAGCAATGGCTATTGGATTTGTTTGTTCTGCCTTTATGTTGTGGTTGTTACAAGAAATTACGCCAGAAACATCCTTAAAAGAATCACTAGGAAAAGTTGTATATGAAGGCGTACCATTTACCCTCGGTGTAGCATTAGCTAACCAATTTCTCCAAGAAGGTAATCAAAATAATTCAACATCAGCTACTCGTAAAAATAATTTACACGCCACATTAGCTGACTTAGGTGCAACTGTGATTGGTGCAACTGTGATTGCTTTTAATATTGCACCAACGGACGAAGTTCCGATGTTAGCAGCGGCCATATCTCCCCCTTGGTTATGGGTGTTAATGGCTGCATCTTTAGTCATTTCCTACGCTATTGTCTTTCAAGCTGGTTTTTCCGACCAAAAAAAACGTAGAGAGCAAAAAGGTATTTTTCAGCGCCCATTAAGTGAAACTACTATATCTTATTTAGTATCTTTGCTCGCAAGTGGAGCTATGCTATTTTTCTTCCAAAAGCTAACTTTATCAGACCCTTGGATGATGTGGTTGGAACATAGTTTAGTCTTAGGTCTACCTGCAACTATTGGCGGCGCAGCGGGTAGGTTAGCAATATGATGGAAACCGAACCACAACCAGAACGCTCTTTAGCTGAGTGGATCACATTTGGAATAGCTTTATCTATTCTGGCAGTTGTGATTAGCTTAGTCGGGTATATATGGCTGAACGAAAAAAATCAGCCTCCTATTTTGTCGGTAAATCAAAAATCAGCAATTAGAGAAATTGATGGGAAATTTTATGTTCCCTTTGAAATAGTGAATACTGGTGGTGAAACTGCTGAATCAGTTCAGATTATTGCTGAGTTACAAATTGCTGATCAAGTGGTAGAAACAGGAGAGCAACAAATCGATTTTTTATCTGATGGGGAGAAGGAAGAAGGTGCGTTTATTTTTAGTAAAAATCCCAGTCAAGGACAATTAAATGTGAGGGTGGCTAGCTATAAGTTGCCATAATTCCGGTGTAAGGATTTAGGAGTCAGAATATTTATCAAAATTAGAACAATGGTGACAAATTTTTCTAAATTCTGATTTCTGACTCCTGAGTGCTGAATTCTGACAGTTAATTTATCTTTGATTTGCAATTTGTGGTGGCGGTAAGATGACTTTCTTAGCTAAACCCAAACTTTTTAAAGCTTTAATACTCCACCAAGTGATGTCAATCTCCCACCACTGAAAGCCAGATTTGGCTACATGAGGAAAAGTATGATGGTTGTTGTGCCAGCCTTCGCCATGAGTTAAAAGTGATACCCACCATAAGTTACGAGCTTCATCGTTGGCATCAAAGGTGCGATAACCCCAAATGTGTGATGCAGAATTGACAAACCAAGTAGAGTGCCACAACAATACTGCTCGCACAAACATTCCGTAGACTACAAAAGACCAGCCGCCTAAAGCATATAACAATAATCCCAAGGGAATTTGCAACAATAAAAAGTAGCGATCTAGCCAGCGGTAGAAAGGTTGTCTTTCTAAATCTGGGGCGTATTTTTTATAGGTTTCATAATCAAAAAACTCAGGCCGGGGATACATAATCCACAGCATATGGCTCCACCAAAATCCCCGCTTGGCAGAGTAGGGATCTAAGTTAATATCTTCTGTATGGGCATGGTGCTGGCGGTGTCCACCAATCCAAAAAATCGGCCCACCTTGAAGTGCTAAGGCTCCGATAACAGCGATCGCATATTCTAACCACTTGGGTACTTGGAAACTCCGATGGCTTAACAGTCGATGATATCCTAAGCAGATGCCAATACTCCCGAATAACCAATGGAGAAATACCAGCAATCCTAGCGCCGACCAAGAAAAAAACCAAGGAGCCAACAGAGCTAAGGCGTGAATAGTCGCAAAAAAAGCTACATTCACCCATCTGAGGCGAGGCGAATTTCTTGTCTCAGGCGCAACCGCCAGATATTTTGCAGTCATAAACATTTCCGTTGAGGGATCATGAAGTGATTTGCTGGGATTTGGGTAAACTTCCCCAAGAAATTTCCCCATTCTGTAAACTAGTTCGTTACAGTGAACTTAAGCAAGTATCACTTACATTAGGCATCGTAACAACTATTGGTTTTTTATGCAAGTGGCACTTGCATTATTTCTTATGGCATCTCAATCAATTTCAGCCCGTCAACGTCTGATTCAAGCAGCACTAGAATTATTTACTACACAAGGGGTTAGCAATACTACTACCCGTCAAATTGCCGAAAAAGCTGGAGTCAATGAAGTGACATTATTTCGTCATTTCGGGAATAAACATGGGCTACTTTTAGCAGTATTAGAAGAATCAGCAGCTTTTAAGGATTTGGGAGAATCTTTAGTCAAGCGGGCTACTCCTCCTGGTAACGTTTATCAAGCTCTGAAAGATTATGCAAGTGATAGCTTACATACATTAGAACGAGTCCCAGAGTTTGTGCGGTCTGTGGTGGGTGAAGCAGACCAATTTCCCGCCGAAAATCGCCGCGCTTTGGGCAGAGGCTTAACAGAAGCTAACCGCTATGTAGCGCAGTATTTAGCGACTGTCATCCAACAGGGAGACATCAATACCTATCTGCCGGCAGAAAAATTAGCCAGCTTACTCAACGGCATGATTTTGGGATATGCGGTGATCGAATTCACAAGCGAATTTCATGAACTATGGGAAGATCGAGATGATTTTTTAGAAAATTTAGTGGAGTTGTTTTTACATGGAGCAATGTCTACTGCTCCGCAATTGGCAAAAGAAGCCGCAATTACCAACGAAGTAGCTGATTTACCTGCGATTTTAGTCCATAAAATTTTGCAAAACTCCAGGAAAGCGGGAATACAAGATTATGCTTTAGCATACCTGTTATTTGGTGCTGGTTTATCTGTTTCCGAGATAATCGGCTTGCAGCGATCGCACCAAATTTCCGATTTCCAAGGACTAATTCTGCAAATCACTACCCCAACCTTACCCCGCCAAGTTCCTGTGAACCAGTGGATTTTGGGTAAACACTACGGTTCCTATACCAACAATCCTTTGATGAAATGGCTGAAAAGTCGCAAAGATCATCATCCTGCGATTTTTATTGACAATGTAGGTAATGCTATTTCTGAGTCAGAATTGCTGCAACGTTGGGAGATTTGGACTCAAGAATTGTTAACACCCCAAGGTAAACCACCAGAAATTGCCCAAGCACAACAAACATGGTGTGTAGAAATGTTAATGCGAGGTGTGACTTTAGAAGAATTAAGTATTTTGACAGGTTGCGATCGCTCTCAATTGCAGCCTTATGCCCGCCGCGCCAAAGAAAAAGCAGCCCTAGAAGCAGCAATTCGTTTAGATCATAAGCCAGCATAATATTAAGTGCTGAGTGCTGAGTGCTGAGTGCTGAGTGCTGAGTAAAAAGACTAGCCTCTAACCTCTAACCCCTGTTTCCTATTCATTAAGTCTGTCTTATAGTAGATGCCTAATAGATGTATAAAAATGAGACTTAGCTAAAATCACCTCTTGCTTTGTTTTATGATGATGCTCATCCAGAAAGTTCATGAATCAGAAAATCAGGAAAATCTTCAAGCAGTCGGGAGTCATTCCTTATAGAGTGCAGAACGGCAACATCGAAATCTTACTGATTACAACCCGCGATCGCAATAATTGGGTAATTCCCAAAGGCGGAATTGCCAAAGGCATGAGTCCGCCTGCTTCTGCCGCCAAAGAAGCTTGGGAAGAAGCAGGTATCATTGGACAAGTAGATATCAACGCCGTAGGTAGTTACAGATATCGCAAACGTGGCAAAATCTACCGAGTGCAGATGTATTTATTGTTAGTTGAAATGCTGAGTGAAGATTATCCTGAAGCTGGGCAAAGACAGCGAGAATGGTTAGATGTTAACATTGCCATTCAAATGGTGAAGCAAAATTCCCTCAAACGAATTTTAAAAGTATTTCTTCAGTCAGAATTTTACTTTTGTCAGTCATCTATTATGAACAAAAATGGCAGCAGAATGGGATGAGCCAATAAAACGCCAATGCCAAGGTTCGTAGCTCACACCTTGGGAATTATTTTTTGGAAATGAAAGCTCAAACCCAAATTCTTTAGCGTGGAGGTTTAACCACGAAAACGCTCTGGTTTCAGCAAATTTATTAGTTAAATCCTGTGTTGGTAAATTTCCATCTGCAAGATCAATAGCGTAACCTGTATGATGTTCACTATAGCCAGGAGGCGCACTTATCTTAGCAGCAGCTTCAGGTGAACCCTGTTTCTGAATCTGTTTTTGAAGGAGTTCTTCTTGAGCAGTAACGGAACGAAAACCAGATACAGGAATAATCCATACTCCATCATCTCGTGCTGCGTTGATTAGCTTCATCAAAGCTAAGGCCGCTTCCGATTCTAATTTTTCAAATCTTTGATTTTCACCTTTAGCATAACTACCAATAATCATCATTTGTTCAGGACGACTCTCGATATAGCGAAAATGCCCAAACTTACTTTCATTTGATGTCTCTGGTAATGTAGAGATGGATAATGAATTAGTAGTTGAGGGTATAGGAGAAGGTACGTTATTCGGTTGCTGAGAAATTGTCGAAATTGAACTATTGTGTATAATTGAGGATTTTTGCTTAATAAATTTTACTATTGTATGACCATTGAGAATAATTCCAAATGTTATTAAGATTACTGGGAGTACAAAACGCAGCCAAGACCATAACCTATTGAGAAACTTCATTATTTTCCTCAACGTTAGCTATTTTCCATCCTTCTTGCTCAAACTGCAAAGTGAAGAGATATAGACCAGCAGTGGAGCGACTATTTTTAATATCTATACGGTTGTTAACAAAGAGTCTAAAAGATTCACTAACTTGCATATAAATCTTGACTTGATTGTTTTCTACAAATACATCTCCAACAGTTTGAATGACAGGTGTATCATATTCGTTAAAAGCGTTATCTTTGCTTAAATTTTGTATATCTTTTAACAACTTATTTCTATATTTACCGGTTGTATATTGAGAAACAATTTGCTGATTATAGCTAGATCCCAAAGCCTGCTTTTTGCCATCCTTTAGCCATAATGAAATCAAACTTTCAGCTTGTGATTTAGTTATAGTTAACGTATTTCCAGTTTCCAGTGGTTTTGAGATAGGATTTGATTGAGCAATAGGTGGAGCTTCAGGTTCTAAAATAGCCAGCACAGGAGCATCATTGACAAGAATACTAATTTTTTGACTACCTATTTTTATTCCATTATTGGCAATAATTTTTAATTCATCTTGTCCTGCATAGTTTTGAGTTTGGTATGTAACTCCGTTAGGATTTTTCAAAATATTATTAATTCTAGTAATATTATCCTTAATAATTACTTTATTTGTTTTATTATTACTAATACTATTTGCTGGTAAACCATCAGGTATATTCGTGTTGACTTCAATTTTACTTTTAGAAGATTCAGAAACTTCAAGAGTGAGAGTGATATTCTGATATTTTGGATCACTAATGCTAATACCGCTAATTACTTGTTTCGTGTTTTCTTGGGTAATTATTTGAGGATTAGTAATAGTAATTACAGGAGGTGGATTAATAGGATTAACATTGATGCGAGTAAACTTACTCAGAATTGGTGTATTTGGAGCTAAGGGAGGCCAAAATAAACCCTTATCTGAGTTCGTAAAATTCACTGCAACAGTGAGATTATCTTCACCACTGAAATCTTTATTTCCTCGATAGATAATACCATTTGCTATAGTCTTGTTAATCTCTGCAACAGTTCCGTTTAGCGTAACCTTTAATGTTTTATTACCACTAATTTGATTTGCAGTTAAACCATTAACTACATTATCTTTAACAGTAATTGTTCCTTGTGAAACTTCAATATTAACATTAAGTGTTTCTTGCTCAGGAATACGGATACTGATTCCATTAATAGAAAAATCAGTGCTTTCTTGAGCAGGTATAGGTTGAGTATTAGGGAGAACAATATCTTCTTTGTTGGAAATGAAATGAATAGGGACAAGAAGAGATTTACTAACACCCCCATCACCATCAGTAATTATAAACTCTAATTTACGAGTACCAAATTCAATATTTTCGGATATATACTGGTATGCAATATTACGAAGTACAGCGTTCACAGCTTCTCTATTAGCGTTGGTGTTAAACACAATTTTTAGTGGATTGACACCTTCACCACCTTCAAGAGTACCTATAAGATTTCCTTTATAGGTAATATTTTTGTTATTAACGTTAACATCGTTATTATTAAAGATACTAATGCAATCTCTATCTGTTCCCTTTTCCGTAAATTTAATGCTGAACTCACCTGTATCGAAGTCAGGAGATTGTTGATCTTGAAGTTCAACAAATTGTAGTGGAATCAGAAAAGATTCCCCTTCTTGTGTACAACTTTCTACTGTTGCTATCGACATTTTTTGTGAACTGATAGCTTTGCTTACCTCTATTCCAATTAGAATTAATGAAATTACTATTCCCAATGATATCCACAAACCATATTTGTAAAGAAAAAGACTTGGTTTTAATAATTTTGAAATAGTTTTTATTTCATCGCCGTCTCTACTATCCCATCTACGCAATACAAATTCAGTTGCATCCTTGCGAGATTCATACTGTTCATGTGCTTCGGGTAATAAGCCACTGATAATAACCCTGTAGTAATTTCTGTCACTTTTTTGTAAAAAAGTTACTATAAAAGCTACAATTTCAGCACCAAAAATACTGAGCCAAGATTGATAAATTAACTTTTTCGGAAACATAACAAATTTTATTTACGAAACAATTTTTATTGATGTTCTACTTTTTCTCTGAGTGCGCCTGCAAAAGATACTAAAGCTCTTATAGCAGTTTGTTGTGGTGCAACTTTATTTTCAAGTTTAGCCCACTCATTCATTGTGTGTTCGATATCAGTTAATGGGCGATTCTCTGGATTTCTCCAAAGTTGATATACACGTTCATTAATCCTAATGGTTCTATAATCAATATCTTCTGCATTCCCTTGTAAACTGAGGCGTTCTTCAAGGTATATATCCGTCAATTGTTTTACAACTTTTTGCTGTTCTTCTCGATTTAAGTTAAATAATAAATCTTGTAACTGAAATTCAATTTTATAAAAGTAACGACGAGTTAAGCTGCAAACTGCAAAAACAGCAGCTTCGCGCACAGAAGGATATTTTTTAAGAGCTTTGGCTATGCGGCTAAACACTAATTTAACGGAAAATCTACTTTGCTCTTCATACTGAATAATTCCGTATGATAGTAATACAGTTTTCAGTAAGGAATCATCTGTATTTGATCCTCGTGTATACTCTTTGTACCATTCATTTAAAGTTTTCCGAACTAGTAAATGATTCTCTGGATATTTATAAGCATGAGCTAAACTTCTAGCGATCGCATGATTAAAACTGTAAGCAAAGCTCAAAAAATTACTAGGATAGAAGACCTCTGTATGCTTTTGTATTATCTCATTAAGAATATTACGTAGTCGTTCTTCTTTCAGATGGAATGGTACTACCCAGTAAAGGGTATGGTAAGCAAAGTAATGGTGAACTAAGCGCAGTCTACTTGCAGCTAATTCTTCTAGCCAGTTATAAAATTCTTCTGAAAGAGTTTCTGTTCCAGAGTAATCGTAAATTGCATCACCTATAGTAACAGCCACAGTAGCACCCATATAATCTTGTGCGTCTAGAGCCTTACCTTCAATGTAATAAGTATTTTTCTTAATTTTCTTATCTTCGGATAATTTGAAAATCCTTTGGAAACTTTGGAATAACCATATGATAATACCTAAAATTTTATTCTTTTGATGTTGAGCTTTATCAACATTTAACGCATTCAAGACAAGTGAATATTTGGATTCTTTTTCTATTTCCAGCCATTCTTCGCTTATTTCCAAATTCCTTGCTTCTTTACCTAAAGTAAAATCATATAAATTTTGGGTAGTTATAAAAAATTTTGATTCATATCTATTATCAGGCTCATACCAACGAGCGATAGTTCTTGCAGCAACAGAGCGAATTTCGGCATTTTCATTTATTGCTAAACGACTTAAAATACCTTGAACTGCTCTCAAAGAACTATTTGAAATCAAGCCGATATCACTGAAAGTTTTACTTATGACTCGGCGTAAATCGTCTCGTCGTTGTTGATCGCCATACAACTCCCATTTCTCTGGATAAAAATAATTTTCCTCAACTGCTGATTCTCGAATTAACTCCGCTAATACATCTAAGGCATTGATGATTTGCCTTCGGTGGCTGTCCCATGACAATTTGAACAAACGTAACCGATTTTCAGAAAGTATTTTAATGGAACGAATATCAATTGGATAATTCTGTATCTTGACAAATTTAAATTTATATGAAGCAGTTCCATATAAATCCTTATCTGAATAAAATTGAAAATAATTCTCTTTTAGTTGCTTGAAATCATCATAATCAAGAGCGCGTAGAGACGGATCACGTTGTCGCCAAGCTTTAAGAACTACCTGCTCAAGAGCTGCAAACAGTTGGTCTTCTAAACATCCATTAAAAAAGCTCAAACCCAGTGCCAGTAGTTGCTCTCTTTGTTCAGATTCAGAGAACAATTCTCTAATATATTCATCTTCGTATTCCGTCCTGTCTCCTTGCGGTAAGTCATCTAGACTATAAAAAATATCTTCAAGACTCCAATTTGGAAAAAATTCTCTTGCGCTATCTCCCAAATTCCAACTAGTAAAACTTCTATCTGTGCTAATTACAACCCAATGTTTTTGAAAAAATTTAGCAGTTTTATGAGCTTTGCTTAACCCAGAACCAGAACCAATATCTTGAGGTTCAATTTTAGTAAAAACAAAAACAGTAGGAGAGTCAGTTTGTTGGAGTTCTAGCTCTATATTAATTAGCTGTTGACTTGAAGTGCGCCTCCACTGCTTTATACATATATCATTGCCATCAGCAATAAGAAAAGCTAATTGTAAAGCTAGTTCATTTTTAGAAACTCCCAAGTTACCACCTAATACCAACAGCTTTTCTTGGTCTAGTTTATGAAGGATATCTGATTTAATTTGCGGTGAGTCGTTGAACCGTAAATTTAAATCTTCAAGGGGTATGTCAACAAATTCTTCTCTACCATCGCTGTAATAATTGTTTACTGTTGCATTATCACCAAATGCAGAGCCATAGGATGAATCAATCGGTATTGTATATTTATTAACCATTGCTATTTCTTATTTCTCTGAGGGATTAATATTAAATTTAGGATTATTCACCTGAGAGCTATCACCAAAAGCTGAACCATAAGCATTCTGAACTGGCATGTTGTACTTACCAGGAGCATTTTCTGTTTTTGGTTTTACTAACTCCATGAGTTTCTCTGCTGCTTCAATAATTTCTTCATCCTTATCAGCACCAGATTCAATTAGCTCTGTTTTAAGTGGTTTTTCCCAATCTTCTGGTTTTTGCTGATGTCTAGCTAATATTACCTCCGCATCAGATTTACCAGCTAACTTACTTTTTATTAGCTTTACCAAACCTTCATAAGCATCCTTGACAGCCTTGTTTGCCGTATCTTTAGTACCAGCAGCTATACCACCAGCTAATGCAGCAATAATCAAATTGATAGGTTCCATATATTCCACCCTTCCATATATTCTCTGGTTTCCTAAAGTCTTTTGGACTTTGGAA
>JAGKSW010000178.1 GCA_018993265.1 Nostoc sp. TH1S01
GGGTGGCCGCCGAGATACGTGCAAAATGGGACACGTTGTAAAGTTTTGTAAAGAAATTAGGTTGAAAGCATTGATTTTAGGTTCAGTCGAGCCAGAAATTGTTGAAGCGCTCGCTCGTTAGTTCTGTGTAGCGAATAGTATGTTGAATATTCTTGTGTCCCAGATAAGCCTGAATAGCTCTAGTGTCATGACCATGAGATGCCAGATAAAACCCGCAGGCATGACGTAACATATGCGGATGTACCGATAAAGCTAAACCAGCAAGAGTGCCAGCACGACGAATAATATTAAAAGCTGTGGCAGCAGCCATCGGAGTACCACGCTCAGAAACAAACAAATAAGGGGAGTGAGGATATTCTCGTTGTAGTTGTCGTAGCCACCTTAACTCTCTAGCACGTAAAGGATGGGTCGAACTGATACCATGCTTGAGTCGATTGATATGAATTGTGCCACTAGAAAAATCTACCTGCTCCCATCGCAGTGCTACTAATTCTGATACACGTAGAGCGTGACGATAAGCCAGTAAAATTAAAGTCGAATCTCTGTGACCATGCCGCCCTGTTGATGAAGCGGCTTTAATCATGGCTTCGACTTCGTTGGGTAGCAGATATTCTCGTGTTCGCTTCTCTAGGTTTGTGACTTTTTTGGGTGGAGCAGTATGAGTCATAAAAACCAACTTGCCCATAAAAGGTAATTGGGTACTATGGCATTGAGTACGACACAATCAACTCCCCACATATTCCATGTTAAAAACTTGCCCATAAACAGTTCTTTTTGGTAATGTTTCTCTACATAAAATCCAACGCTTGTGGCTGATTGGTGATATATATCTTTTGAAGTGTTAAATCGCACAAAAACATACTGATGGTGACATCGATAGAACGTACCGCTTACCCTCGATTTAAGCGTCAATTAACCGCCAAAGAACTCACCGAGATTTACACACCCAACAAGAGTGAAATTGCTTTTGCTTACGCAACCACTAAAGGTGAAAGTAATATTCTTAACTTAGTATGCCTATTAAAATCGTTCCAGCGACTAGGTTACTTTCCTTCGCTAATAGAAATTCCTCTGAAAATAGTTAATCATATTCGCAGCAATTTAAAATTCTCAGTTGATACTGTTTTGGGTTATGAAAATCGCAAAACCATGTATCGACACCGGACTGCTATCCGCGAATATCTCCAGGTAAATCAATTTAATCAAACTGGGCTACATATAGCTATAAAAGCAGTGAATGAATCGGCGACTGTTATGGATAATCCTGCTGATTTAATGAATGTAGCCATAGCTGAATTAGTTAAAAATAGATATGAATTACCAGGATTCAACACATTAAATAGATTAGTCCGTCGAGTGAGAAATGTAGTAAACCAAAGATTATTTTCTCTGGTAGTGAATCGCATCTCGTCAGATTACCAAAAACGCTTGCTGGACTTGTTAGAGCGTCATCCGCTTGAGTATCAGACCTCCTTTAATAGCCTGAAACAACTACCTAAAAGCCCTACCCGTAACAATATCAATGACTTTATTGTACATTTAATCTGGCTGGATTCTTTGGGTGATGTTAAGCCAATACTCAAGGATATTACCACTGCCAAAATTCACCATTTTGCTGCCGAATCACGGGTGTTAGATGCCCATGAAATCAAGGATTTTAGTTTATCCAAACGGATTACTTTGATTTTATGCTTAATTTATGCGGCGCAAGTGACAGCACGAGATAGTTTGGTTGAGATGTTTTTAAAACAAATGCGCTCAATCAATAACGACGCTACTAAAGAATTAGAACTCATCAAAAAGAGGATTCAAGAAACACAAGAGAAATTAGTAGGTGTGTTGACTAATGTAATCCATGTGTTTATGGAGGAAAATCAATTAAATCATGAACCAGTATTCTCTCACCCAGAGATTGAAGCAGCCGATAGTTATTCTTCTAATTCCCCTCTTCAGATATCCGAATTAAATCTCTCTACTGAGTTACTAACAAATCAGGGAATATCTCTGTTTCATAAACTAAATAATGTATTTATTCAAGACGGAGGAGCAGAGCAACTGCTTTCGGAATGTGAGGCGATGAATGCTTATAGGGGTAATAATCATCTTCCTCTAATTTGGAAATTTTATAAAAATCACCGTCGGACATTTTTCCGCTTAGTAAAAGCATTAGAGTTCAAATCAACTACTAACGAACAAAGTGTTATCGAAGCATTACAATTTGTTCTAGAGAATTCGCATCGTCGAGGGGAATTTCTCAAAGCAAGTATTGAACTAGATTTTATTTCAGAACAGTGGCGAAAATTAGTTGTAGTCAAGCAAGGAGAGACAACCAAATTTGTTCGTCGGCACTTCGAGGCTTGTATTTTTTATTACTTAGCAGCCGAATTAAGATCAGGAGATATCTGTGTTGTTGGTAGTGAAGATTACGCGGACTACCGCGAACAATTACTGCCTTGGTCAGAGTGTTTGCCGTTAGTTGACCAATACTGTGAGAATTTAGGCTTTCCTAATACCGCTTCTTTTTTTACCAAGACACTAAAATCCTGGTTGACGGATACGGCGGCGGCTGTGGATGCAGGTTATCCCACTAACCACCAATTTATTATTAATGATGAAGGCGAACCCATCCTCAAAAAGTATCAGCGTAACGAGTTGAGTGTTGCTGCCAAAGCTTTAATAGAGAAAATCGAAGAACAATTTCCAGAAAGAAATTTAATCGATATCCTCAGAAACGTTGACTACTGGACAAATTTTACCCGTCACTTTGGCCCACTGTCTGGTAGTGATCCTAAAATTGAACGTGCGACGGAACGTTATCTTTTGACGACGTTTACTTATGGTTGCAATTTAGGGCCGACTCAAGCGGCGAGACATATGCGAGGTATCGTCACCGCGAAGGAACTGGCATTTGTCAACCGTCGCCATGTGACTGTGGATAAGCTCAATGCTGCATTGGTGGATATTATTAACCGCTACAATGCTTTAAATCTGCCATCAGTTTGGGGTGATGGTAAGAGTGCGGCGGCAGATGGAACAAAGTATGAACTCTACGAAGAGAATTTACTGTCTGAGTATCATATTCGCTACGGTGGCTACGGAGGAATAGCTTACCACCATGTCTCTGATACCTATGTGGCTTTATTTAGCCAGTTTATTTCTTGTGGGACTTGGGAAGCTGTTCATATCATCGAGGGGTTGTTAAAAAACTCTTCCGATATTCAACCCGATACAATTCATGCTGATACCCACGGTCAATCAACACCTGTGTTTGCATTGGCACATATGTTGGGAATTAAGTTAATGCCTCGGATTCGTAATTGGAAAGATTTAAACTTTTATCGTCCTGATAAAGATACTGTTTATCAACATATTGATTCTTTGTTCTCTCTTACTATTGATTGGAAGCGGATAGAAACTCACTGGCAAGATATTTTACAGGTGGTTCTATCAATCCAAACAGGTAAGGTATCGAGTGCAATCTTATTGCGTAAATTAGGAAATTATAGTCGTAAGAACAGGTTATATCAAGCTTTTCAGGAATTAGGACAAGTAGTGAGAACTGTTTTCTTGCTGCAATACATATCAGATATGCAGATGAGAAAAGAAATTACTGCTGTGACAAATATTGTGGAGGCTTATCATAAATTCTCGAAGTGGTTTTTCTTTGGTGGTTTTGGGGTTGTAATGAAGAATGACCCAATTGAACAGGAGAAGGTGATTAAGTATAAGGATTTGGTAGCAAATGCTGTTTTATTCCAAAATGTTGTAGATTTAACTGATATATTGCGGGATTTACAGAAGCAGGGATATTTGATTAGTCGTGAAGATGTGGCGGTTGTGAGTCCTTATATTACGGCTCATGTTAAGCGGTTTGGTGACTACCTGATTGATATGGAGACTCTGCCACCGTCGTTGGATGAAGTTGAAAGTTTAGTGCTTGCTTAAGCGGCTGGAATCGTTGTAAATCCCAGGTTTTTTGTTGGCTTCTTTACAAAACTTTACAACGTGTCCCATTTTGCACGTATCTCGGCGGCCACCC
>JAGKSW010000179.1 GCA_018993265.1 Nostoc sp. TH1S01
AACGGGGGAGTGGCTCAATCCTCTATCAGTTGTTTCAGTTCATTGATGTTGGAGGAAAACTTCAGTTCACCTTTTTGCTGTTCCATTTTTGCCGACTGAAAGTTATCGTATATTTCTTCACGGCGCTCTTCACGGAGGTATTGCTGCAACAAAAGTTGAAGTTCAAGCTTCTCATCTACGGAGAGACTTTTGATTACTTCGACCACATCACTAAAAGTCATCGATTGCAAGACCTCATTGTACTCACTAATCATTCTAGCTGGCGAGAAACCAAGCTCTCAATATTCAAAAGGTGCGTGAATGAAATGTCACGCACCCTACAGGTATAACTAACCTCTAACCCCCAGCCTCTAGCCTCTACTTAGATTTCGCCTCTAAGTTTTCTAAGCGGCTTTTGAGTTCTTGGTTTTGTTTTTTGAGTTGGTCGAGTTCTTCGCGCAATTGACGCAGGGCGGTTTCTGAGCCGATGTGTTTTTGGACATTGGCAATTTCTTCGTCAGCATAGCGACGCACGCGCCCATCGGGGGTTTGTTCTGAAAGCGATCGCAAAATGCCAATTGCTTTTGGTGTTTCCATTCTGCCCAAGGCTGTAACTACTGCTACTTGGGTTAAGAAGAAGGTTTCTTTGGCGAGTTCGGCTAATCTATCTAAAATCCGTTCTAAGTTAACTGGTGTTTGACCGACGGAAATTTTACCTAAAGCCCGAATTGTAGCTAAACGCAAGGCTTGGGGAACTCCTTGTTTGGTGTATTCCAGCAACAGATTTAAAGCGGCTTCGGAAGTTTTGAGTTCTGCTAAACCGTTAACTGCACCACTGCGGACTACTTCATTCCAACCAGCTTTTTCTTCTAAAACTGACTTCAGTAGTTTGATAACCTTTTCTTCTTTGGGCTTGTCATCCAGATTAGCAGCTGCGATCGCGCCGATGGCTGTAGCAGCTGCGGCTTCTACATAATAACTGCGATCGCCTTCTTGCACGACTTCTTTCACAGCCTTATAACTATCATGGGTTTTGATGGTCGCCAGTGCATTCACAACAGCACGCCGCACGTAAGGGCTTTTATCTTTTAATCCCACAACTAAACCATCAAAGGCTTGATCTAACTTGACTTCTGCTAGTTGTTTGGCAACTTCCACCCGTACACCCCAAAATGGTTCTTTTTCCAGTGAAGTTGATAATGCTTTGGTTGCTTCCAAGCCGCCTTTTTTTGCTAAAGCCGCCGCTGCATAAATGCGGGAAATTGGGTCAGGGTCAAATTCTAACTGTGCTTTTAATTCAGGAATGGGATATTCTAAAGTGACAGTTTTTAAGAAATGATTGCCAACATCAAAACTAATAAAATCTGGTTTGGCTGACAGTGGGAAGTAGAAGCTTTGTTCTGGTTCATGTACCCGAACAGTGAAAGTTTTCACTTGTGCAGGTTCTCCATTCTGCACAAAGCCGAAACCGATGGGGATTTTCAGGTCAAATAAATTTTTGCTGCTATTTTTATCAGCTTGAGTTTGGGTAACTGTGACCTTGGCTAAATTTGCATCGCCATCCCAAGAGTAAGCCACTTTAAAATCAGGATGACCGCCACGATAAACGTACTGGTCGAATAAGAAAGCTAAATTCCTTCCTGTTGCTTTATCAATAGCACGGAGTAAGTCAATTGTTTCCACAGTTTTATGGGCATTATCCTGCACAAATGTTTGAATGGCGTGCCAGAATAATTCCTCTCCCAATTCCGCCCGAATCATGTGATAAACACAAGACCCTTTTTCGTAGATGTGGCGGTCATAAAGTTCAATCGCTTCTCGATAAACATGAGTTACCATTGGTCGGCGATAGCGGCTGCTATCTTCGCTTAAGTAACTCCGCGCTTCTATTAAACGATAGTATGCTGCTTCTGCGTCACTGTATTCATGTTCTGTCCACATGACTTCTGAATAAGAAGCCATACCTTCTTTAATCCAAGCATGAGACCAATGCTTAATCACCAGCAAATCACCAAACCACTGATGCGCCAGTTCGTGAACAACTAAACTTTCGGTATTGCGGTTATCGTAAGCGGCGCGTTCATCTAAAAGACAACGGTCTGTTAATAAGGTGGCAGAAGTATTTTCCATCCCCCCAAAGATAAAGTCATCAACGCAAACTTGGGCATACTTGGGAAAAGCATAAGCATAACCATACTTTTCACTCAAAAATTCGACCATGCGCGGAGTTTTACCCATGCTGCGTTTAGCATCTGCTTCCCGGCTTTTTTCCACGTAGTAAGTAACTGGTTTACCTTGCCATTCATCTCGAATTTCGGCAAAGTCGCCCACAGCCAGAGTCATTAAGTATGTAGGATGAACTTGCTGTTGTGACCAATGATAAATTTTTTCCGAACCTTCTTCGATGGTCTCGATTAATTCACCGTTAGAAATTGCTACTAGTGGTTTGGGAACCCGCACGCGAATTTCCGATGTCGAGAGTTGTCCAGGATAGTCAAAGCAGGGAAACCAAAAACGCGAGTCTTCGTCTTCTCCTTGAGTCCAGACTTGGGTGGGTTTGTGGGGATAGTGTTTGTCTGGTTGGATAAAGTATATACCGCGTTGGGGTTTTTCTGCGGAGTAGGCGATCGCAATTAAGATTCTTTTACCCAGTTCTGTGGGTTGGTCAAGCTTGATAGAAAGCTGTTCACCGTCGTAATCAAACTTTTGCGCCACCTCATCTACTTGTACAGACTGGATATTTAAGTTGACTGCATCCAGTGTTAAACGGTCGATTCCGCTGCGAATCGGTAACAAGCGAATACTACAACTACCGCGATAACTTTGCTTGGGGATATCTAAGTGCAGGTCAAGAAAAATATGTTCTACCTGTCCAGGGCGATCTGGATTATAGTGTGGTCTGGCTCCAGGCAATTCAAAAGATTTGTGTCCGTTACTTTCTGTATCAAAATAGGAATGCGACATTGATGCTGACTGACCTTTTAATCTTAAAAAATCTAAGTAAGTTTACGAGAATAATGCTATCGGTTATGTTTGCTCATCCAAATAGCGGATAGGAAATATGCAATCTTTGCAATTGTTGGGCAGATTCCCATGAACCTTTTTATGCTTGGGTAGCGATATTCTGGATGATTTTTCCTTGAGTATAAATACTCCGCAAATTTTCTTCTTAGATTAGGATAGCTTGCCTCTTTCTCACAGGCTATCTCTCAAGATGAATAACCTAGCATTTACGGATTTTGCTTTCATCTCATTGAAGTATTTCTTTGGCGTGCTTTTTGTTGCTTGTGTGTAGATTTACTAATTTTAACAGTGAAAACCGCAGAAATAGTGAAGTTGATCAATAATTCCGAGAACTCAACAATGACGTTTTTACTACCCTCGGTAAAAATCTGAGGAAAAGAGGACAGTAACAATGCCTGAACGTAAGTTAAAGTTTTTAGTACCTGCTATTGGCGCAGTTGTAGCTGTGGCAGGAGGTGTAGCAGTCTATACCTATTTGTTCAAAGGGCCGGTTGGAGATATTTCTGGGGCTGTAGGTAGTGCTAAATTAGTGCCTGAATCAGCAATGATGGCTACTTATGTTTCTACTGATGCCCAAGCTTGGTCAAAATTGCAGCAGTTTGGCACACCAGAAGCTCAAAAGTTACTGGCAAAAAGTTTAGAAGACTTCAATAAAGATGCTTTTAAAGGCAGTGATATTTCTTACGAGAAAGATATCAAGCCTTGGGTTGGTGGAGTGATGATCGCTGTGTTACCACCAACTAAAACTAAACCTGCTCAGTTCCAAAATCCAGCTAATCAAGCAAATCCGCCACTCAAGTTAGAGCAAGAAACAAGCTTGCTTATGGTAGTAGGGATCAAAGATAAACTTACTGCTTTGAATTTTGCGAATAAATTAAAAAATCAAAAAGGAGTAAAAAGTCAAGAAATTGATTATAAAGGTGAAAAAATTACAGAAACTATAGAAAATGGTAAACCAACATATAGTGTAGTTGTAAATAATAGTTATTTACTATTAGCTCCCGAAAAACAATCTGTAGAAAAAGCTATTGATACCTATAAAGGCCAACCTTCCTTTGCGAGTAAAGAAGGTGCTAATAGTTTACTCAGTCAAAATGTAAATCTGCAAAATACCCTCGCACAAATTTATGTACCAGACTATGCCGGGATGGTACAGCAATTAGCAGCAGCTAACCCCCAGGGTAAAACACTACCACCTCAAACCTTGTCACAGTTGAAACAGGTAAAATCAATGGTGGCAGGTGTCGGTGTAGATGATATGGGAGTGCGGGTAAAAGCGATCGCTAATTTAGATCCGCAACTCAATAAATTTCAGTATCAAAACACACCAGCTAAAATATTGGCACAATTTCCTAGTGATACCTTTGCATTAATTAGTGGTAATGGTATTAGTCGCGGTTGGCAAACACTTGTAGAACAGTCTAAAGACTATCCAGAATTTCAGCAAACACTGCAACAAATCCGCAGTCAGCTAAGATTCGCCAATATTGACTTAGATAAAGAAATTTTTGGCTGGATGGATGGAGAATTTGGTATTGGTGCAGTTCCATCTAATCAAGGTGTGTTGGCGAGTGTAGGTTTTGGTGGTGCGTTTGTGTTTGATACAAGCGATCGCAAAACCGCAGAAGCCACATTCACAAAACTTGACAACTTAGCCAAAGCCCAAAGAATTAACATCGCCACCCGCAAAATTGGTGATAAAGATGTCACAGAATGGCAAATACCCCAACAAGGAGCATTACTATCTCACGGTTGGTTAGATCAAGATACCGTCTTTTTAGCACTTGGTGGCCCCGTCGCTGATGCCTTAGCAGCCGCTAAAAGCCCATCCCTGGCTCAAAGCGATACCTTTAAAACGGTCACAGGTTCATTGCAACAACCTAACGGTGGTTACTTGTATGTAGATATGGACAAAACTGTGACCTTAGTTAACCGCTTTGCTGGCCAAGGTAGACCAATTCCTCCTGATGCTAATGCAATTTTGAGTTCTATTCGTGGTTTTGCAGCAACCGCCACTAGTCCTGATAAATCAACGAGTCAACTAGAAATGTTGTTGGCACTCAAGCCGAGTCAGAATTAGGGAGTGGGGAGTAGGGAGTGGGGAGTGGGTGTAAGGGTATAAGGCAATACAGTTCAAATAAGCCTTTTTCTTTTGCTGTTCCCCGTTCCCTGCGATGCACTGAGCTTGTCGAAGTGTTCCCTTGCCTCCACAGAGAAACTTTCTTAAATGAACCGTATTGGATTATACATAAAAAAGCCCCCCGGTAGTTAGCCGAGGGATTCTGCAAGTCGGTAATTGTCGCACAAAGACATTCGCGGATATCACCATACCAATTTACACCTGATGAAATCTGCCAAAATGCCAAATTGGTTCTGGGGTAAAAACAAACTACTGTGGAGGTAGGGAGTAAGGAGGAGATTGGTTTAGCAGCAAATTTTGAGTTGGTAGTGCTGGACTAAAGACAGATGTTTCACAATCAACCTACAACCACGATTAGAATTTAAGTAAAGAAATATTGCGTAGCTTACGGGCATGAAACGGATCGTCTTAATTGCTGGGTTTGAATCATTCAACGCTGACTTATACAGAAAAGCGGCTTCTGTGGCTGAATCTCGCTGTCCTGATTTAGATATTCGGGTGTTTAGCGATCGCGATATTACCAGTAAGCGTGCGGAAGTAGAAACAGCACTGCGTGACGCTGACGTATTTTTTGGCAGCTTGTTATTTGATTATGACCAAGTTTTGTGGTTGCGCGATCGTCTTAGTCAAGTTCCCATCCGGCTTGTGTTTGAGTCAGCTTTAGAATTGATGAGTTTAACCAAGTTGGGAGACTTTGCCATTGGCGACAAACCCAAAGGAATGCCCAAACCAGTTAAATTCATCCTCGACAAATTCAGCAACGGACGCGAAGAAGACAAACTCGCAGGTTACATCAGCTTCTTAAAAATCGGCCCGAAACTCTTAAAATTCGTACCAGTTCAGAAAGTCCAAGACCTACGCAACTGGCTAATTATCTATGGTTACTGGAATGCAGGCGGCCCCGAAAACGTCGCTTCCTTATTCTGGACACTAGCAGAAAAATACCTCGGCTTAAAAGTTGGCGACATTCCCCCACCCGTCGAAACCCCCAACATGGGACTATTGCATCCCGACTATCAAGGGTTTTTTGAATCACCAAAAGCATATTTGGAATGGTATGAAAAGAAGGGAATAGGGAACAGGGAACAGGGAACAGAGAAGAAAAATATCCACTCCCCACTCCCCACTCCCAACTCCCCCATTGTTGGCATATTGCTTTACCGCAAACACGTCATCACCAAACAACCATACATTCCCCAACTAATTCGCCGCTTTGAAGAAGCTGGCTTAATTCCCTTACCTATCTTCATCAACGGAGTAGAAGGCCATGTAGCAGTAAGGGATTGGATGACGACTGACTACGAACAGCAACAACGACAACTTAATAATATTGAAACTCCCTCACTGTCCCAAGAAGCAGTTAAAGTTGATGCCATCGTTTCTACCATTGGCTTTCCCTTAGTGGGTGGCCCAGCTGGTTCTATGGAAGCCGGACGGCAAGTAGAAGTAGCCAAGCGCATCCTGACTGCGAAAAATGTGCCTTACATTGTCGCTGCACCATTATTAATCCAAGATATCCATTCTTGGACACGCCAAGGTGTCGGCGGTTTACAAAGTGTAGTTTTATATGCTTTACCAGAACTCGACGGCGCAATTGATACTGTTCCCCTCGGCGGTTTGGTAGGCGAAAATATCTATCTCGTTCCTGAACGGGTACAGCGATTAATTGGTAGAGTTAAAAACTGGATTGCTTTACGTCAAAAACCTGCATCGGAACGTAAAATCGCCATTATTTTATATGGTTTCCCTCCTGGTTATGGTGCAGCCGGCACAGCTGCGTTGTTGAATGTGCCTCGTAGTCTCATCAAATTTCTGCACGCACTCAAAGCCCAAGGTTATAACGTTGGCGACATCCCAGAAGATGGGGAAGAATTAATTCGCCAGGTGAGAGAAGCTGATGAAGAGATGGAAAGATGGGAAATGAATAAACCTTTCCCAGATTCCGCTATTACTGTTAATGCCAGGAAATTAGAAAAATGGTTGGGATATCTCCGCACATCTCGCGTTGAAAAACAATGGAAATCTTTAACAGGTAGCGGGATTAAAACTTATGGGGATGAATTGCATATCGGCGGTGTGCAGTTGGGAAATGTGTGGATAGGTGTACAACCACCGCTAGGTATTCAAGGCGACCCGATGCGGTTAATGTTTGAACGCGATTTAACGCCACATCCCCAATACGCTGCTTTTTATAAATGGTTGCAAAATGAACTGCAAGCTGATGCTGTGGTTCACTTTGGGATGCATGGGACAGTGGAATGGTTGCCGGGTTCGCCTTTGGGGAATACAGGTTATTCTTGGTCGGATATTTTGTTAGGTGATTTACCCAATCTATATATATATGCGGCGAATAATCCTTCGGAGTCAATTTTGGCGAAGCGTCGCGGTTATGGGGTGTTAATTTCGCACAATGTACCACCTTATGGTCGTGCAGGTTTGTATAAGGAATTAGTAGCGTTGCGCGATTTAATTGCAGAGTATCGAGAAGACCCGAAAAAGAATTATGTATTGAAGGAAGGGATTTGTAAAAAGATTGTTGATACGGGTTTAGATGTTGATTGTCCGTTTGAGGATGCGAAAAAGTTGGGCATTCCTTTTACGCCAGAAAATATCAGAATGTTTAGTGGTCATGCTTTTGATGATTATCTGGTGAAGTTGTACGAATATTTGCAAGTTTTGGAGAATCGGCTGTTTTCTTCTGGGTTGCATATATTAGGTGAAGCACCGAATGAGGAGGAAATGGCGGCTTATTTGGAGGCTTATTTTAACGAACCGCAAAGACGCGAAGGGCGCGAAGAGGAAGAGATAGAGATAAGAAATTTATTAGGACAAACTACGGATGAGTTAACAAATCTGTTGCGGGGTTTGAATGGTGAGTATATTCCACCTGCGCCTGGTGGTGATTTGTTGCGTGATGGTGCTGGGGTTTTGCCAACAGGGAGGAATATTCATGCGTTAGATCCTTATAGAATGCCTTCACCTGCTGCGTATGAAAGGGGTAGGGAAATTGCACAGAAAATTATCGCCCAGCATTTAGAAGAACATGGGAAATATCCTGAGACGGTGGCGGTGTTGTTGTGGGGTTTAGATGCAATTAAAACTAAGGGTGAGTCGTTAGGAATTCTGCTGGAATTAGTTGGTGCGGAACCTGTGAAGGAAGGGACTGGCCGAATTGTTCGTTATGAATTAAAACCCTTGGCTGAGGTGGGACATCCGCGAATAGATGTGTTGGGTAATTTGTCGGGAATTTTCCGCGATAGTTTTGTCAATATCATCGAATTGTTGGATGATTTGTTTTTACGCGCGGCTGAGGCGGATGAGTCGGAAGAAAAGAATTTTATTAGGAAACACGCTTTAGCTTTAAAGGCGCAAGGTGTAGAAAATGCTTCAGCAAGGTTATTTTCTAATCCTGCGGGTGATTTTGGTTCTTTAGTAAATGATCAGGTTGTAGACGGGAATTGGGAATCTGGTGATGAGTTAGGTAATACTTGGCAAAGTCGCAATGTGTTTAGCTACGGAAGACAAGATAAAGGCCAAGCTAGACCAGAGGTGTTGAATCAGTTGTTGAAAACTAGCGATCGCATTGTTCAAGAAATTGATTCGGTAGAATATGGTTTAACTGATATTCAGGAATATTATGCCAACACTGGCGGTTTGAAAAAAGCAGCCGAAAAACAACGTGGTAAAAAGGTAACTACCAGCTTTGTCGAAAGTTTCTCAAAAGATACAACTCCCCGCAATTTAGATGATTTGCTGCGAATGGAATATCGTACTAAATTGCTAAATCCCAAATGGGCGCAAGCAATGGCAAATCAAGGTTCTGGCGGTGCATTTGAAATTTCTCAACGCATGACAGCCTTAATTGGTTGGGGTGGAACTGCCGATTTTAAAGATGATTGGGTCTATGACCAAGCCGCAGATACCTACGCTTTAGACCCAGAAATGGCAGATAAATTACGCCAAGCCAACCCCGAAGCTTTCCGCAATATTGTTAGCAGAATGTTAGAAGCACACGGGCGAGGTTTTTGGGAAGCTGATCAAGATAAGTTAGATAAATTGCGTCAGTTATATGAATTAACTGATGAACAATTAGAAGGGGTCACAGTTTAATTCAGGAAAAACTCTGAATTAATTGCGAGAATGAACCAATTTAAAAAGCACGAATGCCAGAAAAAGTAATAATCTTATACCAATTTAAGATGAAGACGCATATAAAAACCAATTACCCCCCTTAATCCCCCCTTATAAAGGGGGGAAATTGTTCCCTCCCCTTTACAAGGGGAGGGTTAGGGAGGGGTAAAATACTGTGCAGCTTCACATAAAATTGGTATTACCTCCTGCTATAACACTCACACTGGAATTTCAATCATAAATTCTGTACCTTCCCCCAAAATAGAGTCACAAATTAATTTACCACCATGAGTTTCTTCCACAATTTGTCGAGAGATTGCCAGTCCCAATCCAGTTCCCTTGCCTACATCTTTTGTCGTAAATAAATGATCAAAAATCTTTTGTTTGATTTCTTCACTCATTCCCTTACCATTATCAGCAATTGCAATTTTGACGTATTTACCTATAATTGATGTGGTAATCTTAATCCAATTAGGATTAGCTTGAATTTCTTTAAAGCTCTTACCAAGGTTTGATTCTTCTAAAGCATCAATAGCATTGGCTAAGATGTTCATAAATACCTGATTTAATTGTCCAGGAAAGCATTCGATTTGGGGCACATTGCCATAATCAGTAATGACTTCTATTGCCGGACGTTGTTCATTCGCTTTCAGGCGATGTTTAAGAATTAAAATTGTACTATCAATGCCATCATGAATATTCAATAGCACTTTGTAATCTTTATCAACACGAGAAAAAGTCCGAAGACTAGTACTAATATTTTGCAATCTCTCACATGCCATCACCATTGCGTTTATCATTTTGGGTAAGTCTTCCAAAATATAATCTAACTCAATATTTTCAGCATGATTTTGAATTTTTGCTCCTGGATTTCCGCTAATTTCTTGATAAAGTTTTAAGTGTTCAGTGATGTCAACAACATTAGGCTTTGTCTGTTGGAGCGTAGCAGAAATAAAACCCAGCGGATTATTCATTTCATGAGCTATACCTGCAACTAAATTACCCAAAACCGACATTTTTTCACTTTGCACAATTTGTAATTGTGCCTCTTGTAAATCTTGTAATGCTTGTTGGGCTTTTTGATAGAGTATGGCGTTTTCTAGCGATATTGCTGCTTGGGAAGAAAGTAAGTTGATTACTTGCAGGCGGTCATTATTAAATACTCCACTTGTGGCTTGATTTTCTAGATATAAAATTCCGATAAAATGTCCTTGGTTAATAATTGGTGTGCATAATAAACTTTTTGGTTGATGTTCTAGCATATATTCCCCAATCACTCCCGGAATATCTGTTTGACCATTATTGATCACAACAGTTTCTTGAGTATTCTTGACATAATTAATGATTTTTTTAGGCAGAGTTTGACAATTCTCTAGTGCTTGTGGCTTTATGATAGTTTGAATTTGAGCTTGGGAATTGGTGTGATGAATAGAGGTAATTGCTCTGACTTGCCAGATATCAGACTGCGGAAGTATTAATGCAGCTTTTTTGGCACCGGAGTTTTCAAGAATAATTTGGGTAAGACTCGTGACGAGTTGATCTAACTCAATACTGCTAGAAATAGTTTGAGCAGCTTTGAGGACAGAACTAAAATCTAGGACATCAGAAATACTAGTGCTACCTGTGGTCGAAGTGTAAGCAAGTGAGGAAGTTGTATGAAAAGCCAGGGTTTCTGAAGGTTTGAGGGTGATTTGTTGTTTTTGCAGAATTGGTTGCAGTAGTTGGGGATAATGTTTTTCTAAGTCGTCAATTTTGGCTTTGGCACCCCATTTTGCATAGCAATAATAAGCTTCTTGCATATATCCTGCGGCTACTTTTTGTTTGCCCCAGTTGAGGTAGAATTTAGCCGCAAGTTCGTTGGCTAGGCCTTCTTCATAGCCATAACTTTGAGCTTGTGCTTGAGTAATTGCTTGTTCGTAAAAATCTATCGCCTCGGCTTTTTGTCCATGCAAGCGTGCTTTTTCGGCTTGGATGAGCAGACACTTGTGGAGGATATTTTCGGGACAGGCTTCTGCCCAAATATTTAAGCGTTCTTCTAAGGGGATTACCGCTTGCAAATGCAACTGACGCTCTTGTGCTTCAGTTGCAATTTCCGCTAGTGATAAATGCATCAATGCTACATAAAACACACTAGAAGGCACCTTTGCATGGCTGGAAATGGTGTTTTCAATGATGCTCAACTGGGGAATTAAATCTGGGTATGCGTCTTTGTGATCAAATAAATAGGCATGACGAATTTTGACAGAATACAGCCAAGCCAGATGATAAGCGGTATTGTGATATTTTTCTAAATACTCCGCTTCACTGAAACTGTCGTCATCAAAGCTGAAGGTGGTTTTTGTTAACCCTAGTAGTTGGCGAATTGGTTGAATAACTCCGACTCTCAAAGCATCGAGGTTTTCTAAACTTTTGATTTGCCGAAGAAAGTCTGCATGGGCTTGAGCGATCGCATATAATTCATTCAGATTTTTACCATACGTCAGGCGATCGGAACCACTCTGCATCATCATAAAGCCTACAGTCAGCCAGTTCCCAGCTTCCATACCATACTTATAAGCGTTATCGTAGTATGTATCTGCTTCCCGAATCGGACGACTCCAGCTTTGGACATCAGCAGCAAAGAGAAAATTAGTCATCCCCCGGACATCTGCATTATCAAACTGTTCGCAAAGCTGCACCGCCATTTTGCCAAACTGATAAGCTGTGTCGAAGTCTTTGAGAACAGCATTGGCAATTAAAGCATAGCCGCCATAGCTAAAGGGAGACATATCACTATTACCGTACTGCAACGATAAAGTGGTCATTTTAGCGAGTGTAAGCAGTCCTAAAGTAGGCCTCCCATCCAACCAAGCAGCGTAGAAGAGAATCTGTAAAATTCGCAGCATTTCTGCCATACTCGCATCTGACATTTTAGGAAGATCCAAAATGGATGCTACACTCTGCTGCTCTAAAAATCTTTTGACTATGGCAATTTCTTCGTCTAGGCTCTTTTGAATTAGTTCTGGTGCTTGTGGTAGTTGCCAATTAAGTAATTGTAAGCTCTGACTTTGCAAAGCGATCGCTTCTGCATTACGTCCTTGAAGCTGATATTGTGTCATCTGCACGCGATAAATTACCGCTTTATCCAAGGCTGTTTGCGCGTTATGCAAAGCTTTCTCGTAAAGGATTTCGGCTTGGTCAAAATTCCCGCATAAATAAGCTGCTTCTGAACAATTACGGTGCAAACTGTACATTAATTCATAGTCAGTTTGCCAAGCGGTGGTCGGGAGTAAATCAATTCCAGTGGAAAAATAGCTATAGGATGCTTGATAAGCTGCTGAAAGTTTGGCTTTTTGTCCGGCTTGTAGGTTTAAATGAGCTAATTGTTTTTTCTCTTTTTGGGTAGCGATCGCTGTTTGTCCTAGATTTAGTTGGTTGACTAAATCAAAAATGCGTTCTTGTTGTTCCTGCTGAGATAAACCTTGTAATAATAATTGACCAATGTGGAAATGGGTTTTTTGTTTTTGCGCTTCTGGGATGAGAGAATAGGCAGCTTGTTGGATGCGATCGTGGAGAAATTTATAATTAGCGATGGGGCGATCGCTAGAGGTAAAATTCGTTTCATCGCTGCTAGTTTGATAAAACTTATAAATCTCACTTTGCGGCAAAATCAAATCTGACTGTAAAGCCTTCCATAAACCAGCCGCAGCCTCTACTTCTGATTGTTCAGAAATAATCGCCAATGTTTGTAAATCAAACTGATTTCCAATACAAGCAGCCAGCTTCAATACCTGTTGAGTAGCTTCTGGTAATCTGCGTAATTGCAATACCATAAATTCCACCACATCAGAAATGAGTGTTTGCTGATTGATGTGGGAAATATCGCATTGCCAACATCTTTGTTCCCAGTTAAATTCAATCAGTCCATCTTGATGTAACGACTTGAGAAATTGAGTGCTAAAGAAAGGATTACCTTGCGTTTTGCGATAAATTAATTGAGAAAGCGATAATGCTAAATTCTCGGCACATTTTAAGGTGTCTGCTACAATCTGATTCCAGGTATTTTGGCTCAGAGGTTGCAACGTAATGGTATTGATAATTGCTCCGGCTTTGCTAATTGCATTTGCTGTCAACTGTAAAGGATGAGCAATTGATACTTCATTATCTCGATAAGCACCAATTAATAGTAAATATCCTAAATGAGCATCGCACATTAATAATTCCATGAGTTGCAATGAAGCTAAATCAGCCCACTGCAAATCATCCAAAAACATCACCAATGGATGTTCTGAACTAGCAAATACGCGCAGAAATTTTTGAAATAATAAATTAAAGCGGTTTTGGGCAGCAGTACCAGATAACTCTGCTACTGGTGGTTGTTCGCCAATAATTCTGGCTAATTCGGGAATAACTTCAATAATTACTTGTCCATCTTCGCCTAATGCTTCCAGGATTTTGGTTTTCCATTGTTTTAATTGAGTGTCATTCTCTGCAAGTAATTGACTCATTAAATCGCGGAAAGATTGCACAAATGCTGAAAAGGGAATATTGCGATTAAACTGGTCAAATTTTCCCTTAATAAAATACCCTCGTTGTTTAACAATTGGTTTATGTACTTCATTAATGACCGCAGTTTTACCAATCCCAGAAATACCTGCAACTAACATTAGTTCGCTTTTTCCGGCAGATACTCTATCAAATGCTGCTAATATTTCGGCAACTTCTTGTTCGCGTCCATATAATTTATCAGGAATAATAAATCTGTCGCAAATATCTCTTTGAGCAATTTCAAAATATTTAATTTCTTTTGTTGTTTCGATTTGCTCTAAACATTTTTCTAAATCATACTTTAATCCCGAAGCACTTTGATATCTATCTTCGGCATTTTTCGCCATCAATTTCATCACGATATCAGAAATTACTGGCGGAATTTCTTCCCTATTTCCTATTACCGTAGGCATTTTGGCAATGTGACAATGTACCAACTCCATTGGGTCTGTTGATGGAAATGGTAATTGTCCTGTGAGCAATTCATAAAAAGTTACGCCCAGGGAATAAAAATCTGTGCGGTAGTCAATTACCCGATTCATTCTCCCTGTTTGTTCAGGCGATATATAGGCTAATGTTCCTTCTAAAACTTGCGGATTTTTGAGATATTGCGTTTCTCTTGGTAGTAAAGAGGCAATACTAAAGTCAATTAATTTAATTTGTTTAGTTTCGGGATTAATTAAGATGTTGCTCGGTTTAATATCTTTATGAATGATGCGATCGCGGTACAGTATCTCTAACGTATCGCACAGAGCGATCGCAATTTGTAAAAATTCTTGTAAAGATACTTCATAACGATTGTTGGCGAAATAATCTTGTAAAGAAATTCCCCCGAAGTCTTCCATCACCAACATATAGCCATTTTGGAACGGTTCTAGACTGTAAGTTTGGATGATTCCAGGGTTATGAAGATTTTTGGCAATGGTATATTGATTGCGAAATTGTATTAATTCGCTAAAGCTGGGGTAAGAATTCTTTAGTAGCTTAATAACAACAGATAATGAGTCAATCTCTCGAATAGCTCGATAAACTATTGTTCTCGACCCATTATAAAGTTCTTCGCTCAAGCAATACCCTGGAATTATAAGCATACTAACTGTATGATTCAGTAAATGTCAGCAGGCTTAGTATTCCCAGAGATATTAGAGTATTTCACAACCAGAGAAAAAATATTTACAATATCTCTACTTAGACAAAACTTAAAATTCAATGATGCGACTTGTATGTACTTTAAATAAACACTATTTGTTTTGTCTAAAAGATACACTCCTCTAAGCAGAGAAATTACACGTCTATAATTCAATACGGTTCAGTTAAGAAAGTTTCTCTGTGGAGGCAAGGGAACACTTCGACAAGCTCAGTACATCGCAGGGAACGGGGAACAGCAAAAGAAAAAGGCTTATCTGAACTGTATTGGTCTATAATTGCTGCAATCCCTTAATGTGGTTAATATTTAGAACTTACGCAGCGAGCGATCGCATCCATCCTGTTTATCATAAAATCTGACCAATACCAAGGGTTTTGCCAATTAGAATTAATCAATGTACATTGCAACTTTAATATCAAGTAAATAACTTGAATTAAATAATGTACATTGATTTTAAAATACCCAAGTCTTCCTAAAGTATTCGTAAGTAATAACTAAAACTAAATAACATAACTCTTACACATTAAGTAAGATGATTATGTTAATTTTTTACTTAGTTAAAGCATCCTTAATGCTATCAACAGTACGTTCAACAGCATTTTTGGTATTGTCTACAGCTTTTTGAGTCCGAGCTGCATCTTCCTCTGCTCTTTTTTCAATTGTGTCTCTATCTCTCTTGGCTTTGCGCTCAATAAAGTTACCGCTATTATCGGTAGCGTCTTCAACTTTACTAGCATTTTTATTGGCGGTGCGCTCAACTTTATCTGCTGTATCTCGAATGAAATTTTTGGCGCGACCAGCATCTTCACGGGCTTTATCTTGAACGCGATCGCCTGCATCTGATGATGCAATTAAGTTAACAGATGGAGCCGCCATCGCTGAATTATTAGTGAAAAATGCACCTTGCCAAATAAAAGCGATCGCAGATAAACAAATAACTGTTGTAGCTATCCAACTACCTATAACAGAAAGCCGTTTCATTAACATAGAATACCTTCTCTTTGAGATTTAGCATTCTAAGATTTACTGGATTTTCCCACTGTGTCAAATCGTGCTAGAGACAGATGTTTTATCATCATAAGTTGTTAGATAAATTCGCTCTTTTAATAGAGTGACAACTTCTGCTAATGGCTGCTTTACCTAGAACGGCGTAAATAACATTGATAGTTTCGTTATTGCTCAGTTATAATTTCTACGTAACCAAGCACTAAGTACACTTAACCCCAGCTTATTCCGTTTGGGTATCAGCGTTACTACAGACAGCGATCGCAGCTGGCAATCAAATTTTAAAACACGTTGTTCAGGTTGTGAAAGCACGCCAGCAAAATCCCACCAAAGATGCTTTGAGTTTATTAGTTAGTACAAACTAGAGATAATTAATATTGTTGCTGCCCATCTTTTACGCAGCTATGATTGGGAAATCTTACCTAACCAAAGTTTGGCAACAGTAAGGCCACCCACAAATCGTCCCAAAGATGGGTTGCGGGTTCGATTTCAGCCTCGGTGAAATTGTATATGAAACCTCAAATAAATATCAGTTTGCCGTCAGAAGTGTCTCAGAGTTGGCAAAGCGTGAAAGATTTTGTCAACCTTGAGGTTAACTCAGTGAATAATTCCCTACAACAAGTTGGCGAGTCTTGGCAAGAAACAGCCACAACAACCTTAGAACAAGCTAAATCTTCCATTGGTCAAGGTTTACAAACGGCTGATCAGTTTAAGAATACAACATCAGGCATGATTGAAAGTGCGATCGCTGCTTCCATCAACGATTGGCTAACACAACATCCAACTATGTTGCGCCTACTTCACGCACTCAATTGGGCGGCTAATCACCCTATTATCAGTTTAGTATTTTTCCTGTTTAGTCTGGCGATTATTTTCAGTGTTATCAACGCCATTATTCGCTTATTTACAACAGCGAGTTTTTCTATTTTGCAAGCACCATTAAAATTATTACAAGCTTTAATTAAAGTTATTTTTCTTTCTTTAGCTAAATTGGGTAGTTTTGTTTTTCATAATATAACCAATCATCAAATAGATAATACATCAACTGTGCTAGTCAATAATCTTCAACCTCTTTATCACGATAAACAACAAAGATTAGCAGAAATTTCTTCTCGCTTAGAAGCACTGCAACAAGAACAAAAGCAACTTTTACAAGAAGCCGCCGAAATCATTGCCACAGATACAAATAATCTAGAAATTCAAGAAGTTAGATTCACCACAAACCAAATCAACAGCATTTAAACATTCTCTATGCTTCTACTGCTTTAATGACAAAATCTCCGCGTAACTCTGTGCTTACCTTTGCGCTACTTTGCGTTGAACAAAACTTGCGTAAGTTCCATCATAATTTCATCTTCTTGTCTAGTGACAAAGTTAGCAAAACGTTGTGCTAAAGGTGGGACAAAAACAAGAGGATTGCTGAATCCTGAAAAAATATGCACACCTGCAAATTCTGGGATAGCACCAATTACAGGTAGACGGTTGTTACTAAAAGCCACTAAACAATGATGCCAAGTTCCTGGTAAATTACCCAATGCTGGTAACACTGAAGTAATACTATTTCGCAACCACTGTTCACTGTCCTTTGAGTTTACCTGTGCATCAGGATTTGTGAGCGCCCGACTAATTTGACCCACACGCAAGCTACCATCTAAAAATTGCACTGCACCTACATCTAATATTGGCGAGACTAATTCATTTCCTAATTCATCCCACAATTCATCAACTTGTGTCGATGCTGCTTCTAATTGAAATCTTTGCAGATTAGCTGGCATTACTAAAGTTTGTAAATGCAAATCTACAGGTGGAATTTCTATCATTTCGGCGTGGGTAAAATACACTTTGATGGAGATACCTGCTAGTTTTAGTAATTGTCTGCTGAGTCCGCCAGCGCAAATTACAACGTTAGCACTGTGATAAGTGTCGGTATTTGTTTGGACACCACCTTTCAATATTTGCAAAACTTGACTAATTTGCATTTCACCGCCGGCGCGTAAAAAAGCTTGGATGTAAGCTTGTGCGGTTTTGTCTGGATGAATATGACCATGTTTCACAGTTAAAGCGCCAGAAATAACTTCCCGATTTAGTAATGGTTCTAACTCACAAGCGTCTTGTACACTGAGTAAACTTGGCGGTACGGCACAATTAGCATAGAAGCTGGCGGCAGTTTCTGGGTTAGTATCGGCTGAAATCGTCAGTAATAAATCTAATTCTCGCAATTCAATATCAGCATCTAACTCTTGAGGCAAGATTTGATAACGGGCGATCGCTTCCTGGCATAATTGACGAGTGAGTGGTGTTGTCCCTGACCAATAAGCTAGTCCACCATAACTATATCGAGTTGCATTGTCTGGTGTAGCGTGTTGTTCTAATAACAGTACACTCAAGCCGACTTTGACTAATTCATAAGCAAGTGTCGCACCTGTAATTCCGCCACCAACCACAATCCAATCGTAGGTTTTCATTTAATATGTTGCTTGTAGACGACTCAAAAGATATTCTCCCGCAAGGATGGGAGGATACATAGGCGCACGTTCTTTTTGGCAAGTTTCCAAACAAGCAATTTCTGTATCATCATTAGGATGACAGAAAAATGCTATTGAATAGCGCGATCGCTGTAATCTGTGATCATTAGGAATGATTACCCGATGCTTAGTTGAACAAAACACGTCATTTGTCCAACGTTGCATCAAATCTCCTGTATTCACAATCACAGTATCAGGAATTGTTGGAGCAGCCATCCACTCTCCAGTAGTTGTTTGCACTTCCAAACCACCCACATCATCTTGGAATAGCAAAGTAATACTGCCATAATCAGAATGCTCACCCGCGCGTACTTGTCCAGGTTTCGGAAGTTCTTGTAATTGCGGATAATGTAGCAGTCGCAGAGTATGATTTTGCTGATTGTGTCTAATCGTCAAAAAATCTTTTGGTAATCCTAACGCCAAAGTAAATGTTGTTAATACTTTGTTAGCTAGTTCTGTACAAGCTTTATAAAATGCAATAATACAAGGGTTGTTTGCCAGATTCACACCATCAATAGGAAATGCAACTTCTACCTTGCTAAAATTAAATGCTTCTTTTAAGTCTCCTGGTTGATTTGGATTAAGCCGTTCTCTTTCTCTGCCAACATAACCAGTATTACTAAATTCATCGTGCCAAGCTATTTGTTGTTTAACTTCTAGCGGTAAATTAAAAATATGTTGGCTATAGCTAAATACTTCTGCAATTAGTTCTTTTGAAATGCCATGATTTTGCAAATACATAAAACCAACTTCATGGCAAGCTTGATAAATTTGTTTAACTACAGCATCTTGAGCTTGTGAATCGCTATTTATCAATGCTGATAAATCAATAATTGGTATTCTGCTCATTGGAAAAATATATATAAATCCTAAATCATTCGTGAACAACTTCTCTAGTATCTTCCTTTGAGTACTACCCTGCGGGAAGCCGCTATCGCGTCTAAGCGTACTTGGCGGTTCTTTCTCATGATTTCTCGTTCACGACCTATCTAAAATATATATAGTAAGGAAATTATTTTGCTAAAAATTATTCAATGCGAGACTGACAAAGACAAAGCCCATATCAAAGATTTGCTGTTTGAATATTTTAGCTGGATAAACTTGATGTGGAGCCAGGAATTTAACATGAGTTTTGATGTTAATTCTTCTTTAGAAGAATGTCTTGATCAACTTGATGAATTTATGCCGCCAGCTGGAAGCTTACTTTTGGCAAGATATAAAGGCAAAATTGTTGGTTGTGTTGGCTTACGCAGAATTGATCAGGAAATTGGAGAGGTAAAAAGGATGTATGTCCAGCCAAAATTTCGCGCCAAAGGTATAGGTCGAGCGTTATTAGAAAATATTATCTATGAAGCTGCCAATATAGGTTACTCAAAACTGCGCTTAGATACGGCTCCTTTCACAAAAGCAGCGCAAGCACTCTATCATTCACTCGGTTTTCAAGATATCGCACCATATTTTGAAAAAACAGAAATCCCTCCAGAATATCGAGATAACTGGATTTTTATGGAATTGAGACTTTAATCAAGGCAAACTGTGTAATTACTGCGTTTTAGGGTCAATTAACCCTATTTTTACTTATTATTAAACAACTTTACGCTATCTCTACCTTTGCATAATAAATTCCTTCTATAGCCATCTGCGGTAAAGATTTATGAAGAAAATTTAACGTAATTGCATATAATGAAGTTATTCAACTATAAGTATTTTTGCTTACTGCCATGATAGCGGATGGATTTCCTTGGCTAACCGCGATTATTCTGCTCCCACTCGTTGCTTCCATGCTCATTCCCGTGCTGCCTGATAAAGACGGCAAACTTGTGCGCTGGTATGCCCTAGGTGTGGCGATCGCGGATTTTATCTTGATGTGCTACGCCTTTTGGAAGCATTACGATGCCAGCAGTGCAACTTTTCAACTCGCGGAGAAATATACCTGGGTGCCTCAGTTGGGGTTCAGTTGGGCAGTTTCAGTCGATGGAATATCCGCGCCACTTGTGCTACTGGCAGGACTAGTAACAACCCTTTCAATGTTTGCTGCATGGCAAGTTAACCTTAAGCCACGCCTGTTTTACTTCTTGATGTTGCTGCTGTATGGCGCACAAATCGGCGTATTCGTCGCCCAAGACTTACTGTTGTTCTTTATTATGTGGGAACTAGAATTAGTTCCTGTTTACCTGCTAGTCTCCATTTGGGGTGGTCAAAAACGCCGTTACGCTGCCACCAAATTCTTACTTTACACCGCCGCCGCTTCTATTTTTATTCTCGTCGCTGGCCTAGCAATGGCACTCTACGGCGATAATACAACCTTCGATATCGTTGAACTTAGTGCGAAGAATTATCCTTTGGCTTTAGAACTGTGGTTATATGCTGGGTTATTAATTGCCTTTGGTGTCAAGTTAGCCGTATTTCCCTTGCATACATGGTTGCCCGATGCCCACGGTGAAGCATCTGCCCCTGTATCCATGCTATTAGCAGGTGTACTGCTGAAAATGGGCGGATATGGATTAATTCGCATTAATTTAGAAATGCTTTCCGATGCCCATGTTTACTTTGCACCAGTTCTCGCAACTCTCGGTGTCATCAACATTATTTATGGTGCATTAAACTCCTTTGCTCAGACGAACATGAAGCGCCGCCTGGCTTATTCGTCTATTTCTCACATGGGCTTTGTCCTGTTAGGTATTGCCTCCTTCACCGATGTCGGCGTAAGTGGTGCAATGCTGCAAATGCTTTCGCACGGTTTAATTGCCGCAGTCCTATTCTTCTTAGCTGGTGTTACCTACGATCGCACTCATACAATGGCAATGGAAAGTATGGGCGGTATTGGTCAAATTATGCCAAAAGTATTTGCCCTGTTTACCGCTGGCGCAATGGCATCACTCGCCCTCCCCGGTATGAGTGGTTTTGTGAGTGAACTGCAAGTATTTGTGGGCATTACCACCAGTGACATTTACAGTCCTACATTCTGCACCGTTATGGTGTTCTTAGCCGCCGTCGGAGTTATCCTCACCCCGATTTATCTGCTGTCGATGTTGAGACAAGTATTTTACGGTACTGGTGCAGAACTCACCTGTGATATTGGTAACTCTGCTTTTGAAAATCAAGAAGATGAAGGAACAGTTTGCTTTGGTACAGACTGTCTGCTACCCAGCGAAGCAGTTTACCGAGATGCCCAACCGCGTGAAATATTTATCGCCGCTTGCTTCTTAGTACTGATTATTGGTGTTGGTATCTATCCCAAGTTGGCTACGCAAATGTATGATGTCAAAACCGTGGCTGTCAACACCCAAGTACGCCAATCATATATTCAATTTGCCGAAGCAAAGCCCGAAATCTATGCCAAGGGATTATTTGCTCCCCAAATTGCCCAGCCGGAAGTTTTAGGAATTATTAAATAAATTCTTCAGCCGGAAAATTAATTAGCCGTCATTAACTGTGTGGTGATGTATGCAGTTGATGACGGCTATTTTATTGATTTAAGGGACTTCCACCCTACAAACATTCCAAATTTTCTTGTGGGATTGGTGTCCTCACCCGTACCCTACAATGGGCGGGCAGGATGCCTACCCCACAAGATGAATAATTTATTTGTTGGAAGTCCCTAATAATTATGCCGCGATCGCAACTTACACTATTTTGGATTTTCAATTGAGAATTACGCACTTAATCTAAATCAATCAACTAGTAGGTTAGTTAGAAAAGATTTGAGATTTAGAACTTTTAGAAAAAGAGGGCATTGATTTTCTATCTGTGGAACTGGAAACTAGCCCAGAAAAGCATAAGCTTAGTCAAGTAGGACTGAATAATTGAGAAGTTACAGGACTAATATTTAATTTTGGCAAAAACTTTGTGGGGGCGAACGGCCGTTCGCCCCTACCTAGATTTTATGTCAATTCTGATTACTGAATTGGTGTTGTAGTTAATACTGAAGCCAGCATTTCAGGACAAGACAAATGTGGGCAATGTCCAGATGGTAATTCAATCGCATCGACTCCTAGACGCTTGCTTGCAGCGTAGCGTGACCATGCAGGAGATATAATTCGGTCATTGGTACAAACAATATATTTACGTTCAACCGCAGGAAAGGTTTTTAGAGGATGTGTTTCAAATATATATGCTAAAGATTGTTGCGATCGCCCTTTCGATATTGCCCAATCTACCACATCTGGTTGACAATCATGATAGAAAAAATTTCTTAATACTGCTTCGTCTGAATAGTCCTTGCCTAAAGAATCCGGTTCATACATACTAGGTTCTGAGTGGAACTGTTCAAGCTGATTTGGATCTTTTGGTTGATAATTGAAAGATTGCAGCGTATCAGAATCAAGCTGATGAGCAAATTGGTCAAGTGTACTAATTCCAGGATAGGGAAGTAGGGCCGCCACAAACACTAGTTGACGCACTTTTACCACTTCTGCAACCAACGGAATTATCGTACCAGCCATTGAGTGACCTACTAGGACAATATCATCATCTGTTTTAGGCAGTACTTTAATAACTGTATCTGCAAATTGAGACAAAGTAGTAAAAGCATTTTCAATTGGCAAATCCATTGCTAGAGTTGTGTGACCCTGAGATTCTAAGTAAGGCGTTAGTAGATTCCAACACCAAGTGCCTTGAAAAGCACCGTGAACTAGGCAAAAAAGACTCATACAGCAATCCTATTTAATTTCTAAACTACTGGTTGAGATAGGTAGTAGGGTGTAGGGAGTAGACTTGTTTGTAATTCATTTAGGACTGCTATTTTAAATATTAAATTGAATAGGTCGTAATGATGAATTGACTGAGCAAAGTATAGCTTCATTTAAATCCCTACTTTTAGATATATGAGAATTAACCCTGTTGTTAGTTAAGCTAAAACCAGAAACTAACACTGGTGCAAAGATATGAATCAAACATTAATCACTAGCGTGATTTTTGCAATGTTAATCTTGTTGATTTTTTCTCCTTTTGCTGCCCTTGCTAGTTTAATGATTGTGTTGTTAGTGGCGGCAAGTTTCTGGTTTATCAAAAACCTATTTCAAGCAATTATTAGCGGCAATGTTCAGCCAAAAAAAGAAGGAGATTAAGAGGATGTTTGAAAAGTATTGGACACAAAATCAAGATTTTCAAACCCACGTAGGTGGGTTTCGTCTGTGTAGCCGCGATTTCCAATCGCCCGGTGAGTAATAATTTAGACTTTTCAAACATCCTCTAACAATCTATTAAATAGGTCGGTGTAAATAATTATTGTTGGAATAAGGCAGGGGAAGAAAGCGTTTGAGCCTTATTTACTCTTCTTTACATATAGAACTCGTATTTGATTTGTGAACAAAACTCAGTACAGTTTCTGTTCCCTGTTCCCGACCTTCACAAGTAAATTCAGAAATCAAACCGGATTCCTATAGTTTGGTTTTATTGCATCGACTTACTTACACGTAATTGGCTAATCTTATTCGTTCATTTCTTTGTATGTAGCCAGTGCTGAAGGCGACAAGCGGCTGAGATATCGGAATATCCAGTATTTCACAACTGTATCTAAAATCACGGGAAATGTAGCTATAAACAGAAATATAACACTTCTATTAGCTGCTAATCCCAGATGCTCTGCTAACCCTTCAAGAATAACTTCCCAACCGTGTGGGGAGTGGAAGCCAACAAATATATCGGTAAACAAAATAATCAGAAAGGCTTTGGCACTATCACTCAAGCCAAAGATAAGTTCATCTATAAAAGATTTAATAGCAGCAATTTCTCTTTTACCATTAGCTACTACTAAGGCAAACGCTACTAAAGAAATTAAATCAGCAAAAACATTACTGATAGCTTCTTTGCTTTTCAGGCGAAATTCGTGAGCTATTTCAATTGCTTTTTCTTTAACATTTGCTTCAATTTCTTCTGGAGATAAACTCGGAGCCTTTTTGAGCAAGGTTTGAAATTTTAGTTGTTCTTCAAAGGTTTTTAACTCTTGGAATGCTTCTTCTTCCATTTCGGAATTGATAAAAATAGAAGTAAGTTGTTGGCTTCTGAAACGCTCTACTATCGGGCTAACTAAAAATTCTTTAGAAACCTGCTGTGTTAACAACGGAATCACAATTAACAGTAACAAGAACCTAATTGAAGTTCTAGTCCGATTTTGGGAAATGTGGTAATTGCGAATAAAATCTGCTTCAGCGTTGGGAGAAAAGTCGGTGGTAATTCGATTAATTGTTCTACCGATTGAACTGGGGAGAAAGCCTATGCTTTGATTGTTAGCAGCAGAGTCTTTTAAATTAGAAGTGTTTTGATAAATTTCACTATCAATTTTTATCGGTTGAGATACAGATTGTTGATTTAATTTGCTAAATATTACTGTTGGTTGCTGATACTTATAAATAACTTCATCAATAAACTGGAGTTTGTCTAATAAAACAGGATTAGAAATTTCTAATATTGCGCGGCTAGACTGGAATTCGGCTAATCTCAGTTTAATAATAGTTAAATTTTGTGTAAGTATACTCTGCCAATAAGACATGACATTTGGTGTCTCATTTACGGATGCGGCAGAAATTATTTGATTGTTAAAATGCTCTATTTCAATATTTCTGATTTTCTGTGCTGCTGTGTAGGCCTGGGCAAGCGATCGCTCCGGTGTATTGAGCAACCATTGCCTCATCACTTCCCAATATTCATATACCTTTTGAGGCAGCAAATTACTATTCTTTGTAAACAAAAAATTTTTCATTGCAGTGTTCAGTGTAAACTTGAATTAAGATAGGGTGATAATGAGTTTAAATTCCCATTATTACCCTATCTAACATCAAAAAATAATTACTCTGAATATACACCAATTAACGGATTCGGTACAGGGAATGGTCGATTTTCTAAAATCTTAAATTGACCAGTATCAGCATCATAAGCAAATACTTCGCCAGTCTCAATTTCATAAATCCAAGCATGAAGGGTTAACTGACCACTGTGCAGTCGAGAACGAATAATTGGATGCGTTTCTAGATTTTCTATCTGCGTCAGCACATTCTGTTCAATGGCAATTTTTAAGAGCTTATCACTTGGGTAATCTTTATAGTTATCCATAACCAGACGGCGAGTCGGTTCAGCGTACTGCCGTAACCAATCATAAACTAAAGGCATCTGCTGTGCCAAACTACCTATTTGCAATAATCCTCTCATCGCACCGCAATGAGAGTGACCACAAATTACTATATCATTGATATTTAAAGCCTGAATCGCGTATTCTATTCCTGCACCTTCAGCACTATTGGGTGAGCCATAAGGCGGAATAATATTACCAACATTACGAATAACAAATAAGTCTCCAGGCTGGCTCTGGGTAATTAAAAAAGGATCTATGCGGGAATCTGAGCAAGTAATAAATAATACTTCTGGTGTTTGTCCTTGTGATAAATTTTCAAATAGTTCTCGGTGTGTAATAAAATAATTGTCGTGAAATTCATTCAGCCCCGCAATTATGCGTTTTATTGGCACGGTTAAAGACTCCTCGGAATAAGCTAATGTGATTTTTAGAGACGTTGATATTATCAATACGTCTCCTCAGAGCTTATCTAATGTGCAATCCACTTGGCATCAGAGACAATACACACACCTCCAAATTTTTTCAGAATTGGCTCAATTGCTGTTACTAATTCTTGTTCTTGTTCCTGTGTGCAAACACTCATAATATAGCCATTAGTGAGTGTATGACTTTCTAAATCATTAAAAACTCTACCTCTATCTCCTTTACCTGTGACATCTTCAATTACTGTGTAACCAGAAACTCCGATTTTCTCTAAAATATCTAGAACTTTCGGTAGTTCTAAAGAGTTCGTCACTATCTCGACTTTCTTGATGGCTTCCACTTATTTAAACTCCGATAGCTTTGATAATGTTGAAATACAAAGGAATGCCAATAATAATGTTGAAAGGGAAAGTTAGAGCTAATGCCATAGATACATACAAACTAGGATTAGCTTCGGGAACTGTCATTCTCATAGCTGCGGGAACTGCTATATAAGAAGCACTCGCACAAAGAACCGCAAATAGTAAGGAATTACCCGCAGACATACCAATTAATTTGGCAAGAATTATGCCGACAATGGCATTAGCTACAGGCATAAATATAGAAAAGGCAATCAAAAAAGAACCAGTTTTACGCATGTCTTTGATTCTTCTGGCTGCAACCATCCCCATATCTAGTAAAAAGAAGGCTAAGACTCCGTAAAAAATTTCTTGGGTGAATGGATGTAGTTTTTCCCAACCTCTTTCACCTGTGAGAGTCCCAATAATCACGCTACCGATGAGGAGAAAAACTGAACCATTCAAGAAAGCTTCCCGTAAAACTTCACCCCAAGAAAATTCACCTTTTTTGTTTTCTTGAGTTGGCGCAAACAATCTCACTAGTAAAATACCAACAATAATTGCTGGTGATTCCATTAATGCTAAAGCTGCTACCATGTGTCCGCCAGAGGAAATATTCAAAATTTTGAGAAATGACTGAGCGGTAATAAAAGTTACGGCGCTGATAGAACCATAAGTTGCTGCTATTGCTGCTGCATTGTATGCGTCTAGTTTGACTTTTAAAATGAAAAACGAATAAACAGGTACAGCCGAAGCCATCAAAATAGCCGACAAAAGTGTCAGAGCAATTTCAGCATTGATGCCACTTTCTGTAATTTCATATCCTCCCTTAAAACCAATAGCTAGTAATAGGTAAAGTGAAAACAATTTCGGTAAGGGTTGCGGAATTTCCAGGTCAGTTTTCAAAAAAATTGCCAGCATCCCTAAAAAGAAAAATAGCACTGGCGGATTTAAGATATTGGACAGAATTAAACTGGAATTCATGTCTAGACCCTCTGATATTGATTCTGAAAAACAACCAAAAAACTAGCCGATTGATTCATGACTACAATCTCTGTAACGAAAAATTAACTATTCTGGATTAATATATTGCAACATTGTGAAGCAGATATGTTGTTTGTATGTCATTGGTATGACTTGGCTAAAAAAGCTACTTTAATATCCGTAAAGCAATCAAAAACTAAGTAGAGAATTTTTCATCAATTCCAGCCAATAGCTATTTACGGCAATATTTTGGAGATGCGTCGTGCAAATAGCTGTAAGGTAAATTAATTTGATGGCTGGAACTATTACCGTAATTTTACGGTCAATGATGTTTTACACTTTCAATAAGATACCTGATATTGTCGAGGAAGTTAGGTGTTAACCATGAAATTGAGGTTGTTTAGCCAAGGGTTGATGGGGATTGCAGTAACTTCTGTAGCTGCGTTGAGTGTGATTGCAACTATCGATCAGCCCAGTTATGCTGGAGGCACGATTTTCAAATGTGAAAAGCGTCAAGGTGTACCGATAACCATTGCTCAGACTCAAGATGGCAGGAAAGTACCCATGATTCAGTGGTCATCTCAAGATTACTTTCCTAGAGAGTGGAACTCAGAACGCCGTTGTTATGAAGTATCTCGCAGATTTCAAAGAAGCTATGACAACGGCAAATTAAAGTATATTAAAACTGGTATTTTGAGGGGCCAACCTGTAGTATGTGCAGCGGTAAATCAGAATGCCCCTTGCACAGATAGTTCTTTGTTATTTACTCTCAAACGTGGTAGTAATGCGAAAGCCACTTTGCGAAGACTGATGAATCGTCGGGGATTAGTGGCGGGGAATGTTCTGAATGAAAGTGGCGGAGACTCTTTAAATATTGATTTTGATACGTACCTGAACCACGCGACAAATGACCAAAATAGCGATATTAATCAAGATATTAATCAATAAAAATGCGATCGCTATTTCTTATCTTTTGTAAACACAAATGAATGCTTCTCCGTTGACACTGGTTGTCTGTATTGGCAGTATCTCCCTTAGCTTGTCGGCATCAGCACCAGTTGTCAGTACTTCTGCACCCAATTATATTTCTCAGTCAGTCCCACTTTCGCAACAGGCTCGATCTATTACTGTCAAAGTTATATCTCAAGATTTTTTGGGATCTGGTATTCTGTTGCGGCGTAACGGTACAACATATACAGTACTGACTAATGCTCATGTCTTACAAGCTGGCGATCCTCCCTATCGTGTGCAAACTCCGGATGGTAAAATTTACAGAGCTAATTTACCGCAACGCTTCAACTTCGGAAACAACGATTTGGCTGTGTTGCAATTCAAAAGTGCAGGCAGTATCTATGGAATAGCCTCTCTTGGTGCTTTTCCCACAGCAGGAGATGAAGTATTTGCTGCTGGTTATCCCGCTGTGGAAGAGCGAGGCCAAAAACAAAGCTTTGCATTTACTACAGGTAAGGTGGGATTAGTGTTAACCAAACCTTTGGAAGGTGGTTATCAGATAGGCTACACCAACAATGTGAAAAACGGTATGAGTGGCGGCCCTTTATTAAATCGTCGAGGTCAAGTGGTGGGAATCAATGGGATGCAAGCTTATCCTTTATGGGATCAACCTTCGGTATTTGCTGATGGTTCCAAAGCTGATGACAGATTGCATCAAATGATTATTCGCTTGAGTTGGGCTGTACCAATAATATCGTGTCCGGTTAAAGACTTATCATGAAGACAGCAGAGGGAGCAGGGAAGCAGAGGGGCAGAGGAAGAGTTTTGGGTTTTGTGCATAGATTCGGAAATTATCACTAATTAGCCGGACATGATATAACAAGGTAATGCAGATTTAGATTGCTCCCGCCACTGATTTTACCTGTGATGGCTATACCGTTTTTCTGGAGCGTAACTGGAGAAATCATTGCTAGAGTCTGATCGATAATGATTTGGGCTACAGCAGATTTTGTAGAGAAAGTGATTGCACTGCTTATTGCTCATCCTAGAGTTTTTACAATGTTTACCATAATTGTTGTTTAGCAACTTCTTTTTTAGAGAGTGATACCAATTCTCCAAAATGCTGCAACATATCAGAATTCAGAAACCCTAGTACAAAAAGGCTGAAGTATGAAGTCTGAAGTATGAAATGAAAAAACCTTCATAGTGAGCTTTTCAGCAATTTATAATGGGTGCTTTATTTCCGCCGCGTTGTACTAGTAACATCTAGCTTTCTAAATTGCGAATTGGGATTAAAAACCAAAGCTGTGAATAAAACCCAAAAAGCCAACCGATGAATGATTAGTAGCTGATATTAAGCAAATATCAAATGCTGGACTCTCAGCAAAAACTAGGACGTACTTTATTCTGCGACCTTAAGCTTATGAATCAGTTAACTGTCAGCATCAAGGGCTAATGTAGGTTTGATGTTGGCGAAATTTATTGATTTTTATAACTTTTAAAAATTTGTAACTATGAAAAAATTGTTCAAATCTATGATATGTGTATTGCCAAATGCCCTCATTTGGTGTGGTGTTATTCAAAATTCAGCATTTCTCAAGGCCGAACCACCAAAACCTGTAACTTCTCAACAATCAACACCCCCTGCTACCCAACCTACTTCAGATAAAAAAAATCAATCTCGCCCTGTTTTTCGTTGGGCAAAAACTCCAGGAAATCTCAGCACTATACCTGGTCGCCATACTGGAATGGCAAGCCGAGATGTTTGTCCAGATGTTGAACTTCCACTCAGAGCTTTAATACCTTTTAAGCAGCGAGATTTAACCAACCAACTTAGCAAAGAATCAAGTTCTGCATCTCCACTGGATGTATGGGGATTAACGACAAATGAACATCCAACATTTTGGTATTATGTCCCCTATACAAAAGATATTGCGGGTGCAAGTGCAGAGTTTGTTTTACAAGAGAGTGAAGATGAAGAAAAAACAGTTTATCAAAGTTCTATACCACTACCTGTAAAACCAGGAATTGTTAAAGTTACACTTCCTACTACAACAATGCCTTTACAGATTGGTAAAAACTATCGCTGGTTTTTCAAAGTTAGTTGTAGCGGCAAGCAAAGTGTGCCAATTTATGTTGAAGGTGATATTCAACGAGTTAATTTAAATACGAATTTGGCAAAACAAATAGCATCTGCCAAACCACGAGAACAAGTTTCTATATATGCTGATAACGGCATTTGGTTTGATGCTGTAAATTTATTGGTGCAACTCCGTCAAGCTAATCCTAATGATGTTGCTTTAGTGAGCGATTGGGATAGCCTTTTGGAGTCAGTTCAAATCGAAAAAAATTATCTTAAAGCTCCTTTGGTTGACTGAATTATTCAAAAGTAAAAATGCAATTACTGAGTAATTCTAGCTTGAACTTTGCATACTTTTTTTCAATCAATAGAGGAATAGAGCCGTGCGAATTTTATTAATAGAAGATGACGAAATTATAGTTGGTATCTTATTAGAATCTCTTAGTAAACAACATTATATAGTTGATATCGCCAAAGATGGACATACAGGTTGGGAATACGCTAACTCTGCAAAGTACAACTTGATTTTGATGGATGTAGGCTTACCCAAGGTAGATGGTATTAGCTTATGCCAGCGATTGCGATCGCAAGGCTGTGCTACTCCGATTTTACTGATGACAGCCAAAGATGCAAAAAGCGATCGCATCCGCGGGCTAGATGCTGGTGCAGATGATTATTTAATCAAGCCGTTAGATTTAGAAGAATTTCAAGCAAAAGTCAGAGCGTTGTTACGTCGGAGTGAGATTCCTCTTAGCTCAGTACTACAAGTAGGCGCTTTGCAGTTAAATCCAAATAGCTGCGAAGTCAGTTTTGCCGGGCAATCATTATCTCTCACACCTAAAGAATACAATTTATTAGAACTATTTCTGCGGAATCCAAAACGGGTGTTTAGTCGAGGTGAGATTATCGACCATCTCTGGACATTGGATGATCCTCCTCAAGAAGAAAGCGTCAAGTCGCACATTAAAAGCTTGCGGCAGAAATTAAAAACTGCCGGAGCCGGAGACTGGATTGAAAACGTTTATGGTGTAGGATATCGCCTCAACCCACAAGCTGAAGGAAAAAACTCAAAAGGCAAAACGCATAAAAGCTCAATCTCACAAACCAAAACAGAATCTACCGTTGATTTACCTTCCTCGGTTAACCTATCTTCAAATCCTCAAACACCATGCATCGATCCCAACCAACAACTTGCTTACCAAGTGCAACCATTAGTAGAGTCGATAGATGTGGGCTGGAAACAAATTACCAACCTAGAAACTGTAAACAGTTATTTGCAAACAGCCTCACCTAATTTGGTTGTACTAAGTATAGATGAGGCAAAATGGCAAGAAGCTGGCCTAACGCTATTATTAGAATTGACCCAGCGTCAACCTCTAACTCCTGTATTAGTGCTTCCTACTATTAATAGCAAAGTAGATAATATGACAGTTGAGCAAGCGAAAAATTTTGCTATTTCTCAAAAATAGTAGTCGATGAATAATATCTGCTCCGAAAAACTTATCTAA
>JAGKSW010000180.1 GCA_018993265.1 Nostoc sp. TH1S01
AGCGAAAACAAAAAGCTCCCCCCGCAAGAAGAATCAAATCAACCGAAAAAGAAACCAGGTGGGCAGCCAGGACATCAAGGTAAGACTCGTAAGGGGTTTGGTAGAGTAGACCGTTATGAAATCTTACGTCCATTGGATTGTGCCTGTTGTGGTCACTCTTCATTTGCACCCCTAGCAGTAAAAGTAGAAAAACAGGTTGTAGCGCAATTAGTAGAACATCCCATAGAAATAGTGGAGTATCAAAGTCACACCTGTATCTGTGAGCGTTGTGGCAATTTACAAACAGCCGACTGGCCACAAGAGATCATTCCCGGACAAGATTTAGGGGTAAAATTACAAGCATTTTTAGGATGGGCAAATAATTATGCACATATGCCCTATGAAAAACAACATGTTGGTTTAATTGATGAAGCTTTTAGACACTACGCCCAATGGTTCCAGACTCTTGAGTGCGCCAGCTACAACGATTGGGTCAATCAATTCAAAGCTAAGTTGCACTCCTCAATTGAGCAATGGATTGACTTAGCAGGAGCTACCGCAGGCCAGCTTTTACGTTCTTTACGCGATAAGGCTCATCAATGGTGGTATTTCTTGGATAATCCTGAAGTCCCTCCTGATAACAATCTCGCTGAACGATCGCTACGTTTAGCTGTGACAAAACGTAAAGTTAGTGGTGGTTCCCGTTCGATGGAGCGGTTTCAACATACTGCCAATTTGTTGACAGTGGTTCAGACCTGAGGCAGCGCGTTGGGCGGCTTTGCCGACTTGAAGCGACTGCCGTGTCGTCGTCAAGGTAGGTCTGTGATTGATTTTTTTGCACAAGCTCTAATTGCTGACTCTAATAATTATCAGTCTCGCCCTTCTTTACTTCCTCAATATTAGACCTGAATCCTTACCGTTTTACCATTTTTCTTTCCCTAAGTTAATATTTCGGACAAGTCTATTAATTAGATTTACTTGTAACAAAGTATCTTTTTGTGCTAACCAGATGGAATATAAATACTCTCAACAGTTCGATATTTGCGTTTAACAACTTGATGAAGAAATGCTAGCATTTGTTTAAGGCTAAAAAATTGCCGATAAATTAATCGCCTACCTTTGCATTTTCGACTAATCTTAAACCAAAGCAGATAAACCCAAATATTTACTACTATAAAAGAGATACCTACAAATAATAATCTCAATACAAGTTTTTTATTATTTGTTATAATTCAATACGGTTCAGTTAAGAGAATAGTAGGTTGCGTGTAGCGATAGCGTAACCCAACAAAGTATGCGTGAATGTTGGGTTCCATTCCTCCACCCAACCTACACCAGTCTAAGTTGTTGCCTTAACTGAACTGTATTGTGTTATAATTCGACAAAATTTTTTAACCTATAGCTGCTTTCAATCCCAAATCTTATTCGATAATCTTGATGAATATAAGATAAATTGACTTTCGCTTTATAAAAAACATAAGCAAAATCAATATCAACCAAAGTTGGCAAGTGAAACAGCAAAGTTTACAAATGACAATTTATTTAGCCAATCAGCTTGAGCAATATTATCAAGAAATCGGTCAGAGTTGAAGTTTTAATTCAGCGCGATCGCATGATGACGAATATGGTCTTCAATAAAACTAGAAATAAAATAATAACTATGGTCATAGCCAGCTTGGTAACGTAAATTGAGGGGTTGATTTACAGATGCACAAGCTTGTTCAAATACTTCTGGTTTTAATTGTTCAGTTAAAAATTTATCTGCGGTGCCTTGGTCAATTAAAATGGGACTGTGATAGCCTAATTTTTTGATTAATTCACTCGCATCATAAGCACGCCAACTATCTTGATTATTGCCTAAATATCCACTGAAAGCCTTTTGTCCCCAAGGGCTATTCATCGGTGCAACGATAGGTGCAAAAGCTGAGACTGATTTATATTGTTGGGGGTTACGTATAGCACAAACTAACGCACCATGTCCCCCCATTGAATGACCAAAAATACCTTGTTTATCTGTTTGTATGGGGAAGTTAGCTGCAATGATAGCAGGTAATTCTTGGACAATGTAACTATACATTTGATAGTGCGATCGCCAAGGTTCTGCGGTAGCATCAACATAAAATCCTGCACCTGTGCCGAAATCCCAAGAATCATTTTCACCAGGAATACCTGTATTTCGGGGGCTAGTATCTGGTGCTACCAACATTAAACCATGCTCGGCGGCGTAACGTTGCGCTCCAGCTTTGACCATGAAATTTTCTTCTGTACAAGTCAAACCAGACAAAAAGTAGAGAACTGGTACTGGTTTGTGTGCTGCTTGGGGAGGTTGATAAACAGCAAAGCGCATTTCACTGTGACAAGTTGCGGAAGTATGAGAATAAAAGCCGAGTTTACCGTCAAAGCATTTATATTCAGAGATGATTTGCAGATGCGTCATGATTTGTATAGCGAATTTGTGGCGATCGCTATTATTCCATTAAATCATCGCTTGATGGTTCACCAGGATAAAAGCTGGCGTTAAAAATGTCAGCGAAGATATATGAACATTGCTGAGGAAATGTTGAGAATGGAAGGTTAGTTTCTCCTGATGCTAAATCCCTAGCATTTTCATAAGCTTCCTGAATTGCGATTTCTAAATAAGAGTTTAAACTTGGATTTTCCTCTAGCAATTTGAGGATATCCCGCCGTTGGATACGAATTGTCGCTAACCAACTGCGGCTGCGTTTTGGCGGTTGATATTCCCACTTCAATAAATGTGCAATTAAAATGCTGAGGCGATTTCGCAATTCTTGGCGTTCTTTTCTTCCCAATGATTCAATTTCTTCAATTAAATTGGATAAGTCAAGTTGATGCCATTGTTGATGACGGAGTAAGTCAGCTTGTTGCTGAATCCAAGCATAAAAATCTGTTTCATAGAGATTAGTTTGTTTGCTTTGTGGGTTTTGCATAGTTAAATTTGATTCAACTTTTATGCTATTAAATCATTGCTAATAGCTAAACTACTGCTGAATTTGTGCTTGCAACATTTTCCGAAAAGCGCGTTTAGTTTGAGTTTCGCCTTGAGTTTTGCATTGAGCTAAAAAATCATAAACCATTGATTTAGTTAATATTGCAAATGTGGCACTAGTTTCTGATTCTTGGTATTCGCCTTGTTCTAAAAGGTAAATAGTTAATTTTGTACCGTTGTAACGCCAAAACTCAGAAACTTTCATATCCTGATACATTTGTTTCTTATTGATATCTGTATGCGTGATATCTACTTCTAAGATTAAATCTGGAGGTGGGTCTACGGCTAAATTTACTGTTTTACCTCTGACAAGAGGCTCATTTTGAATATAGTAACATTTATCAGGTTCTGCACCTACTTTTAAGCCAGGTATTTTTAGCGTCGTTGAAGCCATACTTTTGATATTAAGATTCAGTTCCTCAGTCAAAAGATGAATCAACATTCCAATATGTTCACTACCACTTTCATGTTCTTCTAGAGGTGTCATAATCTCCAACATTCCCTGATAATATGTCAGTCGGGCTGCGCGATTATCACCCAAAGCATCAAGAATTTGCTCATAAGCATCCCAACTGATGTTATGCAGTGTGACGCGCTTTTCTGGAAGTGGTTTTTCTTGAGGACTGCTGCTTATCACTTCACTGGTAGTTACCATTTGCATCTCCCAAGTTGATAGCAATTAAATTAATTAGTAGATATGGGGCGTGGTTTCCCCGCCCTTCACAAAGGTTACTGAATCTAAAACGTTACAACACTGCGAATAGATTCACCTTTGTGCATTAATTCTAAAGCATGATTAATTTGTTCAATTGGCATTACATGGGTAATTAAATCATCGATATTAATTTTGCCATCCATATACCAATCAACAATTTTCGGCACATCTGTGCGTCCTCTTGCACCACCAAAGGCTGAACCTTTCCAGACTCTACCTGTGACTAATTGAAACGGACGTGTACTAATTTCTTGTCCTGCGCCAGCTACGCCAATAATGACACTGACACCCCAACCTTTATGGCAGCATTCTAATGCTTGACGCATCACTTTGACATTGCCAATACACTCAAAAGTATAGTCAGCACCGCCTTTAGTTAAATCAACTAAATAACTAACTAAATCACCTTCAACTTTATTAGGGTTAACAAAGTGCGTCATCCCAAATTTTTCGGCTAAGGCGCGTTTGCTGGGATTAATATCTACCCCCACAATCATATCGGCTCCTACCATCCGCGCACCTTGGATGACGTTTAAGCCAATACCACCCAAGCCAAACACGATAACTTTTGCCCCCGGTTCTACTTTAGCGGTATAAATCACTGCACCTATACCTGTGGTGACACCGCAGCCAATGTAACAAACCTTGTCAAATGGGGCATCTTCTCGAATTTTGGCGACAGCAATTTCTGGTAATACGGTGTAGTTAGCAAAGGTGGATGTACCCATATAATGATGAATCATTTCGCCACCAATACTAAAACGACTCGTACCGTTGGGCATAACACCGCGTCCTTGGGTAGAGCGAATTGCTTGACATAGATTAGTTTTCAGGCTGAGACAATATTCACACTGACGACATTCTGGGGTGTAGAGTGGGATGACATGATCTCCTGGTTTGACGCTGGTGACACCAGCCCCCACCTCTACCACTACACCAGCGCCTTCATGACCTAAAATTGCCGGAAATAAACCTTCAGGATCAGCACCCGAAAGGGTATAAGCATCAGTGTGACAAACTCCCGAAGCTTTAATTTCTACTAAAACTTCTCCTGCTTGTGGCCCTGATAATTGCACTGTTTCGATAGTTAGCGGCTTACCCGCGCCGTAAGCTACTGCTGCTTTAACATCCACGCGTTAGCCCTCCTAATATATAAATTTTAACGGCGTTGTTGACACTGGGAATGAATTGTCATTCTGAACGTAACAAAGTGTATTGCGTCTACGTTCTGCGTTACTGCACTCAGCATGATACAACAAAAATTATCTTGCAATTATCCAACGCCCCAATTCGCAATTACAAATTGGCATAACATCAAAACAGAATTTGCAACAGCCTGCGCGAAACACGCAAATGTGAAAGCAGAAGTTACTACAGGGAAAACGGAAATTGCTTCAGCTTGCGCGAAACACGCAAATGTGAAAGCGGAAGTTACTACAGGGAAAACAGAAGTAAAATCACTTGCCTTAGCAAAAAAATTGTAGGTTGGGTGAAGCGAAGCGTAACTCAACAAAATTTTGAAAGTGTTGGGTTTCACTGCGTTCTACCCAACCTACCTTTAATGCACTATTTTGGTCTAGACACGCCATTAGTTACGAATTACAAATTGGTATTAATATATAAAATAACGCTTAAAAGTCCTCGGTTAATTTACTACTATGGTTGCAGACCACAGCATAGATTTTAATAATTATTTAGAATCTCTCCGCGAGGACGACAGATATAAAGAGTGGCAAGATTTATATACACCAACTGATGCCCTAGACCGTCAAAGACTTGAGCCTAAAAAATCGCGCCGACGCTTAGATATAAGCTTAATGGTGCAAACAATACCACCATCGCAACGAGAAGGTAAAGCAGCAGAGAAAGAAAAAATTGAACGGTTGAACATCCTAGAAGGGTTACGGAAGTATGCAGCCAATCATGTTTTGCTAGTAGGAAAACCTGGTTCTGGCAAATCTACGGCGTTAGAACGCTTGTTGTGGGAAGAAGCTCAAAAGTCAAAACAGGGAGAAATAAATCAAAAAATTCCTGTGCTGGTGGAGTTAAGAAGCTACACAACTTCGGTACTGGATTTAATTAGAAACTTTTTATTTGAGCATAAATTAAATATCAACAGTGAAGAGATTCAGGATTTGCTGTTTAAAGGAAAATTATTACTGCTTGTAGATGGGTTAAATGAATTACCCAACGAATCAGCTAGACGAAATTTAGATGATTTTCGCAAGCAATACCGTCAATTCACGCCGATGATTTTCACGACGCGAGATTTGAGTGTAGGCGGTGATTTAGGTATTGAAAAAAAGCTGGAAATGCAGCCCCTCACAGAAACGCAAATGCAGCAGTTTGTTCACGCCTATTTGCCAGAACAGATGGCGGATGAAATGCTGCGACAATTGGGTGGACGCTTGCGGCAATTGGGGGAAACGCCTCTGTTACTGTGGATGTTGTGTGAATTGTTTGAATCTGATCAACAAATTCCTGCTAGTTTAGGGGCACTGTTTCGTTTGTTTTCTGGAGTGTATCACGAACTCAAAAGAGATATACCAATTGCTGAAAAGTTGCGTCACTGGCAAGGTGATTTATTGCAATATCTGGCATTTGTGATGATGCAAGGCGACAATTCAACGAAGTTACAATTAATTATTTCTCAGCAGCAAGCTAGGAATGTTTTAACAATATTTTTAGAGAATAAGGTGGCTTATGCTGATGATTGTGCAAGACATTGGCTAGAAGATTTACTTAAATATCACTTAATTCAAAGGCGAACAGATGCAGAAATTGAGTTTCATCACCAGCTAATTCAGGAATATTACGCCGCAGAATTTTTACTCTCACAGCTTGACAAAATTAGTGATGAGAAACTGAAAGGAAATTATTTAAATTATTTGAAGTGGACAGAACCCTTAGCGTTGATGTTGGGGTTAGTAGATGATGAAAAACAAGCAGTGCGAGTAGTGAAGTTAGCTTTAGATGTAGATTTAATGTTAGGGGCAAGGTTGGCAGGAGAGGTAAGACGGGAGTATCAGAAAAAAACAGTTGATTTAATTCTGGATTTAGACATTCATCAATTAGTTAAAATAGAGTTATTGGGTATCACTCGCTCTAAATACGCAGTTAAATTTTTAAATAATTCATTGCAAGATAAAGATAATTTTATGCGTAGGAGTGCCGCAGAAGCGTTAGGAAACATCGGCAATGAAGCAGTGGTAAATGCCTTAATTACAGCTTTGCAAGATGAAGATGACTCTGTGCGTAGGAGTGCCACAGAGGCGTTAAGAAAAATCGGCAATGAAGCGGCGGTAAATCCCTTAATTATGGCTTTGCAAGATAAAGATTACTATGTGCGTTGGAGTGACGTAGAGGCGTTAAAAAAAATTGGCAATGAAGCGGCGGTAAATCCCTTAATTATGGCTTTGCAAGATAAGGATTACTATGTGCGTAGGAGTGCCGCAGAGGCGTTAGGAAAAATCGGCAATGAAGCGGCGGTAAATCCCTTAATTACAGCTTTGCAAGATGAAGATTCCGATGTGCGTAGGAGTGCCGCAGAGGCGTTAGGAAAAATCGACAATGAAGTGGCGGTAAATCCCTTAATTACGGCTTTGCAAGATGAAGATGACTCTGTGCGTAGGAGTTCCGCAAAGGCATTAGGAAAAATCGGCAATGAAGCGGCGGTAAATCCCTTAATTATGGCTTTGCAAGATGAAGATGACTCTGTGCGTAGGAGTGCCGCAGAGGCGTTAGGAAACATCGGCAATGAAGCGGCGGTAAATTCCTTAATTACGGCTTTGCAAGATGAAGATGACTCTGTGCGTAGGAGTGCCGCAGAGGCGTTAGGAAACATCGGCAATGAAGCGGCGGTAAATCCCTTAATTACGGCTTTGCAAGATAAATATGACCTTGTGCGTAGGAGTGCCGCAGAGGCGTTAGGAAACATCGGCAATGAAGCGGCGGTAAATCCCTTAATTACGGCTTTGCAAGATAAATATGACCTTGTGCGTTGGTATGCCGCAGAGGTGTTAGGAAAAATCGGCAATGAAGCGGCAGTAAATCCTTTAATTGCGGCTTTGCAAGATGAAGATTCCGATGTACGTTGGAGTGCCGCAGAGGCGTTAGGAAAAATTGCTGGCTCTGAGATTTTACATCATATTTGGGAGTTACAATTAAAAACACCATCACAAGATAAAAGCAATGCAATTTCTCAAATTCAAGAGCGTTGCAAATTTTATAATCATACAATTTTTTATGATGTCTTGGATAAAGAAACTAACAACGCAGATCCTTTAACCAGTTATCTCAATACACTTAATCAAACACTTAAAATTATGTCAGAAACTCCTAAATATGATTTTAGTAATGCTACCTTTAACAACCTTACAGGAAGTGTTACAGGAAATATTCAAGGTGATAACATTGGCACTCAAAACAATTACCCAGCAACACCAGAATTAGCAACTGTGCTTGAGCAATTGCTGACAAAAATCGAGCAAGATAAACCAACTGTAATTGATGCTCAACCAATTGTGGCTGAAGTTGTTGAGAGTTATCCAGTACTAAAAGATAAGCAAGCAGTTGAGCAAGTTATGAAAACATATCCCCCGCTCAAAGTACGTTTGCGAAAAGCAGTGACAGCCGCAGGTATTGAGACTGTGAAGATTTTGTTTGCTCCGGCTGGTATTCCTATTGAGGCGATTAGGGCTTGGAATGAAGCTGAATAGGCTCAGGTACACTTCGACTACTTAGGCTGCACTCAGTACAAGTGCGCTCAATGACCAAATCGGTTAATATCTCAATCTTGTTCAGATCCCCCTAACCCCCCTTACAAAGGCAACGGTGTACACACAAATGTTTGTTGAGTGCATCTGTCCCGCCTCGGAATGAATTCCGAGTCTCATAGCGCAAGTCATCTCAAGATGACTCAACCAGAAATACATTCCAGTCCACGCTTTGTGGACTTTGGCTATGAGCCTGGAACTTTAGTTCTAGGCGGGATGTGGTTGAACATGAAAATTTTTGACTGTGTGTACACCGTAGCTTTAAAAGGGGCGGCTCATAACCTTCTTTTACGAGTCGTGATGCGTAA
>JAGKSW010000181.1 GCA_018993265.1 Nostoc sp. TH1S01
CAGTGTTTATGGTAATATAAGCCTTTGCGGTGAGTCAAGACATTTATTTGTTCGTTTCCTCCGTGTTCTGTTCCCTGTTCTTCCTGCGGAAGAATTTGGTCACAGAACCGTCGTCAACTCACGCGCAATTCATCTCAACACTTCCGCTTCGCGGTAAGTGTGAGCCTTCTTGCTGTTTAAGGTAAAATAACTCACGGCTAGATAGCAACACTCCGATTTTAACGAATTCTAAAAATATTTATTTAGTAAAGCCTAGTTTTGTACACAGAAACTATGGTAACAAAACTTATCCGTATAATTTTCAGTGTTGACGAAAGCGATCGCACAGAATCCCTTTAGAATTACGGAATGAACAAACGACTAACGCCCAAGTAGTTTTCAATATCCAGTACAATTTCAACAATACGCGCACTACACTGTTCTCGATACTCTCGCTCAATAAGTCTATCCAAACTACTAATTGTAATTACAGGTAGTGTGGTTAATGTGCCTTCTTCACGAATTGTTTGTTCGAGTGAATCCTCGCCTTTAGCGTTTCTATTTGCTGTTAAAAGAAGCATCTGATTAGACTGTGCGAACCGCCAGATAAGTCGATCATTGGTATCAGCAGCTAAACCCACCTCGCTCAGAGTTACAAAACGAATTGACAAAAGCTCTAGCCAACCTTCAGCAGCCAGTGTTCCTTGAAACAAAACCACATAGCCTGTCAGATTGTAATCAACCAGAAAAATCATCAATTTAGACCAAGTTTAGCTTTCCAAGCCAGAAGTTTAGCATAAATCTCTTCCTGTCCTGGCTTTGGTGGCATTTTAGCTATTTGTGCAATGCGATCGCGGTTTTTCTCTTCCCAGTATTTACGTAGCTCTTGAGTTTCTTTTAAAACTGTTTGATATTCTGCTTCTACTTCAGCACGGTTGGCTCTAATATATGCAAGTGCAGCATCAAGTTGTCCTTCTGTTAAAGGAAGCCAATTTTGGATCAGTTGAGGTGTCCATCCAGCCAAAAGGTGATCCATAACATCATAAATAGTGATGCGTGTTCCAGCGATCGTCAGTCCACGTTCTGTACGGATAATAGCTGATTTCTCGTTAAATACTGGAGTCATACCTGTAACCTCACAGATTTTTCTATATCATTACTGAACTGACATATTTCATTGCTAAAGTAGTCGCCTCACTTGAGCTAAAGCTTCATTTCCTGGTATGGGTTGTACAGAATTACTTCTAATCTCATCGCGCCGCATTTTTGCTTCAGTAATCCAAGCAGCTTGAATGGTGGGATCTGTATCGAACTCCAAACTTTCCATAATCTTTTCAGCCAAAAGCGCCCTTGATGCACTAGGCAAAGATAAAATTTCTGCTGTGAGTTGCTCAATTGATTGCATAGCTTGTTACACAAAGCTGAATTGTGCTTACACCGTACCCATAATTTAACATAGCGGCACATCAACCTTGTATTATGACTCTATATTTGGATGAGAGCGATACCTTCGGTGGGCTGAGTCGCAAAGCGACACGCTGCGCGAACGCCAACGCACAGAATCACCACAAGCGATCGCTTCATAAACAAATTACAAACTTATCCGGTGTAGCAATTTATTAGTTAGATTCTTCTGGATTTTCACCAAGTATTTGCTGTGCAGCGTGTCGGATATGTAAAATAAGCACTGTAGAGACTTCTTGCCCTTCCAAAATAGTAAAAAGAATTCGGTATAAATTACGTCCTCTACCATAAAGTAGTTGTCGAATCTCTTGACTAAAATACTCGTTCTCTCGTGCTAAAGAACAACGCCTTGGCATTTGAGACAAAGAATCAATCGCTTGAAGCAGTCCTGCATACCATTGGCTTGCCTGTGAAGAAGATGTAAATTGAGAAAGTCTTAGAAAGGCACTGTCTGCTTCAGACTCAGCCACACTGGAAATTTCGATGCGATATTTCATGAATCTGATGGCAAATTATACTTGCGGCGCTGTTCTTCAGCAAACTCATGAAAAGACCGAAAACGGCCTGAATCAAAATCATCTAATCCTTGTTGAATACCCTTGACAGCCTCTTTTAACTCCTGCACTTCCCACTCTAGGACACTGGCTAGTAACTCAGATGCAACAATACTAATATCTTGACCTTGGCGAGCAGCTTTATCACGTAATAACGCTTCTAATTCTGGGCTAAGGGTAACAACAATTGACATTAAGCTCATCCTTTAGCATTCAGCCTCTAAGCAATATTTTAGCGCGATCGCACAGTAGACCCAGTTTAGCTTTCCAAGCCAGAAGTTTAGCATGAATCTCTTCCTGTCCTGGTTTTGGAGGCATTTGAGCTATTTGTGCAAGGCGATCGCTTCCTCAAACTCATCATTACAACATCATAAGATTTAGAGTGACAAAATTCTTGGTTTGAGAGCAAGGTATGAGAAAATACAAGACTGGTAACAGTAGTTACATTTACTACCTCATACTGCAATATTTCTCAGAACAAGGACTCAATGGCTAAAAATTTTCCTCACAATTCACCAATTTCATCAGATAATTCCATTTCTCACACTCGTATAGCAAAGCCAAGTTCTGAGTTCTACACTGTTTTTTCCCCAGCAGAAGTTTTAGAAATTATTCACGCATTAGAAACCCGATGGGAAATCCCCCTGAAATATTCCTATAAAGGTCAAGGCGCGAAAATTTGGCATGATTTTTATCAGAAATTTGTTAGTCCTAAATGGTATCGCAAATCAAGTGTAGAAATTGACCTGTTAAGGAACAATTTTGCATATATTTATGAAAATATCTCAAAATTTGGACAAGTCAATGTTATCGATGTGGGTGCAGGAACTTCATACCCAGCCAAAGAATTTGTTTCCCGACTCAATCACTTGAATAAAATCAATAAATATATTGCATTAGATATTAGTGAAGGATTGTTGACTGTATCCAGAAAAAATTTTACAAGTTGGTTTCCTAAGCTGGATTATATCAACCAACAAATGGACATTGAAAATAGCTGTATACCTGCAAATTTTTCAGGAAACCCCAAAATCATTTTGCATTTGGGTGTGACAATGGGCAACCACCATAATAGAAATCAGGTACTGAATAACTTTAGAAATAGTATGGATGAAAATGATTTGCTCATCTTTACTAATGAAATTGGTTCTAACTCTCAATGGGATGGCATAGCCAGAGGTGGCTGTAAGTATCACGCAGAAGCAATATATCGCACAATCAAAAATACAATTGGACTGAAATCTCAAGATTGTCAACTGATTAGAAAGTATGACTTAGCAACAGATAGTGTCGTCGCTAATATCAAATTACAGCATAATTACACTATCGATTTCAGCTTTCAAGGAATAGATAAATCTATTGAAATACCCAAAGGTAAAGAAATTACAATTTGGAGGCATCATAAGTATGAAATGCCTAAACTTACCCAAGAACTAGAAAGTGCAGGACTCCAACTTGTCCACTACACTACTAACAAATATTCATCACATATTATGGCCATTTGTCAGGTGGCTAATAAATAATAGAATGGGCGCGGTGATGTATATAATTTATCAACGCCCAGCCCAAGCTAAACATAACTGGCGGAAGTCATCGCCGCGCACTTCAAAGTTGGGGTACTGGTCAAAACTTGCACAAGCGGGAGATAACAATACTACAGGTGCTTGGTGCTGTTTGGCTAATTCTGCTGACCGAGGTACAGCTTTTGCCATTGTTTCCACGATTTCGTAATTGGTGTACCCTACTTCTTGTAAGCGTTGGGCAAAGGCTGGTGCGGCTGCGCCAATTAATAATACAGATGCGGCTTTGGCTTGGATTTTGGCTAACCAACCTGTATCATCACCTGGTTTGGCTTCTCCCCCTGCAATCAAAATTGTCGGACTCTTCACTGAAGCTAACCCGACTTCGGCTGCATCGTAGTTGGTGGCTTTGCTGTCGTTGATAAAGTCAATACCTTCCCAAGTGCAGATATGTTCTAAGCGGTGGGGAACGCCAGGGAATTGTTCAATGGCTTTGGTAATTGCGTCGGGTTGAATGTCTGCTAACCGTGCTGCGGCTACGGCCATGAGGAGATTTTGCAGGTTGTGTTCTCCGACCATGCGTAATGCAGAGGCTTGAATAATTCTGGTTGGTGTGGAAGTGGCGTTGAGTTTTTCCACAACCCAGCCATCTTCGATGTAAAAACCCTTGTCGCCAATTAAAAAATCTTTACCTTTGACACTTGTCCAATAAGCATCAGGCCAATGATTCAGACCGACTTTATTTAAATAAGCGTCATCACCGTTAAATACTTGCAATTGCGAATCGCGTAACAGCTTGGCTTTGATGTCGTAGTAATTTTCTAAAGTTTTGTGGCGGGCGAGGTGGTCGGGTGTAAATGTTGTCCACACGCCGATGCGGGGTGCTAAGGATGAGGATGATTCGATTTGATAGCTGCTAATTTCACCGATGACCCAATCGGGAAGTTTGGGGGATAAGGCGACTTCACAAGCTGCATAGCCAATGTTACCGCAGGCGGGAGCGTCAAAACCTGCTGCTTGGAAAATGGCTGCAATTAAGGCTGTGGTGGTCGTTTTGCCGTTTGTACCAGTGATTGCTACCCAAGGCTGCGACTTTAAATATCGCCAAGCAAGTTCCATTTCACCAATGGTTTCAATCCCTAGTTCCCGTGCTTTGACTAACACGGGAATATCCCAAGGTACACCGGGACTAACAACAATTAATTGGGGTAAATCAGTATTGGTTAAATCTAGGGAATATCCTAGTTTAACTGTGATTTGTTCGGCAGCAAGTTGTTGTTGTTGTTGCAGGAAGGTTTCAGAGGTGTTTCGCTCGCCTAGCTCCACCTCCCAGCCTTCCCGTTTCAACAATCTCGCCGCAGCAACACCGGACTTACCTAATCCAATTACATGAGCTTTGGACATAGACTGTAGCAGAGACCCCTGGTTAAGCACTCCCTATACTAACGCTAATTGGCAACATTTACACCACTTTTTGTTGATCTATGCTACAAATTTTTGACGATCGCTCCAAAGTCAGCTAACACCCGCGCATGATTTCGCAACAATCCCAGCAAATTCAATCGATTGCGCTTAATATCTGGGTTGGTATCCATAACTAACACGCTTTCCGGGCCATCAAAGAAATTACTAACGGTAGGGGCGATTTTTTCTAACGCTGCAATTAACAATTGATAGTTCCGTGATTGCTGGGCGGTTTGGGTTTGGGGTACTAATTCCACAATGGCATCGTAAAATGCTTTTTCAGATGACTTTTGGAATAGTTCAGGATTGATTAAATTTGCTGGTTCTAGCTGTTTAGTGTCTAAATCGCCTTGGGCGGCGAGGCGGGTAGAACGGTTGACGGTTTCGTAGATTTTATCGAGAGTACCATCATTGCGGATTTGTTGCAGATATAAGGCGCGATCGCGGACATCCAATAAATCTTGCAATGCTCTTTCTGTATATTCTGGGTCATTTTCGCCCAATACAGCATTTACCAAATCGTAATCAATTTGTTTCTCTTCTTGCAGTAATGTCCGAATTCTTTGCAGGAAAAATTCTTGCAGGCTTGTGACTAATGTCCCTGGTTCTTTATTATATTCCTGGGCAAAATTAGCGGCTGTTTGCTGCAATAAATTATCTAAATTAATTCCTAAATTCGCAGCCCAAGTAATATTTACAATCGCATTCGCCGCCCGACGCAAAGCAAAGGGGTCAGAAGAGCCAGAAGGAATCATCCCCAAGCCAAAAATGCTAACTAGAGTATCTAATCTATCAGCTATTCCGACGACTTGACCTGTTAAACTTTCTGGTAAAATATCATCGGCACCCCGTGGTAAATAATGTTCAAAAATTGCCGTTGCCACTGCGGCATTTTCGTCACTGGCTAAAGCATATTTCTGCCCCATAATGCCTTGCAATTCAGGAAATTCATACACCATTTGGCTAACTAAATCTGCTTTACACAATAAAGCAGCGCGTTGAATATTTTGTTTGTCGGTATCAGCTAAATTTAGTTGTGCAGCAATTTGTCCAGCAATATTGATGATGCGATTTACCTTAGCACGTAGCGAACCTAAATCTTCTTGGAAAGTTACCTTTTCTAATTGGGGTAAAAAGCTTTCTAAAGGTTTAGCAATATCGGCGTTATAGAAAAACTGTCCATCAGCTAATCGGGCGCGGATGACTCTTTCATTTCCTTTAGCGATGATATCAGATTTTGTCGGGTCGCCATTAGAAACGGTGATAAAATTCGGCAATAATTCCTGATGATTTTCTCCTTTAAAAACAGGAAAATATCGCTGATGGCTAACCATCACAGTAGTAATTACTTCTGTGGGTAAGTTCAAAAATTCCGAGTCAAACTTACCCACGACTGGCGAAGGCCATTCAACTAAATTAGTTACTTCTGTTAATAAATCGGGATAGATTTCTGTGGAACCATTGACCGAATTAACGGCGGCGTGAACTTCTTTTTCAATTGTCGTTGCACGTTCATTGTCATCAACGACTACATAAGCAGAACGTAGAGTTTCAACGTAATCAGTTGCTTGGTTAATAGTTATAGTTTCGGGATGTAAAACACGATGACCATGAGAAATGCGATCGCTGGTAATTCTATCCGAAGCATTCACCAATTCTATCGGCAAAATCGCCTCATCCAACAACGCCACCAGCCAACGCACCGGACGCGAAAATCTCACATCACCATCGCCCCAGCGCATCAACCGCTTACCTTCTAAATTGAAAATCCATTGAGGAACCAGTTCAGTCAAAATCTCCGCTACCGGACGACCAGGAGTTGTTTTGTTAACAAACACAAAATCGCCTTTATCCGTGGGGCGAACTTGTAGCGTGTCCAGTTCCACACCTTGCTTTTTGGCAAAACCTATAGCTGCTGGTGTGGGTTGACCATCTTTAAAAGCAGCTTGGGCGGGAGGGCCTTTGATTTCTTCTTCCCGGTCTGGTTGTTGCTGTGGTAGACCTTTGATAAGTACCGCCAAGCGTCGGGGAGTACCGTAAACTTCTACAGCGTCACTGTTGAGACTATTGGCTGCCAAAGTTTGGGGAATGCGTGATCGCCATTGTACGATAGCATCACTGAGAAAATTTGCAGGTAGTTCTTCTGTACCAACTTCCAATAAAAAATCCGGCATAGGACAAGGTTCACATCAGTCAATTCCACCAGTTTACCTTGCCATCATGTTGAAGTATGCCATACTTTAGCATCTATACACTCTAAAGTGAGAATGTCTCATGCCAACTGCTGAACAAGGCATCAGGTGTGTCATACTATGTCAATCTTTGACTAATACATTCACTCCTATTTATATTGTCCGCCTCGATGAGCAAACAGGTAACGTCTTTATTTTGGCAGGCGATAATATAGAGATAGAAATATATCGCAATGGTCTTTGGAGGTTCTTGTGATGAAACCTGACTTTAGTAGTATGACCAAAACTGAGTTAAGAGCTTTCGTCATTGCTCACCCCGACAATAAAACAGCATTTCGTACCTTTGTTGACCGCTTTACGTCTGAAGCATCACCACAGACTTTTGATATTCCAAAATCAAATTCTGAAATTGAAGAAGTTGAATTTTTAATTAGACAAAAGTTAGCAGAAATAAATATGAAACGAGATTTTTAGGTAGTTGCACAGCTTAAGCTTGATTTTCTACTTCCTCAGTTTCTTTAAAAATATCTTCATCGTCTTCAATTTCATCAGATTCTTCTTCGTCCTCTTCAGAAGAGTCAAGCAAATCTCGAACTTCAGCAAAAGATTCATCTGATTCAGAAGATTCTTTTATCTGCTCATCAATTAATTGAATTTCATCAGCAAATCTAATATTTTCAACTGCATCACTTTGATCAAGAGTTGTTACGAAATACCTTACTTCCCCAAACTGACCACTGATTGCCTTATATTCAATAGTTTCTGGAGACTGATTATCTAATTCCATTTTTAACTGGTATAAAGCATAAATACCTGCTGCTTCAGGAAGATAATCTGCTGCGGATATAGTAGCTGTGACTACTTTAAAGTTGTTGAAAAAATTATCGTGAACTGTTTCTTCCATACATATAAATAATGAGGAATTTAGCTCAGAAAAGTTACTTTCTGATTTTTTAAATGATTTTACTCAATAACTAATAATAAAAAAATTGATTTTATAAAAAATATCATCATTGAGACAGACTTTAATATATTATCCATTTGCATACGTTTCTAGTTATTTATTACATAAATAACCCTTTTATGGCAAGTAAAAGAGGCTATTCAGTAAAAAATATATTTAATTGTTACAAATTAATATTTTTTGTTTAAAAATTAAATGGACTCTTCTTATTAAGAATTATAAAAAGTTTAATCTATAAATGTTTTGTGACAAATTAACTAAATTTTAGCAGTTAACAAAGATAGGTTAAAAAGTATGGTTGCTACAAGCCACCAATATAAATAGCATGATTTTTGTCTATTTACGACTTTTAAAATATGCTCTAACAGAAATCACCAATTACGCTCAACCACCATCACCTCAGTATATTCAAATTCATTCGGGCTTTGCTTCACTAACGGATATCTTTCCTCACCCAACTCAATATAATCTTGTTCACAATCAGGCTTAGACGAATAATAAATCAACACATATTCCCTGCCAATTCTATTCACCATTTCTTGCTCTACTTCACCACGCCATTGAGTTTTCGTCACTAAAATAATTAACTGATTTGCTAACTCAGGTAATGTTTGAGCAATGCGACGACGATAACTTTCATCTAAACTTCCAAATGGAGAATCCATCACAATGGGAAAAGTACTGCTATTCGGTACAGTTAAAACTTTGCGCTTTTCACTCCATTCGCGGACTCTATCAATAATACTGGCAATAAAAGACAAACTGAGAATTTGGTTCTCTCCTGTAGATGCAGCAACAAGTGATTCGACTCCGGTGGTATTTTCTATTAAAGTGAGTTCATATTTATCGCTAATTTTCGGGAGATACGGCGCAAAAGATATTGAAGTGAATATTTCCTGCAATCGCTTTTCTAATTGCCAACGAAATTGTTTTTCTTGCCGATTTCTGACTTCGGTTAATCTTTCAATTGCGTCTTGAGTGGCGTTGATACGTCTTTGTGCTAATAACTGCTTTTCTTCATTGAGTTTCTGCTTGGATATTTGTTTGGTTAAAGCATCAATCTCAGTTTTTAAATGGGAAATTCGCTGTTGATTTGCACCTTGTTCTCGGTTCAATTCATCAATTTTACTTTCAATTTCATCTAAGCGTTTTTGTAAACTACTAATTTCTTCATTCGCATCTTTACGCAACCGTTCTTGAATTGTGTCTAATTCAAGTTCAATTTGTGAGATGTTTTGGCGTAACTGATTAATTCTCGTTTGTTCTCTATCGACTTCTTCCCAAAATGCTATAGCTTGCTTATCAATTTCATCGACTTGGGCGCTCATGCGAATTGCTGTTTCTTCCACAACCGACGAACCAGCCTTTTCTAACCAATGGTTTACATGAGTATGGTGATGACTACCTGCATTTAATTCTGTTCCACAAATACAGCGATTACTTTTGAGTAATTCATTGATAAATTCTCTGGAAATTCCTGATGTTAATTCGCCGCGTGCTTTCAAATCATGCAGAATTGTCCGAAATTGCTGTGTCGTGTCTGACAGCAGAATTGTATAACCGCGTGCAGAAATGATTTTTTTGAGTGCGTCTCTGGTTTGCCGCCATGATTCTTGATGAGCAGCTTTTTGGTTTTCTAATTCTTGTCGTCTGTCTTGCAGTTCTTTAGCGGCGCTGAGTTCGAGTAAACGATTCCCGGTTTCTTTTTTAAAGTTTTGTTGATATTCTAACTCTTGCTTGATTTCTGTTTGTCTGGTGTTAATTTGGGCAATTTCTTGTTCTAACTTGTCTTGTTCTTTAAGCAGTTGTTTAATTTCTGAGTCACCGATGGCTTTTAATTCATTTTCTAAACTTTTTTTGGCTTCACTAAGATGTTTAATAGAACGGTTAATTACCTCTACACCCAAGAAAATTTTGATAGCTTCGGCTATTTCGGCTTTTTTATCAGAACGAACTATTTCTTCAATCCGTTCCCCATCAAAGAAAAAGTATTGATGTAAACTTGCGGGTAAAATCTGCCCAATGATTTCTTCTGGTTTTTGCAGTGGGAAATACCATCTACCATCATCCCCAGCCACTTGCATTAATAATTCTGTTTTGAGAGATTCCAAGTCTGTTTTATCTTTATATATGCGACATTGGCGTTTGGCGTTGTAGCGTTTACCTTCATGCTCCCAGTTAATTTCTACCCAACATTCTATCGATTGCCCAGTTTTAGCTTCTGCGATCGCTCTTTTGTTCACCAACTGTTCTGTTGAAGCAAAAGCAGCACTGAACTTTTCATATAATACCCACGTAAACGCATTCAGTAAACTGGTTTTTCCCGCTCCATTATTCCCATGAATAATTGTGGTGTTGAGAATATCACCCCCAGCCAAAACTATCTCTGGTGTTCTGCCATAAAAAGAGCGAAAGTTACACAGTTTAATGGAAGTGAGCTTCATTGTACGGCTTCCTTGACAATTGCCAAAATATCATCGTTGATGGGGCTATTACTTTTTTTATCTAGCCTGTTTTTTTCGAGATTCCAGACTCGCTCAATAATTTGCCGCACTTCTGGCGAGGCGCTAGTAATTGGCTCTTGCACATCATCGATATTCTGCTCTGGCAACATCTCAGTTTCGGATGAGTTATGCTTTATTTTAGCCGGAGATGATTGATAATTTTACATCCGCCATCTGACTCTTACTCACATCTTTAATTTATGGTAATTATGGGGAGGAAAATTTTAAAATTTTTTGACAAAATTAAGGTTAATTTGGGTGAATTTACTGATATACTGAATTTATGTTCAATCTTGATAATAATGGAGTGTTTGTCGCTTTAAAAATTTCGCTGCTATCCCATTATGATCAATATTAATTATTCCATAAGGAATCGGGATATTTACAGGTAGCAAACAAAATTTTACAAAATTAACCACAGGTGGATTAAACATCTAATAATCCATAGCGTTTTTGTAAATCTAACAATTTCATTCTTGCTTCCCCAGCGTTATCGGCTAAATCGGCAAATTCAACAAAGCGCCGCAGTTCTTTTCTTAATAAATTACGTTCAACTTCTATAGTTTCCCTGTCTAAATCTGGTGGCAGCACAATCATATCGTAAATAGTCGCCCGTTCCTTACTTGGATGAGGCCGTAAAACTCTGCCTCGGCGTTGAATAAATTGGCGAGGATTTCCAGAACTCGATAAAATCACCGCAGTTTTAATTGCGGGAATATCAACGCCCTCATCTAAACAGCGAATGGCGACTAAACCTTGTAACTCACCATTTTCAAATTGATGGCGTAAAACTTCTCTTTCTGCTAACGGCGTTTGGGCTGTATAGGTACTAACTTTATAACCTAAATCTCCTCCCAGAATTTTCACAACGGCTTTGAGTTGTTGTAGAGATGAACGTCCCGTTTCCAACGAACCATCACTACAATAAAAAAGTGTATGAGTAGTGTCGCGGCGTGTTGCCATTAATTGCCGTAATGCAGTTAATTTATTGGCTGCTGCACCAATTAATCTCGCCCGTTGCATTAATAAAGGTTTTAAATCTTCGTTGTCTTCAAAATTGGGGGAATTCTCAGTTTTGCGTTCTCGATAGAGTAAAGAACGCCCGATTTTTTTAGTTAATTTTAAATAAGCAATGCTTTCAGTTTCCGTTAACTCTACCAAAATCGGATAATACAAATAATGTACCAAAGCTCCTTGTGCGATCGCATCCCGCAATGTAAACTCTGGTTGCAGTACCGGGCCGAAATAATCAAATAAAGATTGGGTACCGCTATCATCAAAATATCTTTCCGGTGTGGCAGATAAAGCCAACCGCAACCCAACCCGCCGTGGTAAACTTTCCTCTAACTTGGGTGCGCCTAAATTATGTGCTTCATCCCCAATAATTAAAGTTTTTGGCGGTAAATACTTGAGTTGCGATTGGAAACCTTCACCAATTAATGTCGAGTTGGTCGTAATGATTGTGATAAAGCCTTGAGAACCAGAACGCAAATTGTAAAGTTGGGTAGAAAGTTGACTTTGCCAACTGCGGACATTCTCAAAGGCTAATATCGGTTGTAAATTAAACTTTTCGCATTCTCGCGCCCATTGGGTAACAAGATGACGATAGGGACACACCACCAACAGCACTTGTAAGTTAATTTGCTGGTACAATTCACAAGCGATCGCCAATGCAGTAATAGTTTTACCACTACCAGTCGCCATTTTTAACGTCCCTCTGCCATTGTTAGCAAACCAGTTAGTAACAGCTTGGCGCTGATACTGGCGCAATTGCAGAGATGACGGTATCCTCGGACATCCTGGTAATGGTTGAGTCTGGTAGCTACCCTTACCTTCCCTAGCAAAAGGTATTCTTAGCCGGAAAGTGGGTAGCTGCTGCACTGAATTTTGCGTCAGGTACATAAAAAATCAAAAACAAAGTTGGTGATGAACCCTAATAACAAGCGTGAAGTGTGAAGGATAAAAGATGAGATTTCATACTTCATACTTCATACTTCATACTTCAGTTGTATCCACGCCAAACGCCGACAAGAGAACCTTGCACCTGTACCTGCATTGCCGAAACTTCAATGGGGTTATACTTTTGGTTAGCAGGTTGGAGAGTAACGCGATCGCCATTCCGATAGAAGCGTTTTAAAGTACTACCATAACCCTCAACTCTAGCAGCAACAATCGTGCCATTTTTTAACTGATCTGGTTCTGGTACTGGCAGTAAAAATACCAAATCTCCATCAGCAATTAAATCTTCAATCATGCTATCGCCAGTTACCCGCAAAGCATAGGTTTGTGGCGGTAAAGAGATATTAGAAAAGTCGAGATAATCTACCGCTTCCGTAAAAGGTTCAATTAAACCACCAGCAGCAATATTACCTAAAATTGGCACACCTTGCTTAATTGGATGCAAAATCCGAATTGTGCGGGCCTTACCTTCAGTCCATTCAATATAGCCTTTATTTCGTAAATGTTCTAAGCGACTTTGAATAGGCGCTGGCGATTTCAAATTCATCGCTTGCATCATTTGGCGAATTGAAGGAGAATGTTGGTGCATTCGGATATATTCTGCCAACCATTCATATAATTCTTGTTGAGCTTCTGTTAGTCGTTCCATAATAATTATTGGAAGTAAATACAAATGTCCCTAGAACATTAGTACTACAAAAAATTCCAGATAACAAGATGAAATTAAAAAAATCAAAGGCAAAAGAAAGAAAAAGTTTAGTTCTTTTGCCTTTTATCTTTTTAATTTTTACTCATAAACTCAGATAAGTTGTCACAGAATAAATTGCTCAAAGACTTATGGGAACTGGGTTTGCACTCAGCACTCAGCACTCAGCACTCAGCACTTTTATTTCCTGTTCACTCAGCCCCCAAAATACTAGCCAGCAAGGCTTTTTGTGCGTGCAGACGATTTTCGGCCTGATCCCAAACTCGTGAGTGTGAACCTTCAATTACTTCTTCAGTAATTTCTTCACCACGATGGGCTGGTAAGCAATGTAAAACAATTGCATCTTTATCAGCCAAGCTCAGCAATTGCTCCGAAATTTGATAAGGTTGAAAAATTGGCATTCGGTCATCGGCTTCTTCTTCTTGACCCATACTTGCCCAAACATCAGTGTAAAGTACCGATGCTTCTTTAGCAGCTAATTCTGGGTCATGAGTCAGCAGAACTTCAGTTTTACCAGCAGCGATCGCTCGTGCTTGTTCTACAATTTTGGCATCAGGTTCAAATCCTTTAGGAGTAGCAACCCTGACATTCATCCCCGCCAAAGCACAACCCAACATCAAAGAATTCGCTACATTATTCCCATCACCTACGTAAGTTAAAGTTAAACCAGCCAACGTTCCAAAACATTCTTGAATCGTCAATAAATCAGCCAATATCTGACAGGGATGTTCCGCATCAGTCAGTGCATTAATTACAGGAATTTTGGCATAGTTAGCGAAAATTTCTAAATCCTGTTGGGCAAAAGTCCTAATTGCCAAAATATCTAAATATCTATCTAACACCCGTGCTGTATCTTGGATAGGTTCGCCGCGACTCACTTGCGTAACATTGGGATGAAGATCAATTACCTGTCCACCCAACTGGTACATCGCCACCGTAAAACTCACCCGCGTGCGAGTTGAAGCTTTAGAAAACAACAAACCCAACACCTTATTACAATGTAACTTTAGCTGTTGAGATTTCAGTTGCCCAGCCAATTGTAGAATTTCTTGAAGTTCCGTTGGACTGAAGTCCGCCAGACTTAATATATCTCGTCCGATTAACACTGCCATGTTTCTGATCTGTAAAGAACAATTATCTATTGCTGTTTCTTTACCTAGCCGTGTCAAAAAAAATACAGTTTACAACTGTATTCAATCTTTTTGCGTCCAGCCCAGGATTTTGAGTTAGCTTTTGCTATGAATATTAATTTATCAACTTTATCGGCCAATCAAATCAAGGATTTTTTTGTGGCTAATCACAGTGTTAATCCTAGAAAATTATCTAGTCCGACTTGGCTAAAATTACCCTGCTCAATTCTCCACAACTCTTGTTATGATGTTTTGATATTTTATTGTCTCAAACGTCCTGATTACCATGCTTTCAGCTTCCCTGCTGATTGAATATTTAAGTTAGATGTGGGTAATAACCTTCAGTTCTCACACATCAAAGCCAATTTTTTCACCGATTACCCTAGACAAACATGTTGCTTGTGCTATAATAAGAAATCGGTGATGCTTAATAACGCCAGCATAGCACAGTGGTAGTGCATCCGACTTGTAATCGGAAGGTCGCAGGTTCAAATCCAGCTGCTGGCTTTAATTGTACATTCGCACATTATTTGTCGCTCTTCGCAAATTAGTGTCGTTTCTCTCAAATTGTTGTCGTTTTGATTGTTTTTAGACTCAATATTGATTGACCAGATTTTTTCCAAATTAATGTCGTTTTTTTCCTAGTTGCGTGTCGTTGTATTATTGAGATTTAAGTTTGAGACTAAAATTGAGAGTTTTTTCTGGCAACTTTTTTTCTAAGTCCCATTAAGGCTAACTATTCCGCATTACTCCAAACATATTTACGGCAGACTTCGCAAGCGGCTTTTGCCTCGTCAGTTTGTGGATTGGTGAAGATGGGATGGTGGCGAAGGCGATTACAACAAACTTCCAGACAAGCACGCCAACCAACTCGCCATAATCTTACTGTTTTATCGTGGCTACCACTAACAATTGTCTGTCCATCTGGACTAAAAGTAACTGCACGAACGTAGTTTGTATGCCCTCGTAGGGGTTGACCGATAGGGCGACCCTCAATATCCCATAACCTTACTGTATTGTCTCTACTACCACTGACAATCATTTGTCCATCTGGGCTAAAAGCTGCTGAATTAACACAATCCCCATGACCTTGAAACGGTTGACCGATAGAGTTACCTTGCACATCCCACAAGCGCAAGGTATTGTCCCAACTACCACTGACAATCATTTGTCCATCAGGGCTAAAAGCTACTGAATTCACATAACTCTCATGACCTTGGAACGGTTGACAAATAGGGTTGCCTTCCAAGTCCCACAAGCGCAAGGTATTGTCCCAACTACCACTGACAATCATTTGTCCATCAGGGCTAAAAGCAACCGAATTTACCAGTCGTTCATGACCTCGAAAGGGTGGAGCAACGGGATTGCCTTTTAAATCCCATAACCTTACTGTTCCATCATTACTGCCACTAGCAATGATCTGTCCATCTGGGCTAAAAGCAACTGTACCAACAGAGTGCATATCCCCTTGGAAAGGTGAAGCAATTAAGTTACCTTGAAAATTCCATAACCGCACTGTTCCATCCCAACCACCACTAGCAATGATCTGTCCATTAGGACTAAATCCTACTGTCAAAACATAATGCTCATGTCCGACAAATGGATCACTAATAGGGTTTCCTTGTATGTCCCATAATCTTATTGTGCTGTCATCACTAGCACTGACTATCATTTGCCCATTAGGACTAAAAGCAACAGAAGTTACATAATTCTGGTGTCCCCAGAACGGTTGACCAATACAGTAGCTCTTGATGTCCCACAACAACACTCGGTTGTCATCACTGCTACTGATAATCTGCTGTCCATCAGGACTGAAGGCTACTGAGTAAAAACCATTTTCTAGGAAAATAGAATTGTTGTGGTCTTTCAAAGGTTCGCTGTTAAGCTTTCCTTGAAGGTTCCACAATCTGATTGTTTGATCCTTACTACTACTGACAATCTGCTCTCCATCAGGACTAAAAGCTACTGACCAGACAACATCCTCGTGACCTGAAAAAACTTGACTAAGGGGATGTCTCTGGATTTCCCAAGGAAATATTGTCTTTAGGTTCCACAACCGCAATGTTTTGTCATGACTGCCAGTAACAATTATCTTTCCATCTGGGCTAAAAGCAACAGAAGTTACATAGTCTTCATGACCTTGAAACGGCTGACCAATAGGTTCGCCTTGCAAATTCCACAGTCTTACTGTTTTGTCTTTACTACCACTGACAATCATCTTGCCGTCTGGACTGAAGGCGACTGCAAAAACACTATCTTCGTGACCTTGGAATGGTTGACCAATAGGTTCGCCTTGCAAGTTCCACAACCTTACTGTTCTGTCACTACTGCCACTAACAATTATCTTGCCATTTGGGCTGAAGGCTACTGACCATACAGAATCCTGGTGTCCTATAAATGGTTGACTAATTGGCTTTCCTTTCAAATTCCATAGGCGTAGTGTCTTGTCTTTGCTTCCACTAATAATGATCTTGTCATGTGGGCTAAAGGCTAATGACAATACAGAATCCTGGTGTCCGCAAAAAAGGTTACTTATAGAGTTACCCTGAATATCCCATAACCGTACTTTGCTATCCAAACTGCCACTAGCAATTATCTTGCCATCTGGGCTAAAAGCTACTGAAGTTAAAACTTCATTATGTCCTTGAAAGGAAATTGGCACTCTGACTGTTTCCATGACTCTATGCAAGCTAGTCAGAACTGAGTTGAGAAGCTTGTCAGGCATTTGTTCTCGATTTTCACCCATTGATTGAATAGCTAGTAATAAGGCATCTAGTGGTTTCACTGTTATTAAATTCATTACCCTTGCAGCTTTATCTGGCAATTGAGATTCAGCAAGTATCCTTTGCAGCTCGGCACCCCGTTCTTTTTCATCAGCATCACTGAGGTGATAAAACTTTTTAGCCTGAGATGATAAATCAGGTTGTAACTTTTCCCAATTTTCTCGCACCTCTGCTAATAATCCTCTAGGCATAAGGTATTGTTCATCTTCTCCTTTGTGCAACCACTCTCGCAAAGCATCGGCTAATTTATCATGTAACCGTCGCAAGTCTCGGTCTTGTTGTCGCCATTCTCGCAACCTCTGCCAACCATCAATTAACGCTTCATGGGCTAAATCGATCCAAACTTCTTCTCTAATTTCAGTGTCAGTTACTATTAAACGTCCTTGGATGAGTTGTTCTATAACTTGATTGATCACTTGCTGCTCATCTAAGTTTTCACTAGCAAGACTTAACAACTCCCGTTTTGGTTGTCGCTGTCTGGTATCCTTATCTTCTGCACCAGTACGCACTAATTTTAAGAAAATCCGCTTGACCAAAACTTGCTGCTGTTGGGTGAAACTTGCATACAACTTTTCTGCATGACGGTTCAACGCCCCAATGACTCCACCTAGTTCCTGAAACTTGGCAACTGTTAACTGGTGAGTTGTGCGATCGCGCTGTTCCCATAGTTCAGTCAGGGCAAACTGCAATAATGGTAAGCAGCCTTTCTCTTGTCCTAATACTTCTTGCTGAATCGCTCCCAGTAATCCCCTTTCTAACTGATAACCTTGTAACATGGCTGGGGATGCGATCGCTTGTTCTAATTCTTCCCCCCGTAAAGGCTTTATATAAACTGCTTGTTTCTCAATTAGTTGCATCAGCGACTCATAGCTTAAACAATATTCCAGAAAATCAATTCGCATCGTAATGATAATTGTTAACCGTTGTTCAGAACATTGGGTTAACAACTCAATAAATTGCTGTCTCTCGTCTTCCTTACAACCAAGGGTGAAGATTTCTTCAAATTGATCTACTACTAGTAACAAACGCTCGGAACCAGAAAGCTGAGTAATTACTGGCGATAAACCTGCTGTGTCAATCAAAGCCGAAATTTCTCTAATTTTTGTGCGTTCAAAGCACTGGGTAAAGGCGCGTTTTAACTCGGCTAAGGGTTCCACTCCTGGTAAAATAATTTCTAAGACTCGCCAACCATTTTTTTCTAACACCGGAATTAAACCCGCCCGCACCACAGAAGATTTACCACTTCCCGACGCACCAATAATGGGGACAAAATTCGCTTGAGCGAGTTTTTTAATTAATTGCTGAATAACTTGATCCCGTCCAAAAAAGAAACGTGCTTGTTCTTTCCCAAAAGGGCGCAAACCCTGATAAGGACAAGTTTCATCAATAACAGCCGTTGTTTGTTTAACTGGATACTTAACTAAAGTTATCGAGCGTCCCCAACCCATGCGGATTGGTTCTTGACCACTACCTTTGAGTTCTGAAGCAATCCTATCAAAGAGGCGATCGCCTGTCACTAAACCCTGATCATTCGCATTCTCTGGTGAGAATCCCTTCAACAAAGCAGTTGTAAAAATACTGTGCTGTTCGCTTTTTTTGGCATAGGCTTGTTGAAAGTCTCTGCAAGCAGCAATAAAGTAATAGTCTCGCTGTGAACTAAAAGCGGTAAGGGTTTTTTCAATTAGATGGCGTTCTAAAAAATGACCACTATGACAGCAATCTAACAATACAACTAAGCTGCTAAGGTGCGATTCTGCTATCAATTGGTTGAGATTAATCAAGCTGATACCGCTTGTTTGTTCAACAATTGTGTCGCCTTGAGTAACAATCTTCAAATCAGAAGTTGCTAAGTATGCTTGTTGTGTCTCTAACTCCAAATCAGAGACGGTGATCCCGTGTCCTGTAAAGTAAATTATTGCCTCATGATTAACTGCTTGTTGTCGCAGCAGAATTTTAAAAGCATCACCTAGTTGCTGTTTAGTAACGTTGCCTTTGAGCAACTTAATATCCTCAAAATCACCATGCGCTTGTAGCACCTGCGCCACTGCTTCAGCATCTGTTGCCGGTTTACTCAGGTTTTTCAGTGGACTTTTATAATCTGTAATGCCAACAACAAGTGCGTAACGCGCCATTGATCATATCTGTATGCTCTATTAGAGAATAAGATAACGTAAATACACTTAAAAGCCGAGGTTGGGATGTCGAATATAGAACGTTTGGTTTTTGAAGAGGATGGGGAACTGTATACAATCCTGTTTGAGTCAAAAGAGACACCGGACATCCCAGAAATTACTCCGTCAACAGTAGAAGACGATAGAGAATCTTATGGCTTTCGGGAAGAAGCCGTGATCAAAATTCAGGAAGTCCACAATCAGATTAGGGCTTATACTAAATATGCGATCGGTGCTTTTAAAAATTTAGGTGCGGCTGAGGTAGAGGAAGTTACCCTCAAGTTTGGGTTAAAGATTGGTGGTAAAACAGGTATTCCGCTTCTCACTGAAGGCTCGGCAGAGAGTAATTTTGAAATTGAGGTTAAGTGTAAGTTTCCCAATCATCAGCAAAATAGTAGCACTTGAGATGTGGTGTTGATACAGCTAATTTTATGCTTGTAGCTCAATAGGTATTTTAGGGGAGTGGTTGATGTGCGATCGCACTCCCATCACGATATTTGAACATAAGATTTCGACGTTAACGAACCCCAATAGCATTAAATTGCTCCAACTTTTTCTTTGCCAATAGCTCATCTGGTGCTATTTTCAAATATGCTCGCAGAAAGGCAGTGGCTTTCCCTATATCTCTCAGTTGTTCAAAGACCAATACAAGGCGTTTAAGAGGATGTTTGAAAAGTCGGCAATTGAGTAAAAAAAACTCTCAGGGCGAGCGATGGAACTTGGATAAGGATACACCTCTTAGACCAGTTAACTATGAATTCAACCAATTCAACTGATTTTTTAGTCAGTTGAATTAATCTCAAAACGCTTTTGCTATGTAAGCATAACGGAGAGGGGGGGATTTGAACCCCCGAACAGGTTTGAGCCTGTTAACGCATTTCGAGTGCGCCGCATTCAACCACTCTGCCACCTCTCCAGGTACCGATAAAAATGCGAATATCTATCTATGCTATGATAGCATCCCTGAGTAAAAAATAACTGCGATCGCTTGATTCAGTGTAATGATCTACCCCTCAACGCGATCGCTTGTTTGAGAAATTCAAATTAGATAAGTCTAATCATGATTTAAAATTCTCATGAAACTTCAACGTTCGGCAGAACGTCAGTTTTCCAGCAATTACTTATCCCAAGCTATTCCAGATTGTAGAGGTTATCGCTGGAGAAAGTACTTGAGATAATTAGTATACAATCGGAAATCCTGAACCCCAAATTGCTATGAAGCCCTGCAATCAATCGCTAACATCACACCTACGTCGCTTTGGTTTAGCCTTGGTACTACCAGCAGCACTGTTGGGTGCGTTTACAGTTCCAAGCCAAACGCAAACAGCAACCGCGCAATCTGCTGGTGGTAATCGCCCTTTAACCATCCGCTCTGATATCCAAGAATATGACGCGAAAAGTCAAATTATTACCGCCCGTGGAAATGTCCAAATGTTGTATCCGGCGCGGCAAATTCAAGCAACGGCTGCTCAAGCACAATACTTTAGCAAAGAACGCCGCATAGATTTCAGTGGCAATGTCTATATTTTGCAGCAAGGCGGCAATAGTATTCGGGCAGAGAAGGTGACTTATTTGATTGATGAAGGACGGTTTGTCGCTTTACCCCAAGGCAATCGTCAGGTAGAGTCAATTTATATGGTGGAAGATTCAGAACTCGGTAGACAAAATACTACATCGGCTCCCAAAACCCCAAATCTTAAGCCTGCCAATTAATATTTAAGTAGAACTGCGGGGAATAACCATTTGGCTTATCCTCACAATCATGAATACTGAGTGCTGAGTAAAAAAACTAGTCTCTAGCCCCTAATCTCTAGCCTCTAATCCCTTTTTCATGAGTCCTACTGTATGCAGTTCATAATAACTACTTAGTATCAATCAACGCAGATAGTGAAAATTGTTTTAGAGAATATTCACAAATCTTACGGCAAGCGAGCCATTGTCAATCGCGTCAATCTTTCCATTGTCCAAGGTGAGGTCGTTGGTTTATTAGGCCCGAATGGCGCTGGTAAAACCACGACCTTTTACATTGCGACAGGTTTAGAAAGACCTAATCAAGGGCGCGTTTGGCTAGACACTCAAGATATTACCGGTGTCCCTATGCACAAAAGGGCGCGTTTGGGTATTGGTTATTTAGCCCAGGAAGCCAGTATATTTCGCCAACTGAGTGTGCAAGACAATATACTCTTGGTTTTAGAGCAAACGAATGTTCCCAAACGGGAGTGGTCTAAACGATTGTATACTTTGCTCAAGGAATTTCGGTTAGAGAAAGTAGCTTACAGCAAAGGTATTCAACTTTCAGGTGGTGAACGACGGCGGACGGAATTAGCCAGGGCTTTGGCGGCTGGAAGAGAAGGGCCAAAGTTTTTACTATTAGATGAACCATTTGCAGGAGTTGATCCCATTGCAGTGGCAGAAATTCAAGAAATTGTGGCAGGACTGCGCGATCGCGGTATGGGAGTATTAATCACAGATCACAATGTGCGTGAAACTCTGGCAATTACTGACCGCGCCTATATTATGCGTGAAGGACAAATTCTTGCTTCTGGTACTGCTGACGAACTTTACAGCAATCCTCTCGTCCGGCAATACTATTTAGGAGATAATTTTCACGTTTAAAAAAACAGACATATCTAAATTTATAAATTCCGAATTACAAATCATCAATTAACCAGGGTTGAGCCATCAAATTGATTTGCTTATGATTGCAACAAAGCAGAAATCTTTTTATAGTATTAATTCACTGCTGCCATTTACGATTATGGATCGTTATTTGCTCAGTGAATTGCTGCCACCATTTTTTTTTGGTGTTGGGGCATTTTCATCAATTGGTGTAACCATTGATGCGGTATTTGATTTAGTAAGAAAAATTGTTGAATCTGGGCTACCTGTAGGCATCGCTATTCAAGTTTTCTTGCTAAAGATGCCATATTTTATTGTGTTAGCTTTTCCCATGTCCACGTTGTTAGCTACTTTGATGACTTATAGTCGTCTTTCGAGCGAAAGTGAATTAATAGCACTACGCGGCTGTGGGGTGAGTGTATATCGGATGGTGCTACCCGCTGTGATTTTAAGTTTGTTAGTTACAGGTATGACATTTGTATTTAACGAACAAATTACACCAACAGCAAATTATCAAGCAAATCAAACTCTTCAAACTGCGCTCAAGTCAGATAAGCCGATTTTAAAACAACAAAATATTTTTTATCCAGAATACCGCGATATACAAGAAGCCGATGGAAGTAAAACCAAGATGCTGGCACGCTTATTTTATGCTGACCAGTTTGATGGGAAACGGATGAAAGGTTTAACAATTATTGACCGTTCTACAGAAGGGCTGAATCAAATTGTTGTGGCAGAATCGGCTGAGTGGAATGGTTCGCAAAGTGTCTGGGATTTTTACAATGGAACGATTTATTTAGTTGCACCCGATCGCTCTTATCGCAACATTTTACGTTTTGAACAGCAACAACTCAAACTACCCCGCACACCACTCAGTCTGGTAGAAAAAAGCCGCGACTATGGTGAAATGAATATTTCCGAATCTTTAGAACAGTTAACAGTGGAAAAATTAGGAGGCGATCGCCAAAAAATTCGCAAGCTGCAAGTGAGAATTCAACAGAAAATTGCTTTACCCTTTGTCTGTTTAGTGTTTGGCTTAGTAGGCGCAGCAATGGGAAGCATCCCGCAACGCACTGGGAGAGGTACAAGTTTTGGCGTGTGCGTGATTGTGATTTTTACTTACTATTTGCTATTTTTTATTAGTGGTGCGATCGGACAAGCAGGTGTAATTTCTCCTTTTTTGGGTGCTTGGTTGCCTAATTTTATTTTCTTGGGCATAGGTTTATTTTTATTGATGCGCGTAGCTAGGCGCTAGGGAATCTAACTAAAAAAATATCCAATTATGAGGGGTAGCAGAGGAAGCAGAGGGAGAAAAAGGTTCTGATCAATATATTTGTAGACAATCAGGAGAAAATGGCAAATGAGCAACAACTTGGTACAATCCTACTAGCCGTTCGAGAGAGATGGAGAAAAGGGTAAAGAAACATTGCAACTTTAAGGCGCTTTTAGTGTTTTTTGTTGCTGTGTTTCTCCCTTCACTAGGGTCTACACTTGCAAATCTCCAGTTATACATTTCCCAATTTTAAAGTTTTGCGACAATTTTCTCATGACAAATGCAATGTCTGATCAAAATACTGCCGATTTAGCTGCCGATGATTATGTCGTTATTGGCTTGGCAACCTGCTTTATTAAAGCAGATGGGGAAGTTCTTCAAGTTGAAGTTATAGAACCAATTCCCTCTGCGTCTTTAGAAACGTTAATGAAAGATATTCCCACTTCCTATAAACTCGCTTGTGCCACAACTGTAGGCACAGTTTTGGATGGTAACACGCCATTATTACCCGCAGGTTTTCCTGCATCGGCGCAGTTTGGTGAAGAATTTGCCCAACGAGTATTTGCAGCAGCACGGACTTATAAACGCAGCGAAAGCAGCAAAAATTTAATTCCTTTGGGTACGACTTACACAAATTTCAAGTATTCTACTGAACGTAAACGCGTGTTAAATGCTGCCAGAGTTGTCACCAAAGAAGACAATGTGAAACAGCATTCACATACACACAAGGTTCTTTAAATACAAGTGATTATGCTAAAACTTTACGGTGGTGCCTTTAGTCGGGCTGCGATCGCCAAATGGTATCTCGAAGAACTCGGAATTCCCTACGAGTTTGTTCAGCTAGATATGCAGGCGGGGGAACATCGTCAGCCAGAATATTTGCAGATTAACCCGATGGGTAAAGTTCCAGCAATAGTTGATGGTGATTTTCAGCTTTGGGAATCTGGAGCAATTTTGCTGTATTTGTATGAGAAGTATGGCAAATCTTCAGCTTCCCTAGAGGAACGGGCAAAAATATTTCAATGGGTGTTGTTTGCTAACTCTACCCTATCAGCAGGAATTTTCACAGAATCAATCAGAGAGCGAGAAGTACCCAATTTGTTAACCCCACTAAATGAGATTTTTCAACAACAACCCTTCATTCTGGGCGATGAATTCACCGTTGCAGATGTGGCGGTGGGATCAGTTCTCGCTTACATCCCGATGATGCTGAAACTAGACCTCAGCGCCTATCCAGCAGTTGGGGAATATATTAACCGGATATCTGAACGTCCTGCATTTAAAAAAGGTATTGGTGGACGGAGTTAAAAATTAAGAGTGCTGAGTTGAAAGTGCTGAGTGCTGAGTTAAAAGACAACCTACTCGTAGCTGAGACATCAAATACAGTTCGTTTAGAGCTAAGAGTATTATTACTCAGTACTCAGCACTCAGCACTCAGCACTCAGCACTCAGCACTCAGCACTTTGCTAGTGCTTTATCCACAGCTTGTAAAGCTTGATCAATTTCTGCCTGGCTGACAATTAATGGTGGGACAAAGCGCACCACTTTTGGCCCGGCGGGGACAAGTAATAAACCTTCAGCAATGGCGGCGTTGACAACTTCACCAGCAGTTAGCGCAATGTCAGCAGCTAACTCCATCCCATTGATTAAGCCCCAACCCCGCACATCAGAAATATATTGAGGATATTTAGCCGCGATCGCTTTTAATCCCGAACGTAACTGTTCTCCCCTCTCACGCACATTCTGCAAAATATTTTCTTTTTCCAAGGTTTGGCAAACACTCAGCGCCACACCGCAAACAAAAGGATTCCCACCAAAGGTACTGGCGTGTTCTCCTGGTTGAAAAACATCACAGAATTTTTTACTCATCATTGCGCCAATGGGAATTCCACCGCCCAAACCTTTGGCGCTGGTAAAGATATCTGGTTCGACACCGAGATGTTCATAACCCCATAAATGACCACTGCGTCCCATCCCGACTTGCACTTCATCAAAAATCAATAAAATGCCGGTTTCATCACAAATTCGCCGCAGTTTTTGGAAGTAAGCTACATCACCAGGACGTACACCGCCTTCTCCTTGTAGTGGTTCTAATAAAATCGCCGCAACGCGATAATCACCTTCATCTAACTCACTAATGGCTGTTTCGACAGCAGTAATATCGTTGTAAGGTACGTAATGGAATCCAGGAACCAAGGGATCAAAATATTTTTGATACTTGGGTTGTCCGGTGGCGGTAATCGTTGCCAAAGTCCGTCCGTGGAAACTAGCATTAGCCGTTAAAATAATTGGCTTTTCTATATCTAGAACTGTATGGGCATATTTACGTGCTAATTTAATCGCCGCTTCATTCGCCTCGGCTCCAGAGTTACAGAAAAATACACGATCAGCACAGGAATGTTGGATAATCCATTTGGCTAATTCCCCTTGTTCGGGAATGTAGTACAAATTAGAAACATGATGCAGCTTTTGAATTTGGCGTGTCACAGCTTCAACCATTGCTGGGTGGGCGTGTCCTAGGGTGCAAGTGGCAATCCCCGCCACGAAATCTAGGTATTCCCGCCCCTGTGTATCCCACACCCGGCATCCTGCACCTTTTTCTAAGGCTAAAGGAAACCGACCATAAGTTGACATCACGGCTTCGTTAAAACTATCCGAATCAAAAGGAATAGATGACACTGAACCTGATGCTGGGGGGATGCTGGCTTCTTCAACTAGAGTTTGTAAGCTCACTAACCGCTCCTCCTGAAAATTTTTCATTCTACACTCACTTACTAGTTTCCTCGAAATTGTTAAAAATTTCTTGTGATTGATCGCAAATTATGATTTCTTTTAGGCTAACGCTTAAATATCCTTAAATCAGCCATCAGTTATCAGTGATCAGTTATCAGTTATCAGGCGGATGGCAGGTAATTTAGACCGCCACCAACGCTGTTAACCAATTGGTGCGCCTTTTCGCCCAGGGATTTTACTGTTAAACCATGTATTCCACTCTTGAGAGAAAATATCAACGTATCCAAAAAGAGCTAATGGCAGGAGCGATCGCTCTTGGCGGTGTCTTTTTAATTGGCACTTTATGGTACAAATTAGTTGAAGGCTGGTCATGGGAAGATGCCGCCTACATGACCGTAATTACCTTGGCCACCGTGGGATACGGAGAAACACACCCCCTCGGCAGTCGCGGACGCTTGTTTACCATTGCCCTGATTTTATTGGGCGTAATTAATATTGGTTACATTGTCAATCGATTTACAGAAGCCATCATCGAAGGCTACTTTCAAGAAGGAATTCGGCTACGACAACAGAGGCGCTTAATGGAATCCTTGACCGAACATTATATTATTTGTGGATTTAGTCGCACTGGTCGGCAAATTGCCAGAGAATTTCGAGCGGAAGGCGTACCTTTTGTAGTCATAGATTCGGAGTTTGAATCTGTCCAAAGGGCGCAAGGAGAAGGTTATATAGTATACCAAGGTGATGCTACTTTAGATGATACGCTGTTCCATGTAGGGATTGAAAGAGCGATTTGTATAGTTGCTGCCCTACCTTCGGATGCGGAAAACTTATATACAGTATTATCAGCAAAAACATTAAATCCAAGTATTCGGGCGATCGCTCGTGCTAGTACAGAAGAAGCGTTACAAAAATTACAGCGTGGTGGAGCAGATGCAGTAATTTCACCGTACATTACCGGGGGGAAGCGGATGGCCGCAGCCGCATTGAGACCGCAAGTATTAGATTTTGTCGATGGTATTCTTTCGGGTGCAGACCGACAGTTGTATATGGAAGAATTTTTACTCGATCCTAGTTTATCTCCCTTTGTCGGACAAACATTGCAAAAAGCCAAATTGCGATCGCAAACTGGTGCGTTAGTCTTAGCCATTCGCCGCATTGATGGTAATCTTATCGGCGGCCCCACTGGCGACACAATATTAATGCCTGGAGATACCCTGATTTGTATGGGGACAGCAGAACAGTTGCGTAGTCTGAATCAAGTTCTGGTTCCAATTGGTTCGCAAAAATTACGCAAACCGAAAAATCAATGGTAGGTAATAGGTTATGGGGGGCAGAGGTGCAATTTGGGATAGCGATCGCTATTTTCTTCCCCTAAACTGCTATCCTTGCAAAAATAGTAAATATTCACCCAAACTTACTTCTACTCTAGCTTCTCACAAGAAAGTGCTAAATACTGCGAAATACTAGCCTCTAACCCCTAGTCCCTAGCCTCTAGCCCCTAACCCCTCCTTCATCCAGCCGAGTCATCTACCTAAAACCCTATGCTTACCCAAGATAAACAACAACGTAATTGGCAACCTATCATCAAAGCATTTGAGGCTGTCCTTGGTAAAAACGGTGTAGTTCAACGCCGCGAAGAATTGATTACCTATGAGTGTGATGGTTTGACTAGCTATCGTCAACGTCCGGCTGTGGCTGTATTACCCAGAACCACAGAACAAGTCGCGGCGGTGGTGAAAATCTGTAATCAGTATTCTGTACCTTTTATCGCCCGCGGTTCCGGCACAGGTTTATCCGGTGGTGCTTTACCACTTGAAGATTCTGTATTAATTGTCACTTCATTAATGCGGCAAATCCTCAGCGTCGATTTAGAAAACCAACGCATTGTTGTACAGCCAGGAGTAATTAATAGTTGGGTAACGCAAACAGTTAGTGGTGCCGGATTTTATTATGCGCCAGATCCTTCCAGCCAAATTATCTGTTCAATTGGCGGCAATGTCGCCGAAAACTCTGGTGGGGTGCATTGTTTGAAATATGGTGTCACCACTAATCACGTTTTTGGGTTAAAAATTGTCACCCCAGAAGGAGAAATTGTTGATTTAGGCGGACAAATACCAGAAACACCCGGATATGATTTTACAGGTATATTTGTGGGTTCTGAGGGTACGTTAGGAATCGCCACAGAAATTACCCTCAGAATTCTTAAAAGTGCCGAATCAATTTGTGTATTATTGGCAGACTTTACAAGTGTAGAAGCTGCGGGGGCCAGTGTTTCTGATATCATCAGCGCCGGGATAATTCCTGGTGGCATGGAAATGATGGATAACCTCAGCATTAATGCTGTTGAGGATGTTGTCGCAACTAATTGTTATCCGCGAGATGCAACTGCTATTTTGCTAGTAGAAATTGATGGTTTAGAAGTAGAAGTTGCAGTACTTAAACAACGAATTACCGAAATTTGCCAACAAAATGGCGCAAGGAATGTCACTGCCGCTACTGACCCAGAAACACGCTTAAAATTGTGGAAAGGACGAAAAGCGGCCTTTGCTGCCGCTGGACATTTAAGCCCCGATTATTATGTACAAGACGGCGTGATTCCTCGTACTCAATTGCCTTATGTTTTGCAAGAAATTGAAAACTTAAGTCAAAAATTTGGTTATAAAATTGCTAACGTCTTTCATGCTGGTGATGGCAATCTCCACCCCTTAGTGCTTTATGATAATTCTGTCCCTGGTGCATTAGAAAAAGTTGAAGAATTGGGCGGAGAAATTCTCAAGCTTTGTGTAAAAGTGGGTGGTAGCCTTTCTGGTGAACATGGCATTGGTTCAGATAAAAAATGTTATATGCCAGAAATGTTTAACAGTGTCGATTTAGAAACAATGCAATGGGTGAGACAAGTATTTAATCCCCAAGGTTTAGCCAACCCAGAGAAAATCTTCCCCACACCCCGCACCTGTGGCGAAGCGGCAAAGGCTATGAATTACAAGCAGCTTGAAGGCGTGGAAAGATATTAAGAAATGTATTTGTACACGTAGGTAGATTTAAACTTCACAGCTTGTCAAACTGACCAACCCTTCGGGCAGAGAACAGGGAAGAGGGAACAGGCAACAGCTTTGATAACCTGCCCGAATATTAGGTTTAAATCGCCTAAATTTATTTATGAAAAGAGGTAAGAAAATTTCTGTCGAGACAAGTAGTGCAAGAAAAAATACGTCCTGATACAAATACCAATTATTTAGTTATGGGGATTTCGCGGTTCTCTGTTGCCCGTTCCCTGTTCCCTTTTAATTGTCAAATTTGTGTTGCATAAAATATTTGCACAAGTTTGAGCAAGTCACTTTTGGCAGGTTCACCATGATGCAACCATTTTATTAAATCATGAGGATATAACCAAAGGCTCTCAACAAAATCATTTTTATTGTAATCAGGTTCATAATTTAATTCAATTTCATAAACTTTCATAAAAGCAGATACGTTATGTTGATGTGGCGTTAGATATCCTAATAAACGAAATTTAACCTGATTTAACTCTAAGTTCAATTCTTCATTAAGTTCACGTCGCAAAGCCTCTTCATAATTTTCTCCGCTTTCAACATGACCTCCCATACTCACATCAAGGCAAAGAGGAAAAATCCGTTTTTCTGCTGAACGTCGAGGTATCCATAGCTGACTTAATGAGTTAATAACAAAAGCATTAACAACTCTAAAATTGCATAGTCCTTGACTATATATTTCTGAACGTCTTTTCTTGCCAATAATGCAATCTCTCTCATCTACAATATCAAGTAACTCATCATCTTGGAGCATAATAAAATTCCTCTATTAATTTTGGCGTGTAACAAACTTCAAATTAAATCGCTAAATTGAAGTAATATTATCCGGGAGATGTTAAATTATTTTGTATTTATAAGTGTCCTTTTCAAACGCAGTCAAACCTACTGATGAATCGGTTGGACAAACATTGGATTATTAACTTAATAGTTTTAGAATTTATACTTTGTTTAACAGTATTTTCTCTACCTTCTTTTTCATTTTATTCTCAACCAAATAGCCAACAAATTGTTACAGAAATTCGTGGTGTTTGGATAACTAATGTTGCTAGTGGTGTTCTCTTTATTCCTTGGGGAATTGACCGTGCTATAAATCAATTATCTACACTGCATTTTAATACGATTTATCCTGTGGTTTGGAATCGAGGGAATACTTTTTACAAAAGTAAGGTTGCCAAAAATATTATTGGTGAAGAAACGGAACCTGTACTCAACTTTATGCACGGTGGACAGGATGTTTTAGCAAAAATAATTAAGCTTGCTAAACCAAAAGGTCTGACTGTGATTCCGTGGTTTGAATATGGTTTTATGACACCACCAAATTCTGAGTTAGCCAAACTTTATCCTAATTGGTTGACTGTTGGGCAAGCAGGTGTCAATTCTGTGAAGGAAATTTTACCGGAAGATGTTAACAATGGGGCAGCAACTAAGCAAGCTTGGTTAAATCCTCTACATCCAGAAGTTCAAGAGTTTATTTTAGGACTCATTTTGGAAGTTGTGAGTAATTACAATGTAGATGGCATTCAACTTGATGACCATTTTGGAATGCCAGTACAATTCGGTTACGATCGCTTCACTGTCGAACTCTACAAACAAGAACATCAAGGCAAAAGTCCGCCCACTGACTCGTTTAACCCAGAATGGATGCGTTGGCGTGCTGACAAAATTACTGCGTTCATGGGGAGAATCTATCGCAGTATTAAAGAAATTGAACCGAATGCGAAATTATCTCTGTCTCCCAACGCCCAAGCTTTTGCTTATAAATACTATCTGCAAGATTGGGAATCTTGGGTAAAAAACGGTTGGGTAGATGAGTTGGTGTTGCAAGTATACCGTCATAACCAAAATAGTTTTAAAGCAGAACTAGAACAATCAGCAGTGAAATTAGCCCAAACAAAAATTCCGGTAGTGATTGGGATCTCGACCGGAACTTTACGCAATCCGGTGAGAATTTCTCAAATTAAAGAACAAATTGATATGGTACGCGATCGCTCTTTTTCTGGTATCTCTTTTTTCTATTGGGAAAGTTTATGGGGTTACATCGCACCCGAAACACCTCACAAACGCCGCAAGGTGTTCCAAGAACTGTTTAACACCAAAGCCATCCGGCCATTTCCTATTGATGAAACAGGTAGTAAGTTGAGGTTGTGATTTGGGGGAGTGGGAGAGAAAAACTATTGACCAAGGACAAATGACCATTGACCCTTAACCAGATTTGAACTTTTTTGATTTTTCTCGCACTGTATAGTAATCTCTACCGTGCTTTACTAGCGAAAATTTCATGTTCTTCACATCTACTAAAACTCAATTTAGTTTTATATTCCAGTGGGCGATCGCTACTGTGGGCGGTTTTTTGGTGAGTTTGTGCTGGATTGAAGTCGGGGAAAAGCCAGATGTGGGGGTGGCGCAAGCTTCTTTGGGCGGTTTGGCGATCGCATTTCCCCAAAGTTTACTCATCCGCCATCATATATTGTCTGGGCGCTGGGTGTTAGCTACTTTGTTGGCATGGGCGACAATCACGGCTTTGGGTGTGGGTGCTGTGGGTTGGATTGTCCCAAATACACAAACTTTTTCCCTAAGATTAATTTGGGGGACAACTTTCGGTGCAGTTGGTGGCTTTATAATTGGATTGGCGCAGTGGACAGCTATCCGCAAGTCTGTAGCTTCGTCATGGCGATGGATATTTATTAGTGCAGTAAGTTGGGCGATCGCTGTACCCATTGGTGCAATTGTGGGAATAGTTTTACTCCGCTTAACGCGGTTGTTTTTAGGTGAAGTTGTTGGTCTAGCTATTTCTTGGATTTTTGTCGCCATCTTCACGGGGATCAACGCTTACCGACTATTGCGATAATTTTTCATCACAAATAAAGTTCAAATCATCCTGCCATGTTTTGTTAGCATCATGCTAGTTGCTTTATAGATTAAAATAATGTTAAGAAATGTAATGTTTAGCAAAGATTGCTTTTGAGTATACTGAAATATATGCAACAATCTTAAATCATTCTTCATAAAAAATGTTCAAGAAATTTGCATCTGATTGCAAATGTACTCTTACCTTCAAGGAGATATATTTGTTGAGTTGACTGCTATTAAGTTTCCGATATTTCTGATAAGAATAAAAAAAGATCCAAATATCAGTCGAGCAAAGACCGACAATGCTTTGCTGTAAGCGCAAAAAAGCATTTTTCATTACTTAGCATCATCAGGGGTTGCGCTTAGAGGAGTCATTAATAGCAGACAGGGACTCTCCCATGAATATAAATCCGGGTGAATCAACCGTTGAGTTGAAACAACAATTGCATTCTCAGATTCTTTTTGACCCAGAATTAGCAAAACACAGTAGTAGTGAACAGTTTTTACTGAGCATCTATAATTCTGTGCAGACATCTATATTTATAGTAGATGTTCTAGAAGATGGAGATTTTCGCTACGTAGCTCTAAATCCCACCCATGAGCGATGGATCGGCATTAGTTCCGAGAATCTCAAAGGAAAAAAACCAGAAGATATTCTCTCGCCTGTTGATGCGGCAAATGTGCGTCAGCATTATGCTGACTGTGTGCAGTTTGGTAAAACCATTTCCTACGAACAATGCTTGCAATTTCAAGGAGTGGCGACTTGGTGGAGTACCACATTAACACCATTGCGAGATGCAAACTCTCGAATTTATCGACTAATTGGCACAAGTAGTAATATCACTCCAGTGAAGCAGGTAGCCCAAGCAAAAGAAATTCAAACAGCCCAAGAGCAACTCCTAGAAGCGATCGCCCAATGGATTCGAGAATCTTTAGACTTAGATACATTGCTGCATCAACTTGTCAAAGAAGTGCGCCATTGTTTGGGTTGCGATCGCATTTTGGTTTACTCTCTCCAACCAGACGAGACTAGCGTAGTCATTGCCGAATCGACAGTCACCACCAATTCTTGTTTAGGGCAGAAATTCCCCGACCCTAGCTTAATTGGCAAATATCAAGAACGCAGTGGACGTGGTTGTATTCAAATTATTGAAGATATTTATACAGCAGATTTAAATGCCGATCAAGTTAATTTACTGGAATCTTGGCCAGTCAGAGCGAATTTAGTTGTACCAATTTGGTCACAGCAGCAATTGTGGGGGTTAATCACCGCCCAGCATTGTCATCAACCCCATCAATGGCAAGAAATCGAAATTGACTTACTCAAACAACTAGCAACCCAAATTGGCATAGCAGTTCACCAAGCCAAACTGCAAGAACAAGTACAGCATTTGCAAACCCAGCTAGAACTGCAAAAACAGCAAGCACAAAACTTTCAAACACTGGTGCGTCGCATTACCGAACAAATCCGCGATCATCAATCTGCGAACCAGGTAATGCAAACCGCCACTCAAGAACTGACTCAGTTATTCCAACTCCAGTCTTGTTACATTGAAACTTACAATGCTGGTGGTAGTGAAACAACCGTTACCTACGAATACACAACTACCACACCAAAATACCAAGGATTGACGCGCAAAATTGCCGACTTGCCAGAAGTTTATCAACCATTGTTAGCAAAACAGCATTGGCAATCTTTAGAAATCGTTCCGGGATGGCACCCGCAATTACGGGTTCTCACCCAGTTAGCTTGCCCAATCTTTGACGACCAAGGCATTTTGGGTAACTTGTGGCTAAATCGACCAACTCAAGAAATGTTTGATCAACTGGAAATTAGTTTAGTACAGCAAGTAGCTAATGAATGTGCGATCGCCCTTCGTCAAGCCAAAATTGCATCCACCACTCAGGCACAAATGCAAGCATTAGAACAGCAAGAACGCCGGAAAAACGAATTTTTAAGAAACCTGTCCCACGAACTACGCACACCCATAACCAGCATTAGCCTTGCCGCTCAAACCCTCGAAAGTGTGCTGACCCCCGAAGGTATCTTAAATATCGAAATCGTTCCCCAATTATTGCAGATTTTGCAGAACGAGTGTGGTCGAGAAAGCAAGTTAATCAACGATTTGATGCAGCTTTCTTATCTCGAAGCCGAACCAGATACACCCACATTGATCAGCATTGATTTACAAACATGGCTACCGCCTATTGTTGAGTCTTTCCGCGACCTTTCCCATTGCCAAAGACAACAATTACACCTCAATATTAATCATCAACTTCCGCCGCTCGAAACAGACATCACCGATTTCGAGCGGATAGTCACCGAACTTTTAAGCTATGCTTGCAAATACACTCCTTCAGGCGAAGTTATCACCGTGTCTGCTGATTTTACAGCCGATGCAGTGCAACTCAAGATTAGCAACTCTGGCTTAGAAATTCCCGCTAGTGAAATACCACGAATTTTTGAACCGTTCCATCGCCTGATGAAAAATGACCCCTGGACATATAGTGGTACAGGATTGGAAATGGCTTTAGTCAAGAAAATGGTCAGGCATTTAGGCGGCTCAATCAATGTCGAGAGTACCAATCGTCAAACCACCTTCATAATTCAATTTCCTAGATGAAGCAAGTCCCACCTCGAAATAAATTTCTAGTCTCATAGCGTAAGTCCTCTTTAGAGGACTCAACAAAAAGTTTATTTCAGTCCAGTTAAGTGGACTTTGGCTATAAGCCTGTAACTTTAGTTCTAGGCGGGATACGGTTTCATACTAAGTTGCTTTCAGAAATAGTATTCCTACTCCTTACTCTCACCCCAAATTACTATCTTCGACTACAACTTGGTATCAACTACACTGTAACCCGCTTCCTGATTAACTTTACGTTGGCACAACCATAAAAAATCTGCTATACTTCTTAGGAGTGCGGGTGACTAGCTCAACGGTAGAGCAGTAGACTCTTAATCTATTGGTTGCGGGTTCAAATCCCTCGTCACCCACTGCTTTGAGAATTTTCATAGCATTAATGAAAGCCAAAAGAGTAAAAACTTCAACTTGAAACGCACCCAGATTCTGTTAATGGGTTTATTCGCACTCGGTTGAGATTATAAGTAATTTCTGTAGATTTAATTGCGTTAAGAATAGAAAAATTCTTTCTAGATTTCCATAGCTAATCCCAATCCTAACCTAAACAGCAAGAAACATTGTTTCAGCATAGTTTTAGTACGCTATTATGAAGCTTTCATTGATTGTTGATGAATTTATCTTGTGGTTCAGCGCATAATAGATTCAGCTTTTTGCGATGAATCAAGTTTTAGGTAAAACATATCTTATTAGGCATATTCTTGTTTAAGAATTACGATATCTGGGAACACTAATATCTGAAAGTCTTAAGGATTTAGTGGTATGTTGACAATTTCTGGATATCAATTTAGCGAAGCACTTTACAACGGTTTAAGAACACTGGTTTATCGCGGATACCGAGAAATTGACAACAAACCTGTAGTAATTAAACTTCAGAAAAATCCTTATCCCAGTTTTAGTGAACTGGTGCAGTTTCGCAATCAATATACAATTGCTAAAAATTTGCATCAACCTGGAATTATTGAAACTTATAGCCTGGAACCTTATCAGAACGGCTATGCAATAGTAATGGAAGATTTTGGGGGAATTTCTCTCAAAGATTATTTCACTTCTAGAAAACCACAATCTACTGGGTTTTTACAAGAGTTTTTAGAAATAGCGATCGCCCTCTGCAATATATTAGATACACTTTACCTTGATGGCATCATTCATAAATATATTAAACCCAGCAATATCTTAATTAATCCGACAGCTCAAGAAGTAAAAATAATTGATTTTAGTATTGCATCTTTGTTGCCAAGGGAAACTCAAACACTGATTAATCTTAATGTTTTAGAAGGAACACTTGCTTATATTTCTCCAGAACAAACTGGCAGAATGAATTGCTTAATTGACTACCGGACTGATTTTTATTCTTTGGGTGTGACTTTCTATGAATTACTGACAGGAGAATTACCCTTTCAATCAAACGATGTTATGGAATTACTGCATTGTCATATTGCTAAACAACCTCCAGAAATTAGTAATGCAGCAATTCTCCAGGTGCTTTCAGATATTGTCATGAAGCTGATGGCGAAAAATGTGGAAGACCGCTATCAAAGTGCATTGGGAATCAAATATGATTTGGAAAATTGTTTAACTCAACTCCAACAAACAAGACAGATTCAGAGTTTCCCAATTGCACAGCGGGATATATGCGATCGCTTTACTCTTCCCGAAAAACTATATGGACGCGAACAAGAAGTTAAAACTCTACTAGAAGCTTTTGACCGGGTTGCTAATGGTGCAACGAAAATCATGTTGGTAGCGGGTTTTTCTGGAATTGGGAAAACGGCGGTTGTGAATGAAGTTCATAAACCAATTGTTAAACAACGTGGTTATTTTATTAAAGGTAAATTTGACCAATTCAATCGAAATATTCCCTTTTCGGCATTTGTACAAGCTTTTCGTGATTTAATGGGACAATTACTTACCGAAAGCGATCAACAAGTCCAACAATAGCAAAATAAAATCATTGAAGCATTAGGAGAAAATGCTCAGGTAATTATTAGGTACGCCCATTATTTACCAAGGAAATTTAGTAGGTATTCTCTACTTAGAAAATAAACTGACAAGTGGGGTATTTAATAGCGATCGCCTCGAAGTTATCCAAAGTTTATCAGCCCAAGCTGCTATTTCTTTAGAAAATGCCCGCTTGTATCAAGAATCGCAGCTAAAAGCCCAACAGCTACAACAATCTCTTCAGCAACAGAAAACCTTATTTGAAGTAGTAACGCAGATGCGGCAATCTCTAAATTTAGAGGCAATTTTCCGCGCTGTTACCCAAAATATTCGGCAAATTCTTCATGCTGATCGGGTGGGAATTTATCAATTTCATCTCACAGGAAATTATGAATATGGTGAATTTATCGCCGAGGATGTTTTACCCCAATTTACTTCGGCTTTAGCAGTGAAAGTACAGGATCACTGCTTTGGGGAAAAATTTGCCACTTTATATAAACAAGGACGCTTTTGTGCCATTGATGATGTCAACACAGATGCCGTCATCGATTGTCATCGAGAAATTTTAGCGCAATTCCAGGTAAGAGCATCGTTGGTAGTGCCAATTATGCAAGATAACGAACTTTGGGGTTTACTTTGCATTCATCAATGCGATCACACTCGTCATTGGCAATCTTTTGAAATTCAATTTGCCCAGCAAGTTGGCGCACAAATGGGAGTTGCGTTCAAGCAAGCAGACTTATTAATTGAAACGCAAAAACAAGCTCAACAGCTAGAACAAACACTCCAACATCTCCAGCAAACTCAACTGCAATTAGTCCAAAGTGAAAAGATGTCTGCATTGGGTAATTTAGTTGCGGGTGTAGCTCACGAAATGAATAATCCTCTCGGCTTTATTTATGCTAGCTTGGAACAAGCTAAACCCATGTTGTCCGATATTATTCAACATTTATATCTGTACCAAGAAAGCTCAAATATTCCTAATCAAAATATCCTCAAACATGCCCAAGAAATAGACTTAAATTACACGTTAGAAGACTTACCACAGATGATTGCTTCTATGACTTTGGCTTGCGATCGCTTAAAAAATATCAGTACCAGTTTACGAACTTTCTCCCGTGCTGATCAAGATTGCAAAGTGCTATTCAATATTCATGAAGGCATCGACAGTACAATTTTAATTCTCAAACATCGCCTCAAAGCTAATAACCTTCGTCCAGCCATCGTCATCATCACTGATTACGGTGATTTGCCAAAAATTAATTGCTTCCCTGGGCAGTTAAACCAAGTATTTATGAATATTCTAGCAAATGCCATTGATGCCTTAGATGAATCAAATGTTGGGCGGCAATTTGCAGAAATTGAAGCCAAACCTAATCAAATTAAAATTACAACTTCAGTGATAGATAAACAAGTAAAAATTTCGATTGCTGACAATGCCAAGGGCATGACTGAAGAAATTAAACAGAAAATATTTGACCATTTATTTACAACAAAAGGAGTCGGTAAAGGTACAGGATTAGGGCTGGCGATCGCGCGTCAAATTGTTGAACAAACACACAGTGGAAAATTAACCTGTAATTCTGTTATTGGTGAGGGTACAGAATTTGTTTTGCAACTTCCTATGTAATCACTCATGATATGAGGGTTCAGTCTGCACTCAAGAATCGCTAATATAATCTTGAACTTAAGTAGCTGAAATTGGTATTTTATGAATGTTCGGGCATTTTTCCAAGCTGCGACAGTTGAAGATATTTCTTCACCTTATAACAGCATTCACCTGAAGGTTTTCTACCCAGCACAAATTTCAGGCAGTGAACTAGAACGGAATTCGGGTATTGTTCCTGCTGACTCTCAATGGTCTGCATTTCCAGTTGTCATTCTGTTCAGCGGAATTAACTGTGGCTCGGAAGTATATCAATGGTTGGCGATTAAATTAGCACAGCGTGGGCTTGTTGTCGTTACATTTTCCTGGATTGCCGAAAATTTCCCTGGGGTGGTGGGTCTCACTCCAGGTGTTGACCTGAAAATGTTGGCTCCCAGTATGTATGGCAAAGGCCCAACAGCTTCTGCTTTACCAACGTTGCTGAGGACGTTAGAGCGTTTACAAGTGGAAGGGATTTTGGCTGGCTTACTTGATTTAGACAAGATCATTCTCGGTGGACATTCTGCTGGTGGTAGAGTTGCGATTGAAAGTGCAGATCCCAGATTTTTCTCACAAGTGGTAGCTGCTTTTGCCTATGGCGCACATACAGCAGCAAATGTAAAACTAGGGTATGAAGCCGCCACAATCTTATCCTTACCTGACTCCTTACCTTTACTCCTGATTGGCGGAACCTGCGATGGAGTGATTGCCAACAGTAGCCCTAATTATGGAGTAAGTTGGGAACAACCTACAACTCCTATTATCCGGACTTTCCAAGAAGCGATCGCAGGTGGTAGAGGCGATAGTTATTTACTTCTTCTGGAAGGAGCCAACCATTTTTCTGTTGCCAGTCCATTTGATTACACCACGAGTAGAGCATTTTTAGACTTTCCAGCTACACAGCCAGAAGAACAACTGCGAGATTTAATCGCCCACACCATTGGTTTATTTATTGATGCTCACGTTCGTGACCAAACAACTGCCCTTGAAGGTCTACATCAAATGTTAGTATCTAAAAATTCTCTAATTGCATTATTTGACTGTAAATGACACATATAGGATTCATATTTGATTTTTGAAAAAAATCCGTACTCATCTAAAGTGCTTCTTTTCTGTTCCCTGTTCCCTACCTACGTCAATAATTTCAGTCATCAAATCGGAGTTACGTACCTGTTGCTGTTTCACCTCTTACCTCTGGCCTATGCCAATTACAAAAATTTACATCTTCCTTTCTGGAAAATAGAGGCTAGAGACTGGAGATTAGGAATTAGAGAAAAAAGTTTTTCAAGTTTGGTTGTGGATTTTTCCCATGATTGACGGACTTGAAAAAAGCCGGAGTAAAACTACTCTCTAGAAAACTGATTCAGTAATTAAGATGAATAGAACCACTGCATCCAGTTTTAGAAGTAGTGTAGCGTTCCTGAAAAGGATAAGCTATCCAAATAGTTTTGGAGAATTGAATTTTACTACCAAAGCTAAAAGGTAAAGTGACTTGATTAGGGTATGTAATAGTTTGATGTTTCCAATTGATAATCAAGGCATTTTTGATGAATTACTTGCCGTTTTTTATTTACCAAGCTTACAGTAAATAACCAATTACAGGGTTGATTTTTGAACTATGAAATATCCCAATAGAGCATCGATTCATTAAGCAAAACCCCAACCCCACAGCCCCCCTTCACTACGAGGTAAGACTGGTTGTATCAGAGGTTATTTCAAGATGACTGAATTGAGGTTATCATATCTCACGCCACTAGCAAAATGCGAAAAAATACATTTTGCAGAATTTAGCGAACCTCTTACTAGCCAAGGATTTTAACCCGGATTTATTGACAGTATAGCAAAGTTAATCTCAAAAAAAGGTACACAAGAGGGTACTATTCATCACCTAAAAAATTAACTATCTTAGTTACAGGTTGAGGCGAGAAACTAGTAGTGAAACCGAAAGTCCTCAGAGGTTCTTAAACCAATGTTGCTTACTTTCCAAATAGCTTGATCTAGTTTCTCCACTCAATTCTCTCAAGTTCATTTTTGATTAACAAACAAAGGAGTCTATCATGTCTAAGAACAACAATGTTACCAACCGCCAAAAAAAAGAAGTTCGTCAACAAGAACAGAACAAACCTGCAATCACCGAGCTTTCTTTTGAAGCTATGGAAACAATTTCTGGTGGTGCAGCTAAAGTTAAATGGGGTCTTGCCTAAGAAAGACCAACTACTAGCTTCCACTAATTGCTAGTAAAGAAAGCTAGTGCAACAGGGGGTGATGAAGACTTATCCTGTTGCACTAGCTTTTATATAAAAGGTAACACATAAATAACCCAAAAAGTTATGATTTTTAGGAGAAAAAGAAATGTTATCGATAGAAAGTTCCCCAAAAGCTTGGTTGCATCAAATCTATTTAAATTTAGGCAATTTTGCAGCAGGTTCTCCCCACCATTATAAAGTTGAATTTAGCTACAATCACTTGATGGAGCAGACTTCAGCCCCGTATCAAGTGCAAGTAAGTCTTCCAGAATCTTTCCGAGAATTTCTCATCCGCGAATCTGGACTATACCAATATCAAGTTAAGAATCCTTTGGAACTAGCTCCTGAATTGCGGACACAAAGATGGCAAAACTTGTGTGAGCATTTAACTAATTATTCAGAACTATCTAAATCTACCCAAGTTAAGGTTATTAAACTACTGAGTAGCTTGTGTTTTCATCAAGCTGTTTTAGAGTACGTACCACCCATCTCAGCAGTTGAGATAGCAAACGATGTTGATAGTGCATCTCTGGCTTTATCGCGTGCTATGTCTGACTTCATTTTACATAGCGATCGCTACTTACCCTATAATTTCAAAGACTTAGAAACTATTGCCCAAAATGCACCACTGGGACATCTCGCTAGAATTACAGCTGGACTGCAAATATTAGTGGAGTTAGCCAAAACCTTCAAAGATTTAGAAGGTGCAAAGTATTGGCGTTCAATTGTTAATAAAGAAATTGAGTCAACTCTACCATCACTACATAGCTTTACTTCTGGATTGTTAATGAGTGTTTACTATCGTGCTGCTGTCTTTGTCCCACTTTTGGAAAAGGATCAAGATACAGTCATTGCTGAGATGGATCTTTGCCAATCTTATGCTGAAAGTTTGATTCCTGAAAACCAAGAACAACAGATTATTGCTTACGAGAATCTCAACATTATTGGTGAAAGTCGCACTAAGGAAGCACTTTGGTTGCGTGATTTCGATTTAGCTGAAGAACGCGCTCGCAAACTAGTCGAGCGAGATATTTTAGATCCCAGATATCGCTTGGAGTTAGGAGAAGTTCTCTTGAAGCGAGGACGAGTTGAAGAAGCGGCTCAAGCCTATCGCAGCGCCACTCGTTTGGGGCCTCCGGGTACAGCAGTCGGTTGGTTTATGGCTGGACAATGCTACCAGTCTTTGGGAGAATTACAGGTAGCTTATGATTGTTACCTTACATGTTTGCATTACGATCCTTTGGCTATTTCTGCTATCAAACGTTTGTACCAACTTACATCTTATTTAGGAGATGAAAAAGTTTCTGGTTGGTGTGAATTGCGTTTGTCGCAACTGGAACAAGAAAAACACAACATGACAGCTAAAGGGAGTAATCTTCCTACTTATATTCCAGCAGTTCCTACGCCGATGCAAGCTGTTTAATTTCTAAGTGTTATTTTCTGCAACTGAATTGTCAGCAAGCTTATGAAATATCCCAATGTACTCCAACATAACGAAGAAGACTGTGGGGCAGCTTGTTTGGCTTCAATCGCCAAGTATTATGGACGTACATTTACTCTCAACCGCATTCGTGAAGCTGCTGGAACTTATCGCTCTGGTACAACTTTACTCGGCTTAAAACAAGGAGCAGAGGCACTAGGATTTACCAATGTTAGAGGCGTTAAAGTTACTCTCAGTGTAATTGATGATCGCTCCGTTTCCCTGCCTTGTATTATTCATTGGAAAGGTTTCCACTGGGTTGTCTTATACGGAAAAAAGGGTAAAAAATATGTAATTGGCGATCCTGCGATCGATGGACTTCAATACATCGAGAAACAGTGGTTAGAGCAAGCTTGGCACGATGGCATTTGTCTCGTTCTTGAACCCGATCCCGTTAAATTCCTGGCTCAAGAAGATGAAAGTGATAAAATAGGCGGATTATCGCAGTTTGTCAAGCATATTTGGCATGAGCGTTCCCTATTTTTCCAGATATTAATTCTTAATTTAGTAGTAGGAATAATTGCCTTAGCTGCTCCTTTACTGCTGCAAATTTTAACAGATGATGTGCTACTCAGAGGAGATAATCAGTTACTGACTCGCCTGATTATTGCCATCCTCACCATCAATTTGGTTGGCAGTAGTTTAGATTGGTTACAAGCCAGTTTTATCTCTCACTTCGCTCAACGATTAGAATTAAAACTAATTTTGCAGTTTGCCCAACAAATTTTACGTTTACCCCTAAGTTACTACGAATCTCGTAGGAGTGGAGAAGTTACTAGCCGCTTAAGGGATATTCAATTGATCAATCAACTAGTTTCGCAAGTTTTGATCAATTTACCCGGTCAGTTATTTGTGGCTATAGTTTCTTTAGTATTGATGCTTTATTACAATATAAAACTGACTTTAATAGCATCTGTACTCGCATTTTTGATGCTTTTATCAACCTTGATTTTTCTCCCCGTACTGCGGCAAAAAACCAGAAATTTACTCAGTAAAGAAACTGAAAATCAAGGCATTTTAGTAGAAACTTTTAAAGGAGCAATTACTCTCAAAACTATTGCGGCTGCGCCTCAGTTATGGGAAGAATTTAAATTCCGGTTTAGTCGCTTGGCGAAAGTTTCTTTTTCAACTATTCAAATTAGTATTACTAACAATACTTTTTCTCGCTTAGTAGAGAGAATAGGAGGAATTGTCTTTCTTTGGTTTGGTAGTAGCTTGGTAATTGGTCAAGAGTTAACTACTGGACAATTACTCGCCCTTTATAGTCTGAATCGGAATATTACTATACTACTGATTAATCTGGTCATTTTTACTGATGAATTTGTTCGGGTAGATGCAGCAGCACAGAGAATCACCGAAGTAATTGAACATTCATCTGAAACTGACACAGATAACCATAAACCTTATGTTACTTTTTCTGGAGACGATACAATTAATTGCACAAATCTTAATTTTAATTATACGGGACGCATAACGCTTTTAGAAGATTTTAGCCTGACTATACCAGGGAGAAAAGTTATTGCTCTCATCGGTCAATCTGGTTGTGGCAAAAGTACCCTCACCAAATTATTGGCAGGTTTATATCCGCTGCAATCAGGCAAGATTCGGATCGGTGGTTACAACATAGAAGATATTTCTTTAGATTGTCTGCGTCAGCAAGTTGTTTTAGTTCCTCAAGACCCACATTTTTGGAGTCGGAGTATTATTGATAATTTTAATTTAATCGACCCTAAAATTACTTTTGAAGAAATTGTCAGTGCTTGTAAACTTGCTGAAGCTGATGAGTTTATTAGCGATTTACCAAGCCGCTATCAAACAATTTTAGGAGAATTTGGTGCTAATCTTTCAGGAGGACAAAGACAAAGATTAACTATTGCTAGAGCGATTGTGAAAAACCCACCAATTTTAATTTTGGATGAATCTACCAGTGCGCTTGATCCTGTTAGTGAAACTAAAATATTAGATAATATATTACAACATCGCCAAGGTAAAACAACAATTTTAATTAGCCATCGTCCGCGAGTTATTCAGCGTGCTGATTGGATTGTTTTTTTAGATAAAGGACGCTTAAAAATTCAAGGAACTCTGGAAGAATTGTCTCAACAACCAGGTGAGCATTTAAATTTTATTACTGCCTAATCTTTAAACCACTTGAAACTTACTATAAGGGATTTTCTATTTTGAACACTTCTCAAGAAGATTTTTTCTTTTTAGGCGAAGAAAAAGAATTATTACCATCACTCAGCCGTTGGATGAGCTGGGGCGGATTGTTGATTGTGGGAACAGTGGCAGCGACAATTATTGTATCCTCAGTCTTCAAATATAATGTTAGCGTTCAAGCACCAGCTACTATTCGTCCTGATGGAGAATTGCGAGTTGTTCAGCCAGGAATTGAAGGACAGGTCAAACAAATTTTCGTGAAAGCAAATCAAGAAGTGAAAGCAGGAGACATTCTTGTATCTTTGGATGATACTCGCTTACAAATTCAAAAAAGCCAGCTAGAAGCTCGCCTGCAACAATCTAAATTGCAATTGTCGCAAATCAACGCCCAAATTCGCGCTCAAGATGCTCGGATTTTGGCAGAAACAGAAAGAAGCGATCGCGCTATTGTTTCTGCTAAAGCTGAACTGAATCGTTCTCGGCGAGACTATCGAGATAAACAAATTACCAGCCAAGCGGATGTAGAAGAAGCACAAGCTAAGGTTAAAAGTGCTAGAGAAAAGTTGCAACAGACCCAGGCGGAGTTAAAAGCAATCGAGGCTAACGCGCGATCGCTACAAGCTTCTTTTAACTCAGCAGTAGTTAGGCGCGATCGCTACAAAATCATAGCTGAACAAGGTGCTTTACCACTAGATCAATTAGAAGAAGCTCAACTCGCGGTTAATCAGCAAACAGAAGCACTGGAAGCTCAAAAAGCTACTACTCAGGCTCATCAAAAACTTATTGAACAGCATAAACAAGACTTAGCCGCAGCCATTGCTAACTTGCAGAGAGTGCAAGCTTTCTTGAAACCCGACACCGCAGAAGTCACAGTCGCAACTGAAAAAATTGCTCAAGAGAAAGCCACTATTAGTTCACTCTTAGCAAATCTGACAAAAGAGCGAGATGCACTGATTGAACAGCAAATTGATTTACAAAAACAGATAAAAAGTGATCTAAAAGAACTACAAAAAGTGGCTTTTGACTTACAACATACTGTCATTAAAGCTCCTATTGATGGCATTATTTTAAAAATCAATCTTCGCAATCCAGGTCAAACAGTTGCAACCAACTCAGAAATTGCTCAAATTGCTCCTAGCAAGACCCCATTAATCATTAAAGCTTTAGTCACTGCTCAGGATGTGAGTAAGGTGAAAAGCGGGCAAAAAGCACTGTTGAAAGTTTCGGCCTGTCCTTATCCAGATTATGGTACGCTCAAAAGCCAAGTCAGGCAAATTTCTCCAGATGCTGTATCTGTTGAAAGCTACAGTGCAACTTCGCCAACAACAGCAAACAAAGTGTATGAAGTCACGATTACACCAGAAAGTCTGGCTTTAAAGCAAGGAGTAAATCAGTGCTTTATTCAATCAGGGATGGAAGGAAAAGCTGAGATTATTTCTGGACAAGAAACAATTCTGCAATCTCTGTTAAGAAAAGCGAGATTACAGACAGATTTATAGTTAGGACTTACGCACGAGTTACGGAATAACGTAGACGCGCACTTCGGCTTCCCGCAGGGTAACACAGAGAGAAGTTGCGTGCGGAGAGAACTTGCGTGCGCGGGTTCCCCGCGTTGAGCAAAGTTCGGGGGGTTCCCCCCGTTGAGCAAACTTCGGTAGGCGCAGAGAAGCCAGTGCGTTCGGTCGCCAGACTTGTAGACGCGCTTTGCGCGGCTTCTCGCAGAGTAGCAACTGGCGCAACACGGAGAAATCAGAGTTTGAGAGTTTTTTTGCGTAAGTCCTATTAATCTGGAATCACTGGACTCAAAGGGCTAAGAGGAGTAGTAAACACGTAATAAATTACTCCAGCGCCAAGAATCATAATTGCCAAACTGAACAAAATTACCCAGCGGTCTGTAGGTTCATAATTATCATCTTCAATATCACGACGCACAGCAAAATAGTGTGCCGTTGACAGCCATACTGTCACTAACCCAACTAAAGAAAAGACTAAACCCAACTTCCAGCCATTGCCAGGTGTGGGTAATAAAGGGACTTGAAAGGCTCGCAGACGGACGATAACGACTCCAAAACCCAACAGTGCGATCGCAGTTCGCATCCAAGCCAGGTAGGTGCGTTCATTGGCTAAATGATCCCTGATTCGTGATGGATTTAGCCTTCCTAGTTTCTTCTTTTCTTGGTTCTCTTCTGTTGGCTTAGATTCTAATTGCATCAATAACACCCTTAAACTCCAAGAGGTTCCCCTCCAAAAAATACCAAAGTGATAGCAAATTTCCTTCCAGATAATTTGCAACTTGTGCGGCGATCGCACTTGAAAAATATATTTAATTTGCTGGTACATTTTTGCCAAAATTTATTTTAATGCAGAGATACTAATAACACAAGTTTGAATAACATTATTAGTTCAAACAATCTGCCATAATCCGAGGTTTTGCAGCATTATGCTTGATTTTGCTCATTTGCTACATCTAGCAATCTATCTATTTACTGGTCAATTAATCTCTCCAATAGCGATCGCTCAACTTAAATTTTTTCATTTTTGAGTAGGCACATTAGTAATGGGTGTATTTATTAGTCTTATTATTTACTGTATTTAATTTAATCCATAGAATCAAATGTTTTTATTTGTCAAAATTATAAATATAAGTGATTAAATTTTGAAATCAAGGTTTTTAGGGATAGTTGAGTATGGCAGGGATGACGCTGGAGCAGCTCAGAATCTTTCTCGCTGTAGCAGAACATCTACACTTTACGCGTGCGGCCGAAGAGCTGTATATTACCCAGCCAGCAGTCAGTGCTGCAATTCACAACTTAGAGCAAGAATACGGAGTCAAACTGTTTCATCGCATCGGCCGCCACATTGAGATTGCCGAAGCTGGTAAGTTATTACAAGTAGAAGCACAGAAAATCCTCGACCAAGTAACGTTAACAGAACGAGGATTGCGAGAATTAAACAATCTACAACGAGGTGAATTAAAATTAGGCTCTAGTTTAACTATTGGTAACTATTGGTTGCCGAGAAAAATTAGTGAATTTAAAAGTAAATATCCGCATATTTCTGTTGATTGTTGTTTGGCAAATGCCGAAACAATTTGTGAAGGAACGGCAATGGGACAGTTTGATTTAGGCTTAGTTGAAGGTGATGTGAAGCCAGCTTTACAGAATACTTTAGAACGAGAAATAATTGGGAGCGATCGCTTACAAATAGTTGTTGGTGAAACTCACCCTTGGTTTGAACGCGGAGAAATTACTGTTGCAGAACTAACTCAAACACCTTGGGTAATGCGAGAACCAGGTTCTGGAACTCAGCAAAGATTTGAAGAAGCCTTACAAAATTGGGGCATTAATTTGAGTGAAATCAATGTAATTTTAGTTTTCAACAGTGGTGAAATGGCCAAAGCCGCTGTTGAAAGTGGTGTAGGTGCAACAGGAATTTCTGAGTTAATGGTCAAAAAAGAAATTCAGCTAGAAACTTTACGAGCAATTCGAGTTTGCACTCACCAAGAAGATTGCAGCCAAGATTTAGAAATTGTTCGACCATTTTTTAAACTCAAGCATCGCCAACGGTTTCAAACGGCTTTGGCTAAAGTCTTTGAACAAACTTTGATTGCATCATACACCACCATAAATTTTCCTGAAAACAATCTAGTTAGTCTGCAAAAGTAATGATTAATTTGGTAAGAATTCAGCACTACTGAATTCTTACGATAAAATTTCTAACACTGTCTTGGCAATGAATTGATTAGCTCTACTGGTGAGATGTACTTGATCCCAAAATACATACTCATCGGGATTACCAGATTCTACGAGTGAGCAACCTTGAGTTGTGTTAGTGAAACCAAACTTTTGTGGATGAGCAATCATTTCATTTACAACAGATTTAACATCAAATAAAATCAGATTAATTTTGTCCTCAAAAATGTGAACAATTTCCTTTAAAGCTTGGTTATGCTTGTTGATGACTTGGCTGACTAACTCAGAATTTGTAATATGATTTACTTCTGGTGCTAGCGGTGTTTTGCCAATATCAATTACATTAATTAACAAAATATGCTTAGCTCCAAGCTCAGTTAAAGTTTGAATTGCTGTAGAAATATTAGTGATGGTAGCAATAGTATCACTATATTTAGGAAGTCCATTGACAAAAGGAGCATAATCTGCGGCTCCAGCCCAGATGACATATAGTGCATTCGGATCAGCAAATTGTGAATTTTGCTGTAATAAGCTAGTAAATAAATCTATTTGTTGTTGCAATCCTGGTAATGCTGGTAATTCTGGGATTACAGCCGGAAATAAATTATCCCGGCCTGTAGTTGCTCCACCAAAAGCAAAATTAATTCCTTGATGATTTGCAGTATTCTCTGTGCTTGGTTTTAAGCTGCTTTTTAGGCGGTCTGCTAAATAGTCAACCCAGAGACGGCCATTAGAAAATCTTCCATTATAGTTAGGAGGCGCGCCTAAAATGCCTTTAGTAGCATTAAAAGCATTACCTGTATCTGAATAACTGTCGCCAAAGATATATAAATTAGTGAACTGCTTGGTCATATCTAGACACTACCTGATGATAATTATGAGATTGGCGAATATTTTTATACAGGTATAGCACAAAGATTTGGAAATAGGTTGAGCGAGTAAAATTAGTATTTTTTTAAGATTTACTGAATTCAAAGCGAAATTTTTATTCCTTTTACCTATGGTAGTTATTTATTCCCGTAGCAAGGGAAATCTATAGATACAAGAATCATTTGATCAAAGAGGAAAAAATGGTGTCGGCACTGTTTAGGATACTGGGGTATGACCTGAAAGAAGTTGTTCATGAGGGTGTAGACACTATTATTTACAGAGTCACTTCCCAAACTAGCCAGAAATCACTAATTGTAAAGGCACTCAAAGCTGAATATCCTAGCCTAGAAAACATTTTTCGCCTCAAACACGAATATAAAATTCGACAACATTTAAATTTTGAAGGTGTAGTTAAGGTTTATAGCCTAGAAAGCTATGAACACCGACTGTTACTTGTCAGTGAAGACTTTGGTGGTATTAGTCTGCAACAATGGCTCTCAAAGGAAAAAGCTTCTCTCCTTTGTTTGCTGAAAATTGCAATTTCATTAACTAAAACAATTGACTATATACATCAACAACAAATCGTCCACAAAGATATTAAGCCAGCTAACATTATTATTAACCCTCAATCCCAGCAAGTGAAACTGACTGATTTCAGCATCGCATCAAGGTTGAATCAGGAAACACCTCAAATCACCAATCCCAACCATATAGAAGGAACTCTGGCATATATGTCGCCAGAACAAACAGGCAGAATGAACCGCACTGTTGATTATCGCAGTGATTTTTACTCATTGGGGGTAACGTTCTATGAAATGCTCACAAAACAACTACCATTTCACGGTAGTGATCCTCTGGAGGTAATTCACTGCCATATTGCCAAGCAACCAACTCCTATCCAGCAGTTAAACTCAGAAGTGCCTGATGTTGTGGCAGCAATTATAATTAAATTGATCGCAAAAAATGCCGAAGACCGCTATCAAACTGCGGCTGGGCTATTGGCAGATTTAGAATTGTGTTTAGAACAACTGCAAACACAGGGTAAGATAGAAAATTTTATCCCAGGAGAGCGCGATCGCACTGCTCATCTTCTGATTCCGCAAAAACTCTACGGACGGGAACAAGAAGTGCAAATGTTACTATCTGCCTTTGAACGGGTAGCAACATCAACATCCCCAAGAGAATTGGTGCTTGTGTCTGGTTACTCTGGTGTTGGTAAATCATCTTTAGTTAACGAAGTTCACAAGCCAATTGTTCATCGGCGCGGTTACTTTATTCGGGGCAAATTTGACCAATTTCAGCGTAATATTCCATACTCTTCTTTAATTCAGGCATTTCAAAGCTTAATCCAACAATTACTCACAGAAACTAACGCCCGACTAGAACTTTGGAAACACAAGTTACTGTCAGCTTTGAATGCTAACGGACAAGTAATAATTGATGTCATTCCCGATGTTGAACGGATCATTGGCAAACAGCCATCAATTCCGCAATTAGGGTTAAAAGAAGCTAAAAACAGGTTTCATCAAGTCTTCCAAGCTTTTATCCAAGTTTTTACACAAAGCGAACATCCCCTAGTAATATTTCTCGATGACTTGCAGTGGGCAGATTCTGCTTCTTTAGATTTCATTCAAGTTTTGATGACTAACTCAGATACGCAATACTTGCTGCTAATTGGAGCATACCGCGATAACGAAGTCACTAGCACTCATCCATTACTAAAAACATTAGAAGATATTTCCCAAGCTAAAACTATTATCAACAATATTGTGTTGTCGCCTTTGGCAGTTAATCATGTGCAGCAAATTGTAGCAGACACGCTCAATGATGGAGAAAACACTGTATCTTTAGCCGAATTATTATTCAATAAAACTCAAGGTAATCCATTTTTTCTGACCCAACTACTCAAGACTTTACACCAAGATTATCTACTTCAGTTTGACTTTGCTCAAGGATGTTGGCGATGGGATTTATCGCAAATTCAAGCGACAGGTATTGCAGATAAGAACGTAGTGGAGTTGGTAGCTGGGAATATTGCCAAGTTACCAGAAACTACCCAAAATACTTTGAAATTGGCAGCTTGTATCGGTGCGAGGTTCAATTTAAATATTTTAGCGACAGTTAGTGAACAGCGATCGCTCCTCATTGCCACAGCTTTGGAACCTGCCTTACAAGCAGGACTAATTTTACCTTTGAGCCATGAATACAACATACCCTTATTATTTGCCGATGAAGAATTAGAAATAATGGGGTTTGATGATTCGCAAATTACTTATCGTTTTCTGCATGATCGCGTTCAGCAAGCCGCATATTTTCTCATTCCTGAATCACAAAAGCAAGCCACTCATTTTCAAATGGGTCAATTACTTCTCCAAAGCAAAACTGAAGCAGAAATTGAGGCTAATATTTTTGATATTGTGAATCAATTTAACTATGGAATTGATTTATTTTCTACGCCATCGCAAAAAGATGAATTAGCTCGATTTAATTTAATCGCCGGACATAAAGCAAAAGCTGCCGCCGCTCATGAGCCTGCTGTCAATTATCTGCGGATAGCGCGACAACTCTTAGCCGCAGATAGTTGGCAATCTCAATATCAATTAACTTTAGATATTTATGTTGAAAGTGCAGAAGCAGAGTATCTGATCACTAATTTTGAATTAGCACAAGCATTATCAAATATTGTTATTCAACAAGCCAATAATTTCCTTGATCAAATCAAAGTCTACGAATTAATCATAGACATGTATATTGCTCAATGCCAACAATTTTTAGCAGTAAATTTTGGCATACAGGCAGTAGAGATATTAGGAATTTCTCTGATTAGTTATACAGGGAATGTTAACAATCTACCGCAACTACCATTGCTGCCAGATTTAGCAAATTTTCCCGAAATGACCAATCCTTACCAATTGGCAAGTATCCGCATTCTGAGCAAAATTTCGGCACCTGCTTATCAATCTGCACCAGATATTTATCCCCAAGTAGTTTTGACAATGGTCAATCTTTGCTTAGAACATGGACACTCACCATTAGCCGCTTATGTTTATGGTGCTTATAGTGCATTTTTACAATCTATTATCGGCAATCCACTAGCTTCTTATCATGCAGGACAAATTGCTTTCAGTTTGTTAGAAATCTACCCCAATAAAGAATTAGAAGTCAAAGTTTACATGGTGGTGAGTACTTATGCTTTACCTGGTAAAGAACATATCAAAGCAACATTTAATCCCTTAATTAAAGGTATTCATAGTGGATTAGAAGTTGGAAATATTACTCATGCTGGTTTGACTGTGATTGCCTACTGCACACAATTATTTCTGGCTGGTGAAAACTTGGAATTAGTTAACAGCCGCCAAATTCAATATATTGAGTTACTCAAAAAAATCAAGCAAAAACCTTATGTAAGCTACGTTAGTATTTGGACACAGTTAGTAGTAAATCTTCAAAGTGTAGTATCTAACCCATGTTATTTAACTGGCGATATTTGTCAAGAAGAAGATATTATTACTGGGTTTGAAGAAACTTCATACTATCAGGGAATATTTGCGGCTTATATTGCTAAGGCAATTATTTTATATAACTTTGGGGAATATGAACAAGCCGTTAATTACTGTGAAAAAGCAGCTCCTTATCAAAGAGCAACTTTAGGGTTAATTTTAGCGGCTGCTTATTATTTTTACTATTCATTAGCTTTGTTAGCTCAGTATGCTGATGTGACCGCAGATCAACAAAATTCTATTTTAGAACAAGTACAGGCTAATCAAGCAAAGTTAAAACATTGGGCAGAAAATGCGCCATGTAATTTTAAACATAAATATGAACTAGTAGCAGCAGAAATCGCCCGCCGTCAAGGACAAGTTTTAACCGCAATGGATTTTTATGATTGTGCTATTAGCAATGCTGCCGAAAATGGCTATATTCAAGAAGAGTCTTTAGCTAACGAGATTGCAGCTTTGTTTTACTTAGAGTTAGGTAAAACTAAAATTGCTAAAACATACATGACAGAAGCATATTATGGTTACATTAAATGGGGAGCGATCGCTAAAGTTAAAAATTTAGAAAAACGTTATTTTCATTTGATTACTCAAACTCAGCCTATAGATCAGAACCAAAGCATAATAGATGATTGGTTGATGTCTAGAACTACTCACCAAACAATTGCCCAAACTCAAAATAATAGTCTTAGCACTTATCATACCTTGGACTGGGTAACGGCTATGAAGGCCGCAGAAGCAATATCTAGTGAAATTATCCTAGATAATTTGTTGAAAAAACTATTAAATATTGTTTTAGAAAATACTGCTTCCGAGAAAGGCTGTTTGATTTTAGAACAAGATAATCAACTGTTTGTCAAAGCTGTTGCTCGAACCTTAGATAATTGCTTTGAAATCATCCAATCTACTCTTGTGGAAAGTAGTCAGGATATTCCAGTTTCTTTAATTAACTATGTTGCTAGAACCCAAGACACCTTAATTTTAGGTGATGCTAATCAAGAAAGTATTGCGAGTACAGATGCTTATATCCTCAAACATCAACCGAAATCAATTTTGTGTACACCAATTGTGTATCAAGGCAAGTTAATTGGTTTATTTTATCTAGAGAATAACTTAACTACTGACGCATATACTAGCGATCGCCAGGAAATTCTCAAGCTTTTAACCACACAAGCGGCTATTGCTATTGAAAACGCCAGTCTTTACGCTCGTGAGCAAGAAAAATCTCTGCAACTGCAACAATCTCTTCAACAACTTCAACGAACACAGGCTCAACTTGTACAAACTGAAAAAATATCTTCCCTCGGACAATTAGTAGCTGGTGTTGCACATGAAGTAAACAACCCTGTTGGCTTCATTAGTGGTAATATCTCCTATGCTAAACAGTATATTGCAGATTTGATAGCTCACTTACATCTATATCAGCAGGAATATTCCAATTCTTCTCTGAGCATTCAAACACATGAGGAAGAAATTGAACTAGAGTATTTGCTAGAAGATTTACCTAAAATGATTGACTCAATGCAGTTAGGTATAGGCCGAATTCAAGATATCATGCAATCTCTGCGAAACTATTCTCGCAATGATGGAGGACAACGGAATTTTAGCGATATTCACAAAGGGATAGATACCACATTGATGATCCTGCAACATCGTCTCAAGGCTACATCTCAACGTCCAGCAATTCAAATTGTCAAAAACTATGGCGATTTACCAGAAATTCCTTGTTATTTTGGACAACTCAATCAAGTATTTATGAATTTCTTGGCAAATGCTATTGATGCTTTAGAAGAAGCTAACTTAGGTAAGAGCTATCAAGTTTTAGAGCAACAACCAAATATAATTACGATTACAACATCTGTAGAAAATGAGTATGCAGTAATTAGTATTGCTGACAACGGTATCGGGATTTCAGAAGAAATGCAGCAGTTAATTTTTCATCCTTTTTTTACTACTAAACCACAAGATAAAGGTACAGGATTAGGATTATCTATTAGTCATCAAATTATTACTGAACAACATGATGGCACGCTTGATTGTATTTCTGTTCCTAATTACGGCACAAAGTTTATTATTCGCCTGCCACTAGAGTAGACTTATTGCAAGAATGTCAGGACTTACGCAACTGGC
>JAGKSW010000182.1 GCA_018993265.1 Nostoc sp. TH1S01
AGTATATTAGTTGCCAGTTTAAATAAACTCAAAGTTTGAATCTATAATTTCCTTCTTCCAACTTCTGCCTTCTGCCCTCTGCCTTCTGCCTTCCCCCAACAAGCGATCACCAAAACTTGCCAAGAACCAAAATATGGTTCAAAGCATAATTAGCAGGGATTTTCAGCCGCTATTTCCGAATTTGCAGCCATCTCGGCTCAATGCCGTATTGGTACTACTCGGTTGCAAGGCGGTATCAGCCTGTCTATTAATAAAACTTCATCTTTTGTAAGAACGGTTGGTAAATATTTAGATTTCTTTGCACGTACCGCATCTACCCTTAAATCTAAATATTTTTTTAATACCTTTTTGTAGAGAAATAAAATAGCATGGAGTGCTTGATTTTGCATAGTTGGGAGCTTCGTACAATAATAAGTAAATAAGTAATCTTTCAAGCTTTCAATAATGACACTCCCATCACCAAATAAAGTCGATGAATTATTTTCTGAATGGGATAAACCAGGCTCTCCTGGTTTTGCTTTAGCCATCATCAAAGATGGTAAGACTGTCTATAAGCGCGGCTATGGTATCGCTGACTTAGAACACAACGTAACGATTTCTCCGAATTCGGTCTTTGATATTGCCTCAACGTCCAAGCAGTTTACAGCGATGTGCATTGCTTTACTTGCAAGAAAGGGGGAACTTTCTTTAGATGACGAGATCCAAATCTACATTTCAGAGATACCCAGATATGAGTATCCCATTACTGTGCGGCATCTGATTCACCACACAAGCGGCATTCGTGATTACTTAACCCTCATGGGGTTGGCAGGAATGCGATGTGAGAATGAGTATCCTGAGAACGAAATCATTGGTTTAATAGCTCGTCAAAAAGAATTGAACTTCAAGCCAGGAGAGGAGCATTTGTACAGCAACTCAGGATATTTTCTTTTGGCAGAAATTGTAAAACGTGTCTCCGGAGAATCTCTTGCGGTTTTTGCTGATAAGCATATTTTCAGTCCGCTTGGGATGAAGACAACTCACTTTCACGATGATTTCAAAAGGATTGTCAGGAATAGAGCGATTGGCTACTCTGTGAGGGACGAAGGTAGCTTTCGGATTGATATGTCTATTTTTGATGTCGTGGGTGACGGTGGTATCTACACCACAGTTGAGGATCTATGTATCTGGGATGAGAATTTTTACCAAAACAAATTAGGAGGATATGGGCAAGACCTGATCGAAGAAATCATTACACCTGGAAGATTGAATAGCGGCGAAGGGATAGATTATGCCTTTGGTTTAGTTATAGGGCATTACCGAGGATTAGAAACCATCAGCCACAGTGGTGGATGGATGGGTTACAGATCACAGATGCTTCGATTCCCCAAACAGAGATTCTCTGTAATTTGCTTGTCAAATTTGGGCAGCGCTGAACCGCCACAACTTGCCAGAAAAGTCGCAGATATCTACTTAGTTGATGACTTTACTGAGCAAAGCATAGAATCTGTAAGTCGCCAAACCCAAATAAGAGAAATTCCATCGGTTGATTTAGAGAGCAAGACTGGCTTTTATCAAAACCTAAAAACAGGAACCGTTTGGGAGTTATTGGTCAAGGATGGAAAATTAATCGTGGAATTTTCCGGAATGAGCTTTACACTTGCTCCTGTGAGTTCAAGTCATTTTGTCATAATGGATATTCCTTCTAATCCCGATGTTGAATTTGAAGAGTCAGGTTTAGATGAACCCTCCCATCTTTACGTTTGTGTGGATGGCAAAATACGCGACGTTTTCCAACGGCTAGACTTTGCTCCTCCTGATTCTGAACAGTGGATGGATTTTACAGGAGAGTATTATTGCACAGAGTTAGATGTCACCTACAGAATCAGTATAGAAGACGGAGAGTTGCTGCTAAATCGAAGAAATTCTCTTCGAGAAACCCTCAAGCCAATTAACAAAGATTTACTGGAAGGTACGGACATCTCTTTGCAGTTTGTCCGTGATGACTTTCATCAAGTTGCTGGATTCAATATGAGCGCAGGATATGGAAGTGTCAGAAACATTCAATTTGTGAAATAAAAAGACGCTGCCCAACAATCTCGTTGCGGTTAAAAAGTGTGGGATTGGCATGAAGCCAAGATCCCTGCCAACCATATATTGAACTTACTACAAAAAGGGAAGTCAGGGCTGCCGACGGCAGCCCTGACTTCCCACACCCTACAATGATTATCATTCTTATATATTGGGTATTTTATTTCTTGGAAGTCCCAAAACTCAACAATAACCTTTTGGAGTCATCCGTAATATCTACAGTATTCCCATTTGAAAAGTGAATTGCCTTGAGAGGAAGAAAGTCGAAAAAATTTGGATTATTGAATACTTTGGGAGGAATAAATATTTCTCTTTCCGTACTTTTACTTTAGTATTTATCCAGTAATTATAAAATTCATATTTTATTTTTGAAAAAAATCAGTATGCTTAGAAGCATACTGATTTTTTGCTGTTAACTATTAAGAGTTTACTACCACATAAGTATATTAATTAATAAAATAAGATTTTCATAATCGCTAAAAAATTACTTAATACAATAAATTGTATTGCTAAATTTCCAGTGTAAATACTGATTTTTTATAATGAATTATTATTTAATGCTCTTAATATAAAAAAGTGAATAATTTCACCAATGTCAACTAGACGAATTCATGGCTAATCTTTTATTAATGTATTAATGATTCCAGAAAAGAGAAAGCTATGAAAAATTCATTGTTCACTAATTTACTTGCTGCAACAGCTTTAGTAACTGGTGTGTGGGTATCTGCTACACCAGCAAATGCGGTTAACATCAAAAGCAGAGATGAAGCCCCAGTTGAATTTAAAGATAATATCCAAAACTTTAGAGATTTCGTTGGCAAAGAAGCTCGTTACTTAGCACCTGAGACAATTGGAGCGCATAAAGTTGACTTATCCCAATCTCAACTGAAACTGAAATATGCTCACGATACTAAAGTCTTCTTCATTGGTGAAACTGCTGGTGGCTATCGCAACCGTTTAGATTTTCAAGCAACTTATGGTGATACAGTCACCACAGGAAAAATCTTTGGAGATACATCTTGTAGTACCAAAGATAGTGCCTTTCAAAATTTTAAAGATTTTTGTCCAAATCCCAACAATGCTTTAGCTAACAAAACCCAACAAGACAGTCCATTAAAGGTGGGTGACTGGGTAGACTTAGGTCAATTCCAAGCTGGTACTACACTCGATTTCTTATTGCTTTCTAATGACATCAATGGAGGTATTTACGGAACAAACCAACAAGGACAAACTGTTAAAGGTGTGTTTGGTTTAAATGAAGCTACTAACCCAGATGGTTTGCAACACGTAATGACTTATGTGTACAAAAATTTCTTAGTTTTGGGTTATGAAGATTTATGGGGAGGCGGTGACAAAGATTATAATGATGTCGTTTTTGCTATCGATATTGGTGAAAGAAACGCCACTGCATTAACAAAAGGTGTGAGTGTTCCAGAACCTTCTGCAACCATAGCCTTGTTTGGTTTAGGTGCGATTGGTGTACTCAAAACTCGTCGCCGTTCTCTGAAAAAAGCTAATTAACTAGTAGTATTTTGGATTGTTAACAGCTTGATTAGTAAGCTTTTGAAGCCTCAATTCGTCACAACCTTGTTGCCAATCGGTATAAGTTAATAATTTGATGCCCATATCAAGGGCGCATCTATCAATATCGATTTACAAGTTACAATTTCGCTACTCACTACTGTTTCAGGGTCACGAAATCACCTTTCTGTTCTGAGTTATTAAAAGATACTGAATTTTTTGTGTACTTTTTCAAATATTTTCGTATCTGCCAGTATACAATCCAAGCGATCGCTTCACCAAGTCAGAGAAAGCGATCGCTTATTTTCATCAGGCTTGTCCACACCCTCAAACTTAAGTTTCATATTCTTGTAAGTAAATAGACATTATTAAATGCAAGATGTCATTGCGAGGAACGAAGCAATGACAGGGCATATTATATTTATTTAAGTCCATCTACTTACAATCAGCAATTATTGACCTGCCAGTATTTCATATAAATCAACTTTTTTCAAGTTAACTTGTGAGAAGTCAACATCACTGAGATCAGCTTTATACAAGACGGTTTTATGGAGATTGGCGTAACTTAAATCTGCTTGATTCAAGTTAGCTCCCGTGAGGTTTGCACCGTTAAGATTGGCTCCCGCTAAGTTAGCACAACAGAGATTAGCGTAACTCAAATCTGCTCCACTTAAATCTGCACCACTGAGGTCAGCATTATGTAAATTGGCTAAACGTAGGTCAGATTTCTGTAGAGATGCTTTGTGTAAGTCTACGTTACTTAGGTTGGCGCGAATTAAGTTAGCAGCTTTTAAGTTTGTCAAAATTAAGTTTGCACCACTGAGGTTAGTTCGCCAAAGGCAAGACAAAGCCAAGTTTGCTTCTATGAGATTGGCTCCACTTAAATTGGAATGAGAGAGAGTGACATTTACTAAGCTGGCGCTATCTAAATTAATCCCAGCTAAACATACTTCACTAAGATTAACTGAATGCAGGCAAACCTGTGTGAAATTTCTCTCTCCTGCCTGATAGCGTCTGAGAAGTTCATCAGCGTCCATACAGCCTGCCTTCCGAATGATCATTTACCTAACTTGATGTAGTTGAACTTGGTCAATAACTGTAAACATGAACTGACTTTGTAATTAAAGTCTAAGGACAAATGCTTGAATGTATTAGAGTTAGAATTTTGTAACTCCATGTAAAGAAATATAACAAAAGCGTTACAAAACCACAACAATTTCTCAGTTATGGGTTCATAGTTCCTATTTATAGGAGAAATAGGAATATCTGAAGTTTGATCAGAAGAGCTGGAAGTACGTCACAGTTGTATTTATTCACATTTTGCACCAAGCGACTAAAGTCGTGGCGGCTACACAGACAACCCTACTCCCTGACTACATAAGTAAATTCGGAAATAAAACCGGATTCCTATATGTGTTTGAGTTAAATTTCTTTATCGCAAACAGCGAATTGCTACTAATAGCCCTCTAGCTTTATTTAGCGTCTCTTCATATTCTTTTTCTGGTTCAGAGTCAGCTACCAAACCTGCACCAGCTTGCACACTGACGATGCTATCTTTAACTACCATTGTGCGAATAGCGATCGCACTATTTAATTGTCCTTCAAAATCGTAATAGCCATACACACCGGAATAAACACCCCGGCGACTCGGTTCTAGTTCGTTAATAATTTCCATCGCCCGAATTTTGGGTGCGCCACTAACCGTCCCAGCGGGGAAACAAGCCTTCATCAAATCCCAAGCGGTTTTATTGGTGGCTAATTTACCTACCACATTACTCACAATGTGCATCACATGAGAGTAGCGTTCCACTACCATCAATTCATCTACTTTGACGCTACCACTTTGGCAAACTCGCCCCAAATCATTCCGCCCTAAGTCTACTAACATAACGTGTTCGGCAATTTCCTTGGGGTCTTGCAGTAAGTCTTCTGCTAAGGCTATGTCTTCTTTGGTTGTTTTACCCCTTGGCCTTGTACCAGCTATGGGGCGTACTGTAGCGATAATTCCCTCATCTGGGTCGCGTTCGGCTTTTACCATGACTTCGGGACTGGAACCAATAATTTGCCAGTCTTGAAAGTTAAAATAAGCCATGTAAGGCGAAGGATTAATTTGGCGCAGCGAACGGTAAAGGGCAAAGGGGTCGCCTGTGTATTCTGTAGAAAGTCGCTGGGAAATGACCACTTGGAATATATCACCAGCTTTGATATATTCTTTTGCTTTTTGGACGCTGGCGCAAAATTCTGTTTTGGTGAAGTTGCTGGTGTACGCTAATTCTTTGTTTTCTACTGGCTGATTACTTGGCGGTGTCCATTCCAGGATAGTTTTTTGTGGTGACAGTGGTAGCGATAACTTACTGACCAGATTAGTAACGCGATCGCAGGCTGTTTGATACGCTGAGAGTAAATCTACATTTGGGTCACGTAAATCAGCATAGGCGATCGCCCAAATTTTCCGCTTTACTTGGTCAAAAATTAACAGTTGGTCTACCTGCATCCATAACCCATCTGGGATGTTGCGCTCATCTGGAGGATGAACTGGAACGCGCGGTTCAATCCAACGAATCAATTCATAACCCCAAAACCCAAATAATCCCCCAATTCCTGGCGGTAATTGGGGTAATTTAATGGGTTGATAAGGCTCAAGACATTCGGCTAAAGCTGTAAAAGGATCACCTGTAAACACAACTTGTGAACCATCGCGGTGTGTTTGGGTGGTTGTCTCTCCTCTAGCTTCCAACACCCACAGCGGATCGCAACCTACAAAACTATAGCGTCCGATTTTTTCACCACCTTCCACTGATTCCAACAAAAAGCTGTAAGGTTGTCCAGCACAAACTTTGTACCATGCAGAGACTGGTGTATCTAAATCTGCCACCCATTCTTGATACACCGGGACAAAGTTACCTTGTGAAGCTAATTGAGAAAAATCAGAGAAATCGGGAAAAATCATAAATAGTTATCAGTCAATTTGACTCATGCTGAGTGCTAAGTAATCAGCATGGAGGTTGAGACTTTTTCGTTACTCATCACTCAGCACTCATCACTCAGCACTCAGCACTTTTAATTAAGCATCGTAGGTTTGCTTACCGCTGAACTTGAGTTGTGATGGGTTGGGGTTTTGGCCAATGCGACGGGGTACGTGACGTACTTTCTCACGGCCTGGGTTAACTTTTTCGGGGAAGACACCATCTGCTGGGTGAATGAAGGTAGTTTCTCCGCTGGGCAAAATCCGGTAGATTTTGTAGTCGGTGATTTTGAACTTACGGAGTTGACCGCCCAAAGCAATGCCGTATTCTTTACGAGCTAAGTACAGCAAGTTTTCGCCTTGGTGCATGGTAGCAGCGCCACCTGTAGGTAATTCAAACACCTGAGCCTTGGGGCTTGTCCAAGTGATAGCGTACTTTTCTTCCTCTTTTGCTTTGGTGAGCAAACCGCCAGTACTACCGGCGAACAGTGGGGTTTTTCCAGAAAGTGTTTCTGCCATAAAGCATTCTCTCAAGGTTTTTAGGGCATCGTAACACCGCCATTACGATCATATTGCGATCGCGTCATAGTCTGTAACAGTTTTTAGTTTAAAGTCAAAAGTCCATAATCTATAGACTATAGATTTGTCAAATTCACTTTTTACCAAAAAACAGTGAATGATCATCAACAAAAAATGAACTTCACCCAAAAACTGAAATTTTGACTATACAAAACTTTACATCATGGGTTGAATTTTGCTCTCAGGATTTCCTTCGTTAACGCTTTTTTAAAGTTTCAACCTTCATAATATTCTCGCTCCTTGCGTGTCGCTTTACGAGCCGAAATAATCCGAATGATGTCGTTTTCACGCTCAATGTAAACTAGGACTTACGCAAGAACTCTCTCAAACTCTTATAACTTCGTGTTCTTTGTGTCCTTTGCGGTTCGTTGTTTCATGCTTTTGCGTAAGTCCTAAACTATTTACTCTTCACCCTTGCCCGCTTTTCTTCCTGACTACTCAGAACAATGGGAATGGTGAAATGAAACTGGCTACCTTGGTCTTTGCCTTGAGACTCTGCCCAAATTTCTCCACACCAACCATTGACAATTTGCCGACAAATTGCTAGTCCTAACCCAGTGCCGCCTGCGGTACGTCGTAGCGCCCCTTCTTCTTGATAAAAGCGGTCAAATACCACTTCCAAGCGATTCGGCTCAATTCCCCGCCCTGTATCAGCCACGGTGACTTCTACCATCTGATTGCCGTTTTGAATGGCTTGGATGGAAATTTCCCCGTCAGAGGGCGTAAATTTGCAGGCGTTGTCAATGAGTTTTGCCAATACTTCCACTAGCCAATCACCATCGGCTTTAACTAAAGGTAGGCTTTCTGCCAGTTGTGTCTTAATTTTTGGAGGATTGTCCATTGTGGGACGGGTGCGAATGCGGCTAAGGGCTAAATCCACACATTCTTGTAAGGTGAGTGATTCGGGATGCCATTCCACGCGGCCGCTTTCTAAGTTAGAAAGGGTGAGAAAATCCTGTACTAGTTTACGCATCCGTTCCGAATCAGCCAAGGCAGTATTCAACATTACCTGCTGTAATTCCACAGGCATATCGGGTTCACTGGCAAGGCTTTCTAAGCAAACTTGAATGGTAGATAAGGGAGTACGCAATTCATGTCCGGTAATGGCTATCAAGTTGCTGCGGGTGCGGTCGAGGGCTTCTAGTTGTTGGTTGAGTTCTTCGAGGTTGGCGTAGGCTTCGGCTTGAATTAAAGCGGCTCCAATTTGGGTGGCGATCGCTTTTACCAAATCAAATTCCCCCGCTTGCCACTGGTGCGGTGGTACACTGCAATAGTGCAGTTCCACAATGCCTAACAGTCGTCCCTGAGATAAAACTGGTTCCATTAACCAAGAACGAATACTGTATTTTTTGGAAATTAAGGACAGGGTTTTGGAACTGCTGATTCGCAAGTCATTGTCTGTATCAGCCACACAAACGCCTTCACCTTGCTGCACAACTTCCTGAAACAAAGGATTATTATCTAAATCCCAGGTTTGCCCACACACAGATAAAACCTCAGCCATCAAAAATTCGTTTTCAATTGTGGCTTGCGGTTGTGTAGCTTGAGCGCGGTAAATTAAACAACGACTTGCGCCTAAGTGTTGCCCTAATTCTTGGGCGGCGATTTGCAATACTTCATGGGGATCAAGCGATCGCCGAATTGCCGTACTAATAGAATTAATTAAACGTTCTTTACGGGCTTGGGCAATAATTGAGCGATAAGCTTTGTGCAATTTATACTGACTAGCTTGCAAATAAGTCACTAATCGCTGCACAAAAGGGTCTGTATCAATATCACAAGCAAATTCGGGTTGTCCGATTTGAGAGTAAATTCTTGGTTCTCCAATGCCAAACCGTTGGCGTGCCTCTTTGACTTTATCTGCTAGGTCTGGGCGATAAATTACAATCCTGTCGAGTAGCAATTGTGCAGCTTTAATACTAACTCCCCGCTCTGATGTCCATATACCCTCAAACCTGCGTGCTGTGTCTATATCAAGTCCAGTGCTAAACTCTGGGATTTGCTGATTTTTGGTAATAGAACCCAAGCTCTCGCGACACACTAAGCAAGTAGCATAATTATCAGCCACTACTACTAAGTGCCACTCTTGAGTCAAAGCATCATCTGGTTCAAAGGCAACTTTTTCATAGTATTCTGAGCTATTGGCAAAGTCCGTTTCTGGGGCAGCTAAAACGTATATTTGATTACTGCGCTGTGCCAGCCTTTGATAGCGATGAGCTTCTTGGCGATAAAATCGCTCACGTTGAAAGCTGGCAATTACCAAGGGCCTGTCTAAAGTCGCCGCTAAAACCTGATCTTCCATTGCGTGGGAGAGGGCAGTTAGTGAAGCTTTGAAATATAGCTGGGGCCGCAGGTAAGGTATAGACTGTAGCAGATCACTCAGCACGGAAGTCGAAATGCTCATGAATATTGTTTAAGGAGCCACTTTCACAGAAAAAATTCACGTCACAGCTGCATTGTACAAATTACAATGAACTCTCAAACTAGGTAGACAGTTGCATTATGTAAAGAATCATAAACTACACTGTTAAAAGGCAGCAGCAGCAATTTGCTTTCACTTCATGTTGCTAAAAGTCAAAACACTTTACTTTGTGTATTTTTTCGCTATTAGAAGTTAGATGGCAATTGACTTTGCTTAACTGTGCTAGGAAGAGTGTCTAGAAATTCTTTTACAAATATCCCAGTTTTGAGTGGAGGCAAGACCAATAACGGCTATTAATTCCGTTAACACCTTAGCGTAGTCTGGCATAGACGTGGTATAGCCATTCCTTACAAGTGCTGTGGTCTTAATAAAAATTTTGTTTGTTGATTTAGATTTTGCCCATTGGAATGAATTAAATCCTCAGATACTAAGCCCAATATACATTTTCGGTCAGAACTGCCCTTTCGTTAACCGAAATGTTGATCAAAACAGAAATTAGGGGTCGTTGGGGCGAACAGCAATTCGCCTGTACTGTGTTCCTACGCTCAATAAATCTACAATTTGTCTGATTTTTCAGCAGTGGCGTGTCTTTTTCCCTGACTGCTTGATTCTGGATTTTTCTTTTATTCCGTAGCTTTATTCTCAAAATCAAAGATTAAGCGAGTAAAGCAAGAGTATATACCAAGGTTGATTTAATCTCAGTAAAAATCTTGTAATATCAGCCTTGACTTTCACCCTAGAAGATATAAATTTATAAAGATTTGTTATGTAAATTTTGTCCAATAAGTTTTTCAGAACATCTTTTTCACAGTTCTCAGCAGTATTTTTTTGCTTGGACTTTACTGCTATTGAACTGATCAAAGTTACTACGACTACGAAAACATAGACCTGTACACGGAACATTGGCTGATGACACCGGATTTGCTAATCACCCAAGACAAAATTTCATTGGACGGCAAGACTTTTATCCCAGCAGAACAATTACCTATACCAGAGTGGCCTTGTGTTGTGAGTGAACGACCACAACCAACGCTGACGGTAAAAGATGATGATTTATTCCTGGTAACAGATACGATGGGGAACATTTCAGGCTGTTCCCTGGATAGTGGCAACCCTAGTATGGGATTGTTTTGTTGTGATACGCGATTTCTCAATCGTTTGGAATTGCAAATTGAAGGGCGATCGCCTATACTCCTGAGCAGCACAGCAGAAAAGGGATTTTCTCTTTCTGTTTTGTGTACTAACCCCAGAATTGACGATCGCCTTAAAGCTGATAACATAGGCATTCGCCGCGAAATCGTCCTCAATGGCGCACTATTTGAAGAAATCGAAATATCCAACTACAGCACCACAACTGTCAGCTTTGAACTCAGCATTAGTTTTGATGCAGATTTTGTTGATTTGTTTGAGGTGCGGGGTTATGACCGACCACAACGCGGTAAACTTTTACGTCTAGTAGAACCAACACAGGAAGATGGAGCTACTGTTAACGGTGATGGTGCTGTAGCTGTATCGTCTTACTCTGATAACCAGAAAGCCGAATTCTTAACATTGGCCTATCAAGGTCTGGATGGCTTAATTATGGAATCTCGGATTCAATTCCAGCATCGCCTACCAGATTACTTTAAAGGTTACACAGCCGTGTGGAGGTTAGAGTTAGCATCTCATGAAACTCAAAAAATCGGCTATCGCATCAATTTGTTAACTAACAATACTTCTAGTTCTACCGTCAGTGCCGCTTTTACTTTAGGACAGGCCAAAGCCGCAGAAATGATGGAAGAACAAAATTGGGTGCAACAAATTACCCGTATTAGTTCTGACAAAATTATACTCAATCGCATCATTGACCGCGCTGAACAAGATATGTACTTGTTACGTCAGTCCTTTGGCAAGTACAAGACAGTTTCTGCTGGTGTACCTTGGTTTTCGGCGTTGTTTGGGAGAGATTCGATTATTACGGCTTCCCAGACCTTAATCTTAAACTCGCAAATCGCTAAAGAAACCTTGCAGCTATTGGCAGCCTATCAAGGTAAAACCGAGGATGAATGGCGCGAAGAAGAACCAGGCAAGATTCTGCACGAATTACGCTTAGGTGAAATGGCGCGTTGTCAAGAAATTCCCCATACTCCTTATTACGGTACAGTTGATGCTACACCTTTGTGGTTAATGCTGTATGGCGAATACTACACTTGGACGCATGACCACGAAACCTTAGAACAGCTGTGGCCAAATGCTTTAGCCGCAATGGAATGGATTGACCGTAACTTACAAGCAACTGGCTATTTGAGTTACTATCGCCGTTCTAAACGCGGTTTAGCTAACCAAGGTTGGAAGGACTCTGGCGACTGTATTGTTGACCGTAAAGGAGATTTGGCTAACGGGCCGATCGCTTTGTGTGAAGTTCAAGCTTATGTTTATTCTGCGAAAATTCGCCTAGCGGAAATTGCCAGAATGAAGAAGCGGTTAGATTTAGCAGACCGTTGGCAAGAAGAAGCAAAAAATCTGAAGCTGCGGTTTAATCAAGATTTTTGGATGGATGACCAAGATTTTTGTGCCTTGGCTTTAGATGGTGATGGTAAACAGGTAGATAGTATTACATCTAACCCTGGCCATTGTTTGCACTTGGGCCTCTTTACCCCAGAAAAAGCCTACAGTGTGGCAGAAAGGTTACGCGCACCCGATATGTTTAATGGTTGGGGAATTCGGACTTTAAGCAGTTTATCGCCAGCATACAATCCAATGGGTTATCACATTGGTTCAGTTTGGCCTCATGATAACTCTTTAATTGCGATTGGTTTGCGATCGCTCGGTTTAATCGACCAAGCCTTGGAACTTTTTCAAGGCATACTCGACATGACTAATCAGCAGCCTTATCAACGTCCTCCAGAACTGTTTTGCGGATACGAACGCAATGGTGACAATGCCCCTGTACAGTATCCTGTTGCTTGTACACCACAAGCTTGGGCTACTGGTAGTGTGTTTCAACTGCTACAAATGGTCGTTAATTTAGTACCAGACGCGCAAAATAACTGCCTACGAATTATCGACCCTGCTTTACCAGAGTCGATTAATCATCTGTGCTTCCACAATTTACGAGTCGGTACAACTATTCTAGATTTGGAATTTGAGCGTTCTGGTAATACTACTGCCTGCCGCGTAGCAAAAAAACGTGGTAATCTCCGAGTAGTTATCGAAGCATAATTTTTAACAATCAAGTATCAATGAGGCTAGAGGCTAGAGGCTAGAGGTTAGGGATTAGAGGCTAGAGGTTATGTGTTAGAAGTTCAAATTTCATACTTTTGTGTGGCTTTTGCTATGAATATCTAGCCCCTACTCCCTACTCCCTAGCCCCTAGTCTCTAGTCCCTAGCCCCTACTCCCTATTTTTCTTGATTCTCACTCTTATGCCCTGGTGAAGCTTCGTAAATTGCATCTAGTTGTTGTCTCGCATCTTCAACATTAATAGAACGCATCACTAACAGTGGTTCTTTAATGATGTTGCCATTGCTATCTAATAATTCTGGGTGAGGTACTGATTTTCTCCCTGAACGATAACCTTGATTTGCTGAAGGTGCGGCTGGATAATGTCGCTCTCGGTCAATAAAACTAAACATGACTAAGTTGCGGATTAAGTTTGCCACCGCGATACAAGCAAGAATCGTAAAAGCGAGAATGTAAAGTAGGTGCAACATAGGTATTTCCTCCAGGGGCAGCAAGTTTAAAAACTTTATACTGAAAAGCTTCGCTGATGTTATGAATCGCAGCGGATACAAATGTTTAACGCACTCAGGGTGCGCCTATATTATTAATGTGAAAAATTTGTTAACGGCTATTCAATTTACGGTAGCATACGATACATTATTTTTTAATAAAAATTTTATTAAGTATTTTATAGTATCTATGCGAATCATGTGATATGTCGCTATTACCAATAGTCAGCTATGCCTTTTCTTTCTCTTGGTGAAAGCGCATAGCTACATTCCAGCATTCCGTAACCAATTGATGCCAAGGCGCTAAAGTTGTCATATCAATCCCGACTTGTTTATCAGTGGCTGCAAATAACATTTTTGCTGTATTTAATTCTGCTTGTGCTTGCTTGACTCGTGACAGCAGGTCAAATTGCTCTTGATGACTCATAAATGAGAGTTGCTCAGTTTCCAAAAGGTTGCGCGATCGCCCAAACCAATACTCAAAGTCTTCTAACAAAGGCTCTAAGACCGTTTTCAACAACTCAGTCCCTGGTAAATTTGAGTCTTGCATAGATATGAAGGATACTTCTATTTTTCTTATTAATATTAACGTTTTTTACAAAACTTAACGTTATTATATGCTATGTCGTCAGAAAGATTGTTAAATAAATCTGTCATAATAGTTACGAAACTCAAATATTTATAAAAATACACAGTAGCTTTAACCTAAAAAATTCAGGCTAAAGACTGTAGACTAAAAATCATTTGTCGCTACTTTCATACTTCAGACTTAACACTTCCTACTTCATAGAATGCTAGAGTGCATCCAGTACAGCTAAAAGTCTGTCAAGCTGAAATATAACCCTATGTTATATTTGGGTAAGCTTTTCAGCATTTTAACTAATAAATTACTTTTTGCAATTACTTCGCCAATGGTTCAGCAGCCAATGTCGCCTAATCAAAATCTGCATCAAGCAGAACAACCAGAAAAAGTTTATTTACCCCGTACTAGTGAATCAGAGACTTTAAAAAAGATTCGCCACACAACTTCTCATGTAATGGCAATGGCAGTGCAGAAGCTGTTTCCCAAGGCGCAAGTGACAATCGGCCCCTGGATTGAAAACGGATTTTATTACGATTTCGACAGTCCAGAGCCATTTACTGACAAAGACCTCAAAGCCATCCAAAAAGAGATGGTCAAGATTATTAATCGCAAATTGCCAGTAGTTAGAGAAGAGGTCAGCAGGGAAGAAGCCGAACGCCGCATTAAGGAAATCAACGAACCTTATAAATTAGAAATTCTGGCAGATTTAAAAGAACCCATTACTATTTATCACTTGGGTGATCAATGGTGGGATTTGTGCGCCGGGCCTCATGTGGAAAATACTCAAGAATTAAACCCAAAAGCCATTGATTTAGAAAGCGTTGCGGGTGCATATTGGCGTGGCGATGAAACCAAAGCACAGTTACAGCGAATTTACGGGACTGCTTGGGAAACTCCAGAACAACTAGCTGAATATAAACGTCGTAAAGAAGAAGCACAGCGCCGAGACCACCGCAAACTCGGTAAAGAATTGGGTTTATTTATCTTCTCCGACTTAGTGGGGCCGGGTTTACCTTTGTGGACTCCTAAAGGCACTTTATTGCGGAGTATCTTAGAAGACTTCCTCAAGCAAGAACAGCTGAAGCGTGGGTATTTACCTGTGGTGACTCCCCACATTGCTAGGGTGGATTTATTTAAAACTTCCGGCCACTGGCAAAAATATAAAGAAGATATGTTTCCCTTGATGGCTGAGGATGAAGCCGCCGCCGCACTTGAGCAAGGCTTTGTCATGAAGCCAATGAACTGTCCCTTCCACATCCAAATATATAAGAGTGAATTACGCTCTTATCGGGAACTACCGATGCGCTTGGCAGAATTCGGTACTGTCTACCGCTATGAACAATCAGGAGAATTAGGTGGTTTAACTAGAGTGCGGGGTTTTACTGTGGATGACTCTCACTTGTTTGTCACCCCAGAACAACTCGATAACGAATTCCTGAACGTGGTGGATTTGATTTTATCGGTGTTCAATAAACTGCAACTGAAGAACTTCAAAGCCAGACTGAGTTTCCGTGACCCTGCTAGTGATAAATATATTGGTGGCGATGAGGTTTGGGATAAAGCTGAAGGTGCAATTCGCCGCGCTGTTCAACAGCTAGGAATGGAACATTTTGAAGGTATTGGTGAAGCTGCATTTTACGGGCCGAAGCTTGACTTTATATTTAAAGATGCGTTGGAAAGAGAATGGCAACTAGGAACTGTGCAAGTTGATTACAACTTACCAGAACGCTTTGATTTAGAGTACGTCGCTGAAGATGGTTCGCGCAAACGTCCGGTAATGATTCACCGCGCACCTTTCGGTTCATTAGAACGGCTGATTGGGATATTAATTGAAGAATATGCAGGTGATTTCCCCTTGTGGTTAGCGCCTGTGCAAATACGATTGTTATCTGTGAGTGATGCACAGCTAGATTTTGCGAAATCTGTAGTAGCAAAAATGCAAGCTTTGGGTATCCGTGCCGAAGTTGACACCAGTGGCGATCGCTTGGGTAAATTAATCCGCAACGCCGAGAAAGATAAAATACCAGTAATGGCAGTGGTAGGTGCAAAAGAAGTGGAAACCAACTCCTTAAGCATCCGTACCCGCGCTTCTGGGGAATTAGGTGCAATTTCTGTAGATGAAGTGATACAGAAATTAAAAGATGCGATCGCTAACTTCGATAACTTCTAGCATAGAAAAGCGTTGAAATTATATAACCCGCTACCATTACCTATTTTGGTAGCGGGTATTTTCATGCTGCGTCAGCCTTAAGAATCGACTTTTTATGATTGAGGTACGTAGAAGGTATGTTACAACCAAATAATATTTATCTTTAAGCAAGCAAACTCATGGTTGAATCAACTCAGAAAAATACTGAGTTTCTATTGCTAGTAAAAAAGCATCTCTCAGTTATTCAAGCCAACTCATACCAAAACCTAGAACTAGGTAAACTTATAAAAGTTATGGCAGTGTTTTAGCTGCAAGCCCTAAATCAGCCAGCCAAACATCACCTTGTTTCGGGTTCATCAATCAGATCCAATACTTCCTGCTCAACTAGTCTAGAACGAAGAATATCGAGAGCATCTTGGTCTGCTAGTTCAATAATCTCGGTAATGCACTGCCGTACCTGTGTAACAATGTCAGGCTGCCATTGGCGCAGCTTGGTATCGAGTTCTTGAATTAAAGCATCCATGTCAAGTTTTTAGAAAACAATGACTATTATTGTTTCTCTATAATAGGCTATTTTGAAGAGCTATTATGTAATAGCAGTTCTGTATGAAGATGCACAGAATCTTAAGAAACAAACCGCCAAGAGCGCCAAGAATATAGAGTTTCATTTAGTGCAGCTTCACCTAAATTGATATAACCAACCATATTTTTGGTTAGGATCAATTTCTAGTAAAAATTAAGCCTCTTTACCTGCCTTATCCGATTTTAATTTGCCAGAAATTCTGTTTTGGAAGCGATCGCGCTTAATAAGTAAGCTATATATGAGTTATGCTGCAAATTAAGAATAAAATCATCATCCCCGATAGCGAACTCGAAATTAGCGCGATTCGTTCTCAAGGAGCAGGGGGTCAAAACGTCAACAAGGTTGCTACAGCTGTCCACTTACGCTTTGACATTGAAGCTTCATCACTGCCCGCTTTCTATAAACAGCAACTTCTAAAGCTAAACGACCGACGCATCACTCAAGATGGAGTTGTTGTCATCAAGGCTCAAGAACACCGCAGCCAAGAAAAAAACCGGGAAGAAGCTTTGCAACGACTCAAGCAACTCATACTCAGCGCAGTTGTATTGCCAGAAATACGCAAACCTACCAAACCTACTCGCAGTTCTCAAAAAAAACGGCTTGACAGTAAAACTAAGCACGGACAAATTAAATCCATGAGAAGACAGATTATTGATTAAAATTTGATGCAACTAAGAGGCTTCTCTATGGCAATTTGAAATAACCTACTCTTGGAACTTTGGTATAACTAAAGTATAACTATCAATATAGGCGATTACGATCAAAACACCTATGAAAACTGCTATTTCGCTACCAGATTCAGTTTTTGAAGAAGCAGAAGCACTTGCTTCACAGTTAGGAATATCACGCAGTGAACTTTATACGAAAGCATTGCAAGCGTATCTGCAAAAGTATAACCGTAATCAAATTCTGAGCAAGCTGAACCAAGTTTATTCTCAAGAATCTGCTGAACTAGATCCAGTGTTGGCAAAGATGCAATTTATGTCCCTGCCTCAAGAGGATTGGTAATGTATCGGGGCGAAATTTGGTGGGCAAACCTAGCTGATCCTGTAGCTTCTGAGCCTGGCTATCGTCGTCCTGTTTTGATTATTCAAGATGATACATTTAATCAAAGCCGCATCAGTACAGTTATAGTTGCTGTTATTACCTCAAATCTTCAATTAGCAGAAGCCCCAGGTAATTTGTTGTTACCGCGTGAAGCATCAGGCTTACCTAAAGATTCGGTGGTTAACGTATCTCAACTTTTGACTATTGATAAAAGCTTTTTGGTTGAGCGAGTTGGAGCATTACCAGACTACTTGCAAGAGGAAGTAGATGAAGGGCTACGAACAATTCTATACCTCTAGCCAAGCTTAAAATGCTCGGTTGAGTGCCATAAGTATTGAAATTGAACAAATCAACCAGTTACATGGGATGCTGGTTGATTGGTTAGGTGAGTTATTTGCAGATGTCTGTTATTTCTTCTGTTACGGTTAATGTCCCCGCTACAACTGCTAATTTGGGGCCTGGTTTTGATTGCATCGGTGCAGCTTTGACGCTTTGTAACCAGTTCAAGTTTACACGCCTAGATGAAGGTGGTTTAACAATTCATGTCACAGGTGCAGAAGCCGAACGAGTGCAAACTGATGAGAGTAATTTACTTTATCAGGCGTTTTTGAAGTTATATCAATATATAGATCAGACTCCGCCGCCTGTGAAAATTGAGATTGGTTTAGGTGTACCTCTAGCGCGGGGTTTGGGGAGTTCAGCGACGGCAATTGTTGGCGGTTTAGTGGCGGCGAATCAACTTGCGGGTGAACCTCTATCTCCTGTGCAGGTGATGGAGTTAGCGATCGCAATGGAAGGACACCCTGATAATGTAGTTCCAGCATTAATCGGTGGATGTCGTCTGGCGGCTACTAGTGAAACTGGTTGGGAAATTTGCGATGTACCTTGGGATGAAAATATTGTGCCAGTCGTGGCGATTCCCAATTTTGAACTCTCCACCGCAGAAGCGCGGCAGGTTTTAGCCACTGAATTTAGTCGTGCAGATGCAATTTTTAACACTGCCCATTTAGGCTTATTGTTACGCGGCTTGGAAACTGGCAAAGGAGAATGGTTAAGGGCTGCTTTACAAGATAAGTTGCATCAGCCTTATCGTAAAGCTTTGATTCCTGGTTACGATGCTGTGAATGCGGCAGCGGTGGCGGCTGGTGCTTATGGCATGGTGATTAGTGGCGCAGGGCCGACATTGTTAGCTTTGGCGGATGCGGCACATTCTCAAGCTGTAGAATTGGCAATGGCTTCAGCCTGGAAAAACGCAGGTATTGATGCCGAAGTGCGATCGCTTGCTTTAGACACCCAAGGCGCAACATATAAAAGAGAGGTTAGAGGCTAGAGACTAGGGACTAGAATTTTTACTCAGCACTCAGCACTTTACACTCAGCACTTTAACTATGGAGCAGATTCAAGCCGAGATAGCAGCACTCAAGTCTCAAATTCAAGTTCTTCAGCAAGAACGGGCTGCGCTTAATCAAAATAATGCGATATCTGGCGATGATAATTCACCTTCGGCAATTGTTGAGGCTTACCGTCGCCAAGCTAGAGAAAATCCCCAATTATCAGTGGAACTCAAAGGTATCGATGATGCGATCGCTGCTTTGACAACTCAGCTACAACAAAAACAAGCTCAATTAGCGCGTTGGCAAGTTGAGTCCAAACAACTTACCATCCAGCAGCAGCTAGAAGAAGCGAAAAAGGTAGCGCAGGTTCACGCCGATCGCGTTAATGAACTTGCAGCGGAACTCGCCAATGAAATCCGCCAGTTAAAAGCAACTGCCGATTATCTCAGTCCTTTATATTGGCAAGTTTATTACAAGCCCTTTATCACAGGATTCAAGACAATTTCAGTTCCCCATGTCCGTTCTGATGGGGATGTTTGGACGATTGTCAACCGCATTGTTTAAGGTTCACCCCAAAATATTTGGGGTAGAATCATCCCTGCGATATAATCATTATTAAGAAATGTAACGGTGGTATAAGCCACCGTTTTTGTTGACTTTACAAAACTTTATATCTAAAATGGACTAGCCAATCAATCTCATGAGTATTTATTCCTGTTTATCCGGAAAATTGAAGAATTGATGAGTATATATTCTCATCGATAACGAAAATTTAATTTTCCAGAGATAAATAATCTTTACGAAAGTAAGGATTCCTTAATATAATGTAATTAAAAGCGAAAACAAAAAACGATTGTCAGAAGTGATGAATGCCGTCGAATTTCCTTGGCTAACTGCCATAATTGCCTTGCCCTTGGTGGCTGCTCTAGCCATCCCCATAATTCCAGATAAAGAAGGAAAAACAGTCTGTTGGTATGGTTTAGGTGTAGCGATCGCGGACTTTGCCTTAATGATTTATGCCTTTTGGAGTAGCTACGACTTCCAAAGTTCAACTTACCAATTCGTCGAAAAATACTCCTGGGTTCCCCAAATCGGTTTAAATTGGTCTGTAGCAGTAGACGGCTTATCGATGCCCCTCATCTTGCTAACAGGCTTAATCAATACCCTAGCAATCTTCGCGGCTTGGAAAGTAACCAACAAGCCGCGATTGTTTTATGGGTTGATGTTGGTGATGTACAGCGCCCAGTTGGGTGTGTTTCTCGCCCAAGACTTGCTCTTGTTCTTCCTGATGTGGGAAATCGAGCTAGTTCCTGTATACCTGCTGATTTCCATTTGGGGTGGTGCTAAACGCCGTTACGCTGCTACCAAATTTATTCTCTATACTGCTGCTGCTTCAATATTTATTCTTGTAGCCGGTTTTGCGATGGCGTTCTCTGGTGACACATTCACCTTTGACATCGCATCTCTGGGAATGAAACAATATCCTAAAGCTTTTGAATTATTAGTTTACGCTGCTTTATTAATTGCCTTCGGTGTGAAGTTACCAATCTTCCCCTTGCACACCTGGCTACCCGATGCTCACGGTGAAGCATCTGCACCTGGTTCCATGATTTTGGCTGGTGTGTTGTTGAAGATGGGTGGTTATGCCTTAATTCGCTTCAACATTGAAATGTTGCCTAACGCTCATGTTTACTTCGCTCCAGTTTTGGCAATCTTGGGTGTAGTTAATATTGTCTACGGTGCTTGCTGCGCCTTTGCTCAAACCAACCTCAAACGTCGCCTAGCTTACTCTTCCATCGCCCACATGGGGTTTGTACTGATTGGTTTAGCTTCCTACACAGAACTGGGTGTTAGTGGAGCCATGTTACAGATGGTTTCCCACGGTTTAATTGCTGCTAGCTTGTTCTTCTTGTCTGGTGTAACTTACGAACGCACCCACACCTTAATGATGGATAAAATGGGTGGCATTGGTAAGGTAATGCCTAGAACCTTTGCACTATACACTGCTGGTGCAATGGCTTCTCTCGCCTTACCTGGAATGAGTGGCTTTGTTGGCGAATTGATGGTTTTCCTCGGTATTGCTACCAGTGATGTTTACAGTTCCAGTTTCAAGGTTGTAGTTGTGCTACTGTCCGCAGTTGGTGTGATTTTGACACCAATCTACTTACTGTCCATGCTGCGCCAAGTGTTCTACGGTAAACAAAGCGAAGAGTTACATCTAGATGCTGTAGTTCCTGATGTTAAACCTCGTGAGTTGTTCATCACTGCTTCTCTGCTACTTCCCATCATTGGTATCGGTTTGTATCCCAAACTAGCAACGCAGACTTATGATGTGAAAACAGTAGAAATTGCGACTCACGCTCGCCAAGTTCTACCAGTTGTAGCTCGTCAACAACCAGCAAGTCTGTACTCTCAAATTTTTACTGCACCAACTTTAGCTAATGCTCAAGTGGAAAGTTTAGTTAATATTTCAAAGTAAAAATAGATTCTAAACAAGGGTGCTGAAAGTAAATTCTAATATGAGGGGAATATGGGGGTGATTGTAAAATCACCCCTAAAATTTTGGATTTTGGATGGTGGAATAATTTACTGTTAAGCTTTTCAGCAATCAATTGATTGCTATCATTTTTCCAGGACTTACGCAACTGGCAC
>JAGKSW010000183.1 GCA_018993265.1 Nostoc sp. TH1S01
AATAAAAAGTGGGATGCTCCCGCTAACGGATTCTGGTTCTGGCAACTTTTTTTTATTTTCTAGGAAGTAACGCAACTGGAAGTGGGCTATTGCCAAATTATTATTTTATGAGAGTAATTTTTTTAACTTCTACCTTCTCGACTTTTTTTCCACTAATTTATATAGGAAATATTTACTGTGGGTAATATTAGCTTTGAACGAGTATATGGGTGTAGGTATTCAAAACCCTTACACCCAGCCTCGTAAGATGAGTTATCGCAAGTTTGCTGGTACTTCTTTTGGCACTACCCAATAGTAAATAGTTTTTCCATCTACTTGCAGTGTTTGTTGTGGTTTCCAGTCACCCATATCAAAAGCGTGAGAAACAATTCTTGTACCAGGTTTGAGTTTTAATATTTCGGGGCGGAGTCGAAGATTAACTTCGGGAAGTAGGTAGAGTGTAATCACAGTAGCTTGACTCAAATCAGTTTTGAATAAGTCTTGCTGACGAAACTCTACACGGTCTGTAACTCCTGCTTTTTGGGCGTTGGCGTTAGCTTCTTGAATGCGTTCAGGGTTAATATCTATACCTACGCCACGTGTACCATACTTTTGTGCGGCAGTTACTACAATTCGTCCATCACCACTACCCAGGTCATAAAGTACATCATTTTTACCTACCTTAGCTACTTGCAACATCGCATCAACTACAGGTTGTGGTGTCGGTACATAAGGAACATCACCAGGGCGTTCTTGAGGTTGAGTTGTCGTAGTTGGTGCTTCAGTCTGAGCAGTTAAAACAGGTGGTTGCACTTCTGCGGCTGAGTCTTGTTGTTGGGCGGTGCATCCAGCAATTCCTAAAGTGGTGACACTAACGCCTGTAATGAATAAAAGCAACACTTTTTGAAACATGAATCTACTCCTAAAGCAAAAATGGTGAAAATAGAGGTTGGAGGTTAGGGGTTGGCGTAGATATTAATTTTTCTAGTCCCTAGCCCCTAGTCCCCAGTACAGTAAGGCGGAAATAAAGCACCCATGATCAATTGCTGAAAAGCTGACTCTAAGGGTTTCTTCATTTCATACTTCAGACTTCATACTTCAGCCTTTTTGTACTAGTCCTAGTCCCTAGTCTCTAGCCCCTAGTCCCTAACCTCTAGGAACTTGGCGGTAACGATTCCACAGCAAGAGCGGAATACCTACGGCCACAACTAAAACACCAACAACTGCGCCCACGCCGGTATATACCAAGCTGGAATAAAGTAAGTAGCCGCAAACTGCACAAAACAGTAATGGTGTAAAAGGATAAAATGGCACGCGGAATGGTCGCTGAATTTGTGGTTCTCGGTTGCGTAGTACTAGTAGCGATATGCCTGAAAGTAAAAAGAAAAACCAAAATATGGGGGCGGTATAGTCCACCATTGTTTCAAAGCCTTTGCGGGTGAACGTACCTAACAAAACCAACGCCAAAGCGATCGCAGCTTGTAATACTAAAGCATAACTAGGTGTGCTGGGACGTTGCCGCCACTGTCCCATAAAACCAAAGATGGCAAAATCTTGCCCTAAAGCGTAATTAGTCCGCGCCCCAGTAAAGACAGTGGCGTTAAGTGCGCCCAAAGTCGAAACAGCAATCAATAGGCTAATAAACCAAGCGCCTGGTGCGCCCCAAAATGTCCGCATTAAATCGGCGGCGACAGCTTGAGAATTAGCCATGTTTGTTAACCCCAATCCCCGCAGGTACGCCAGATTGATTAACAAGTAAATAACAGTAATTGTGCCAATACTCCATAAAAGCGATCGCACTATGTTGCGTTGACGATTTTGGATTTCGGCAGAAATATAAGCGGCTTCATTCCAACCGCCATAAGATAACAAGACAAACACCATTGCTAGTCCCCAGGTTCCTGTTGAGGTAGATTCAACAGGAGCAGTAACATTAGCGGTTGCTGTTAATCCAATTAATACCACTAGTAACAAACCGAGGACTTTCGCCGCCGTGAGTAAGTTTTGTGTCCACTTACCTTGTTGCAAGCCGATAATATTTAAAGCCGTTAAGAATGCGATCGCAATTGCGGCATAAATCGAAGGTGAAAAGTTGCCTAGCTGCCAAATCTGCGAAGCATAATCACCAAACACAAATGCCAACAAAGCAATAGAACCTGTTTGAATCACACTCATCCGCGCCCAGGCGAATAAAAAGGCAACTTCTCGCCCAAAGGCACGTTTGAGATAATAATAAACTCCACCCACATCGGGATATGTCGTGGCTAACTCGGCATAGCACAATGCGCCTACCAAAGAAACCACACCGCCGATAAACCAAAATAGCAATACAGCAAAACTGCTACCTGCTTGGGTTGCTACTAAGGCAGGAGTTTCAAAAATTCCTGCACCAATCACAATACCGACAATCAACGCCACAGCATCTGATAATGTCAGTGATGGCTTAGGTGCTGCTTCTGTAGTTGCTAAACCTTCAAGTAATTTGTACTTTTCATGTCTACTCACATCGACTCCTGCTTGGTATTGAGTGTAATGAGCAATGTTAGGGAAGAAAATATCAATTACTTTTTATTGTTCAGGATAAATGTGACAGGAAAGTGACAACTATCGTCATTGTTCATCTTTTGTGAATTAAAAGATCCCCGACTTCTTCAAGAAGTCGGGGATCTGAAATTATTGGTTTATATATAATCTTAAAGTGGCAGTTTAATTTGAAAAACAGAACCCTTACCTTGTTCGCTTTTTACACTCAGATGACCGCCATGTGCTTCAATAATTTGTTGGGCGATCGCTAATCCCAACCCAAAGCTATTCGTCGAATTTGTCTGATGCTGTTCTACCCGATAAAATTGCTCAAAGATATGCGGTAAATCTGATGCTGCAATTCCAATACCGTTATCTTCTACTTCAATAATTGCCTGGTTGTATTTACTAAATAAACGTAACTCCACCATCCCACCAGCCGGAGTATATTTACAGGCGTTACCAAGCAAATTAATCACAGCTAAACATATTAAATCTGCATCTATTTTTACCATAATTGGCGATTCTGAGAAATCACTCTTGAGATTTAAATGTTTGGCAGCAGTTTTTATAGATGGCGAGTTTAATAATTCCTTCAGTAAATCGTTCAAATCAACTTCTTTTAAATATTCGGTAGTTAAACGTCCTGTCCGGCGTGCCAGAAATAGCAAATTTCCTATCAATGTATTCATTGATTTAGCTACTTCTGCAACTTTTTCTAGACGCAAATGTTTACTAGCACTATCCTCCATAGGCGCGAGTAAACCAACTTGAGCATTACTCAAAATCGCTGCTAAAGGAGTACGTAATTCATGGGAAGCATGGGCGGTAAAGCGTTCGAGTTGTTTGTAACTTAGTTGGATAGGTTGCATGGCTATGCCACTGAGAAACCATCCAGTTAAACTTGTTATAACTAAAGTAATTAAAACTGTCGTGATTAGTAAAAGTAAAAATTTATTGAGTATTTCTTGGACACGAGTCATAGGCATTGCCATTTGCAAATAGCCAATTAACTCACCTTGATAATACACTGGTAAGGTGAGTTCTCGTAACAAAATTACTTGTGATGACACATCAGAATTATTGTTAAGGTTTAATGTTTGATACGTAAATTTAGGATTTATTTTTTTATAAGGGAGTTGACCAAAATAACGCTTTAAATTGCCTTTTGTGTCATACCAACGAGCGTAAATGATTTCACTATCTTCAGGTGGTGGGTTATTTCCTAAAACTGGCAAATGTTTAAGAAATACTCTTTTTTCTCCTTGGTACTCTTTATACCGTATATTCGATGTAATAACTCTAGCTTTTTTGTAGAGAATTAAATCTATAACTTCTAGCTGCTGGACGGATTCTTGATAATAAAGAATCCCCGCAAAAATTAAAAGAATACTACCCATTGAAAGAGTGAACCAACTAGCCAAGTTACGACGGCTACGGTTAAACATGACTCAAAAAAATTAAAAGATTAGGAGAAACAGCACAAAATAGAATTAATAAGTTAGGAGTCAGAATATCAATATGAACTCTGTACTCTGAATGGATGCTTGTTCAATTCTTTCGCTCAGGATTGAGACGATAACCCATACCATAAATAGTTTCTAGCCAGTCTGCTGCATTTAGCAACTGTAAACGCTGGCGCAAACGACGTACTAAAGTAGTTGTCGCATTACTTTCTGGTTCACTACCCCATTCCCATAGAGCTTGTTCAATTTGATTGCGACTTAAAATTTGATATGGATGACGCATGAAATATTCTAGTAACTGAAATTCGCGGGTAGATAGTTCTACTTTGGCTTCACCTCTTTCTACAATCTGTGTCGAAATGTGCAGTTGCAAATCTACCAGTTGGAGTTTTTCTCCTTTCCAAACAGGCGATCGCCTACCTAAAGCCCGCACTCTGGCTAATAATTCAAATAAATCTGTAGGTTTGACTAAATAATCATCTGCACCAGCATCTAAGCCTGTGATTTTTTCGCCAGTGGTATCTTTTGCCGTCAACATCAATACAGGGGCGGTTTTGCCTGCTTTGCGATACTGCCGACATAAATCTAAGCCGCTGATTTCTGGTAGCATCCAGTCTAATATCAATAAGTCATAGTCTCGCTGGGTAATTGCCCATTGAGCGATCGCACCATTTTCTATACCATCTACAATATGTCCAGCTTGAGACAATGCTGTTTGTAAGGGTTCTAATTGGGCTGTGTCATCTTCTACTAGAAGTATTCGCATTGTTAGCTAGTTTCAGTTTTTCAATCTCTGATTGTAGAAAAACTTACTCAGTAAAGCTTCTGCCATCAGCGAGATTTTTCACAGATTAAAGAATAATCCGCTGGGAGTAGGCAAAAATCCCCGACTTCTCACAGAAATCGGGGATCTTGGTGTTCATAAATAATTGATTTAAAAACTTATTTAACCGACACAGCATCAACATCAACTGTTTTTGCAGAGGCAGCAGTGTTTTCAGAAGTCTCGGCAGGATTTGTAGTAGTGTTAGTTGTTTCTACACCTTTACGCGCTTTCCACCCTTCAATTACTAATCCAGACACCTCAGTTACTAACAGTGTCATCAGTAAAACATCATCAATTTCACCAACGATGGGAAAAACATCAGGAACAATATCAATAGGGCTGATGAAATAAACTATTGTTCCTAAAATTACCCACCAGCGATACTTGGGGTTACGAATTAAATTGCGATACCAGTTGTACACAGAGTCAATGGAAAATTTCATTTTTTAGCCCTCAAATTACTTTTCATTCTGACAAATCCTGTTGATAATTTCCGGTGGGAATAACCGTCCTAGATGATTCTGGAAGATGCTACATCAGTTCAGATTGAATTTACAAAAATTAATTTTTCTATAAATGTTGAATTTGCTAAGGTCTGTGGGAACACTATGTCACAAAGTATAAATTTTCCTCTATCCAAGGTTGGAAGATAGAAATTTAATGAGTATAACTGGCTCTCGCAAAGTTAATGCTTTTCCATTACAACTGGTTCTGATTATTCCTTTTGCCTTACAAATCTTTGGCGCAGTGGGTTTAGTTGGCTATCTATCATTTAAAAATGGGCAACAAGCAGTTAATGACTTAGCAGATCAGTTAATGAATCGGACTAATAGTATAGTGCAGCAGCATTTGGATGCCTATTTATCTATTCCCCATAAGTTAAACCAGATTAATGCTGATGCGATCGCAATGGGATTGTTAGATGTGCGCGATCGCAAAACTACAGGTAAGTATTTCTGGAAAGAAATGCAAGCCTATGACCTCACTTACATTGGTATGGCATTAACCACAGGTGAGGGACTAGGAGCCGCCCGCTACGATGGTAAAACGGTCACAATTGATGATTGGAATGCGAAATTACCCAACAATGGACGCAACTACGCCACTAATTCGCAGGGCGATCGCATCAGCATTAATCATACTTTTGAATACAACAATTTCCAAGAAAATTGGTATACAGAACCAATAAAAGCTGGTAAACCAATTTGGTCGCGGATTTATAGTTGGAATTCTCCTGATGGTGCTTATATCAGTGCTGCTACAGGTCGTCCTATCTATGACACAAATCAGCGATTATTAGGCATGGTTGGTGCAGACATCCATTTGTTAAAGTTAAGTTCATTTTTGCGGCGTTTAGATATCAGCCATTTTGGACAGGTGTTTATTCTAGAACGCAATGGTATGTTAATTGCCAATTCTAGCCGGCAAGAAACTTTCGTAGTAGTTAAGGGTGAAGTTAAGCGAATTAAAGCCACAGAAAGTCCAGATCCAGCAGTGCAAAATACTGCCAAACAGATTGAAAGCAAGTTCAAGGGATTTTACTTAATTACCGAACCGCAAAAACTGCAATTGAAATTTCAAAAAGAGACAAATTTTGTCTATGTCACCCCTTGGCGTGATCAATATGGACTTGACTGGTTAGTAGTAGTGAGTGTGCCGGAAAAAGCCTTCATGGCAAAGATTAGTACCAACACTCAAATTACAATTTTGCTCTGTCTTGGCGCATTAGTCATAGCTTCTATTATTGGTTATTTAACTTCTAGCTGGGTAATTCAACCAATTTTGCGAATCAATCGTGCTAGTCAAGCAATGGCATTGGGTAACTTAGAACAATCGGTAAATGTTAGTCAAATTGAAGAACTGAATACACTATCACAATCTTTTAATTACATGGCAGAGCAATTACGTCAATCTTTTACGGCATTAGCAGCTAGTAAAGCAGAATTAGAAGACCGAGTAGAAGAACGTACTGCCGAGCTAAAAACAACATTAAGCGAATTACAACGCACTCAGGCACAAGTCATTCAAAATGAAAAAATGTCGAGTCTTGGTCAATTAGTAGCAGGGGTTGCCCATGAAATTAATAATCCTGTCAATTTTATTCATGGTAATATTACTCACTTGCACGAATATACCCAAGGTCTAGTTAAGATACTTTATCTTTATCAAGAACGCTATCCTAGCGAAGATCCAGAGATACAAGCATTAGCTGAAGAACTTGATTTAGATTTCCTGATGGAAGATTTGCAGAAGATTCTGCCTTCTATGAAAATGGGAACCGAACGGATTCGTAAAATTGTGCTATCTCTGCGAAACTTTTCTCGCATGGATGAAGCGGATTTTAAAGCAGTTGATATTCATGAAGGCATTGAAAGTACACTGCTAATTTTGCAATACCGTCTGAAAGAAAAGCCAGACTATCCAGGGATTGAAGTCATTCGTGACTATGGTAATTTACCTTTAGTAGAATGCTATGCTGGACAACTGAATCAAGTGTTGATGAATATATTGGTAAATGCAATTGATGCTTTAGAAGAGTCATTTTTAAATAGTCAAAACTCCACACCAAAACAACCACAAATTACTATTCGCACCACAGCCATTGATACTCAATGGATAGAAATTGCGATCGCTGATAATGGCCCTGGAATGTCAGAACAAGTCAAAAACCGGATCTTTGACCCCTTCTTTACTACTAAACCAGTTGGTAAAGGTACAGGTATGGGTATGGCAATTAGTTATCAAATCATTACCGAAAAGCATCACGGCAAGTTAGATTGTTTCTCTACTCCCGGTGAAGGAACTGAGTTTAGAATTCAAATTCCGGTGAAACAGTAGATAAATGGGAGTAGGGAGTTGTGAGTGGAGAGTACACTTGAAACAGATTAAATACAAAATTTCTACTTATAATTAGATGCTTATCTAACTAGATTTATTACTAAAAATTTAAGATTTATTTTATATATAAAATTACAGTTTCCTGTTAAATTACCTCAGAAAGTTAAATAATTTTGTACAAGTTTTTTTATCACAATGAAGAGCGATCGCTTGAATATCCATCTGGGCGATCGCTTGAAATTCTAGAGGAAATTATGTTGACTATTTATCATCAAATCACTTCATGTTACAAGTGAATGTAAAAAATAATAACTAACCATTAACCTGGTTTAATCTTTTGATAACCAAGTTAACTAGCGTTCAATCAAATATATCTCTATTCCCTTTCGCTACGACTATTTGAAAAATGAAATAAAATTACTAGATTGTAATTAGATAATACAAATAACTTTGCCAAATCAATTTTTAGTTTTAATTAATAAATTAAACCCAGCAGAATTTATCAATTAATCACGACGTAAAAGTGAAGAAAATTCTAACTTATCGCTCAAATTCAACGCTTACGGCAAGCTGTAGAGCGAAAACCTACATTTTCAACAGCAGCATTAGCAACCTCAGCAACAAGTGTCACTTCGCCTTTGTTGTTAAAAATCCAACCAGATGCAGGAACTAAAGATAAATGATTGAATTTCTTAGATGGTTGCACAGCAGTAGTTTCGGAATGATGCTGTGGCTTTGCGGCGATAGTGCGGCGTGTATCTGACCAGACAATATCACTATCGAGTTGGTCATTAGGAGTGGGAGGCATTCCGCCACGTCCAGCTACGGTGAATTGGTTGGCTAATTGTCCTGGTTGTGCATCACAACCTTGAGCAATTAATTGGGAAACATCTACTACACTTTCAGGTAAATTAGTTAAACCTTGAGTGGGGTCAACATCAGGGTTGTTGATGTTAATCACACCATTTACACCAAAAGTCGAACTGGCAGTAATATCACTTCCTGATGTTTCAAATAGTTGGGGTTGAATGCCAAAGATGCCTCGTGTGGTGATATTAACTTGACCGCCATTACCTGTAAAAGCATTGGCTTTAATATCGCTATTTTCGGAGGAAATAGCCACAATAAATGGCGCTTTAATATTAATGATGCCGCCATTACCACCCGCAAAGTCGTTACCTGCTGTAGTGGAGATTAAGCTGTTGCGACGTAGTAATAGTACTTCCTTTAATGTCAGTGTGATATTGCCACCATCACCAGAAGCAGTTTCAGCAATTAACTTACCTTGATTATCTAATTTGACTACACGAGCCGTAATATTCATATTGCCAGCTTGTCCAGAACCTTCACTACTGACGCTTAATTCTGCACCATCTCTTACCGACAAGCGATCGCTATTAATAATTAAATTACCAGCTTTCCCAGAAGCTTGAGCTTCGGTAAACAAACTACTAATGACACTTTCACCACCAATATTAGCTGCACCCACAACGTCTATAGAATCAGTAGCGTTAATATCTAATTTTCCACCCGCACCTTCTCCAAAGGAAGCTGTACGAATCTCGCCGCCATTCTGCACCACTAACTGTCTCAGATTTAAAGTAACGTTACCACCAACTTGACTAGAACCAAAGTTAGCAGCAGAAATTCTGGCTCCATTTTCTACTGTTAGTAGTCCAGTTGTAATCTTCAAGTTACCGACATTACCTGTAGCACCTGGGTCAGCACCGACAAAAATTCCACTACGATAACTATCAAAAGGTGAAGCTGTAGCTTGCGAAGTTGCGCCACTAACGAGAATGGCATCGGTAGCGGTAATATTTATATTGCCACCGTTCCCGCTATTACGTGCAGTGGTGGCTATCTGTGCGCCACCTGTAACAATCAACTTTTGTGTTTCAATATTTATGGTGCCGGCATTAGTTGGTTGTTGTGTAGATTCTTGAGCAATTTGAGCAGAAATTCCACTAGCAATTACATCATCAATGCTTGTTCCACGCAGTTCTACAAAATTTGCAGCTTTGATGTTGATATTTCCTGCTTGACCAGACCCAAAAGTGGAAGAATCTATGGTTGCACCATCTCGGACGAGTAGTTTTTGTGCTTCAATTGTGATTGTGCCAGCGTTACCTGTAGCTGACTCTAGAACTTGAGACGCGATCCCACTAGGAAAAAAACCATCTGGGGTTGTACCTGCCAACTCTATACTATCTGAAGCTTTCACCTGGATATTTCCAGCATTCCCTGCACCCAAGGCAAAAGTTGCCAGAAATGCACCTTCATCAAGGGTTAAATTTTGAGCATTGATTGACAAATTATCTTGTCTACCTTGCTCAAAGCTATTAATAAATACTATGGAACTGTCAGTTAGGTTGACATTTTTACCTTGGAAGTGGATATTGCTAGCATCATTACCACTGCCATAAATAATCGAAAATTGAGAAACTTGAATATCTCGAAAGTCTTGTACACCGGAATAGTCAAAGGCGTAACCTTTCTCAATTGGTGTTAATTTGACTAAACCTGTACCCACACTACCCAGTTCAATTCTGCCAGCTGTGGTTGTCAGGTTTCCCCCCTCTATACCTACATCACCTCCTATTAATGCCAAAGTTGTACCACTAGGAGTTTTTAAACCAATAGGAGTAGGAGGTTCCGCATCAGTAACTGCTCCATTTGGACTAGCTTGGGATTGATTAACAATCCTACCCGCATTAGAACCAAAGTATAAACCTACAGGTGCGGTCACTGTTAACAATTGGTCAGATGTACGGTTGGTAACACTAAATTCTTTCCCATCAGCAAACTTAATGCTATTTGCTGTACTGGCTACAAACGAACCACCAACATTTAAGCTGGCATTGGGGCCAAAGACTATGCCACTAGGATTAATTAAAAATAGATTAGCTGTGCCGTTGGCTCTAATCATGCCATCTATATTAGAGATTGAGCCGCCTGTGATGCGTGCAAAAATGTTTGTGACTGCCGAGTTATTGTTGAAAAAGGCTGTATTTCCGGTAGTCGCAGCTGTATTGGCAGAAAAGGAAAATTCTTGAAAGCTGTGGAATAGGTTTGTATTCCTCAGTGTACCGCCCTCAATAACTCTGACAGTGCCAGAGTTAGTCACAGTGGTATTTGTCGGGAGGGTAGTATCTGCAACGATGTTTGCAAAGGCTGGGTGACAAGCTAATAGCCACAATATCGCACTGCAATACCAGTTTACCTTGACCACGGCGATCGCACCTTTTAATTACATAAAAATCCAGAGCCTCAAATACCCGAATTTTTCAACAATTCGGGTATCTGGTTATTGATGAATAGTTAAAAGTTAAGATTGCTTTTTCAGGCGCTGGCGGTGTTGGAGGAGCGATCGCATACCCAAAGCGCCTATACTCAGTAAACTAGCTGCAATAGTAGATGGTTCGGGAACTGATTGACTACTTTGCACACCAATAGCAAATGTTCCGCCGCTACTAGCGCCACGAGGAAAGAAGCCAGCGATTCTATTAACTTCTTCTAACCCTGTTAAATTATTAATCAAACTAGAATTATTAGACTGAACCAACCAAACTATGTCAGGTTGTTCCCTATCTTTTCCTCCTGGGAAGCTGACATCATACCTCAAGATATTACTGATATTTGAAAAATCAATTCCATTATTAGCAGGTAACAAAAATCCTAAGCTTTCTACTGTAATCGTAGATCCACCATCAACAAACAGATCGCTGATTGTATTACCATCTGCTTCAGTTGTTAGTCTTCTAACAGTTAAATCTCCTAATGGACAAGGGTCTTGACCACAAATAGCAAAATTATTTATAGAAAAATTATCCTCTGTAATATTAAAATCTCGAATTGCTCCGACAAAATACCCTAAGTTTGCATCGCCTACGCTAGAGGTGTCTTCAGTAACAGTAGTGTTGATATCAAAATCAACAATCGGGCCGTTAATAGAACGTCCAGAATAACGTACCCTTTGCGCTTGAGCAGCATCTGGCATGATAGTAGCTGTAAGAGTAATTAATGTGGCTGCTCCTACAACTTTCTTCAAAGCATTGTTAATCATGGAATAATTCATCTCATTACTAAACTCATCGTTGCTATTGATAGCAACGAGCCAACTTTGAAAAACTTTTAATTAAAGATACTTAGCGAACTTTGATTTGATGCAGTATTAACCCTGTGGTTGCCGAATATAAAACAGCATTTAATTATTGTGATCTAATCACAAATAAGTAGATTTACGATATATATTTTAGGATTTCTTTTTCTTTTCTTTATAAAATCTACATACTTAATATCAGTAGGTAGACGTAAAATTTTTTATCACCAATCAATTATCAATTAACTAAATTGTTATCAACTTACTGATAACCTGCTGCTTGCAACAAAAACAATTTGGCGTAGATTCCCCCAGCAGTCAATAACTCTTGATGAGTGCCTTGTTCTTTGACTTCACCATGTTCAATCACCACAATTTTGTCAGCCATTCTGACAGTAGAAAAACGGTGAGAAATCAAAAACACCATTTGATTTTGCGTCAGGGAACGAAAATGATTAAAAATTTCAAATTCGGCTTGAGCATCAATTGCCGATGTTGGCTCATCTAAAACTAAAATATCTGCTTGCGTACGCATAAAAGCACGAGCAAGAGCGATTTTTTGCCACTGTCCACCAGATAATTCTTGTCCACCTTTGAACCAACGACCGAGTTGGGTTTGAAAGCTTTGCGGTAGTTTTTCAATAAAAGAATGGGCTAATCCTTTTTGGGCTGCAATTTGCCAGCGATGTTTATCTTCGAGATTTTTAACATCACCAACACCTATATTTTCTCCTACAGTAAATTGATAACGCACAAAGTTTTGGAAAATTACGCCAATGCGTCGCCTTAAGATATCAACATCCCATTCTTGTAAGTCTAAACCATCTAATAAAATTCGCCCGGAATCTGGTGTGTAAAGTCGAGTTAAGAGTTTAATTAAAGTAGTTTTACCGGAACCATTTTCACCAACAATTGCGAGTTTTTCTCCTGGTTTTAAATGTAGTGAGATATTTTTTAAAGCAGGTTTATTACTACCAGGATAAGTAAAAGATACATTCTCAAAGCGAATCCCATCTTGAGGAAATAAACCTTTGGTAGCGTAACCCCAAGGCTGAGTAACTTTTTCTTCTAGGAAGTCGTAGAGGTTAGATAAATATAAGTTATCTTCGTACATCCCACCAATGGAAGTCAGGGCGTTAGAAAAAGTAGACTGTCCTTGACGAAACACGGTGAGATACATGGTCATATCTCCCAACGAAATTTTCCCCGCCACTGCTTCTAAAACTATCCATGCATAGGCGATGTAAAACGCACCAGTACTGACTAAACTGAGGAGATATCCCCATAGTCCCCGGCGCAATGTTAAGTCTTTGTCTTCGCCAAAAAGTTGATGAAAAACGTCGCGGTAACGTCCTAACAGCATATCTCCTAGTTGATAAAGTTTGACTTCTGTTGCAAAGTCTTCCCGTGCTAAGAGATTTTCGATGTAATGTTGTTGGCGAGTTTCTGGCGTACGCCAACTAAATAAGCGAAAGGCTTCACCTGCAAATTTAGTTTCGGCAATGAACGCAGGCATAGCTGCTACGATTAAAACTATGACTGCCCAAATTGAAAATTTCACTAACAAAACGCCGTAAGTAACAAGCGACAGGGCGTTTTGAACTAAGCCAAAGGTTCGGTTGACAAGAGAAAGGGGACGGACTGAGGCTTCGCGCCTTGCATTGGTGAGTTTGTCGTAAAATTCGGAGTCTTCAAACTGACGCAGTTCTAAAGTCAGGGCTTTTTCTAAGATGAGAACATTTACCCGTTGACCAAGTAAAACCCGCAGTAAAGATTGACAAACAATTAAACCGCGTTGACTACCAGCTAAGACAGCAACCGCGATCGCTTCTAAACCAACATACCATAAAGGATGATAGCCACCGACTGCATTACCTTGCGCCGCCAATAACACGGCATCTACAATCAGTTTACCAATGTAGGCGATCGCAGCTGGTAAAAGTCCGGCTACTAAAGTTAACGTCGCCAAACTCAAGGTTAAACCACGGCTGGTAGTCCACACTAAATTTATCGCCCGTCCACTGTAGCGGAAGACGGACAGTGATTGTCGCAGAGTGTTTCTTACTTTTTTAGTCCCCATTACTATTTTTATAGCGTAGAAACACGGGTTTGGGGTGATAAGTAAATCAAGAGAATCACAAATGACCAAAGACAAATGTCTAAGGACAAACGTATACTACTGATACATTCTGCCTGTAGCTTGATATGAGCCTGTGCATCAACCCCTTCTGCCCAAATCCAGAAAACCCGGAGAATGATAATCACCGCTTTTGTCAAAGTTGTGGTTCCCAACTACTTCTCGAAGACCGCTATCGGGTCATGCGCCTGTTAAGCGATAAAACTAGCTTTGGCAAAATCTATGAAGTCTACACCAGGAGTACGCCAAAAATTCTTAAAGTTTTGAAAGAACACCTCAACGACCACTCCAAAGCGGTGGAACTCTTTCAGAAAGAAGCCAATGTTTTAAGCCAATTAAATCATCAGGGAATTCCCCAAATTGACGGTTATTTTCAATATCAAACCAGCACTGGAATCAAGCTTCATTGCTTAGTAATGGAGAAAATTGATGGTGTCAATTTAGCAGAATGGTTACAACAACAAAGTTATCAGCCAATTTCGGAAAAACAAGCGATCGCCTGGTTAAAGCAATTAGCAGAAATCTTAAACATAGTCCATAGTCAAGGCTGGTTTCATCGTGATATTAAACCAGCCAATATCATGCTGCGAAATAATGGACAATTAGTTTTAATTGATTTTGGCACTGCAAGAGATGCTACCCATACTTATTTAGCAAAATTAGGCGAAGGTAATCGCATTACAGCCGTATTTTCAGCCGGTTATACTGCACCAGAACAAGCGAGTGGTCAAGCTGTACCCCAATCAGACTTTTTCTCCCTTGGGCGCACTTTTGTTTATTTATTAACAGCACAATATCCTCTGAAATTTTATAACGCCCGTGAAGATGTTTTAAATTGGCGTTCATCAGCAAATATCTCCCCAAAATTTGCTGATTTCTTAGATAATTTGATGGCAAAAAAAGCCGCAGATAGACCACAAACATCTGAAATTATCTTACAGAAGCTAATCCAACTAGAACAGATAACAATACCCAAAACTACCCAGAGTTCTTCTAGATTATCGAGAGCAATAACTTTTGGTAGTCTACTATTGTTAGGAGGGATGTTGAGTTATGGTTTATATCAATTGCCTAAACTTTCATCTGTACATCATAATAAAATAGAGCATCTGCAAATAGACAAAACTCTCAACTCTCACTCAAGCTATGTTAAAACCCTTGCTATTACCCCAAATGGACAAACTTTACTTAGTGGTAGTAGTGACAAAAACATCAAAATTTGGAACTTAGCAGATGGCAGTTTAATTCGGACAATATCTGGTCATAGAAGTGGAGTAATTGCTGTAGCAATTAGCCCAGATGGACAGACTTTAGTAAGTAGTAGTAATGACCAGACAATCAAGATTTGGAACTTTGCAACGGGGGAATTAATTCATACCCTTTATGGACATGAAGGTGCAGTTTGGTCAATTGCTATTACCCCAAGTGGACAAACTTTAGTAAGTGGTAGTGGTGATAAAACTATCAAGCTTTGGAATTTAAAAACTGGGCAGTTAATTAAAACACTTACTAGCCATTCTAGTTCTGTAATGTCATTAGCAATTAGTCCTGATGGTAAAACATTAGTCAGTGGCAGTAATGATAAAACAATTAAAATTTGGAACTTAGAAACTGGTGAATTGATGAAGACAATTACTGGTCATTATGATGCAGTTATTGCTCTAGCTATTAGTAGAAATGGACAAACTTTAGTTAGTAGTAGTAATGATAAAACAATTAAAATTTGGAATTTAACAACAGGAGAATTAATTAAGACACTGACAGGTCACAATGCAGAAGTTTTTTCTGTAGCCATTAGTCCAGATGGTAAAACTTTAGCAAGTGGTAGCGGTGATACAACAATTAAACTATGGAATTTAAATGATGGGAAATTAATTAAGACGCTGACAGGTCATACTACGACTGTTTATTCTGTCGTTTTTAGTCCTGATTCCCAAACTTTAGTCAGTGGTAGTAGTGACAGAAGTATCAAGATTTGGCGAATGAAGCAATGAAATATTTGTTACCAAAACTCAAAAATCAAAGATTAAATAAAGTTGTATTGTAAAAATATGAGCAACTATCGATATTTACTCATATTATAGAAATATAGGAGTCATATTTGATTTTTGCAAAAAACTCAGTACCGTTTTTGTTTCTTATTACCGAATTTCACGACTAAATTCAAAAATCAAATAGGATTGCTGTATATTCTGTAAAGTACTGGAATTTCGTGTTAATGTAGAAAATGAAATTTAAATTAGTTGACAAATTTCGTTTCTAGAATCAACCGAATTTTACCGTAGAGCCAAAATAGTTGTTAGTTAATTATGTAAAATTATATATTTATTCATGGAACCCGATAATTACAGAATCGAATACAAATTTCATTCAATCATTATTGCAGAAGAAGCATTAAGCCGAAAAGCTTATTACTATAAAATTTCTGGTGAATTGTGTCATAATAGCGGATTTGCTAATTCAATTGATGAAGCAGAAAAAGAAGCTAAGGGTAAAATTGATGAAAAATTTAATCTCATAGATAAAAAAGCTGCTTTACACAGATATTCCGTAATGCGTGATTTTGAAAGCTTTGTTGAGTTATTATTAAATCAACAACCAGAAATCTCTAAAGAACTTGCTTATAAAGTAGCTGCTCAATTGGCTTTAGCGTCAACTTTGAAGTACTTTACCAAGGAAGTATTAAGAAGTGATGTCAATGATTCAGGGACAGTAGATTTGAGTGGGGAAATAAATACCGATAATCTACAGTAATGAGGTGGTTTTTGCAAAACATTCTAGAGATTGTTAAGCTTATGCACCAGAGATCATGCTAAAAATATCGCTATCTTGATTTTTATTTATCTTAATTCAACATCTTGTTCAAAAACTAAGATAAGGTCGTTGACAGTTTTTTTATACTGAAACCCATAATCTAAGAGAGCTTGCTTTAAAGCTTGCGACTCATATTCTTTGAGTGTATTATTTTTGCATTCTATTTCAATAGCTTCCTTATTTACTTTAAACTTGAAACAGTCTTTGAATTGCTGATAATCCCAGTTTAATTTTCTGGCTGCATGTAGCTCGATGGCGGATAATGTATTCTCAAATTTGTTTATCATCATAATTTTCCTTGGGTATTTTCTTACCTATATTTTAACAATCATCATAGATAATCAACTAATATCAATATTAATATTTATATTAATAAAAACTTAATTTAATATAAAATTAAAAAAATCAGCCTTTTGATAAAGGTTACAAAGACAGTTAGGAAGTAATAATTAATAGTTAATAGATAACTAGCGAGCCTATGTAGAATATTTTTCAAAAAAATTAGATTTACATTAGTAATTATTAGCAATGCTGAAAATAATTAATTTAATTTCCATATTTGATGCCAAGTCACGAAAATTCAGAATTTTATATCAGATGGCTGAAGAAGCATAGATAGTACTTGTGTTATCTTAGTAATACTTGCAAGGCAAAGTGTTGAATAATTGAGAGGAAAAAATTATCGTAGTCCAAAAGCAGCTAATTAACTCGCAAATCAAGTCACCTCAAGTCTACTTGATTGACCATGAAAATAATAATCGTGGTTTGATAGACACTTATGAAGCTCTACAGTTAGCCGAGAGTGTTGAGCTTGACTTAGTGATAGTCTCCCAAAACGAAGACACTCCAGTAGCAAAGATTCTCAATTATGGCAAACTTCAGTATCAAAAGAAGAAACGCCAAGGTTCAAGTGCTAGACCTACTGTAAAAGAAGTTAGGTTCCGTCCTAATGTCGGTGCGGGTGATTATAATTTGCGTATTAATCAAGCACTTCAGTGGTTAAGTAAAGGCGATTCCGTGAAATTTGCTATTCGTTTAAGAGGCCGAGAAAATCAATATCGTCAGCAGGCTGGGGATATGCTAGACCGCATTGTCAATGATTTGGGTCAAGCTGGTAAAGTCCAGTCGCTTGATAAACGCGCACTGATTGTTCAAATTATGCCTGTTTAAAATATATTCAGCGTTCTATCCGTCAGAAAAATAGAACGCTGTTAATTACTTAGGCTTAGAAATCCTTCAATAGTTGTGATTACGTGTCTGTGCGGGAAATATAAGTTTTGTAAAGTTAGCAATCAGAACTGATAAGACATCCAAAAAAGGTAAATCTGCTAGGGTTTGGCTTAGTTATTTTACACTCATCACGCTTTCTTGGATGCTACTCACACAAGAGTTAATATGTGAACGAATAGCTCGTTCATAAACTACAGTTTGCTGCGTGCGTATGCCTACAGCCTGATATACCAAATTAATTTCTGGAAATTCGCACCAGTACATTAAAAAAATATCTTTAGCAGGAGTAGTAATTTCATAATTATTTTCTTGCCTTTTTTTTCTCAGCTTACAATTATTTAGTTGTAATTTTTGTCTAAATAATTTTTCAAATTCGGGAATTAAATTTTCAGTAGTTTCCATACTTGATACACCTGACAATGGGTTATTCGGGAAAAAATTATTCTGTAATGTTACTGAGTATGACATTCAGCTATCTAAGATTAAAGCTAGTCATCTCAAGGTTGTGAATTACCTAGCACTTTTCGCTAGAACAATTTAATCAATAAAAGGCTTCTATATTGTGGCGAAAAGCAATCAAAGCGTGCTTACCCTGCTCTTCTTTTAGCGCACACAGAATTGCATCTGATGTTTGTAATGAAACTATGGTCTTGATTTCAATATTAGTGTTGTAGCCTGCTAAGTCTGCCAAGCGTCTTCCGTGACCGCCTTCACCTTGCACTTGATTAATAGTGTAGCCGCTAACATTATGGCTTTTGAGAAGCTTAACAATCCGGTCTTTCAGTACAGTTTCACCAATGATGGTGACTAAAACAGCAGGCTCAACGGGAGGGGTTGAGTTTGACATAGAGAACTCCAGAAATTAGATTTTAGCTGATTGTCCAGTCCAGATTTTGTATTAAAAAGGCTCAAGCATTTCTGCCTAAGCCGGTACTAAATGCAATTCCTGTGCTGGATTAATGGGTTAGCTGAAAGAGCTAATTTTATAAAAATTTAGTAGCGGTTCCGTCCACCGTAGCTTCCCCGACTACCACCAAATGAACCTCTGTCTTCTTTTGGTTTAGCTTTATTCACTTTTAGGTCACGTCCCATCCATTCAGCGCCATCAAGGGCTTCAATAGCTGCGGTTTCTTCAGCATCTGTACCCATTTCCACAAAACCGAAACCGCGCATCCGGCCTGTTTCACGGTCAGTAGGTAACTGGATACGCTTGACTGAGCCATACTCTGCGAAAACTGCACTCAGACTATCTTCTGTAACTTCATAAGAAAGATTGCCTACATAAACTGACATAGATTGTCTCCGAAATTATATGTGTGTGGAGATTTAGGTTTCGGAGAAAAGTCTGTAAATACCAAAAGGAAAAAGCCTGTCAATAATAAAAACAAACGCGGTCGCCGAATTAACTCTCACTTTTTAGTATGACATGGCAAGCAATGATCAGGAGTAAGTTACCAAAAGCGTTATATAAATTTATGTAAGCCATTCATAACTCAGTGTGGGTGATCAAGTTTAATGCTTGTGACAGGCTAGGCCTGTGCAACTATCAATACTTACCTTTAGTAGGTACAGGCTTTCGCAGTACTATATAAGCGCAAAGCCATCTTCTCGAAAGTTAGATTGACAATGATCCCTATACGGCAAACCTTAGTTAAATCTGATATTCAACTTTCTTACTTAGAGTGGAATCAAGGTCAAGAACCTTTGCTGTTATTACATGGGTTAGGCGACCATGCTCTGGTTTGGTCTAGCTTGGGCGCATATTTAGCGGAAGATTACCATATCGTTGCGCCAGATATGCGGGGTCATGGTGAAAGCAGTAAGCCAGAGAAAGATTATAGCTTTGAAAGTGCGATCGCTGACCTCGAAGCCCTCATGGATAAATTAGGATGGTCTTCCGCCCATGTTGTGAGTCACTCTTGGACTGGTAAGTTAGCGGTTATCTGGGCTAGAGAAAATCCCCAGCGAGTGCGGAGTATGGTCTTGGTTGACCCGATTTTCATCTGGAAAATGCCCGAATTCTTAAAAGCGACGTTTCCTGTCTTGTACCGCTTTTTATCCTTTCTCAAAGGTATGGGGCCATTTGCTAGTTATGCAGAAGCTGAACAACTCGCCCGACAATTAAACCAATATCAAGGTTGGAACGAACTACAACAGCAGGTATTCCAAGCGGGAATAGAACAAAAACCTGATGGGAGTTGGGGTAGTAAGTTCACCATAGCCGCCCGTGATGGCATTTTTGAAGATGTGATGCGCGTACCTGGCTTTACCAGCCCCATCGATACACCCGCCTTGTTTGTCAAATCAGACAAAGGTCTCAACCGCCAAGAATGGCAATTAAAACCCTACAAAACCAATCTCAAAAACTTACGCCTATGTCAAGTTCCGGGAAATCATTGGCCTTTTCTGACTGAACCTGACTCATTTAACCGGACTGTGGCTGCTTTTTTAGCAGAATGTAAATGAGTAATTTGTCATTGGTCATTTGTCATTAGTCATTGGTCAAAAATTTCTGGACTATGGACTATGGACTATGGACTTTTGACTTCTGACTTCTGACTTCTGACTTCCCATGAGCTTTTGTATAAATCCAGTTTGTCCCAAACCGAACAATCAAGATAACGATAAACACCGCTTCTGTCAAAGTTGTGGTTCTCCGTTAGAATTACCGGGGCGTTACCGCGTCATTCGTTTGTTGAGTGACAAAACTGGCTTTGGCAAAGTCTATGAAGCACACACAAACGATACGCCAAAAATCCTCAAAGTACTGCGCGAGGAACTGTCAAAAGATGCAGCAGCTATTAAAATTTTTCAACAAGAAGCTGCTGTATTAGGACAGTTGCATCATCCAGGTATTCCCAAAGTCGATGGTTATTTTCAATATCAAACGCGCAATGGTTTGATATTACACTGCACGGCAATGGAAAAAATCGACGGCTGCGATTTAGAACAGTGGATGAATCAACAACAATATCGTCCAATTTCTCAAACCCAAGCTATTGCATGGTTGCAGCAATTAGCTGAGATTTTAAACTTGGTACATAGCAAAAAATTTCTGCATCAAGATATTAAACCATCTCATATTAAACTGCGGTCTAATGGGCAATTAGTTTTAGTTGATTTCGGCACATCAAAAGAAGTCAGCAAGCAATATCTAGCTCAATTTAATCATAGCGGTGAAATGACATCAATTATTTCATCAGGCTACGGTGCATTGGAACAAATGCAAGGTCAAGCTGTACCGCAATCAGATTTTTTTGCCTTGGGGCGCACTTTTGCATTTTTGTTAACAGGACGGCATCCTTTAGATATGTATGATGCGCGGAAAAATTCACTGCAATGGCGTAATTTTGCCTCTCATATCTCACCGGGTTTATTAGATTTAGTTGACTGGTTAATGGCAACGAATATTGGCGACAGGCCAAATAATGCTCAAGATATATTACAGCAGTTAGGAGAAATTGAACAACAGCAAGTTAAATTAAATATAGTCAGTAATCTGCAAGAAAAACAGTTTGCTCCCACTATTGCTAAAACAGAAATAGGAGAAAAGCTGCATTTAAGAGCATTGTTAGCAGCATTAATTGTGTCATTGGGGTTAATTGGTGTGATGGCTTTGGGAATGCGATCGCCTAAAATTTCTGCCCTCATCACCCAAACCCAAGCTCCCGATAGAAAAGGTAAAATAGACTTCTTCGCATATAAAGAAGGCAGAGATAGTCAAGGTAAAACCGCAGAATTTAGCATTGCTATTTTATCCACAGAATATAAATGGCTTTTAAATAGTAATTTCCAAATTAAACATAATGCCCAAGTTGTTAGTATTGATTTTCTAAAGTTAAATCTCGAACAAGATGGCATCCAGAACATTATGGAATACCCTACAGAAATTATTTCTGTGGGTACAGCTACCTGTGAAGGTAATTTAGCAGTTGCTCAACGTCTCGCTCTCGAACGTGCCAAACAAATTCAAATGTTATCCCAAAAATTATTTAAAAATACATCCAGTGTTAAAGGTTATCGCTTATTAAATCTTGGGCAATTTCAGCGCGGTAAATGTCCATCTAATCAAGATATGACTGATTATCAAACAAGTATCATGATTATTGGTGTACGAAAAAAATCTAAAGGTGTAATTATAGACGAAGCTCTCAGAGATAGGTTAATAAATCAGCCGTTAGCAGATTTTAAATTAGATGATTATTCTTTAGGCGCAGTTGATAAACTTGCAACTATTCCACAACCTATTTGGATACGTGGGAAAAAGTGAGTTATATCATGTCCGGTAATCAGTTATGATTCCGGAAATCTGTGCAGAAACTTTAAAACTCTCTCCTCGGCTTCTGGTCGCCGAGCGACTTGCACTCTCGCTTGTCCTGAATCTCGACACTTCGACAAGCGAGAGTGCATCGTTGCGCTCGATTACCGCGCAGTCGTTCGCGCAGCGTCTCCGATAGGAGAAGGGAGCTGAGGTGCTGCGTCCTCTGCGGCCTTCATGATAAGTATTTGACCGGATACGACATAACAAGACCCGACTTTTTTAAAAAGTCGGGTCTCTGGACAAGCGTGGCTACTTAAAATTTAGCAATCTACTTTGATTAGAATTTACCAGGGTTATCATCAAGTGCGAGCAAGAAATTAATCAGGTCTGTTTGCTGCTTAGGAGTAAAGCCAGCTTGCCAATCTACATAAAATTCATGACCTGTGCCATCAATATTACTACGTACTAAACCAATGTCAGCTTTGTTAGCATTGATAACTCTGTTACGTAGGTCACGGTCAACTAAAGCGCGTAAGCTACTAGCTGCATCCGCTGATATGCCTCGACGCAGTGTCCCAGGTATTCCTAATCCACTAGGATCAACAATAGTAAAACTACCATTGGAGTTAACTTTCAAACTGCCTGCTCGTACTGCTACACCACCATCATGTAAATAAGGTGCGCTTAAGTAAACACCACGTAATGTAGGAGTTTTGTAGCCACCATTTGGTGCTAGGCCTTTTGGTAAAGAGGTAGGACTATCGGAAATACCTTCTGTGGGTACATCTAAAACTTCGGCACCAAATGGTATGGGAACAGGAGTATTGAAGCTATATAGTTTAGCTGGGACTAAAAACGGAAGCAGCGCAAGACGAGTTTGACTGCGTGCAGGGTTAGTGCGAATTTCTTTAATCGGATGAATTTCGTTGTCAGTGAAAAATGGTGCTATGTGACAACTTGCACAATTAGCTTTTTCAAAGATTTTTGCTCCCCGTTTGACAGAGTTACTATTCAATGATTTCCAGTTTTCTGGACTTTGATTGGCTGGCGGTACTAAGCTATTTTGAAACGCAGACATGGCATTGTTAGCAAACATGAAAGTCCCACTGGCAATATCATTGGGGTTGCCAGTATTAGGACTGAAAATAATGCCATTAGCGGTAAATACATTTGGTTTCACATCTGGATATTCACCACTACCAGGAGCAACAATTTGTCCTTCTAATTCTGCCTTATAACCCACATTCCGCACTT
>JAGKSW010000184.1 GCA_018993265.1 Nostoc sp. TH1S01
CTAACTAATTATCTCTCAAGGATTAAATTAGTTAGTGTATCTCATGTGTAAACATTCTTGCGGGGGGACAAAATGGTCTAGAATGCTTATCTTACAAAGAGTGTAGCAATTTGTGGTAAAAGAAAAAGAGCCTTCATTCGCAATAAGCTCTATTTAATGATAATATTACCAGAATTTTACGAAACGAACCTTAAGCGAGAATTGGGACGTGCAGAATATTTATTACTAAAAATCCTCATAAATTTATTACAATCTATTAAAAGTGTTAGCATTGAAAGATTGGCTACTGCTTTACCTATCCCCATATTATTTGAAAGTAGAAGAAAGAGAATTTCATTGCATTTTTGTCTTTAAATTACATAAATATTGAAGAAATTTGGTTCCCAATTATTAGAAGCTGGCTAGAAATATATTTTCCTTTAAATCAAGTTGTTTATCTAGTAATAGACAGGACTAATTGGGGATGTGTCAATTTATTAATGATCAGCGTAGTTTGGGATAAAAGGTCTATCCCAATATATTTTGAATTATTAAATAAATTAGGCTCAAGCAATTTTGATGAACAAAAAACTATTTTTAATCAAGCACTGCCGCTTTTTAAAAATTATAAAATCGTTGTGTTAGGAGACCGTGAATTTTGTTCACTTAAATTGGCTAACTGGCTGACAGAGCAGAAAGTATATTTCTGTTTACGTATAAAGAAAGACGCTTTTCTCAAAATAGAATCGGAAATTTGGCTCCAATTAAAAGATTCAGGTTTATCCCCTGGAGTTTCGTTCTTTTATCAAGGTGTTAAATATACAAAAGCTACAGGATTTATTAGCTTTAATGTTGCTGGTAAATGGAAACGGAAACGCTTTGGGGTTGCGCCGGAAGAGGGCTGGTTTATTCTCACTAATTTCGATACTTTAGAGTCTACTATTAAAGCTTATAAACAACGGTTTGATATTGAGGAAATGTTTAGAGACTTTAAGAGCGGTGGTTATAACTTAGAAGATACTAATGCATCAGGAAAACGGTTAATTTCTCTCATATTATTAATCTCACTCGCCTATACCAGTGCAACTATATCTGGTCAAAAAATTAAACGTATGGGTGTTCAAAAATATGTCGGTCGAATTAAAGAATCGGGGCGGATAGTTCGCCGTCATAGCAGTTTTTATATCGGGTTATATGGACTTAACTGGGTCAATTTTATCGAAGAAACAAGCGAGTTAGTAGCTCAGTTATTGACATTAAATCCTAATAAACGTCCTTACTACCAACAAGGTCAAAGGGCTATAAGGCTTATTTTGTCTGCATTCTAGCCCTTTTTGTAGCCCCTTAAGACATGAGAAGGTGCTTCTACGCCTGATGAGCAGGCGGCTCCTGTAGAGATAGCTAGTTTTTGACGCACTCTAGAGAACTCTTACATAAATATTTTCTGATATAATGAAGGGTTGTTTATTTCTTTTCTAGAGTAAGTTTAAATAGCCAGAGAATACCAATTTTTTCATATTAACTGATGCTAAAGAATACAAAATCAAAAATTTAATATAATTAATTGGTTCAGCAATTATTTATTTGCTGAATTAGCATTATTAATTTTGTTTTATTTTAGGCTTTTAAAGCTAATTCATAATTGTAAATTCCAGCAATCAAATTAGACATTAAACCAAATCTGCGATGACGGTTACGATATTGGTTAGATAAAATGTTGAAAATCTTTAGACGGCGATTAACGTATTCGACAACGATTCTTAATCGATTGAGTTCTCGATTAGATTGCTTCTGCTCCTTCGTCAACTTTTTACCTTTCAGTTTCTTAATCGGCGTTTCACTTAATTGATGAATTTTCCTAATTCCTTGATAGCCTTTATCCGCGATAACTTTGAGCAATTCTCCAAACTTTACACCACTTGTTTTAAATAGCCGAAAATCATGGATTCTTCCTTTGCCATGACCTATACAGATGATTTGACTAGTTTTTTGGTAGATGATTAATTGGGTTTTTAAAGTATGCTCTCCTTGTTTACCGCTAAAAAATTTCTTTTGACCTCTCTTGGGTCTTTCTATTGGACTTTCAGTAACATCCATCACAACTAAATCTTCTTGTAATGGCATCTTTAATAACTCTTTCTTCCCAGGTAAACTAAACTTTTTTGACTTAATTAAAATGTTTTCAATTTTATATACTGTTCGACATACTGTGGATTCTGAAAGTCCCCAATCTAATCCAATATGATAATAAGTGCGGTATTTTCTCCAATATTGAATCACCATTAAAACTTGGTCTTCAATAATTAATTTAGGACGACGGCCAGGTTTCTTTTTCTTTTGAGCATCAGCTTTAACTACATCAACCATAGAATCAAAGGTTTGGCGACTTACTCCACTCATGCGCTTAAATTTTCTTGAAGTAAGCTGTTTGGCTCTCCCGAATTTCACTGCTAAACCCATCTCCTAATCGCAAATTTACAAACCCTTTATTATACCACAGAACGCTTTTGCAAGAGTTCTGTTTAATTTACTATGAAACCAAGATTGTGGTATGAGTCCCGTTAATAATGAACTCTATTAACGTTGGCTAATGTTATTTACTGTTAAAGTTAAGTCAATCATACGATCGCATAAACGCTTGAGCAGCCAGAAGTCATGACTGATAACTAAAATACCTATCTCAGTTTTACGGGCGTAATCGATGACAGCCCTCCAAATTAAAGCTTGAGTATTGGCATCTAGCATTGCCGTCATCTCATCAGCAATCAAGTAGCGAGTATGCCTTCCTAATGAACGAGCCACAGCAATTCGCTGAAGTTCGCCTCCACTCAACTCATGAGGCCAGCGATTCAGCCAGTTCTGATTAATATTTAAAGCTTGGAGTAATTCTCCAGAAGGCATTTGCCCTTCTTTTAAAATCTTGTTAATCCGCCAACGAGAGTTCATAGCCAATTCAGGATTTTGAAAAATCATTTGCACCGGACAATAACCCTGTATTGGTAGAGGTTGATCATCTACACTGACACTGCCTTTGATAGATTGGAGATATCCAGCTAGAATTTTACCCAAAGTTGTTTTTCCTAACCCGCTAGTTCCACTCAGACCCACGATTTCGCCAGGATTTATTTCTATATTAAAGTCCCGCAAAATCCAAGGTTGGTCTTGCCCATAGCGGAAAGACAAATTTTCGCCTTTAAGCATGAATGCACCTCACTAGACCATTGCAGACTTCCCGTAGAGGTGGACGATCAGTTAAACAATCTGTAGTAGCTATTGGACATCGTTCAGCAAATAAGCAACCAAGGGGAAGAGCATCAGGATTTGGTTGTGTCCCCAACACAGGAATAAATTCATTTTGAGGCAAAGAACGCCAAAGTGCTTGAGTGTAAGGATGACGTAATGCTTTACCTCCATGAGTAAAATCAGTTTTATCAGCTATCTCCACAGTTGTACCTGCGTAAAAAACAGCGACTTTATCTGCTACTTGTAATGCGGCTTCTAGTTCGTGGGTAATTAACAATACACCTCTACCTTCGTCGGCTAGTTCGCGTAGATGATTGAGAGTTTCCACTACTACCTCTGGATGCAACCCCGGAGTTGGTTCATCAGCAATGACTAAATTAGCTTGCCCAATCACAGCCATTGCTACTAAAATTCGCCTAGCCATCCCACCTGAAAGTTGAAACGGAAACAGCTGCTTGATTGAGGGCGCAAGTTTATAACGCGCTAAAACTTGGTCAATAATCTGTTGAGATGCATTTGTTGATAATCCCCTTAGACGTGCAATCCGACTGAGTTGCTTTCCTACACTCATTAAGGGATCGAGATAACTAACTGATTGCGGAATTAGTACTATATCTTTTCCCCTCAATTCCACTTGACGTTTATCAGTAAGATATTCATTGTTGTATGTTATCTTACCCGTCACCTGGGCATTTTTAGGTAAAATTCCGAGAATTGCGTGTGCCAAAAGGCTTTTACCAGAGCCACTAGAACCAACAACAGCCACAACTTCACCAGCGTTAATTTGCAAATCCAAATCAGCGATCGCAGTAGTCTGTTTTTGGCTTAAACCCTGGTCATACATTGTAAAGGTGACACTCAGATTTTGTACATAAAGCATTCTGAACGCTCCTTATAGTGTTATTCTTGGCTTGTTTTCGGGTCAAGTAGCGATCGCAAACTAGCACCCAAAATATCAAACAGCTTCACAGCCATTAGCAAAGCTACTCCTGGTAAAACTCCTAGCCACCAGTAACCAGCCGACAGATAACGCATAGCCTCACTTAAAATTACGCCAATTGCTGGCATCTCTGGCGGTAAACCCAGTCCCAAGAAGGTTAGACCGGCTTCGTGTAAAATCACATGGGGAAATAGTAATACTAGTCCCACCATAAACTGAGGTATCAAATGAGGCAACAAATGATGACGAGCAATCCAAAGGGAAGAATGTCCTAGTTTATAGGAAAGCTGTACATAGTCTGAGTTTTTAATTTGCAGTACCTCAGCCCGTAAAAGTCGAGCCAAACCCATCCAGTGGGTGACACTGATGGAAATCAACAAGCCGGGAACTCCACCACCAACTGCAAAGGCAATCAGGATAATTAACACAAGATGAGGTAAACTTAAGAACACATCAATCAACCATGTGATCGCTGCGTCAACTTTACTATTCATCGTTGCTGATACAGTTCCCAAGACTAACCCGATCGCTGCACTACAGATAGCTGTCAACAAACCCACCCACAAGCTTAAACTTAAGCCGTGGAGAGTACGGGCAAACATATCTCTACCTAACCAATCAGTACCGAAAGGATGAGCGAGTGAGGGTGGTTGGTTGCGATTTTGTAAGGCAATTTCTAACCCTTCTGTGCCAACTAACTGCGCTCCTAGTAAGAGAGTGCTAAAAATTACAAAACATAAAAGGGCGATCGCCAGGGTGCGGCTACGGCGATTACCCAAATATACCAAGCCTTTGGGCTTAGTCGGCGGATGATTTGGTAGAGTGGGGATGGCGATCGCAGGCTTTGTCATGCAGATTTTCCAAAACGGATACGGGGATCGATAATCTGGTAACTGAGGTCAGCTAAAGTGTTACCTATAAAAACAAAGGTGGCACTAAAGAAAACAATACCCAGTAACAACGGGACATCGCTTCGCAATGCCGCCTGTACGGTAGCATTACCCAAACCAGGATAGTTAAATACTTTTTCAATTAGTACAGAACCACCAAACAGTTCGCCCAAACTGGCAAATTGCAAGGTAATCGCCGGTAAAGCAACGTTACGCAAACCGTGATGTAGAACTACCCCAGTAGTGGTTTCACCTTGGGCATAGGCAAATAAAGCATAGTTGCTATGCAAAATTTCAATCAGTTTTTCACGGGTGTGGAGGGCAATATTAGCAACGCCAATCACACTCAGTGTCAGGGCAGGTAGTAGTAAATGATGCAGCTTTTGCCATAATGTCACATCAGCCCTTAAAATACCGGGCGGCGTTGCACAGCATATCGGGGTAACTTGCAGCGTTACCGAAAAAATAATTAACAGTAGTAGGGCTATCCAAAAAGCGGGAGCTGATGCCAAAGTATAAGCATAAATCCGAATCACCCGATCTACTAAAGACCCTTCCTTAGCTCCTGCGACAACACCCAGCAATACACCGAATGCACCAGAAAACAACCACGCCAACCCCATCAATGCTAATGATGCCTCAAAACGTTCAGCTATCACTTGGGACACCGTTTGGTTGTAGGTCATAGAAGTTCCTAAATTACCTTGCAGTAGTTGTCCTAGCCAAAGAAAAAAACGTGTGGTCATGGGTTGATCTAATCCCCAACGTTGGGCAATTAATTCTCGTTGTTCTGCACCCACACGCATCACATCAGCCCCAATATAAGCATCTATTGGGTTAACAGGAGACAAGCTAACCAGGACAAAACTGATGACTGACAGTGCTATTAATAGCAGCAGAAAGTGTAGGAATTTTTGGAGTAAGAATCGCCAGATATGCTTCATAGGTCAATCGCAGTTCCACTTCCAAGAGGTAACGTTGGCTAATATTGAACCTGTGTAGTTGTGAGTTGCCTGCTTTTGTTTGCCAAGGTCTAAACAGCTATTCACGAAGTAAGTTTGATCGGGACTAACTAGCCAAGTAGATGCAGCATCGCCTTTAGTAGTGATTCCAGTTTGGCCGTCCCACTGTACCTTTTGCCAAAACAATCTTGCTTCTATCTCTGAGGCTGCGGTCATCCCTCTATCAAGATTTTGGTCAACCACAGAGTTCGCATAGTAACCAGGATTTTGCCAATTTCCTTGAGCAACTGAACTATGGTAGAGATTGTACAGGATAAGCGGATCGTAAGTGCCTAGTACATAAAGAACTACATCGCTATGCAATCGGTGTTCAATTTCTTTCCAACTTCTGCCTTCCGCATTGACTTGAATACCGATTGGTTTGAGCATTTGCCCTACAGCTAAAGCTAGTCCTTGGCGGACACTATCTTTAGCAGGGTAGAGAATGCTAAACTCGGCTTTCAATCCTTGTTTTTCTAAAATCCCATCGCCGTTATTATCTTCCCAACCTGCTGCGGCAAGAATCTGTTTAGCTTTGTTAGCATCGGCATCTTGGATTTTAGCTTTAGCTTCTTCCCAAGGCATACCACTGACTGGAGTATAGGCAGGAGAACCATAGCCTTCGAGAATAGCATCAACCAAAACCTGCCGATTGATGGCGTAGTTAACGGCTTGACGAATTGCTGAGTCTGCGGTTATGTCATTGCCAATGGAGTATCCTTGAGAAGTTTTCTTGCCTGTGTTGGGGATATAAGGAAGCATCAATCCTGCATGAACATCGCTTCTGTGGGCGTACAAATTCATCCCAGGAATCTGCTGGATAGCAAGTGATGGCGGTATACGCGCCACATCAACTCTACCCGCCTTCGCAGCAGCCAAGCTTGCATCTTCAAGAGTTAAAAGAATTACCAAACGTTGAATATTTGCTGGCGTTCCGTAGTAGTAAGGGTTGGCTTCAGCAATAATTTGTTCGCCAGGATTCCATTGCACTAAGCGATAGGGGCCAGAACCAATGGGATTACGTAAGTAATTTTTGTTGTGGGCGTGTTTTGGTACAATTCCCAAGTTTGCTATTTGATTGATAAAAGTAATCCGAGGCTGCTTGAGGTGTAATTCAACTTCGTAATTTCCCTTGACAACTGCTTTGTCTAACATAGACAAATCTACCAATCCGCCACTTTCTTTAGTGTGGTTGAATGTGTAAGCAACATCTTCGGCTGTGAGGGGTTGACCATCCGAAAAGCGAACATCTTCACGGATTTTGAATCTCCAGATTTTGCGATCGCTACTAATAGTGTAGTTTTGGGCAAGGTCATTTACCAGTTCTAGATTTTCGTTACGGCGCAACAGTGTACTTTGAAAAATTGGCGGCCCGTAATAATTCCAACCCATAGTTGGGTCGAACCCCTTGTTTTCAAAATCCTCCCATGAAAAAGCCAGCACTATCTCATCTTTGGATTCACCGCTAACTTTAGTAGCTGGTGGACTTGAAGAAACTTGGCTACAAGCAGCCAATATCTGCACCAGTAATAGACTCGACAACCAGTGCCACCACTTGATTTTGCAGATTTTCAATCTAGAAATACTTAAATTCACCTTAATTCTTCTCATATTTTGAATAAAAATTGTCGAAATTAATTTTGAAAAAATATTTGATTTTTTATAAAAGTTAAAATTTTAACAAACAATTTAATTAACCGATTTTGTACTAGCTAAAATTTGAGAAATAATTTTGACAGAAAGTCCAGAACTTTCTATTTCTCTAAATTTTTTACCCCATGCTTCTACTTGCGGATGCAATGAAGAATTGCTTTCTATTGTTTCAATAAAATTAGTTATTTCCTGGACTGTTATATCTTGAATGTCACCCACCAACCCTAATCCATGATATTGAATCCTTTTAGCATTTTCCGGTTGGTCAGCACAAATGGGAAATACTATCATTGGTGTTCCTGAAAATATGCATTCTTTAATAGTATGTATTCCTCCAGCTATAATTGCTAAACAAGCTTGTTCCAAAAGTGCTAATTGCGGTGCTTTATTAACTATGATGACATCATCGGGAATAAAAGTAAAATCTTGAACACAAAGATAATCGCTCACTGAAACCACTAATTGATATTTAGGTTTTTTGGAAATAGCATCAATGACGTTTTGAATAAATTGTTTGGCTTTAGCTACAGTTAAAGTTTCTACTGCTCCTACTGTAGTTCCTAAAGCACAATAAATTAGAGCTTTATCTTGCTTGATTTTTGACCAATTAAAATCAGGTTGTTGCCTTTCTAAATCTATAGAAGCTTCTGCATAATAACATCCTGGTCTTACAGTGCCAGGAAAATCTAATTCTTCAGGACATAAAAATAAATGTGGTAATTTCAAAGGAATCACCTGCTGAAAATCTAGTAATTCCAGAGGAATTTTACTCTTGATAGCAATTTTTTTGATAATATTTTTAATATTTATATCGATACCAATTAACCAACTGAATGCTAATTTAAATTGTTGTATCCAAAACTGAGGAGAAAATTTGATTTGTCGGCTTGAATTATGCGGTGGTAGTGCCGTAAACATATCCGTTAAATAAATGCTTGTAATTTGGCATTCATAAGCTATTAAAGCCAGTAAAGTTGAGAACAAAGGTGAGGATGTACTAATCAAAAGTAAATCGGGATGAGTTTGTGTGAGTAAAGTATGTACTTCGCAGTTCTCTCCTGTTAGAAAGGAATTAATCATAGATTTAAAATATTTGATATATTTGATTTGCTCTAAGATGAGCTTAAGCCCACTAGCTTTAAGATGATTATCATCGACTTTTCGTATAAAACCTTTTGGGAACCATCTTTCGAGAATAGGTAGAAAAGTAAAACCATGATTTTGAGCATTTTCTTCAGAATCTGGTATCCCCAAATAAAGCACTTCATGACCAAAAGATTTTAGAGTTTTCGCCAATTTCAAAGTGCCATAAAATTCGCCTTGCAATCGCCAAATACAAAATACAATTTTTGCCATGACTAAAACTCCACTGCAAATGTACCTAATACCGTCAATGGTGCTGCGGGGAGAAGACTAAAACCATCTACTTCGTAATATTTAACGTCAAAGAGATTATTGATATTTAGACCAACTCTATAATTACTGCGACGATAAAAAACAGATGCGTCAGTTCTTAGATATGAGGAAACTGTGAATGTATTGGGTAAAGATACCTCACGTTCTGCTGCATATACTAACCCCAAGCCAAAACCTAAACCTTGCAAGTTACCATTTTGAATTTCATAAGTAGACCACAAACTGGCGCTGTGTTCCGGTACGCCTGCTGGTCGGTTTCCGATGGGAATCGCATTGTCTTCTGTAACAGCAGTATCTATATAGGCATAACTAGCAATTACCTTCCAACCTGATAATATTTCCCCAGCAATATCTAGTTCAATACCACGGCTTCTTTGTTCGCCTGTTTGAATGCTGAAGTTATTTCTATCAACTGGATCTGGTGTTAAAACATTCTGACGAGTGATTTGATACAATGCTAAAGTTGCTGACACCCGACTGTCAAAAAAATCTTGCTTAATTCCTACTTCAAACTGTTCGCCAATTTGTGGTTTGAATTGTTCATTTGTCCGGCTTCTACTAAAGATTTGGGGAACGAAAGCATTAGTCCAATTGAAATAGACAGATGTAGATTGACTTGGCTGATAAACTATTCCAACTCGTGGCGAAAATCTGCTGTCTGTTTGCTCATTTACTACTGTATTAGTTGGACGGTCTTTAAAGAAAGAGTCAACCACATCAAAACGACCGCCTGCCAAAATTTTGAGATTAGGCAAAATTTCTATTAAATCTTGGACATAAATGCCAATATTGTCTCCACCTTGCTCACCAGCAAAACTGAGAGTAAATTCTCCTGGTCTTGCACCATAAACTGGGTTAAAAATATCAATAGGAGCTAAAGGAGCTTCAAAAACATCATAGCCATATTTAAATCGAGCTAATTCTACACCAAATAAAACATTGTGACGTAAAGAACCTGTATTAAATTTTCCCGAAATTTCAGTTTGTGAGGAGTAATTTTCTGTTTTTTGCGCTCCTACAGAAGATGTCCTATCTAGTGTACGACCATCATCTCGTAAGGATATTGAATATATCCGAGCATTGCCAACTTCAGTATTATTAATAGTTGCATTTAACCCCTGTCTAAATTTCCAATTTTCACTAAACTGATGTTCAAAATTACCAGTAATTGAAGCAACATTTCCGGTAGTGGGATCGAGATTGGGTTCGCCAATAAACCTGTTAACTGGCAGTTGTAAAGATACGGGATTTAAAGGTAAACCTTTGTCAAAAATATAACTGTAGTCGAGATATTCAAATTCAGTGGTCAAAGTTGTACGTGGACTCAGTTGCAGAGTCAAAACGGGAGCAATGAAAAAGTTTTCCCTAGAGACAAAATCACGATAGCTGTTACTATTTTCATAAGCGACATTTAAGCGGTATAAAGCAGAGCGATCGCTTAACAGTGGCCCTGTAATATCAATACTAGGACGGTAAAAGTCAAAACTGCCAATGGTCAACTGACCTTGGTAAAAGGGACTGTCAAGCGGCTTTTTCGTGACTGTATTAACTAATCCACTCAAAGCAGAAGAACTACCACCACCATAAAGAACTGATGACGGGCCTTTTAGTACTTCTACACGCTCAACGTTGCCAATATCACGAGGATTACCTTGATCCCGAAAGCCGTTGCGGAGGTTTTCATAACCTGCAAACAAACCGCGAATATTGTAACCGGATGCTGTGCCAAAACCGAATATCCGTTGCACTCCACTGACGTTATCTGTAAATTCGTCTAGACGTGTTACTTGTCTATCTTCTAGTACCTGCCGAGGCACAACTTGAATAGATTGGGGAATGTCCCGTAGAGGTACGTCAATTTTTGTAGAACTGGGAGCAATTTGTACGTTGTATTCGCCCTTTCTTTCACCTGTTACTACTAATTCAATAGGTTGCTCTTCTTGAGCAGAAGGTTGTTCTGGTGCTGTTTCACTACTAGGCTGTTCTTCTGTTTCAGGTGTCTGTGGTGGCGGTTGTTGGGATGTAGAAGATATCGCTGGTGTAATCCCGAAAACTAAACCTTCATCGCTGTCAAACAATTCAACTTTTGGCGCACCTACTTCACCTGTCACTCTTAAGCGAATAGTCTTGCTATCTAGGTTTGTCACTGTTACTTCTGTAATTCCCGCGATCGCATTTTCTTGGCGGAAGGAGTCGCCTGTTGCTAGGCGCAGTTGAGTGTTAGGAATATCTGCAATAAAACTATTCCCTTCACTTGTCGTTGAGGTTTGTAGGTTATCAGATGCAGAAGTTTCTAAAATGATTTCCAAACCATCATTTGTTGAGGAAAGACGCACTCCTGTTACTTGTATGACTTCAGTTTGTGCAAGCAGCCAGTCTTTCACACTGGTATAGGGAATCTCAATATCACTGAGTTGGGGGATATCTGTACTAGAAGTACCCTCTTTAACTACTTCCTGCGCCTTTACAGGTGCAATTGCTAACAAACAAATAGCTCCTACAATTCCCAAATCAAAAAACTGTCTTTGTTTCAAAATTTTTCTCCACACCACATTGCACACCACTACAACAGGGTATTACTTGCGTTTGATCGCAAATAACTCCATGTCTGCTGTTGCAGGATGAAAAAGTAGTAAATCAAACTTTGCCAAGTTCAACCTACTCCGCTTTAAGAATTTTCAAAGATTTTTGTTGAAGTACTGCTGAGAACTATAACGATAATCATTCTTACAATACCAAGCTTGTAAAAAAAGTCAAGCTCTTTATTGAAAATAAATAAATACAAATGGCATGAATGTAATTTTGTGGGCAAATTACCTATGAAAATTTAGATAAAATTGGATATATCAATGAAATCTTTGAGTTTCAAAAATATTACTGAGCGTACCTAAAGCAGTTGTTTATTTCAAAAGACTGTCCGTCAAACTTGACTGTATGTTAAATAAAAATTAAAAAAATAATTTTTTTATATATTAAGTATTAAATATTTACAAATCTACAAAACAATAATAACCAGATTTATTTAATATTATTAATTTATTTAATTGCTATATAAGTAATTAATAGTAATAACTTATTAATAATTGTATAACCAAGAGAAGCGTGTAATATATTGTTTGTTGAGGATTGCTGAGAATAGTTTTCGATATCAATTAGAAAATTTATCCTCCAAAAAAGTTTTGAAGGTAATTGCTAATAATCTGACAATGGACGGATTCAACTTTTTTTGCTTTCGTCTGATTCTTTACTGTTTCTCGTCCTAAAAAATAAGGCACAAGAAAAATATTGCGAGGTAATGTATCTTATCACGCTAAACACATCTTGTTTCTTAAATAAACATTAATTAAGACTAATTGCACCATTATATTTCTTGCAACTAGCAAGGAAAATCTCATTTTATGCTGTTATAAACATTTCTATTATCAAACTATTAGATAAACATTTTGAGATGATAAAAAATGTGTTTTCTAGTCGTTTAACATTGCAACACCTGAATTTCAAGTGATTGATGACCTTGAACGCACAATTGAGAAGGTTCCCATATGAGCAAAAGCTTTTTCGAGTTACCAGTTGAATTTTCCACTTTGGTTGAACTGCTTCACTGGAGAGCAAGCAAGCAACCCCAACAGCAAGCATATACTTTTCTTGTAGATGGGGAATTGGAGGGTTCTTATTTAACCTATGGAGAATTAGATTGGCAAGCTCGGCTTATTGCTACCTTATTTCAAAGCTGTGCAAAAAGGGGAGAAAGAGCATTGTTGCTCTACCCGCCAGGTTTAGAATTCATCGCTGCATTTTTTGGATGTCTTTATGCCGGAGTAATAGCGGTTCCTGCTTATCCGCCACGCTCAAACCGTTCCATGCCCCGATTACAAGCCATCATTGCAGATGCACAGGCAACTATTGTCTTAACAACTACAAACCTTTTAACTGATATCAAGCGTCAGTTTATCCAGTTTCCAGAACTGGCAACTATGCAATGGCTAGCAACTGATCTGATTAGCAGTCAGGGAGAAAATAAATGGCAACAAGAAGCTACTCTTACCAGTGATACCTTAGCGTTGCTGCAATATACTTCAGGTTCTACAGCAGCACCAAAGGGAGTAAAGGTCAGTCATGGCAATCTTTTGCATAATCAAAAGCTGATCCAACTGGCAATGGAGCATACCGCAGAAACCGTTTTTGTCGGGTGGTTGCCTCTATTTCATGATATGGGATTGGTCGGGAATATGCTCCAGCCTTTGTACTTGGGAATACCCTGCATTCTCATGTCTCCTGTGGCGTTTCTGCAAAAACCTCTTCGTTGGTTACAAGCAATTTCCCGGTATAAAGCCACAACCAGTGGCGGGCCGAATTTTGCCTATGATTTATGCGTTCGTAAAATTACCCCAGAACAACGAACTACGCTGGATCTCAGTAGTTGGGAAATTGCTTTTAACGGGGCTGAACCGATTCGCAAAGAAACTTTAGAACAGTTTGCTGCCACCTTTGCTGAGTGCGGATTTCGCCGCGAGGCTTTTTATCCTTGTTATGGGATGGCAGAAACAACATTGATTGTTTCTGGTGGTAGTAAAGCGGCTCCACCAGTATTACAGTCGGTAAAGTCGTCAGCATTGGCACAAAATCAGATCATTCCAACGAGTACAGAAGAAGCTGATGTAAGGACGTTGGTAGGTTGTGGTCGTCCTTTGCCAGATTTAAAGATTATCATTGTTAATCCTGATACTTTAACACTTTGTCTACCTAGTGAAGTGGGCGAGATTTGGGTGGCGGGAGGTAGTGTGACTCAGGGGTATTGGTGTCGGACAGAACAAACTGAGTATACATTCCGAGCTTGCTTGAGAGATACAAAAGAAGGGACGTTTTTGCGTACAGGCGACTTGGGATTTTTGTATGAAGGCGAACTCTTCATTACTGGTCGTCTGAAGGATTTGATAATTATCCGGGGGCGCAATCATTATCCGCAAGACATTGAATGGACGGTAGCTAAGAGCCACCCAGCACTACAAGCAGACGGTGGAGCAGCGTTTTCTGTTGATGTGAACGGCGAAGAAAGGCTAGTTATCGCCCAAGAAGTACAGCGCAGTTATCTACGAAATTTAGAGACTGAGGAACTAGTAGGAGCTATCCGTCAGGCGGTTGTAGAAGGACATGAGGTGCAAGTTTATGCGGTGTTACTTCTCAAACCAAGTAGTATTCCTAAAACTTCTAGCGGCAAGATTCAACGTCATGCTTGTTGGGCTGGGTTTTTGGCAGAAACTTTGGAAACAATAGCTAGCAGTATCCTAGAAAATGACCATCAAATAAATAGTCAAGTGGGCTTGAGTCGTGAAGATATTTTGGCATTGGAGCCATCACAGCGCCAGTCAAAACTAGAGTCTTATCTTCAACAACAAGTCGCTAGGGTGATGAAAGTATCCCTGAAGCAAGCAAATTCAAGGCAGCCTTTAGGTAGTTTGGGTGTTGATTCGTTAATAGCAATTGAACTTCAGCACACCATTGAAACTGATTTAGGTGTGGTTTTGCCAATGGCTTGTTTTTTAGGAAATGCCAGTATTGAACAACTAGCAATCAAGATAATAGCGCAGTTAGAATCAAATTCGGTTAACGAACTCTCATCCCTTAATGCTGTTACCGAATATCCGCTTTCTCATGGGCAACAAGCATTATATTTTTTACAGCAATTAGCTCCGGAAAATAGTGCTTACAACATTGCTAGGGCGGTGCTTATCGGGGGCGATTTAAATATTGAAGCGTTACATCGAGCTTTTCAAATATTAGTCGATCGCCATCCTGGTCTACGTACTACTTTTATTACTAATCAAGGACAAACTGTACAGCGAGTCCATCAACAGTTACAAGTCTACTGGCAACAGGAAGATGCTAGCGAATGGGATGAATTATCTTTGAGCGATCGCCTGATTCAACTAGCTTATTCTCCCTTTGATTTGGAACAAGAACCGTTAATCAGAGTAGGTTTATTTATTCGCTCACCTCAAGAATATATTCTTTTGCTAGTAGTTCATCATATTGTGACAGACCTCTGGAGTTTGACTGTATTAGTGGATGAGTTAGGCAGGTTGTATGAGGCACAAAAAAACGGTATACCTCTAACTCTTCCTCCCTTGACCAAACAGTATGCTGACTACGTAAATGCTGAAGCACAAATGCTGGCAAGTCCAGAAGGTAAGCGACTTTGGGCTTACTGGCAAAAGCAATTAGCAGGGGAATTACCTGTATTAAATCTGCACACCGACCGTCCGCGCCCACCTGTGCAAAGTTACCGAGGGGCAACTTATACTTGTAAATTCAGTGCAGAACTCACACAGAAACTCAAAGACTTCAGCTGCGATCGCCAAGTCACCCTCTACATGACACTGCTTGCAGCTTTTCAATCGCTGCTTTACCGCTACACAGGACAAGAGGATATACTCGTCGGTTCTCCTACCAGTGGCAGAAATCGAGCTGCTTGGGCGGGAGTTGTAGGTTACTTAGTCAATCCGGTAGTTCTTAGAGCCAGTTTCGCTGACAACCCTAGCTTTGAAACATTTTTACAAAAAGTCCAGCAAACAGTTTTAGATGCGTTTGCTCATCAAGATTATCCCTTTTCGCTGATAGTAGAACAGCTAGCACCTGTTCGTGATTTGGGGCGATCGCCTTTATTTCAGGTAATGTTTGTTTTACAAAAAGCCCAAATCGCACAGCAAGCAGGATTGGCAGCCTTAGCACTAGGTGAATCTGGAATAGGCATGAATTTGCGAGATTTACAGTTAGAAACTTGGAGACTCGAACAGCAAATAGCGCAGTTTGAGTTAACCCTAATGATGGCTGAAATTGATGGGGTTCTAACAGCTTCTTGGCAATATAACTCTGACCTGTTTGATAGTAATACTATTACCCGTATGGCAGGTCATTTTCAAAGCTTACTGGAAAGTGCGATCGCCAACCCACTACAACCCATCGCTAAATTACCACTTTTGACAGATGCAGAACAGCATCAAATATTATCCGAATTTAGCCAACCCCAATCCAAAATCCGTCTTGAAAAGTTTGCTCAACGGGGGGGAACCCCCGCACGCAACTTTTCGCAAAATCCAAAATCTAAAATTGAGCGATGTCTGCATGAATTGTTTACAACTCAAGTAGAACAAACACCTCATGCTATAGCAATTACCTTTGCTGATGAACATCTAACTTACCAGCAACTCAACGCACGGGCAAATCAACTCGCGCACTATCTCCAAAACTTGGGTGTAAAGCCAGAAACTAAAGTTGGCTTATGCGTCGAACGTTCTTTAGAAATGATTGTGGGTATACTTGGTATTCTCAAAGCTGGGGGTGCTTATGTACCCTTAGATCCGAATTATCCCCAAGAGCGTTTGGCATTCATTTTAGAAGATGCAAATATCACGATAGTAGTAACGCAGAAGCAGCTAATCGAAAAACTTCCTACTTTTACAGGCTCCATTGTCTGCCTAGATCGAGTTAAACAAGAGAGAGAACACAACCCCATCAGCGAAGTTACAGCCGATAACTTAGGTTATGTAATTTATACTTCTGGTTCCACCGGTCAGCCGAAAGGCGTTTTGGTGAATCACTTCCATGTTGTGCGGTTATTTAGCTCAACTGACGAGTGGTTTAAATTTAGTAGTGGCGATGTGTGGACGCTGTTCCATTCCTATGCTTTCGACTTTTCTGTGTGGGAAATGTGGGGGGCGTTGCTGTACGGCGGACGCTTGGTAATCGTTCCCTACTGGATTAGTCGCTCTCCTGAAGCTTTCTATAATTTACTTTGTCAAGAGCAGGTAACAGTTCTCAATCAAACTCCTTCGGCTTTTCGTCAGTTGATGCGAGTAGAACAACAAGCTTCTAAACTTGCCTTGCGTCTAGTAATTTTTGGTGGGGAAGCCTTGGAAATCAAAAGCTTAAAGGCTTGGTTTGACCGTCATGGCGATTCACCGCAGTTAGTTAATATGTACGGCATTACAGAAACTACTGTACACGTCACCTATTACCCTCTTACCAAAGCCGATATTGAACGCACCAACAGTATAATTGGTCGTCCAATTCCCGACTTACAGGTGTATATATTAGATAAACATTGCCAACTCGTACCCATTGGAGTACCAGGAGAAATCTACGTTGGTGGTGCTGGTGTAACGCGGGGTTATTTGAATCGTCCCGAACTGACTGCTGCGAGGTTTAAACATTGCACCTTTGGAAATTACTCTATAAGGCTTTATCAAACCGGAGATTTAGGACGTTATTTACCTAATGGCGAACTTGAGTATTTAGGACGCATTGATGAACAAGTAAAAGTTCGCGGTTTCCGCATTGAATTGGGAGAAATTGAGGCGGTATTGCGCCAACATCCAGCTATTGAGGAAGCTGTGGTTTTGATGCGAGAAACTGAGTTTGTTGGCGACATTCAGCCTAATACTGCTGTTACGGAACTGCGCCAGTTTATTAAACAAAATAAATCAGAAAATTTTAGCGATCGCCAATTAATTGCTTATTGCGTTTCTGCCCAACAACCTGCACCAACAATTACTGAATTGCGCCGTTGGCTAAAAAATCAGTTACCTGAATACATGATACCTGCGGCTTTCGTCATGTTAGATAGTCTACCTTTAACGCCTAATGGGAAAGTAGACAAACGAGCATTACCAAACTGCGATCGCATCAGACCAGAACTAGATACAGCTTACATTGCTCCGACTACCTCAGTAGAAAAAGCATTAGCTCAAATCTGGACACAGGTATTGAGGATTGAACGAGTAGGTATCTACGATAACTTTTTTGAGTTAGGAGGAGATTCTATTCGTAGTATTCAGGTGCTAGCTAAATCTCAGGAAAGAGGCTTAAGTTTTTCTCTACAACAACTTTTTCAACATCAAACGATTTATGAATTGGCGCAAGAAGTCAACATTGCAGAACCGAGTTATTTATGGAAGCAGAAAACAGAAAGATTCAGTTTGATTGCTGCAAGCGATGGGCTACGCCCCGCCGTAGGCGATCGCCAAAAATTACCATTAGATATAGAAGATGCCTATCCTTTAGCGAGAATCCAGGCGGGAGTTATTTTTCATTCTCAATACAGCCCTGATTCGCCAATGTATCATGATATATTCTTCTACCAGTTGCGAGTTCGTTTTGATGTCGAATGTTTGCAACAAGCAATTCAGCAATTAGTAAATCGTCACCCAATTTTACGGACTTCGTTTGATTTAATCAACTTTAGCGAACCATTGCAACTAGTCCATGAGCAAGTGAGTGTACCGCTACAGGTAGAAGATTTACGCTCTCTATCGCCAACTCAGCAAAAACAAGCAATTGACACTTGGATAGAAACTGAGAAACAGCGAAATTTTGATTGGACTTGTCCACCAATGATTCGCTTCTTCGTTCATCGCCTCACTGACGAGTCTTTTTATCTCGTCTTGAGTTTCCACGACTGCATTTTAGATGGATGGAGTACTGCTTCATTACTAACTGAATTACTACATCGTTATTGGGCTTTACTTCACAACCAGACATATCCTCTTGATTCGTCACCGACAATTACATACCGAGATTTTGTTGCACTAGAACGTTCAACGCTAGAGTCAGAAAAATGCCGTAACTATTGGACGCAAAAGCTACAAGATTGCATCACAATGCAATTACCGCGTTGGAATCGTAACAGCCTTAGCAGTACCAATCCTGAAATTGGTATTTTAAATGTTCCTATCTCCTCTGAATTGTCCGATAAACTCAAACAGCTGGCGAAGATAGCGCAAGTTCCTGTTAAGCACGTTTTATTAGCTGCACATATCAGAGTCATGAGTTTATTAAGTGGTGAGACGGATGTATTAACGGGTTTGGAGTCTAACGGTAGATTAGAGACTGAAGACGGAGAACAAACGCTAGGTATTCATTTAAATACTGTGCCATTGCGTTTACATCTGCATGGAGGAACTTGGATAGACTTAATACAACAAACTTTTCAAGCAGAAAGTGAATTATTACCTTATAGACGCTATCCCTACGCAGAATTGAAAAAGCTTAATCGTGGAGAACAGTTATTTGAAACTGTTTTTAATTACACTCACTTTCATATATTCCAGAATCTCCAATCATTACAAGATTTGGAAATTATCGGCGCGCAAGGTTTTGGTGAAACCCATTTTGCTTTAAGAGTCGAGTTTAACCGAGAGCCATTTTCGGATAATATTCAACTTGATTTAGAATGCGACCTCACCAAGATTAATCAAGTTCAACTAGAAGCCATTGGCGGTTACTATTTTGAGACACTAACAGCCATGTCTCACCAACCAAGCGCTCGCTATGAGTCTCAATGTTTGCTTCCTGTTAATGAACAGCATAAGTTATTGGTGGAGTGGAATGATACAAACAGCAAATATCCCGAAAACTTACTCATTCATCAATGGTTTGTAAATCAGGCATTGCAGACACCAGATGCAACAGCATTAATATTTGAGGATCAGCAGTTAACTTATCAAGAACTCAACGAACGTTCTGATCAACTTGCTCATTACTTGCAAAATTTAGGGGTAAGTTGTGATGTACCTGTAGGACTCTATGTAGAACGTTCTATAGAAATGATCGTAGGGATATTAGGTATTCTCAAAGCTGGTGGCACATACGTACCGCTAGATCCTGCATATCCGCAAGAGCATATCAATTTGATACTGCAAGATGCTAGGGTGTCATTGGTCGTTAGTCAAAAGACATTAGTTAATAGCTTAAGTCAAATAAGGGTTATTTGCCTGGATACAGACTGGAAATTAATAACAAGAAGTAGCCAAGATAAGCTCATTAACTGCACCGAGCAAAACAATTTAGCATATATTATTTATACTTCTGGTTCTACGGGTAAACCGAAAGGAGTACCAGTTACTCATAAAAATTTAGTGCATTCTACCAGTGCCAGAATTGCTTATTACTCAGAACCCGTTCGCAGTTTTTTATTAATTCCTTCATTTGCCTTTGATAGTTCGGTGGCAGTGATTTTCTGGACTTTGTGTCAAGGAGGAACTTTAATATTAATTAAGGAAGGTAGACAAAGAGATATTTGGCATTTAGGACAGGCGATCGCACACCATCAAATTTCTCATTGGTTAAGTGTTCCTTCTTTGTACGCATTGTTGTTAGACCATATCCAACCTGCTGAATTAATCTCTCTACGTACTGTGATTATTGCGGGAGAAACTTGTTCACCCGCCTTAGTCAAACATCACCGTCAACTATTACCCCAAGCATCACTTTTCAATGAATACGGGCCGACCGAAGCAACCGTCTGGAGTAGTGTCTGCAATTGTCAAGACCATGAATCAAGCCATACTATCCCCATCGGTCGTCCCATTGCTAACACCCAAATATATTTGCTAGATACCCACTTACAACCTGTACCAGTCGGAGTTGTCGGAGAAATATATATTGGTGGAGAAGGTGTAGTCAGTGGATATCTAAATCATCCTGAATTAACCGCCCAAAAATTCATTCCTAACCCCTTTGAGAAGGCAGAAGGTAAGAGGTTGTATAAGACAGGAGATTTAGGGCGTTTTCTTCCTGACGGCAATATCGAATTCATTGGTCGCCGCGATTATCAAGTCAAAATCAATGGATATCGGATTGAATTAGAAGAGATTGAGACAGTATTAAAACAACGCCCAGAAGTTAAAAATGCGGTGGTTTTAGCGAGAGAAGAATTAGGAAAAAAATATTTAGTAGCTTATGTTGTAACATCTGATATTGCACCCAGCACCAGCCAATTACGAAATTACTTAAAAAAGAAATTGCCAGCTTATAAAATACCTAACAATTTCATAATCTTAGATACCTTGCCTTTGACTCCTAATGGCAAAGTTGACCGTCGGAATTTACCAGCACCTAATCAAAAACTCATAAATGAGATGAAAATAGCCCATCTTTTACAAAAGCTGGAACAAATTTCTGATGAAGAAGCACAACTTATACTTGCTCAAAAGAAAATATTAACTTTACAACCTGAATAAACTAGAGAAACAAAAAATGAGTGATTTTTTGGAACGCCTTGAACAACTATCACCAGAAAAACGTGAACTACTAAATCTCTTCCTCCAAGAAGAAGACCCACAGATAGAAGAAAACTATGTAGAACCTACAACACAAGTTGAAAAAGCACTAGCAAGTATATGGAGTCAAGTTCTTGGTATTGAAAGGGTGGGTATTTATGATAACTTCTTCGAGATGGGAGGAGATTCTATTCAGAGCATTCAAATTATTGCCAAAGCAAATCAACTAGGTTGGCAACTGACGACTAATCAACTGTTTGATTATCCAACTATTGCTGAATTAGCAAAAATCGCGGAAACAACTTTGCTTACTTCGACGAACAGCGAAGAAGCGCAATCTGAAAATTTAACTAGCTTTATACCTTCAGATTTTCCAGAATCCGAATTAAGTCAATCAGAGCTAAACGAGCTTTTCAGCTAACATGAAACTTGAAGATGTTGAAGACATTTATACTCTTTCGCCAACTCAACAAGGGATGCTATTTCACATCCTGGCGGAACCGAATTCAGGAATGTATTTAGAGCAAATTTTATGTACATTACAAGGAAAGCTGAATTTCTCTGCTTTTAATAAAGCTTGGCAGCAAATTGTAGAACGCCATCCCAGTTTAAGAACAGGTTTTATTTCCAAGAATTTAGATAAACCAGTTCAAGTAGTATATCGGCGTGTGAAACTGGTAATAGAGCAGTATGATTGGCAGAACTTCTCGAATTATAAGCAGAAAGAACAATTAAATTCTTTTGTAGAACTAGACCGTCAGCGTGGCTTTCAGCTTTCTGAACCGCCTTTAATGCGCCTAACTTTAATTTGTATTGATGAGGACGTTTATCAGCTGATTTGGACTACTTACCATCTGATATTAGATGGTTGGTGTACTGATATTTTACTGAAAGAATTTTTTACTCTTTACGAAGCATTTTGCCAAGGCGATAGTCTGCAATTACAATCATGTCGTCCCTATAGAGATTATATAGCTTGGTTGAAAAAGCAGGATTTATCAGCAGCAGAAGCATTTTGGCAACAAAGCCTTATGGGATTCAAAAAGCCAACTTCTTTGGCAATTAACCGCAGTTTTAACTATGGTAAAAAAGATAACTATGCTCAACAGCAAATTCAACTATCTACAACTGTTACAGCAGAACTTAAATCCTTTGCAAAACACCACCATTTAACTTTAAATACTTTATTTCTTGGTGCTTGGGCTTTGTTACTCAGCCACTATAGCAAGGAAAAAGATGTAGTATTTGGTACTGTTGTATCTGGTCGTCCTGTAACTTTACCAGGAGTTGAATTAATAGTAGGTCTTTTCGTTAACACTTTACCAACGCGAGTGCAAATTTCTCCTCAAGATTCACTCGTACCTTGGTTAAAACAACTCCAGTCTCAATATAAGCAACTACGTCAGTATGAACACACTCCTTTGATAAACATTCAAAGTTGGAGTGAAGTTTCTGGGGGATTACCATTATTTGAAAGTCTGTTAGCGTGTCAAAACTCGTTAGTAGATATTTCTCGCCTATCTACAACTAACTTAAAAATTAATAACGTTTCTTTCTTTTCACGCTCTAATTATCCCCTCACACTTATCTTACTACTTGGTTCAAGCTTAGGTCTAGTGGCTCAATATGATTCATATTTTTACAAATTTATAAACATTACTAGAATTCTAAATTACTTGCAAATATTATTTAATGCTTTCGTGGAAGAACCTAATATACAACTGGAAAACTTAGTTAACTTAATTCAGGAATATGAAAACAAAGAAAAAACTGACGATTTAAAAAGAATACGAAATATAGCTGCTAATAAATTAAAAAACATTCAACCAAAAACCATTATACTTTCATAAAATTATGTCTTCTACAATTACTCATCCCGACTACAATCTTATTGCTTCAGTTAATAATCAATATTATAGTCAAGATTATCTTGACTATAATTTGCCATTTGTTAACGAACTATTTTTACCACAGATGCCTGTTACTTCAAATATTCTTGATGTTTGCTGTGGCGTTGGTCGTTTAGCACAGATGTTGTTAAACAAAGGATATAAAGTCACAGGAATTGATAGCTCAGAAGCAATGCTGCATTATGCTCGTAAAAATGCCAGCAATGGTGAATTTATTTTCAGTGATGCGCGTTCTTTTGAATTACCACCAGTTTTTGAGGGAGCAATTTCTACAGGCGCTTTCAATCATTTTATGTCTTGTGAAGAATTGAGAAGTGCTTTTGAGAGTGTTTACAAAGCATTACGCTTTAACGGTTTATTTGTATTTAATATTTTGTTAGAACAAGGGTTTCAAGCTGGCTGGAATGACATTGTTTTAAGTGATGCTAAAGATGATTGTGCCTGGATTGTAAAACACACGTACAATCCAGAAGAAAAGATAGATCAAATAAAAATTACTGGTTTTAAATTTATTGAAGAAAGTTGGCGACGTTTTGACGATATCATGTTAGTTAAAAGTTATGCCGCAGATGAAGTTATATCTGCTTTAGAAAATGTAGGTTTTAAGCAAGTTCGTGTTTATTATAGTGAACCAGATAAACCACGCGAAACCTATTTTGTTGCCTACAAGTAAATAATATCGCAATGTACAAATTAAATGTTGTCCACTAATAGTTTCCATAGGAAGTTTTATATAGATGTGTGGTATTGTAGGCATTTTTTCCAGACAAGAACCAATTATAGTAGAGGCTTTAACTAAAGCTACACAACAGTTGAGCGATCGCGGCCCCGATCGCCAATCACATTGGGTTGCTTCCCACCAAAAAGTCGGATTAGGTCATACTCGACTTAGTATTATTGATTTAGCAACAGGCAATCAACCAATAACCAATGAAAATGAAAAGTTACACGTTGTCGTGAATGGAGAGTTTTATGATTATGAAAAGATTCAGCATCAATTAAAAAACTCAGGTCATCGACTGAGAACCCGTTCTGATAGCGAAATTGTACTTCATCTATATGAAGAATTTGGCACTGAATGTCTGCAATATCTCCGGGGTGAATTTGCATTTATCTTGTGGGATGAGGCGAAACAGGTTTTGTTTGCAGCACGCGATCGCTTTGGAATTAAACCACTTTTTTACACTACAGTTGGTAATACACTTTATCTAGCATCAGCAGCCAAAGCTTTATTTGCTGCTGGAGTTCCCGCCAGTTGGGATTATGAATCATATTTTCAGCAGTTATTCATTTATGTCAATCAAGACCGCACCTTGTTTGAGGGTGTCAAGCAAATTCCGCCTGGACACTATTTGTTAGCAACGCACAATCAAACTCAGATTACTCGCTATTGGGATCTGGATTATCCAACAGCTAATCAACAAATACCACAACGTCAAGATCATGAATATATTGAGCTATTCCGCCACAAATTGGAAGAAGCTGTGCAAATTCGGCTGCGGGCTGATGTACCTGTAGGTAGTTTCTTGAGTGGTGGTATTGATTCATCAGCTGTTTTGGGAATAGCAGCAAAATCTAGTTGCGATCCAATTCGCGCTTTTACTGTTTCTTTTGATCGCCCAGCCTATGATGAAGAACCTATCGCTCGTGAAACAGCAAAATATGTTGGTGCTGATTTTCAAGTGATTCGGCTTAATCAATCTGATTTTGCTGAACATATTGCTGATGCAATTTGGCACGCTGAAACTTTGGGTGTAAATTCACATGGTGTAGCAAGATATATACAAAGTCGTGTAGTCCGACAATCGGGTTATAAAGTTGTTTTATCTGGGGAAGGTTCGGACGAAATTTTGGCAGGGTATAGTCACACACGCCAAGATTTACTTTTCAATAATTGTATTCAAAAAACACCAACCGCTTTAACTAGCGTAGAGCAGAAATTAGGATTTCTCCCTTCATGGTTAAAAGAAATAGCAGTTAAACGTTCTGTTTTTCACCTGCTTCTCAATCCTGATTATGCCTCTGATTATTCTGACTTAGATGTTTATGGCAAGTTTTTAAACCAATTTCATATTGAGGAACAAATTTTAGGAAGAGAACCAGTTATTCAATCTTTATATTTGTGGTCTAAATCCATTTTACCTAACTATATTTTGTTTGCTGAACGTTTAGAAATGGCTAATGCGATCGAGGTACGTTTACCCTTTTTAGATCATCATCTTTTTGAATTAGTACGTGAAATGCCAGTTTCTCTATTAATTCGGGGGATGAAAGAAAAATATGTGCTAAGAGAAGCGGCTAGACCTTTTCTGACTGATACAGTCTACACTCGTCCAAAACAACCTTTTACTGCTCCACCTGTAACTATTACGACTAATAATTCTCTTTATATTTTAATTCAAGATGTGTTGCGGAGTTCAGTTATGGCATCTGTACCATTTTTTAACCAATCGGCGATCGCTACACTCTTAGATGGACTTGCAACTATGAAAGAAAGTCAGCGTATTAATTTAGAGCCAGCTTTACTGATGCTATTAGGTACTTGCTTTTTACAAAGTCGTTTTAATCTTTAGTTGCAAAATATATAAAAAAATTTAAAACGCAAAGGTGCGCTGAGGTAAGCGCAGAGGAACACAGAGGTATGATTGAAGGCTTTGAACTATCACCCCAGCAAAAGAATATCTGGCTGTTACAGCAAGATAGTTCAGTTTATCGAACACAGATGAGTGTTTTAATTGATGGAAAATTGAATGTGGAAGCTTTACAAGAGGCTTTTCAAGAGTTGATTAATCGGCATGAAATTCTCCGCACGACATTCAAAATTTTGCCGGATATGGAGTTTCCTGTTCAGGTTACTAGTAGTACCAGTATTCTAAATTGGCAAGAATTAGATTTGAGTTATCTAAATGCTGATGAGCAAGAAAGCCAAATTTTAGAATTTTTAATAACAGATAATAAATGTAAGTCTAATTATTTATTATTTTATGTGTATTTAATTAGATTATTAGAACAAAAGTATATTTTAATCGTTACGTTACCCAGCCTTTGTGCTGATTCTATAACCCTGGATAATTTATTACATGAACTGACGATTTTATATAGCAATAAATATAATTGCTTAAACAATTCTCCTTTACAGTATGTACATTTTTCTGCATGGAAAAATGAGTTATTAACTGATGAAGAGTTAGAATTGGGTAGAGATTATTGGCACAACAAGCAAATATCAGATTTTTTAAATCTTCAACTTCCTTTTGAAAAGGATAATTTTAAACATAAAAAATTTCAACCAGCAGTTTTATCTGTTAAATTGGCTGACGTTTTGGTAAATCAAGTAGAAGAATTTATTCAAAGACATCAAATATCAAAATCTACTTTTTTTCTGACTGCATGGAAAATTTTACTTTGGCATCTTACGGATCGGTCTGATATTGTCATCGGAACTAATTACAATGGGCGTTCATACCCTGAATTAGAAACTACATTTGGTTTGTTAGCTCAATATTTACCAATTCACTCTCACTTAGAAGCTGAAGACATTTGTACTCAAGTGTTACAACAAGTTGATGCAGCAATTTGTGAGGCTTATTCTTGGCAAGAGTATTTTGCTTGGGATCAAATCATCAGAACAACAGATAATTCTAATACTTTACCGCCTCATTTATATTGTTTTGATTTTCAAGGTTATCAGCAAGCGTATTTAGCTGATAGTGTTTTATTTTATGTTAAACAGAAATATGTCTGTTTATCACCTTTTAGAATTAAGCTTAATTGTATTGACAGAAAAAATTTTATTGATATAGAGTTACATTATAATTCAAATTTGTTTTCATTGGAAGCTGTCAAAAATTTATCAAAACAATATCAAACATTAATCGAAAGTATATTAAATGAAGAAAAAACAACTATAAGTAATTTACGAATTATAGATAAAGCAGAACAAGAAAAAGTTTTATTTACCTGGAACAACACCTATAGAGACTATCAAGAAGCATTTCAATGCCTTCATCAAATTTTTGAAACTCAAGTAGAACAAACTCCCGATGCAGTTGCTGTTGTCTTTTTAGACCAAAAGATAACATATCGAGAGTTGAACCAACGAGCTAATCAACTAGCACATTACCTGCAAAAGTTGGGGGTAGTGCCGGAGGTTTTAGTTGGCATTTGTATGACACGCTCTATAGATTTAATCATTGGGCTGTTAGCTATTTTCAAGGCTGGAGGAGCTTACATACCACTAGATCCTACCTATCCCCAGGAACGTCTAGGTTTTATGTTAGCTGAAACACAAGCACCAGTTTTATTAACTCAACAGCCATTATTAGATTTACTTCCAGAACATGAAGCGCAAGTCATTTGTATAGATAGAGATTGGGAGCAAATTGCCCAGGAAAGTTTAGAAAACCCTGCTAGTAGGGTAACTCCAGATAATTTAGCCTATGTAATCTATACTTCTGGCTCAACAGGAAAGCCCAAAGGAGTAATGAATAATCATAAGGGTGTAAATAATCGCTTGTTGTGGATGCAAGAGACTTTTCAATTCACAACCGCAGATAGATTTTTACAAAAAACCCCCTTGAGTTTTGATGTTTCTATTTGGGAAATTTTTTCGCCTTTTTTAGCAGGTGCAAGTCTAGTATTAGCTAAACCAGATGGTCATCAAGATAGTAATTATTTAGTTCAGTTAATTGCCCAGCAACAAATTACTACTGTTCATTTTGTGCCATCAATGTTAGCAGTGTTTTTAAATGAGACAGGATTAGAAAAATGCCAAAGTCTCAAACGAGTTTTTTGTAGTGGAGAAGCACTTTCTTTTGACCTTCAAGAGAGGTTTTTTGCTCGCCTAGATGCAGAATTACATAATCTTTACGGGCCGACGGAAGCATCTATCGAAGTAACTTGGTGGCATTGTCAACGAGATAGCGATCGCAATATTGTACCCATTGGTCGCCCAATCTCTAATATGCAGACATATATTTTAGATAAGTATTTGCGTCCTGTCCCTATTGGTGTTCCAGGTGAGTTACACATTGCTGGTGTAGGAGTAGCGCGGGGTTATTTGCATCGACCTGATTTGACTGCACAAAGGTTTATTTTTAATCCTTTCACTTCTGAGGATAACAAACTGTACAAAACAGGTGATTTAGCTCGTTATTTACCTGATGGCAATATTGAATACTTGGGACGTATAGATGACCAAGTAAAAATTAGAGGATTTCGCATTGAGTTAGGTGAAATTGAAGCCGTTTTACACCAGCATTATAGTGTTTCGACTGCAATTGTTCAGGCGCAAAATCAAGTTGATGAAAAACGCTTGGTTGCTTATATAGTGCCGCACCCACAATCAATGCCTAAAACTTCAGAACTGCGGTATTTTCTCGAACAGAAACTACCTAAATATATGGTTCCGGCAGAATTTATATTTTTAAAAGTACTGCCCCTTTTATCCAATGGAAAAATAGACCGTCAGGGATTACTAACTGTTGAACGAATACAACGAGAACCGGAAAATTATTTTGTCGCCCCGCAAACAGCAACACAGCAAATTGTGACAGACATTTGGCAACAAGTTTTAAATCTAGAGAAGGTAGGCATCTACGATAATTTTTTTGAGTTAGGTGGGCATTCACTATTAGCAATTCAGGTTATTTCCCGATTAAATAAAGCTTTTAAAATTGAACTGCCTATACGTAGTTTATTTGATGCACCTACTGTTGCAGAATTAGTAGAGATAATTGCCCAAACTAGTACCCCACAAACACAGATTATTCCTCACACAACAAGAAGTGAGCCTTGTCAGCTTTCCTTTGCTCAACAGCGATTATGGTTTCTCAACCAATTAGAATCAGATGTTTTTGCTTACAATATCTCCACAACTGTCCGCCTGCAAGGGCAACTCAATCAAACTGCACTGCATCAGAGTTTTAATGAAATTGTCTGTCGCCACGAAGCTTTAAGAACAAGTTTTACCGTTATTAATGACCAGCCTGTTCAAGTTATAGCTTCTAATTTAACTTTAAATTTGCCTGTGGTAGACCTACGGCATCTCTGTGAGAATGAACAGGAAGCAGAGGTTCAGCGTTTGGCAATATCTGAAGCACAACACTCTTTTAATTTGGCTGAAGTGCCATTGCTACGAATTACTTTGATATGTTTAAGCGATGTAGATCGTGTCTTGCTATTTACGGTACATCATATAGTTTTTGATGGCTGGTCGATAGAAATATTGTTGCGTGAAGTAACTAGTCTTTATCAAGCTTTCTGTGCTGGTAAACCTTCCCCTCTTGCCAAATTACCAATTCAATATGCTGACTTTGCTATTTGGCAAAGACAATGGCTTCAAGGCGAGACACTCAAATCTCAATTAGCTTATTGGCAGCAGCAATTAGCCCAAATTCCTCTATTAGAGTTGCCTACAGATAATCCCCGCCCGCCGATTCAAAGCTTTCGCGGTGCATCAGAGCCTTTTTTCTTGCCTGCAAATTTGACTGAGGCACTTAAAACACTGAGCAATCGGGAAGGGGCTACTCTGTTTATGACTTTGCTTGCTGCCTTCAAGACATTGCTTTACCGCTACAGTGGACAGAATGATGTTGTAGTCGGTTCACCTATTGCTAATCGCGATCGCACTGAGTTAGAAGGGCTAATTGGCTTTTTTGTCAATACTTTAGTCTTACGTACTGATTTGAGTGGCAATCCTACCTTTCGAGAATTGTTGCATAGAGTCCGAGAAGTAACATTAGACGCTTATGCCCACCAAGACTTACCCTTTGAATATTTAGTAGAAAAACTTCAGCCAGAACGAAACTTAAGCCACAACCCGATATTTCAGATTATGTTTGCCCTTGGAAATAACCCAATGGTAGACTTCAAACTCCCTGGTTTAAATGCCAGTTTCTTGAACATTGAGCGTCAAGCTGCCACTTTTGATTTAAGTGTGTCACTAGAAGTAGATGCTGAAGAACTGCGGGGTAATTTTGAGTACAACACGAATATATTTAGTGCCGATACAATTCGGCAGATGGTAGAACATTTTCAGATATTACTAGCAGGTGTAGTAGATAATCCAGACCAGCATCTAGCAAATTTACCCTTATTAAGTGCCACGGAAGAACATCAATTATTGGTGGAGTGGAACAACACAGAATTTGAATATCCTCTCAATCAATGTATTCATCATTTATTTGAAGCTCAAGTAGAACTAACACCAAATAAAGTTGCTGTTGCCTATCAAGACCAGGAAATTACTTACCACGAACTTAATACTCGCGCCAATCAACTCGCACGTTATCTACAAAAATTAGGTGTAGGAACAGAAGTATTAGTAGGTATATATGTTGAGCGATCAATTGAAATGGTAATAGGTTTATTGGGGATTCTTAAAGCTGGGGGGGCTTATGTACCTCTAGACCCAATATATCCCCAAGAACGCTTGGCTTTAATTCTAGAAGATGCTCAAGTATCAGTGCTATTAACTCAAGAAAAATTGGCAGCAACGCTACCGAAAAATACAGCAAAATTAGTATTTTTAGATACTGATTGGCAAGCGATCGCTACAGAAAGTCGATGCAACCTTACTAACCAAACCACCAGTCAAAACTTAGCTTATGTTATCTTTACTTCTGGTTCAACAGGACGACCCAAGGGAGTAGAAATTGTTCATAGTGCTGTCGTTAACTTTTTGTACTCTACAGGTCAAACGTTGGGCTTAGAAGAGCAAGATATTCTTTTATCTGTGACAACTTTAGCTTTTGATATTGCGGTTTTAGAAATTTTTCTGCCTTTAACAGTTGGTGCGCGTGTCATTGTGGTCAGTCGAGAAGTAGCGACAAATGGTGTGGAATTGTCAGCTTGGTTAAATAAATCTCAAGCAACAATTATGCAAGCTACACCAGCAACTTGGCAACTGCTATTAGAAGCAGAATGGCAGGGCAATTCTCAACTAAAAATTCTTTGTGGTGGTGAAGCCTTTCCTAGACATTTAGCCAATCAACTATGCCAAAAATGTGCATCTGTATGGAATCTGTACGGCCCTACAGAAACTACCATCTGGTCAGCAGTTTGCAAAGTAGAAATAGAGAACGGTATTGTGCCGATTGGTCGCCCCCTTGCTAACACACAAATGTACATTCTCGATCAATACGGTCAACTTGTGCCGAGAGGAGTTACAGGTGAATTACACATTGGGGGTGGTGGTTTAGCTAGAGGCTATTTAAATCAACCTGAGTTAACTGTCGAGAAATTTATTCCTAATCCTTTTAATAATTATTCAAAATTTAATCGTCTATACAAAACAGGTGATTTAGTTCGCTATTTACCAAATGGCAATATTGAATATTTAGGGCGAATTGACGATCAGGTAAAACTCAGGGGTTTTCGGATAGAACTAGGAGAAATTGAAGCAGTACTGAATCAATATCTAGGGGTGAAACAGGCTGTAGTTTTGCTCAATCAGCAATTAGTCGCTTATATAGTCTCTACCAATCAGCAAAATCTTACAAATAATGAGTTGCGGAATTTCTTGAAGCAGAAGTTACCCGACTACATGATACCTAGTGAGTTTATTTTATTAGAAACATTTCCCTTAACCCCTAATGGCAAAGTAGACCGTCAGCAGTTGTTACAGTTAACAGGCTTACGTCTAAAAAAAGAAAATACTTACGTTGCGCCGCAATCTGAAATTGAACAAGCGATCGCTGATATTTGGCAAGCAGTTCTTACTGTGGAAAAAGTGGGAATTTATGACAATTTCTTTGATTTAGGTGGTCACTCTTTATTGTTGGTGCGGGTTTTCAACCAGTTGCAACAATTACAATACCAAAACCTATCAATGATGGATTTATTTAACTACCCAACTATCAATTCTTTAGCTCGATATCTCAGTCAAAAACCATCGTTACAACCAACTGGCACTCCCACCCATAACCGCAGAGATGCCCTCAGACAACAACGCCAGCGTCGAAGCCATTAGGAGGTTTTATGAATCAAGCAATATTATCAACTAACCCTGATGCGATCGCTGTCATTGGTATGGCAGGTCGGTTTCCTGGAGCTAACAACATCAATAAGTTTTGGGAGAATTTACGTAATGGCGTTGAGTCAATTACTGCTTTATCTGATGCAGAACTCATGGCAATGGGTGTTGCTCCTTCGATGTTGCAAAATAATAATTATGTGAAAGCCAAAGGTGTCTTAGAAGACATCGAACTATTTGATGCGCCCTTTTTTGGTATCAATCCGAAAGAAGCCACAATTACAGATCCGCAACACCGAATTTTCTTAGAGTGTGCCTGGGAAAGTTTAGAAAACGCTGGTTACAACAGTGAAATTTACCCTGGTCGAATTGGGGTTTATGCTGGTTTAAGCCAGAGTACGTATCTATTAAATAATATCCTTGCCAATCGAGAATTGATTGATTCGGTAGGCAGCTATCAAATTTGGTTGGGTAACGATCGCGATTTTCTTTCCACGCTTATTTCCTATAAATTAAATTTGACTGGCCCCAGTGTTGTGGTGCAAACTGCTTGTTCTACTTCCTTAGTTGCCATTCATTATGCTTGCCAAAGTTTGATTGCTGGTGAAAGCGATATCGCCTTAGCTGGTGGTGTTTCCATTGCCGTACCCCATCGAGTTGGCTATACCTATCAGCCAGGAGGAATCTTTGCTCCTGATGGTCACTGTCGCGCCTTTGATGCCAAAGCTAACGGCACGGTAAGCGGTAGTGGTGTGGGAATTGTAGTATTAAAACGGCTAGAAGAAGCCCTTGCCGATAGAGATTATATTTATGCAGTCATTCAAGGATCAGCCATCAACAACGATGGTGCTGTGAAAGTAGGTTACACAGCTCCCAGTATGGCAGGACAAGCCAAAGCGATCGCCGAGAGCTATACTATAGCTGGCGTAGAACCGCAAAGTATCACTTACATCGAAACTCACGGTACAGGAACAGTTTTAGGCGATCCCATCGAGATTGCTGCCCTTAATCAAGTGTTTTGTGCTAATACCGAAAAAAAAGGTTTCTGTGCCATTGGTTCAGTCAAAACTAACATTGGTCATTTAGATACGGCTGCTAGTGTGGCAGGATTTATCAAAACCGTCCTTGCTCTCAAACATAGGCAAATTCCGCCCAGCTTGAACTTTCAGGAACCGAACCCGCAAATTGATTTTGCCAATAGCCCCTTCTACGTCAACACTACTCTTTCTGCTTGGGAACCTCATGCTATTCCTCGCCGTGCCGGGGTTAGTTCTTTTGGTATTGGCGGCACAAATGCTCACATCGTTGTGGAAGAAGCCCCATCTTTAAGAAAGCAGGGGAGCAGGGGAGCAGGGGAGCAGGGGAGCGGGGGAGATGGGGAGATGGGGGGAAGTTATCAATTGCTAGTAATATCGGCTAAAACTACCTCTGCCTTAGAGACAGCAACGCTAAATCTGGTTCAACATCTCACACTACATTCTGACCTGAATCTGGTGGATGTTGCTTATACTTTGGGCATTGGTCGCCGGGCTTTCAACTATCGTCGGATGGTAGTTTGTCAAAACTTAGAAGATGCAATCATCACTCTGACAAACCCAGATTCACCACGAGTTTTATCAAGTTATCAAGAACGCCACAATCCGCCTGTAGTTTTTATGTTTCCTGGTCAGGGTACGCAGTATGTAAATATGGGTCGGGAATTGTATCAAACAGAGCCAATTTTCCAAGCAGCAGTTGACCAGTGTGCAGAAATTCTACAACCACATCTAGGGCTAGACTTGCGCTGTGTACTGTATCCTGCTCAGACAGAGATTGAAATTGCTACCCAGCAGTTACAACAAACTGCAATTACCCAACCAGCACTGTTTACAATTGAGTACGCTTTGACCCAATTATTGCAAGCATGGGGCATTCAACCGCAAGCAATGATTGGTCATAGTATTGGGGAATATGTAGCAGCCCATTTTGCTGGTGTTTTCTCCTTAACAGAGGCTTTGGCATTAGTAGCAGCGCGAGGACGGCTGATGCAACAAACGTCTCCAGGAGCAATGTTAGCTGTTTCCTTGTCTGCGTTGGAAATACAACCCTTTTTGAATGAGCATTGTTCTCTAGCGGCAATCAACGCTCCTTCATTGTGTGTTGTTTCTGGTAATGTAGAGGCGATCGCACAACTAGAACATCATTTAAATCACAACGGTGTCAAAACTCGTCATCTCCATACTTCCCATGCTTTTCATTCTGCAATGATGGATTCTATTTTGCCAGCGTTCGCAGAAGAAGTAAAAAAGATTAGCTTCCAGCCTCCCCAAATTCCGTATATTTCTAATGTAACTGGTACGTGGATTACGGCTACTCAAGCCACAGATCCCAATTACTGGTTACAGCACTTACGCCAAACTGTGCTTTTTGCTGAGGGTGTGGAATTGTTGTTACAGGAACCAGAACAGGTTTTGCTGGAGGTTGGTGCTGGTCATACTTTGAGTACGTTTGCAAGAATGATTGGGGAAAAACTTTCTTTTCATCCGAACGTTATACTTACCACTCTTCCCCATCCCCAAAAGCGTCAGTCAGATACGGAGTGTTTGTTAGACGCACTTGGTCAGCTTTGGCTAACAGGTGTTGAGGTTAATTGGTCTGGTTTTTATCAGCATCAGCAATGTTACCGCGTTCCCTTACCAACGTATCCCTTTGAACGCCAACGTTATTGGATTGAGCCTGAAAAAACAGCTAAAATTACAGATATTTCTCCAGCGAACTTGACTAAAAAGCCGGATATTACCGATTGGTTTTATGTACCTTGTTGGCAGCAAACTAGATTACTTCAGCCTTTCTCCAATGCCAGAATAGAAGAACAAAACTTGTGTTGGCTGGTATTCGTCAATGAATGTGGTTTTGGTTCTCGACTGGTAAACAGGCTGGTGACAGGAAATCAGGATGTAATAACTGTGAAACTGGGACAGCAGTTTACCCAGATTGATAATTGCACCTATGTTATAAACCCGCAAAAATCCGAAGATTATCAGGCATTGTTTGATACACTCCGCACCTTGGGCAAAATCCCTCAAACAATCTTGCATTTGTGGAGTATCACAACAAATGAAAGCCCATCTTCAGAAATTGAGTTGTTTAATCAAACACAAGATTTAGGCTTTTACAGCTTGCTATTTATTGTTCAAGCACTAGGTAAACAACATCTAGGCAAACAAATCAAAATTGGGGTTGTGTCTAGCAATATCCAAATGGTGACGGGAGAAGAAACTCTTTCTCCAGAAAAGGCTACTGTGCTAGGGGCTTGTTTAGTAATTCCTCAAGAATATCCTTATATAACTTGTCAAAATATAGATATTGGTAGTCTTATTTCGCCTAGTTGGCATAAGGAAAAGCTTATAGATTTTGTTCTAGCAGAAATAATGGCAGAAGTGCCTAACTCAATTGTTGCCTATCGTGGGAATCGGCGATGGATACAAACTTTTGCACCTGCACCATTGACAACGCCTGATGCAGAAAAACCTGGGTTACGAGAACAAGGTGTATATTTAATTATCGGTGGCTTGGGTGGTATTGGCTTTGCGTTGGCAGAATATTTAGCAAAGACTGTACAAGCAAGATTAATTTTGATTGGACGTTCGCTGTTACCAGCTATAGAAGATTGGCAGCAATGGTTAGACACTCACGATCCTGAAGATAAAATTAGCCAGTACATACTAAAAGTGCAAGCTCTAAAAGCACTCGGCGCAGAGGTTATGGTCAAAAGTGCTGATATTGCTAATTTAGAACAAATGCAAGCAGTAATTAATCAAGCTAGCGATCGCTTTGGTGAAATTCATGGTGTCATCCATGCGGCGGGAATTTTCAATCCAGAATGCTTTCGGGGGATTAAACAAATAACTCAAGCCCAATGCGAACAACAATTTCATGCCAAGGTACACGGGCTTTCTGTATTGCAAAAAATATTACAAGGTAAAAAACCTGATTTTTGTTTGCTCACTTCTTCTTTATCTTCTGTACTAGGAGGATTGGGGTTTGTTGCTTATTCTGCGGCTAATTTGTTTATGGATGCTTTTGCCCACAAGTGTAACCAATCTAACGAAATTCCTTGGTTAAGCATAAATTGGGATGGCTGGAAAATCAATCTAGAAAAAGAAACAAATAATTTAGGTGCGACTTTGGCAGAATTAGCGATCGCACCCCATGAAGGTTTAGAAGTTTTTCAGCGTGTTTTATCTAATACTTCAAATCAAGTAATTATTTCTACCGCAGATTTAAAAACTCGGATTGAGCAATGGATTCAGCCACAATTCTCAGTAATTACAACCTCGCTACACTCTCGCCCAAATTTAAGAAATGCCTATGTTGCACCGCAAAATCAGCTAGAACAAACCATTACTGATATCTGGCAAGAACTCCTGGGTCTCGAATCTATCGGTGTCCACGATGATTTTTTTGAACTCGGTGGACATTCCTTACTGGCAACTCAGGTCATCGCTCAAATGTGCAAAGCTTTCCAGGTAGAGTTATCTTTGAGTAGCCTGTTTGAATCGCCTTCTATTAAAGCCCAAGCAGATGCAATTACCCAAATTCAGAAAGAACAAAATCCAGAGAAAGTTATACCTAACTTACCTGTAATTACACCTGACTTTGAGCAACGCTATCAACCTTTTCCCTTAACAGATGTCCAACAAGCATACTGGATTGGGCGTAGTGAAGCATTTGAATTAGGGAATGTGGCAACTCACGGTTATATTGAGTTGGAAAGCGATCGCCTGGATTTAGAACGGTTAAATTTGGCTATACAAAGGCTGATTGCCCATCATGATATGTTACGTGCGATCGTCTTACCAAATGGACAGCAGCGAACCATACCACAAATAGAGAATTATCAAATAGAAATCCTCGATTTACGCGGACAAAACCCTACAGATATTGCATATCAGTTGGAAGCTGTACGAGAGAGGATGTCCCATCAAGTATTAGCAGCCGATCAAGCACCTTTATTTGAGATCCGTGCTTCTCGTCTAGATGATTGCCGTATTCGTCTACATCTGAGTTTTGATTACTTAATCGTCGATGCTTGGAGTTTGGGTGAAATTCTCGCACCACAGTTGTATCAGCTTTATCAAAATCCTCAGGTAGTATTAACACCATTGCAAGTTTCTTTTCGAGATTATGTTTTAGCAGAAATAGCCCTCAAAAATACAGAACTTTATCGACGTTCCCAAAATTATTGGTTTCAACGACTTGCCACATTACCACCTGCACCAGAATTACCTTTAGCAAAACATCCCAGTACCATCAAACAGCCCCGCTTTGTCCGTCGCAGCGCCCAATTGCAGCCAAGCACTTGGCAACAATTAAAAACCCGTGCTATTAAAGCAGGAATCACACCTTCGGGAGTTTTATTAGCTGCCTTTGCCGAAGTTTTGAGTTTATGGAGTAAAAACCCTCAATTTACACTTAATCTGACATTATTTAATCGTCTCCCCCTCCATCCCCAAGTTAACGAAATTGTCGGAGACTTCACTTCACTGACGTTGTTAGCTGTGGATTATTCCACTCCAGAACCTTTTTTATCCAAAGCCCGACGTTTGCAAAAACAGCTTTGGCAAGACTTGGAACATCGTTATATCAGTGGTGTGGAAGTTCTACGAGAATTAGCCCGAACCCAAGGAGGAACAACGAAAGCAGCAATACCGATTGTGTTTACCAGTACCTTAACTCAAGATACTTCCAAATCAGACACTTTAGGGTTGGAAAAAATAGGAAAGGTAATTTACAGCATTTCTCAGACACCCCAAGTTTGGCTAGATCATCAAGTTTCCGAAAGAGACGGGGCTTTAGTATGGAGTTGGGATGCAGTGGAAGAACTTTTTCCAGTGGGGCTATTAGACGATATGTTTACAGCTTATTGTCGCCTTTTGGATTCTTTAGCTACTGAAGAAACAATCTGGCAAACGGTAACACAGCAAAAGCCACTGACAACCCGCAAGGATACTGCATCACCAATATCTGAGGCATTACTTCACACACTCTTTGCTGCCCAAGTACCCCAACAACAACACCAGCCAGCAGTCATTACCCCAAACCGGACTTTAACTTATCAACAGTTGGATTGTTTAGCCAATCAACTGGCCGATCAACTACGGCGCTTATGTGTGCAACCTAATACATTGGTAGCAGTCGTTATGGATAAAGGTTGGGAACAAGTTGTAGCTGTGCTGGGGATTCTCCAGTCTGGTGCTGCCTACTTGCCCATTGCCCCGGATTTGCCGAGTGAACGTCAATGGCATCTACTTCAAGAAGGAAAAGTCCAGATAGTCTTAACTCAGTCCTGGCTAGATGCGACTTTAACGTGGCCGGACTCGATTCAACGTCTTTGTGTAGATACTTTCACGCTGGTTGATGACATTCCCCCCTTAAAAACAGTGCAATCATCTACTGACCTTGCTTATGTTATCTACACTTCTGGTTCCACGGGTTTACCCAAAGGGGTCACGATCGACCATCGCGGGGCTGTAAATACCATCTTGGACATTAACAAACGCTTTGCTATTGGATCGGGCGATCGCGTTTTAGCTCTTTCTTCTCTCAGCTTCGATTTATCAGTCTATGACATTTTTGGTACGTTAGCGGCTGGCGCGACAATTATCATTCCAGAAGCGACAAGTGCTAAAGATCCAGCCCACTGGTTAACACTTATACAGCAATACCAAGTCACCGTTTGGAATTCCGTCCCTGCTTTAATGCAGATGTTGATTAAGTATACAAATAATCAAGCCTATATACTTCAATCGTTGCGTTTGGTGTTATTGAGTGGTGATTGGTTACCTTTGAATTTACCATCGCAAATTCAGTCTGTTTGTGAAAATGTCCAAGTTGTTAGTTTAGGCGGCGCGACAGAAGCTTCCATTTGGTCAATTATCTATCCTGTAACAACAGTTGATCCCAATTGGAAGAGTATTCCCTACGGTCGTCCTATGACTAACCAGCAGTTTTATGTGCTTAATCAAATGTTGGTAGAGTGTCCCGTGTGGGTAGTGGGAGAACTTTATATTGGTGGTGTTGGACTTGCCCAAGGCTACTGGCAAGACCAAAATAAAACTGATGCTAGTTTTATCATTCATCCCCAAACTCAAGAACGGTTGTACAAAACTGGCGACTTGGGGCGGTATTTACCAGATAGCAATATTGAGTTTTTAGGACGGGAAGATTTTCAAGTTAAGGTTAATGGTTATCGCATCGAACTAGGTGAAATTGAAGCTACCTTACAACAACATCCTAGTGTTAAAGAGGTGCTAGTGGCTGCTGTGGGCGAGTCACTGGAGAATCAGCAATTAGTAGCTTATATAGTGCCAACCAATCATCAACAACCTGAAGCCTACAAACCTAGTCAACTTCCTGATGTATTGCTCGATCCTATAGAAAGGATTGAATTTAAGCTCAAACAATCAGGATTGCGACAAACCAGAGTTGATGATTCCATTGTTAAATTACCAGATGCCTCTTTTGATGAAGTTCTCAAGCAAGCTTATTTACAGCGTCAGAGTTATCGTCACTTTCAAAACGAACTTATTTCCTTAGAACTGTTTAGCCAGTTTCTTGGTTGTTTGCGACAAATACAGCTAGATGGTTTTCCTTTACCCAAGTATCGCTATCCTTCTGCTGGTAGTCTTTATCCAGTCCAAACTTACCTGTATGTCAAACCACATCGCATAGCAGGATTGACTGCTGGTTTTTACTATTATCATCCTGCCGAACATAATTTAGTGTTGCTAAATCTAGAATCGGCGATCGCCAGCCGTATTTATGGTAGCAATCAACCCATTTTTGAACAATCCGCTTTTTCAGTATTTTTGATTGGACAATTGAATGCGATCGCTCCCATGTATGGCGAATTGGCGAAAGATTTTTGTTTGCTGGAAGCTGGTTATATCGGTCAATTGCTAATGAGCAATGCACCAGAATATCATCTTGGTCTTTGTCCTATTGGCTACTTAGATTTTGTGGGATTACGTGAATTTTTCACCCTAGAATCCAATCAAATTTTACTCCACAGCTTTATCGGCGGCAAAATAGACCATACTCAAACTCAACAATGGTTACAGCCTCAACCTATCCAGAAGACAAAGATAATTACCGAGCAATTACGTACTCTTGTACAACAAAAATTACCAGAATACATGAAGCCTTCAGCTTATGTTTTACTTGATACTTTACCATTAACAGCAAATGGCAAAGTAGATAGAAAAGCTCTACCATTACCAACTCAGGAAAAAAATCAAGCAGATAGTGTTGCACCGCGCAATTCTATTGAAACTGCTTTAGTTGCTATTTTTACTGAAGTTACCAAGATGACACAAATCGGAATCGACGATAATTTCTTTGAATTAGGGGGCGATTCTTTGAGAGCAACCCAAGCCATCGCTCGTGTACGCGAAGAATTGCAAATTGAACTACCCTTAGCCAGTTTATTTGAGCAACCAACAGTAGCTAGTTTGGCAAGTTATATCGCAGATATGGTTAGCGATAACTCAGATCGCGAACAAGGAATTTTATGAATCTTTATCTCAAACTCTCACTCTCTGCGCCTCCCTTCGGGTTCACCAGTCGCCTGCGGAGGGAAACCCTCCCGCAGCGCTGGTTCACTGCGTCTCTGCGTGAGAAAAAATCATCCCCAAATTGAGCAACACCTATTATGAAACCTATCGAAGAACTCTTATCTGAGTTGAAACGCTTAGACATCAAAATTTGGGCAGAAGGTGATTATTTACGTTATGACGCACCCAAAGGTAAATTGTCATCCGTCGTGCGATCGCAATTAGTAGAACGCAAACAAGAAATTCTCGCATTCCTTCGTCAAGTCAATCTTAAAATTACATTTATTCAGCCTGTTTCACGAAATCAAGAAATTCCTTTATCCTTTGCCCAACAAAGACTGTGGTTTCTCAATCAGTGGGAAGGTGAAAACGTTTCTTACAACGAATCTGTAGCTGTGCGACTAAAAGGTTTACTCAACTTATCTGCACTGCAACACAGCCTCAATGAAATAGTGCGTCGTCATGAGATTTTACGCACAAGTTTTGTTTGTGTTGACGGAAAACCTACTCAAGTCATTTCTCCTGATTTACCTCTATCCTTGTCAGTCATTGATTTACGAGAAATACCCCAATGGAATCAACGCCAAGCCGAAGCGTTGAGGTTGCTTGCACAGACAGCAAACAGTCCTTTTGGGCTAACTGAAGCACCATTGCTGCGAACCACCTTAATAAAATTAGACGAAATAGAACACATACTCTCGTTTACAATCCACCACATTATTTGTGATAACTGGTCGATGGGTATTCTCTTGCAAGAGGTAGCAGTATTATACACAGCCTTTTGTAATAACAAGCCTTTACCTTTACCAGAATTACCCATCCAGTATGCTGACTTTGCTATTTGGCAGCGACAGTGGCTAACTGGCGATCGCCTCCAATCTCAACTCAATTACTGGCAACAGCAATTAATTAACTATCCTCCCATACTACAATTACCCACAGACCGTCCTCGACCTGCGCTACAAAGCTTCTGTGGAAAAACGCAATCCTTTTATTTATCTTCAGACTTGACTAAAGCACTCAAGGCACTAAGTCGTCAGGAGGAAGTGACATTATTCATGATGCTACTAGCAGCTTTTGTCACCTTGCTTTATCGCTACAGTCAGCAGGATGATATTTTGATTGGGACTGCGATCGCCAATCGTAACTATAAAGAACAAGAAAGATTAATAGGACTTTTTGCCAATACCCTAGTGCTACGTACTAATTGTGCGGGCAATCCTACTTTTCGAGAACTGCTTCATCAGGTGCGGGAGTGTACTTTGTCTGCATATACCCATCAGGATTTACCTTTTGAGTATTTAGTAGAACAAATCCAGCCTGAACGCAACCCCAGCTACAATCCATTATTCCAGGTAATGTTTGTTCTCCAAAATTCTCCGATGGAGGAATTACAGCTTCCTGGTTTGGATTTGAATTTACTCCCCCTAGAAAATCAAACAGCCAAATTCGATTTAAGTTTAGTGATGCAAGAAAAGGAATGTGGATTGTATGGGGAATTAGAATACAACACCGATTTATTTAACGCTGACACTATCTGTCGGATGGTGGAACATTTACAGAATGTGTTAACAGGTATTGTGGCTAATCCAGAACAACGCCTTGGAGACTTACCAATATTGAGTCCAGCCGAACAGCAGCAGTTGTTGGTGAACTGGAATCATACTCAAGCCGATTATCCCCAGGATATCTGCATTCACCAATTATTTGCAGATCAAGTAGAGAAAACACCGAATGCTGTGGCAGTTGTTTTTGCAGATCAGCAGTTAACTTACCAACAATTGAACCAGCAAGCCGATGCTTTAGCCCATTACCTCAAGCAACTTGGTGTTAAACCAGAAGTAATCGTAGGAATTTGCTTAGAAAAATCATTAGAAATGGTAATTGGCATCCTAGCAATTTTGAAAGCAGGCGGCACATATCTGCCATTAGATCCATCTTATCCCCAGGAAAGATTGGCCTTCATATTAGAAGATGCCAAGCCTTTAGTATTGCTTACCCAAACGCGACTAATTACAGAATTACCGTTACACAAAGTTCAGATTGTAAGTCTAGATACATCATGGCAAAATAATATTTCTGAAACAATTACGCAACAATATCCAACTGAGGTTAAATCAGAAAATTTAGCCTATGTAATTTATACCTCCGGTTCTACAGGCACACCGAAGGGAGTAATGATTGCCCATCAAGCTTTGGTAAACCATAGTCTTGCTGTTGCTAAAATCTATCAACTCCAGTCAAATGATAGAGTTTTGCAATTTGCCTCTATTAGCTTTGATGTTGCCGCAGAAGAACTTTTTCCATCTTGGTTATGCGGTTCAACAGTTGTGATTCGCCCTAATTGGATACTATCTTTTTCAAATTTCCAGCAATTCCTAAAGTCAGCAAAAATCACGGTTTTAAATCTACCTACTGTCTACTGGCATCAGTGGGTATCTGAATTATCTAATTCAAACATTGCATTGCCCCCTACATTGCGCTTGATAATTGTGGGAACAGAACAAGCACAACCCGAAAAACTAGCACTGTGGCAGCAACAGGTAGGCACTAAAGTTCGCTGGCTGAATGCCTACGGCCCAACAGAGGCGACTATTGGCGCAACAATATACGAACCTGTTGATGTGCTAGAAAACTTCCAAACTGCTAGTGTACCTATTGGTCGCCCCATAGACAACAACCAAATCTATATACTAGACAAACACCTCAAACCTACACCTATTGGTATACCTGGCGAATTGTATATTAGTGGTCTTGGTTTAGCACGAGGCTACCTGAATCGACCTGATTTAACGGCTGAGAAATTTATTCCTAACCCCTTTGAGAAGGCAGTCCCGATGAAACAAGTTTCACCACCAAGTATGAAAGTGGTCTTTCCCCTACTCCCCACTTACAAGCCAGGAGGTGATAAGTTGTATAAAACTGGTGATTTAGCCCGTTATTTACCAAATGGCAATATTGAATACTTAGGTAGAATAGATAATCAAGTAAAAATACGGGGTTATCGCGTAGAGTTGGAGGAAATTGAAGTTACACTAACACAACACCCAGATGTGCAAGAAACAGTTGTAATAACTCATCTAAATGATGCAAGGGATACGCAATTAATTGCCTATGTAGTCCTTAACAACAAGCAGCAACCTACTGCTAAAGAACTGCGGAACTTCTTGAAACAACAGTTACCTGATTACATGATTCCGTCAGCTTTTATACTGATGGAAAACTTACCACAGATGCCTAATGGTAAAGTAGACCGCCAAGCACTTTTAGCACTAGAATTCAAGCAACCAAGGTTAGAGAAAGATTTTGTAGCACCTCGTGATGACTTAGAATTTCAACTTACACAAATATGGGAAGAGGTTTTGGGTATTTCTCCCATTGGTGTTACAGATAACTTCTTTGAACTTGGAGGTCATTCACTTTTAGCTGTGCGCTTGATGGCTAAAATTGAAAAATTTTTTGGATCTAGATTATCACTTGTTCAACTTTTTCAAGAGGCTACTATTGAAAAACTTAAAAGTCTTCTGAGCCAAAATATTTATTCTTCTCAAAATCCATCTCCACTAGTAGCTATTCAACCTCGCGGTTCAAAAAAACCTTTATTTTTTGTTCATCCTGTGGGGGGAAATATTTTTTGTTACTACGAATTAGCCAATTCTTTTGGTTTAGATAGACCATTTTATGGTTTGCGATCGCTTGGTCTTGATGGAGAATGTAAGCCTTATACTAGCATCGAAGATATGGCATCTGCATATATCTCAGCTATACGCGTTATTCAACCAGAAGGTTCATATCTTTTAGGAGGCTGGTCGATGGGAGGTGTAATAGCTTTTGAGATGGCAACTCAATTACAAAAGCAAGGACAAAGAGTTGACTTACTCGCCTTACTAGATAGTCAAGCACCAATTTTAAACTCACAATCTATAGATACCAATTATTCCGATCAAGATAAGGTATTAATTGATTTAGCTCAAGATATAGCTAGTTCTACGCAAGATGAAAACTTAAATCTAAATCATCTTAATACTTTATATACAAATCTCACAAAGCTTAAGCCAGAAGAAAAACTTGATTATTTTTGGCAACAAGCAAGGATGTTTAAATTTTTACCTCAATACCTTGAACGTCAACATTTTCAATATCTATGGCAAGTTTTCCAGAATAATACCCAAGCCTTAATTGACTATAATCCCAAAAAAACTGTTAACAGAATTTTATTAATATGTGCAAATGCAAATGTTAATTATAATAATTTAAATTCAAATTGGCAAAAATTTTCAATACAACCAGTAGAAATTATTAATATTTCTAGCGATCACTACACAATACTTAAAAAACCTTGTATTTATAAGCTACAAGTTGAAATAGATAAATATTTAGAAAAGATTGAGAAATAAAGAGTTTGAATTTCGTGTATTGATTTTCTTAACTTACAAGTGAAATTTGTTTACTCCTGACGAGCAGAAATCACAGCCATATAAACAAAATTCGTACACCTAAAGCATTTCATCAACTATATATTTATGCTACCTTCGCCTGACATTGTGTTTTGTTTCAATGACATTGTTCTCTACGCACAAAATAGTATGCTTTCACGAAAAGGTTTTGAACTAATTTGAACCCACATTCCGCACTTCA
>JAGKSW010000185.1 GCA_018993265.1 Nostoc sp. TH1S01
CCTGTACTAGTTGGTTGTCAGATGCAATAACTTTTTCCTGTAGGCTATAGCCCAAACGCGCATCGCTGACTCTGACCTTTGACCAACCATCAGCCATTTTGTTGATACTTGCACCTGCGGCGGTGAGAAACTGGGTTTCTTCTGCCATGACTGCCTCAGTTGCTTGTAACCCTTGATTTAAGTTGTCAAATACTGCTTTGGCATTTTGAGCGCGTTGAGTTTGTTTGATTCTGAAATCTGCCACCTCTGCGGCCGCTGTCTTATTGCCGTCGAGTGCTTGGAATATAGTTTCTTGGCTGATGTTGGTTAAGGACTGTAAAGCAGCGTATGTGACAGGTGCATCTAGCTTGAGTTTTACTGTTTTACTCATGTTTGCTCCTCTGCCCAAATAATTAAACCTCGTTTATCCAACTCATCCAAACTGACAGCATTGATTTCTTCCACTAACTCATCAGGCAGAATTTGCAGCAGCAATATAATCAAAACCTTCATGGCTATTCACCCCAATAATCCATCTCACTCAATCTGGATTGGATGGATTCAGCACGTTCAATCACATCCGGATCAATGCCCAATTCCTGCATGACCCCAAACGGGTAATCCTCACCCTCTGCCAATGCAAAAATGAGGTGATCAGGGACTAATCCGCCTAAATTAGCTAAAAATTGCCCATGAGCCAGGGGATGCGGTGTTTCATCAATGGTTTGATAACCGTCATAAACTCCTGTTGAGTACCAAGTCTGATGCTGCAAATATGGCAGCACCTGTTGAATAATTTGCTGGTCTTCAGGAGTTCTGCCTAAATCTGGTTTGGATGGATCATCATTAGCCACAATGGAAGCGGCTGAGTGTGCTAATTCTTGGGGGCATCCATTGTTAGTTAGCGCGTTCAAGGCTTCAAAGAAGATGTTGTCGCTCATCTTGTAAGATCCTTTATATTGATACCTGGTGCTGTTGACAGGCGATTCGCATTACTGATTGGCGTTAGTGGGTGCGATCGCCTTTGATTTGACATTCAGATTGCAAAGTATTGAAAAACTGACGAACATCGCTCAATGTGACATCGCAATCAATTTGCAAAGCTTGGTATTGTGGGTGTTGATCAATTTGTGTAAGCAATTGTTGGGCTTGTAGCATCAATTGAGATAGTGATTGCAGAGTCATATTCACCTCAAAATAAGGACAATTGCAGTGATTGTTGGTTAATGACAGAACTGTTTGTAGATAAACCTTCTACGGCATAACAACGAGTAGTCAAAGCTTTATGATTTAGCTTGAGGTCAGCCTTCTTTCGCTGTCCAGAAAGAGGCCGGAAGATAAACTGTGGAGCGTTGATTGTGCCTGTTTTATAAAGGTAGCGATACAAAGTTCTATCGATTTGATAAACGTCTGCTTCAGTCAATAATGTTGAGTCATAGATGCGAGAGAGATTTTGCATTAGTTGTCACCCCCACCTTTTAACGAACGAACAAGAGTATCACCGTAGTTCACCAACAGGATGGTAAATAGTTGTGAAAAGGTGTGAATTCCAGTCTGGTTAATAATCTCTTCGGCTTTGGGTACATACTTTTCATCCAAAACAACACGCTTCTGATTCATAGTTTGAGATTCCTAACTAATGTTTGACCTTTCGGTTTTTCAGTCTTTGGTTCTGGTGGAGATAATTGTGGAGTTGATGTGAGATTTTCTGCCGTATTTTTTGAAGCTTGGGGCAAAACATTTATCGTGTTGCCTGCTAAATATTCACTAATCAAGAGATTGGTGGCAGATGCAACGCTAATTCCTCTTTCGGTTGCATATTGGGACACCCAGGCTTGATGACGTTCATTCAGTCTGACTTTGGGGTTAATTGTCCCAGTTTGGGGCAAAGATGACAGTTTCAAATGCCATTGATGTCTGATTGCGTCCAATAGCAGATTTACAGTGTCACTTAGCTTGGAGTAGTTCAGTGAAAGGCGGACTCCCTCAACTTTACTGGCAACTTGATCCGCTAAACGTACTTGCATTTCACATAGCCAAGAGTGCTTGAATATTTGACAGTTGTGGATTGACAGGAATGTAAAAGCCTTGTTTAGCACTCAGCTTTTGACGGACTAAATTAGCGCACCCACCAATTAGCATTATGTTGGTGGTATCTGCAAGATAGTCATTGGCGGCTGTGGTTATGCTATCCATCAGGTTGTTGAACCAGTTTTCTAGTAGTCCTGGAAAGACTGAGCTAAAGTCATACTTACGACCGTAGATAAGAGAACCATCTGCGATCGCGTCCATCGTTTTTACAACTCTAAACGCAACGTTATCGCGCTTGGCGTAACTCTGCATTAAGTCACTATTGATAATGTCGTTAGCTAGAGAAACACCACCCACCTTGGGAATTGAACGGCGAGTGAGAACTTCCAAGGAAGGGGACATGATGACATAGTTGGTTGTACCACCACCAATGTCGATAGCGAGTGTGTCACCTTCCATGTCGAGCTTGCCAGTTTTATAAGCGTTGACTACAGCTACGTCTGTCTCAAGATAAAACTCAACATTTTTGATTCGGTGTCTGTAGTTTGTGCCGTTGACAGTAATTTGGTGATCTGCAACTAAAGTTCTTTTGATAGTGTCTTCTTCCCATTGAGAATGTTCTGGGATAAGAAACCGGACAACTCCATCAAAGTCTTGCCTCAGACCTGCTAGGGTAAAAGGTTTAAAGAAATCTGGAAGCTGTTTACCCCTTTCTGCTGCTGTCTGTGAGTTTTTTTGCTTGGTAGCGCGATCTCCGAGAACTAAAACTTTGTTATCTAATTTGACAGACGGGGACTCGTCCGTATCGTAATCTCTGGCGCTGGTATAAGTTACGTCTTGGAAGACTGAGCGCATCACGCGAGGTTTTTCACCTTTGAGAGCGGTGATGCTGCTGTAATTTCCGATATCTGCACAGTAAATATTGATCACTTGCAATCTCCTAATAAAGCTAGTAGCAGCCTTTTTTGGCTGTTGCTAACCTTTCTAGGTGGCTATGTCGATTGTTGTGAAGTCTTGTCTCACTTGTACTAATTCGTCTGATAAACTCTCAGTGACGCTTTCGAGTTGTGCTTACTTCAAAATTACTTACAACTTAGTAGTTTTAAAATTCAGTTATGGTCTGTTTGTTTTACATCCACTAAACGCAGTATAGCGTCTAATGGATGTAATGGATGTAATGTATTAATTGGATGTAATTATCTATTTCTTAACAAAACATAAGATTGTGATATACCTAACAAACGTACAAAGATGGATATATTGGATATGTTGGAGGTAACAACTTGAATAAAAAGGGAAAAGAAAATGACACAGTGGAACTTAGAGTTTTTGTCCCAGGAGACTTAAGGAATCAATTCAAGGGTGTTTGTGCCACTCAGGGACTGACTATGAGCCAAGTAATCACTGAATTTATGAAGAATTATGTTGACCAGCAACACAAAAGTAAAGATAAATAACTTCCCCAGGTGTTAAGTTTTTGTCAAGCCAATTTAAATAAAATCGTTGAGGCTCTGAAAAAATACAGAATAGCAAATGATTAGTTCTAATGCGGCTGCAAATAAACTCCTAAAAGAGCGGTTAACCGATAAAAACAAAATTAAGTCATGTCTTAAAAAGACGTAGATACAAGAAATAGGTTGATTGTAGTATGGATAATACTTACTTAAAAGTACTTAACATTTTAGTGGAGCTATTTAAAAAAGCGACCACTCCAGTCAAGGAGCGATCGCTTTTTGTATGTAGTAATTGTTTAAATTTCTGCTTGAGTGTTTGTCAGCCTACAAGACCAGACAGACAAATCTGTTTTTATACGGTCGAGCCGCTTTTCATGCTACTCTAGCGGGAGTAAGTCTGCACGTAAAACTGCAATTAGTCATTACAAGGGAGGTAGTAACGATCAAAACAGCATATTCAGATAGTCAGAATTAATGTGAGTCGTTGCAGAACAGTGTTGGTGCAATAAAGACTGGCCGGTCAAAACACCAAGTTGTTCCAGACTAACGAGGACTCACTACTCGTTCATTCAATCCCTGTTGGCAATATTAGCACACAGGGCGGGATACTTTATGCTTTTTTTTGAACAAATCTTAAAAAAAGCATCTACCGCTACGATTTATCCCAACTCTGGATTCAAGCAGAGTATTGGCAAAAGTTACTGAGCCAAAAATAATTGAGGATGATTGGACGGCTAGATGCCTCGTAGATGAGGAGAGAGTCGTGAATATAGATTTTTTAAATCAAAAACGGCATTTTTATTTTTTTAAATGCTATACAGGTTCGATTTCTGCTGGCTTAACTACTCACAAGTTAAGCATTACTTAGTTGCTTAGTCAGCTTTAAAAGTAATTAAAAAAGAAATCGGCCAGCTGCTCACACGCCAGACATACGTTTAGCGGTTAGCAACTAACCGTCAAAAATTATTAATAAGCAATTTCAATTTAACAATGTCTGCGTCATAAAGGCAAAATTAGTGCAACTTAAATCAGGTGGCATCAATCCTCAAAAACTAACTATGAGAGCTTCAGACTAAGAATTTCAGCCTTTTTACCAATAAAATTAATTTTTGAGTAAATAGAAAATTTTTGGTTTGTAGTCGTTGGTGACATTTGAATAAAGCACAGCTAATCAATCCTTTAAATAGGGATAGGAATCAGGGCATAGCAGAAGAATATTCACTACACCCAACATCTTAAACCCAAAAAATGTGGGTAGCTCCGATGAAACCAATCATCATCGGAGAAAGAAATGAGATTAGCGAATGTAAAAAAAACATCAGAACAGATACCCCAGCCATTAGCTCCACTAGGTCAGAGGTTTCTATCACACTTCCATCATGGATGGGGATTTATTTATGCCCCTACCCCTAAAAGCGGAGAACGCCCAAATTGGCAGACAGAAAACCGCTATCCCTTGCAGCCCAGAAACTTGTGGCAGCAATACCTTGACCAAAGTGTATTACTAGGACTACGGTTTGACAAAGAAACCAGCTACTTATTAATAGACCTCGACCGCAAAAGCAAACTACATCCCGCCAAAAACCTCTTAAAATATAAAGAACTACTGGCCTGCCTAGAAGAAATTGGGCTATGCCGACCAGTCCCCATACAATCAAGTGAAAGTGGCGGACTGCACATATATTATTTTTTTGAAGAAAAACAGCCATCATTCCTCCTAGCCTGCTCCCTCAAGCAAACCCTAGAAGCAGCAGGATTCAAAATCAAAGGAGGAGAACTAGAAATCTTCCCCAACTGCAAAGTATACAGTCAAGGCAGACCCAGCAGCTTTAACGCCCACCGCTTACCCTTACAAGCAGGGTCATACATACTAGACGACATATTAGAACCTTGGTCAGACGACGTTGAAGACCTAATGGATGCCGCCGACTGGTCAGCAGCAGGACAAGATTACTCAGCATTAACAGAAGCGATCGCCCTAGCCAAATTTCAGAAAGTCATCAGATTTCCTTACCGCCAGCGTAGCGCCATCGACCAATGGCGGCATGACCTGGAAGAGCGTTTGGGTGAAGGGTGGACAGGACATGGCCAGACAAACGAACTACTCAAAGACATAGCCTGTTACGGCATAGTCTTTCGTCAACTAAGCGGACAAGCCCTAGTGGACTATATCATCATCACAGCTTGCCAGTCACCAGGATACACTCAGTGGTGTCGCCACCAACACGAAATTGAGCAACGAGCCAGAGACTGGGCTAGATGCTGTGAAGGATTTTATACCCCCTACCCCGGTTCTCCCCAACGGGTAAACAGCTATAAAGAACAATTTGGCACAGTAGATGATAACAAAACCATCTCGCTACACCCCAACGAAGAAAGGCAACAACAGACAATAGAGCGAATTCGCGCAATAGTCGCACAGCTACAAGCCACAGAAACATTTCCCGAACGAACAAGCGATCGCGCCCAAGCAATAATTGCCGCATCCAAAGCCCAGTATGGCATAGGAGTAAGCCAGACAACCCTGCACAAGCCGATTTACCTAACCCTGTGGCATCCCGAATACCAAGAAAAACCAAAAACAAAACAGCCTGTAAATGATTGCCCAGAGAGCAACACAGCGAATTTAACAGCAGAAAAATACCCCCAACTGCCAGATCCTTGGTTAGAAGAACCTAACCCGGAAATCCAGACAGCACAAGCAACACAGCTACAAACAGCCAAAATTTACACACCCCCCCAGTATATGAAGGTTTTGTATTTAAGTTCAGCAAAAGCGTTGCCACCAGCAACGCCAATTGCTGAACTTAATCAAGGAGATAAATCATTGATCATTTCTAATTCTTCGACCAGCTGTAATTCTTCAAATTGTTCAAAAGTCTTAAATGACTCAAATCATAAGCAAATCCAATGTCTAGTTCTGCCCAGCGCCGCCAAAAATGACAATAAGCAAGACTTATCAAACACGGAAAACCTGTCGTCAACTGATAATACGAGTGTAGTACACAAAAATTATACCAGTTTTCCAATAGCTAGGTCAGCCAAAAATATTACCCCACCTGATACCTGCACCCTGAGAACTGAAACATCTGCACCAACTTTTACACAGCTAGATACCGACTCTGAAAATTCCCAGTCCATCACACAAATGGAAGCTTATAGCCAGCCTGAAGTAGAAGAAATTTTTACTCCAGAAGACTATCGTCAAAGCATTCGCCTGAAACTACAGGCAAGTAGTCAAGCACGCCATTGGGTGAAAGTATACTGCATCACAGAAAACATCTCCTTACAGCCCCAGGAGCGAATAAAGCTGGAACAGATGGCAATGCGCCTGTTGATGTTAGAGTCCCCGTCGCTGATTTTACAGCAGGAAGCGCAGCAATGGCTGAAGGCTAACCCCGATGCTCTAAAGATGGCAGAGCGATTAAAGCAAAGAAAACATAACTGATTTCTGGTAAGGAAATCAAACTAGCAGTTGAAGCGAATTATATTCTTGTGTCAGTTAGACATTTTCGATGAACAAATATCTAACTACATCATCTTATACTTGTAATTTCAAACAATTAATAAAAATTAAATCAAAATAATTTGCCCCATTTAGAAAAATGAGAGCAAAAATGTGCTGCGAAAGTGCAACGAACTCATCAATAAGTGTATAATTATCACTAAATGGATGTTTGATTCTCCTTTTGTTTTAAAACAATATAATTTAGCCCCAAACAGGGGCATCTTTATCACAAAATGAGCCTCTTAGCTACAATAACTGGCTAAAAAATTCTAAAAACTAATATTTGATTGTGGATAAGACAAAGTAATAAAAGTAGATAAATGTATTTATAATTAAATTTATTCTAGATATAGAAAAATAAAAACTATTCTAACGTCATAAGTAAATTCTTTTGTCAACTAATCAAAGTAGTAAACTTTTAGTACAGCAGTAATTTAATAGTAAAAAAATATAGAGAAATTTCAATTATCTTTGCTAAAGTAGTTTGACTAAAATTACTTGTACTAAAGTTTTTTATTGTTCCTTGATGAATTAATCAGGCTTGTTAGTAAAGAAGGTGTATTTCTAGTAATTGAAATTGGTTGAACCAAGGGACAGTTAAGCAACTTTACTAGTCTTTACTTATGCAAGGTAAAAAATTTCTTTTGGCTTTGGTTAAAGCCAAAGCATCTATATTGGTAGCTGCTCCAGCAGGAAATAGAAGATTAAAAACTCAACCTGCAAAAAGCTTAATTCAGATGTTTTTGAAAGTTCGTTGGCAGCTTGTTTCAGTTGCTACTACGCTATTGATTGCTTTACAAGCAAGAGCAGCAAGAGCAGATTCAATATTTTCTAATGCTCAAAAAGCAATGGAATGCGTGATTACTAGTGCTTCATCTGGTAGCACTATTAACAATGCAGTTTTGACAAGTTTGCCATTAATTTTGTTTACTGCTCTGACTATTGTTCTATTTGGATATTTCTGTTTCTCCATTTATCAAGGTGTTGCTGCGTATGGGCGCGGTGAAGAAGTAAGTAACGTTATTCAGCAGCCTATTTTCACCTTTATTTCGGTGATATTGATTGTAGTATTTCAATCACTGCTTTTTGGTAATAACGCATCTTGTAGTTAGCTAAGGGAAGAATTTCAGAGGCAGAATTAGATTTATTTATTGCCAATAGATAAACGTGCTTGATTTTTTTAACAGCCCATACTGAATTGAAATTTAAAATCATTCGGAAAAAATTAAGCCCTTGCTGATAGAAGACTATCAAATTTAGATTTGGTATGGGTTTGATGTTAATTTGCAATTCAAGCACACTATTCTGGCTCTCGAATTCTGGATTGATGCTCTATGAGAGAAGAGATTAGGAAAGTTAACCAAAGCTTAGGTGAAAGTCCAAAATTTGGGCCGTTTACAGGCAGACAGTTTGTTATATTCGCTGGAGTATTTTCCGTAGTTTTTGGACTGTTAAGCCTAATTTTAGGATTAGATATATTCTGGGGCTTAGGCTTTGCATTTTGGGCAAGTTTATCAATTGCATTCCTATCAGGAGACAAACCATACCTCTACTGGTCAAAGATTTACCCAATTGTGCCAAGATGGACAAGAGGATATGCTACTTACAGTTCTGCACAACATAAGAAAAAAGTTGGTGTGAGAAGAGTTAAATTAACTCGCTCATCCAAACCTAAAACTCTTAATCCCTTTGAAGATTGGTTGGATTTAACTACTATAATCAGACTCAAGAAAGATTCATATTTAATAGGAGCTTATTTACTTAGCAAAAAGAATCTGACTGAAAGTAGTAATACACTGCAATTAATTTTTGGTTATACCTGTGCTGGGATTCATCCTTTGTTTAACTCAGAACAGGAAATAGAAGCCATTGCTCAAGCTTTTGAAAATGGCTGCAAAGAAATTCCTCAAGGCGAAAAAATCACTTTTAGATGGAGTTCTTTCTGTGATAATAGCGACAGTGAAGAATATTTAATGCAGCGTCTGGAGAATTCAGCTTCTTTAGAGTGTGAATTTTTAGATTGGGGGAGACTAGCCCGGACTCAAAAACTAACCCATGAGAGGGCGCGGAAGAATATCAAGCTGAATATCTTTTGGTCATTTACAGTGACTTCTGAAGCATTAGAAACCTCAGACCCAGTAGATAAGTTCTTACTCGGGTGGCCGCCGAGATACGTGC
>JAGKSW010000186.1 GCA_018993265.1 Nostoc sp. TH1S01
AAGAAACCCTTATCTCTTATACGATTAAACCAAAGTTATTTTTTTGACAGCATTAATTTTTCGACATTTGAGATGTCGATTGCAGACTTACCGATGTTTTCTGAAGCTTTTACACAGGTTGTAGCTGATGGGCTTGGCAGGCATAGATATTGATGTGGTAACTATTTAGACCGCAGGGGGGCTTTAGGTGCAGGGGAGCAGGTTAGGACTTTATTTTAAATTTTAGAACTTTATTCTAAACGTACAACCTTAATTTCTACTCCAGATGAGCGAACTATTGACTTTCTATACTGCTTCTATACTTTCTTCTATACTCAGAAATTACTGGAGAATATAGTTTCTATACTAGTTCTATACAGTAGTGTAGAAAGCGAAAACAGTTTTATTACGTGGTGTGGATGCTAAGTCGGTACAAGATAAACTGCAATCGCTTGGCATTGGCAGGGAAGATCCAATGGATGCTAATTCATGAGAAGGCGATCGCCCCCTACCGCAGCACCAAACCTCACTAGCAAATAGGCTAAGTGGGGAAATTTTTGGCATTACAAACGTAGTATTTGAGTAGTAATTGAGGGAGAGCGCTCGCTTACTTTACAAGTTGAAACTTAACTGAGTTAAAACCTGAAAATGCTTGTGTTTTACTCATTTAATACTCAATCAACTGGGTAATACAGCCTGTCTTTTTCATTAAAACGCCAACAACGATGAATAAAGTCGCGGTCTTGTGTCCACTGTTCAAAATCTTTCTGGTTTAATGTTGCACGTTTTTCTTCGATGGTAGATGCAGTAGTGCCAAAACGCGAGGCTAATTCTTCTGCATTGTGGGGATTAAGCTTGACTGGCGCACTCGTCTGCTGATAATAAGAGTAGCCGCTTGATTTGTTACGTGACCTTGATGTATTGATACTATTTTGCATCTGTATCAATGCCCCTTCAAATCGTGAAAGTTTGTGAGTTAGTTCTTCGAGTTTACCTTCGAGATTAGTTAATCTTTTTTCTTGCTGGTCGTTGCTACTTTCCCTCACACTTTCCTGAAAACGAAAAAACTCCTCTTCCAGTTGATACAAGCGAATTTCTACACTTTCTTCTGTACCTGGTACGTCTCCTAAAATATGGTGTAGTCCTTGGATAACCAAATCTGTGGCGGTGGTTTTCCGTTCTCTTGCTGCTAGGCGAAGTGCCTCAGTTAATAGTTTGGGGAGTTTGAAGTTAATTGATTCGCGTTCAGTTCTTGGCATTTCTACACGCAGTACATACCTTGGTATAGACAAAGTGTACCACTTTAGAACGAGCTAATCTTGAGCAAGCCAGAGTGCTGTGAGTGGGAGATACAAAGCAGTTATCATCGCTACTTGGAAGTTGAATCAGAGCAAGCAAGCCGCCAGATGCCCGTTTTAGCTGTTCTAAAATTCCTAAATTAGTTTAGGACTTGAAAAAAAGTTTGATAGCTGTAACCAAAGCCACTTATGAAACCAGATGGAATCTGGGACGGGTGCGATCGCACTGTTGCGGCCGTTAGAAGCAATCGCGGTACTTAGCTATATTGACTTAATTGCGTAATCGCGTATTTGCATATCAGCGTACTCACATTCATGAGATCGCATTACTCTAACCAAAAGATGTGGGAGCAGTTGATCGCTCGTTGTTGAGAAAAAGGCACAACGGCAACAGCCACGCAGACTGTGATTTATGTAATAACTGACCTGCTCCGGTTGCCCAATTTATCAAAGAAGCAAAAACTTTTAAAGTATATTTAGCTACATAATTAAGGTGAGGGCATAACAGAAATTTTATTGCCCCAAAGTGGGACGAGGAGGACAAAAAGGGGGAGAATAGTTGTGATATCGAAAATTACCTTTTTCGCTCTCAATGCTATGGATGATACGAACTATCCCCATAAGCGTGCATTCAATACAGCAAGCGATGATGCTGGATTTAATGACGCGGTGGAGGTATTAAAAAAATCGTTTGAAGCCCCAATTGAGCGTTATTTTGCGTCAACTTCTGACGAGCAGGATGTCATTGCCTTGATGCTTGCCAATATCCGCGCCGCCAGCACGCGGCGCGAATACCAAAAAGATTTGCGGAAATTTTTCGTGGCGATGACAGGCATTGAGCCAAATGTCGATAGCGTTTTGGAGTTTTTGCACCTGAACGAGAAGCGGGCGGTGGCGGTGGTATTGAAATATAGAGCAAAGCTCTTTGCTGCTGGTTTGAAGGAAGCAACGGTTAACCGTCGCTTGAGCAGCATTAAATCTTTGGTGAAGTTTGCCCGCAAGTTAGGTGTGTGCAGCTATTCGCTCGAAGATGTGGAGTTGGAGAAGGTAAAAGCCTACCGCGATACCACTGGGGTAGATGCCCAAACCATGAGTGCTGTTATCCAGCTGATTGACCGCTCAACAGTTCAAGGAAAAAGAGATTACGCACTGTTGCGGCTGTTGTGGGAAAATTTACTCCGGCGTAATGAAGTGAGTCAATTAAATATTAAAGACTTCGAGCCACACTCTGGCAGATTGCGGATTTTGGGGAAAGGACAAGGCACGAACGATGAATGGGTGAAACTGTCCTCCGCAACAATCAATGCTATCTGTGATTGGTTGCAAGTCCGGGGTAATATCACCGTTTCTTCACCTCTATTTATCTCCCTTGACAATCGTAGCCGGGGGCATCGCCTCACTGGTGACGGCATCCGCAAAATCGTTGTCAATTATTTTGATGAAGCTGACGTGAAAAAACTCATGTCACCACACCGCATCCGCCATAGCAGCGTTACAACACTTTTGGAAGTAACTCAAGGAGATGTGAGGAAGACGCAAAAAGCCAGTCGTCATGTCAAGCTTGATGTATTAATCGTGTACGACGACAATCGCAAACAAGGTCAAGAAGAGATGACAAATTTATTGGCAGATTTGATTGGTGATTAAGCCCAGTGGTGCGATTACTTCACTGCTGGATATCTGCAATAATGGCGATCGCCCTACACAGCAAAAAACCCCGGCGTTAAGTACCGAGGTTTAGGGAAGAAGCCTTTTGGGTCGATGAGAGATGCCGATACCGAAATCCACAAATATTAACTAACAGCAATTGCAACCAAAACTAGAGCAGTAACAAATATAGTTGCAATTGCACCTTGGATAACGTAATTACGTTGTTCCCAAACTGCTGGATACTCAGCACAGTATACCTGGGGTTCAGTTGGGTAGTTGTTGAGAACGCCGTCTTCATTAACTGTGGTGTACATAGTTTTTTTATTGCTTGTTTATTAATTTATGTAAATAAATCTAACACTATTGTTACAAAAAGTCAACATGACTTGACACAAAAGGCTGATAGCGTTAATAAAAGTCCCTAATCAAGAATGGAGTACTCAGGCGAGGAAAGAAAGCGCCGTGCGGGTGCTGTGTTGCAGATTTTGGAGCAAATCAGGGCAGTTTCTTAGAGGAAATAATAGGCGATCGCCTCCGCCAAATTCTTAGAGGAAACTTGAGTGATAGCACTTTTATACTTGTTATTTCTTTGGGTACAGGTTTTTAGTTAAACCTAGTGCAACCATCATAAATTATGGCCGCAGCCAAACCTTAACCACTCACAAGTGCATCGATGAACAAAACAACTCTTAACAGATTCGGTTCTGGGATGACTGATGAAGATTGGTTTAATTTGGGAAAATCTGATGCCTGGGCAGGAAAACCCAAAATACCACCAGAACAAGATGCTCAAGCGGCGAGTATGTACGATTTAGGTTACGCTGAGGGAGAGATTAAACATCCGCCAACCCAAACTCCAAAAGCTACTTAATATATTTTTCCTCTAAGAATTTTAGAAGAGCGTCAATAAAGGCATCAGCTAGATCAGCCATGAGCAATTTACGTTAGAGCCGCAGTAGACACAGATACTTTTGCGGCTCAAAATCTTCTAGAAAATTATATTCTGCACAGTCATATTTTGATAAGTAATCCACAGCCATATCAGCAAAACACCCACACCCGCCCCAACAAGCAATGCTTGAGAAGTCCTGGTGATGAGCGAAATTTTCCACACCAGGGCAGGGGTGCAAGGGCGCAGGGGAGAGGGTTTTGTCGTTTCTGCAGAAATTTGTCGAATCACCACTGATAAGCATGACATGATATGACTCCTCTGCTCGTGAGAGTGAAACGGGAGCGATCGCGTCTTTACGCCTTACCTTAACCGAATCCTTGTTCGACTGTGTGCAATCAATGCCAGGGTTGCAAGTGTTGCAGCTGCTCATAAGTTGCAATCGCTAGTGGAGAGGGCTGAAAATCAGGTGATATTACCTAGTACTCTGTCACACCAACTTTGCATGGTGGCAGGCAGGGGGGGCTGGGGAGAACGTACCTTCATTCCCCCCTGCTCCCCTGCTCCCCTGCACAAGTGCTGGGTCTACACAGCAATTTTGGTTTGCTAAACCACTAGATACCTCAAGGCGATTCAATTAGGCACTAACTAACCAGTCGCACACCACAGATTTACACCCGTTTGCAAAGTTAACAGCCACCATGAACTGCCCCAAGTATCTATTCCAAAACGGCTCACCATCAGCCACGCCAATAGCATTACCAATTTTGTCAACTAGCTCTTGATAAAATTTTCCTGTATCTTCTAGACCTTGCTGTAATTTCAGCTTTAACCCAGTCCACAGCTTTGATTGATTGCCTGTCTGTATTTCGTTATTATGAAGCGACTCATTATTGTCAGGCTTTATTGGGTGTTCCATACCCAAGTGATTTTTATATATATAAGAAATACTATGAGGGTGTGGAACGCTATTAAATGCTGATGGTGTCACAGTTGAGAGACTTTCTGTAGTTGGTTCTGTTTCGGCAGGTGTCAGATGTTCTTGATGTGAATCACTGTTTTGGATTGCTGCTGCAAGTGCTTTTTCTGTGACTCCTGCCAAAGTTGGTGTTGGGGCCAGTTTGTCTATGTGAGCCATGATTGCTTGTAGCATTTCCCAATGCTGGCGATTTAGTTGATAAACATGACCTTTTTTGCGAGTTTTTGTACTTTCGCGTTCAATACATAGGGTATCCAGAATTAACCCAAGTATTGCACTATTACTGACTTTAAATGATCCATTCTCGCTTTTCTCTAACGAAACTGTAAATCCTAGTAGACGTTTAATACTGTCTCTATGCTCTCGTGCTAGGTCTGCCACTGCCACAACTTCACAAGAATTATTGGTGTACCTCCATCCTTGAACCAGTTTCTCGATGATTTCAGGAATACCTAACTCATGAAGTAATTGCCGCTTTGCTGCATAAAAACTCTGGTCGCCGATATCTGGGTTATATTGGCGATCTGTGAGGTCGTAAGCTACAGCTGTCTGCTCGTCACCAAGCAAAATTTTGAGCATTTTTGCACCGCGAGTCAGGTTCTTAGTACGTTGCAATTTGACAATATCCTCTGTAATCAAGAGCCCAGTGTCCCGGTGCAGCCGTGTTTTTTCTAGTCGGTTACGTTCTGCGCGGTTGAGGTTGCCATTGTTGATCATGGCTTTCATAAATTCTGCCTCGCTCATCAGTTGGGACTGGGCGATCGCCTGATCTTGGGCCGATTTTATTTGTTTTTTCTGTTCTAGATAAAAGTTCCCCTCATCAGTAGTCAAAGGTTTGTCATGGTCATTTGACTCAATTTTCAAGGTAAAACCAGCATTGACCAATAAATCATGTAGCGTAGCGGAGGGATTTGCAATACTTGCATTCGCACGCGCAATAATGCCTAGCTTGTGTTGAATCCAGGGCAAATCATCAGCGCTAATGTCACCTTTAGCAGTCGGTAAAATTCCCTGTTCTATTAAGGGGCCTATTTGGTCAATTGATGCAATTAATTGATCAGTATCTTGCACATTTTTCAATAAATCAGAAAGTAAAATATCTTGGTTAATTTCTAATCTTCTACGTTTAGGATTTACCCAAACTGTTATTTCACATTCGAGACGATAACGAAAAAGCATTTGCGCTTGATCTGAAGCACTTAAAACATCACCAGAGTAAAAAGCATAACATTTTTCAAAGTGGGACTTCTCAAAACTTAATGCTGTTCCCATCGTCATCGTGTAACCTAGTATTTGATAATCTGTATAAACTTCATCAGCTTTTTGAATTAATTCCTTAATTCCCGGCTCATTACTGTTATCACCATGAGCAAAAAACATAGAATTATCCGGTATTCCTACTGATAATAATTGCTGCTCAATTGCTAATAAATCTGTTTTATTCTCACAAGGTATGATGATTTTATAACCAGCTTTAGCAGCATTAATTAGTTCGGTTAATACCTCATCCTTAGATTTATTGCAGTTAAATACTATAGGTTGACGGTTAATTCCTTTTTTCCCTTTGTGGTGAATAAGAAAAGCTGGATGATTATCACCGCGTACTTGTTCAATGTAGTTTAAAGTTCCATCACACAAATCACGGTCACTACCAATGACATAAACAGCATTTTTCATCAGCCATTCTAGCTTGACTCGTGCTTTTACTCTGAGTGTACCTTTGAGGTTGCTATTAGTCTGGATTGACCTCAAAACCTGCTCTATTTCATCAAGAATTAAGATAAATGGTTCATCTTTAGTCCATCTTTGGGGGTCAAACATGGCAGCTAAAGAGATATCTGTAATAGCTAATCTAGGAGCAGATGTTACACCTAATTGTAAATCTTTTAATTCGTGATGATGGAAACAATCAAACTTAGGAGCAGTGTTAGAAAGTAAGGCATTTAAATGAGCGACTTGGATAATTTTATGTGGCCACTGCCGACACCAAGCACTTAGTAAAAAGCTTTTACCTATACCCCAGTCACCTTTTATACCAATGATTCCCGGCGGTATACTTTGAAGTTGAATTGAAGGGAGAAACCCATTTTCAATGCTGATTTGGGCAGTTCGCGTCAAGTTAAATTTAGCAATATGCTGACGCTGAATTTCGTATTGGGCTTTCGGGTCTTTTTGAAAAAATTCTTCTGTTTCTTGAGCAACTTCACTTGTAACTACTACGGCATCTTTAGAAAGTGCTATTTCAGCGTTAAGTGCTTGAAGTAATTCATGGTTTGGGACTACTTTTGCTGCAACCCAATCAGCAATATCACCACCAGGAGGACACTGCGGCCATAATCTCAAGGGGTCAATTACAACAAAAGGAAGCTGAATCTTAGCTGCGGCAATTGCCAACTTTTGAGCCTTTTTCCGACCCGGTTCGTCATTGTCGGGGAAATACACAACCCCAAGAACGCCACAATCTTTAATTTCTTGCAGCCCCACCAACAGCAATTCATCAGACCAGCTACCACCCTGGAAAGTGAAACTCACTCTTTTAAGAACAGAACGAGTAATGTCAACGCACTTCTCACCCTCATTTCCTAATACCCATTTGCCTGTGCCAAAGGAGCGTATTTCATCAATGCGGTAAGGATGCCAAGCTTGCTCTCCCTTGCCTTTTGCTACTCCACCATCAGCAGTGCGGTGGTGAGGAATCGTTATTTTACTGCCGTCTGACTTTTCAATTCTCAGCACCCACTGATTAGGAGAATATGGGTAGGTGATTTCAAAATTTCTACCTCTAGCAACTTTGGTAGGTGGGCTAACTGGGTGCGGTAACGTGGAAAGTGCGATCTCAGTTTTTGGTATTGGTGCAGCATCTGGTAATTTTGGCGTTTGTTCTACACGCTGAAGTTTTTTATTGATATAAGGAGGGTGTAGAACCGTTTCACCCATTACTTCTGCCCAAGGGCGAATAGCTTCTCTGATATCAGAATTCGCGCATTCTTGTCCCCAACAATGATACTTGCCGCTTTTGGGGTCAATTGTCAAGCTGCCTTCGCATACCGGACACACATAACGGTGCTTACCTTTTTTGGGGGTTAGCCGATCTATAAAATTTCTAATGTCGAACTGCTCTAAGGTGGTCATAGTTTGACCCCCTTTGTTGCGCTGCTTTTAACTCCTAAGTACTCGTTACCATTAATTTCAATTGTTTTCTCTTGTAGCACTTTCGTAAACTCCGATAATGTTTGCGTTCATCGGAGCTACCCAGTTTTATCGGGTGTTGGGTCTAAACCAATTCGCAATTCGCAATTCGCAATTCGCAATTGGAAAACTTAGATTTAGCAAGACTTTAAGAGCTTCCATCTGTCGCTTAGTTTTGGAGAATCAGAATAAGTTGTCATCCCAAATCAAGAAAAGAATGTGACTCTTACAAGGGCTGAAACTCTTGTAATACCTAATTTTCTTAATTGCGAATTGCGAATTGCGAATTGGTATTCCTCCCATTACCCGAATTTTGGGATAAACTAGCTCTTGCTAAAACCAATGAGGTTTTAACTATGCTAATTTGCCCACACTATGCAGACATTGTTACACTCAAATTGCTATAATATGCGGTTTGCTACTTTTTGAGCAGATGATGTCTGCTGATGGGTAGCTAACCGATTTCCTGTTGTCTGTTTTGATTTTCAAAATGCAACTGGCCGTCAGATATATTCACAGATGACGGCGGTTTTGCTGTGTTATTAATTCCTAAAACTTGTTGCACGAATCCCCATACTTGACTTTGGGTAGTTCTAATAGACTTATGATGCCAAGCATGAGTTAAAGGGGCCAGAGAGTAGGAAAGAATTTTCTGCAAGTTCTTTTCCCTTTGCAACTCTGCATCTTCGTGTTCTTCTGGTCTGTTGCTTCTGGGGTTAATGGAAGTGAGTATTAACTTCTCTTTATAAGTCAAACAACTATCTTTAAATTTACTTATGAAGATAGTTGGATTTGTGAAATTTAGCATTGGTAAATGACCACATTTAGGGAATTTTGTAACAATTTGATGCACTTTTTTTTGAGAACACAAAAAAAAGGGCATAGTTGACCGCCCCTTGTGGTAACATTGCCTCAAGGGTGGAGTCATGGTGGAGCATGGTGGAGTCCAGTAAAGTCCTCTAGATTCGTAAGCCTTTATTAGCCATCAAGATTAGGTTTATTGACCCTGAGAAAGTCCGCCTATCTTTTTGTCTAACGGCCCCCTTAAATTTGATTGCCTGAATATTACTGTTTGCCTAGCTCATCCTCCGTTTGATATAGGTTGGTATCAGCTTGGTGAAAAACTGCTGTAAATAGGTTATCACTCTTCATATCTCTCTCAAAGAAAAATTTTTGATACTTTGTCGTTTGTTTTCTCATTTGCGATCGCGCAATATCCGCGAAATTTCACGGACATCGTTTTTAAGGTCATACAGATCGGCGGTGTGGGCATTAAGTATTTATGTGTGTTCTGCTGGTGTGTTGATATTTGGGCGAAGCTCATAATTTAAGCTCCTGTGCCTCTGTTGTGTCCGTTACCTCCTTGCTGTAAAAGATATTCCCAAATACGCCGAATTTCCGCTTGAAATGTCTCCCGGTCAGTTTCAGCATTAGTAATTACTTGTCTAAAATAATCCGTTAATAACTGTACGTCTTCCGTTAACCCGTCTACTTTCAGTGTTAGCTGATCCAGCCTTGCTGTTACCTGTGCGATCGCCTGTGTATTGGCTTGTTGCTGTCTAGCTGTATCGCCAAGCGCGGTTGTAGTGAGAAATAACAATTGCTCAATACGGTCTAATCTGCTTGGTTGTTCTGGCGTTTGTGTCATTTTCTCACCTCAAATTTTAGCGATCGCTACTTGGGACGCTGCCACCGCTAGCATTGCCACCTTGCCTGAGAAGATATTCCCAAATTTGAGTGATTCGGGCTTCAACAAGTTGGCGATCGCGCGGTCGAGCCTACGCCACATTTTTAATTGAGATAATCCCCTCGCCACACCATTGAATCAGTAGCCATCTGTCGGAATCTTTATCCAGTGCTGGTTTGAGGCGGAAATTAAAAACTTCTTGCCAGACTTCTACCCCATACTGAGATACAAAATCTGCTTCTAGTTCTTTGAATTGTTCCCATTGCCGATTTCCAATAGCAGTCAGCATAGGGATAATTGCGGTGATTGAGACTTGTGCGGCCACGGATGTCATTCTGGGTAGTCCTCAAAAATACAAATTATCGGCATAGGTGGTTTTTTCGTGTTGATAATTTTAACCAACCGTTTACCCTTGCTTCTGGCAAGTGCGAAACAGGCTAATTCTGTTTCTGCTGCTGACCAATCCCTTGGATCTGTTATCGGGTCAAACTCCTCTTCATCTGAGTTGTTTGATTGACTTTCATTGGTCATTGAACTGCCTCAATTATCAAGGCGATCATCTATCATCTCAGTTCTCCCTTGGGTACGTCTTGCTTTACCAAATGAGCATTATTTATTTCCTGGTAGTTCGCCTGCCAGTTCTTCAAGAGAGCATTGCAAAATTCTGCATAAGTTTAGAGTTTCTTTTGGGGTTAGCTTCGGAGTCCTTACTCCATTTTCCCAATTACTTACTGTTTGAACTGTTATACCAAGATCCTCCGCTATTTGTCTTTGCGTTAAGCCTGCTTTAGTTCTTAGTCGCATAATTACATCACTATATTCCGAAGTCATTACTTTAATATCTATAACATAGATTATATAACGAAAGTTGACAATACTATAACGAGCGTTATAGTATGAAGTCATAGAGAAAGCGGTTCCACCGTCCAAAGTAAAACCGCTCCTCTATTCCAAAAACTATGGAGATCACTATCATGACACAAGCAACCATCGACGCTCAAGCGATCGCCCAGTTTCAACTCAATCTCTACATCTTTGAGCAATCAGAGGAATTAGCAGAATACGAAATTGATTCTGTTTCCGACGTGTTTGGCGACTTATATCGGGTCTGGGGTGGTACAAAAGGAATTAATTTACTTGGCACTTTTTACCAAACCATTGATGGCAATTGGGTAGTTCAGCCCTGCCACACTACACAGTGCAGTAATTGGGCAACTGATACCCAAGCAATAAACGCGATTCTTTCCGCATAACATCATCTGTAATTAGTTGTTATTGAACCAATAAATTTGACCAGTTATTTCTCCCCTTATTGTGCAAAGTAAGAAGGGGTATCTCGTACAGAAAATCTACACATTCTTAAGATTGGTTGAAATCGGAATAAAGGAGTTTTAAACCATGAATCAGATTCTTACTCTAGAAGAAATTCTGCTCATTCTTAATGGCATAGAGATAACGCTAAGAATGCTGCAAGTTAAATCAGAATACAGAGAAATAGAAGCTGATGAAGCATTCACTCTTTCAAACGATTTTAATTTGCTGGATGTAATTCATGCGTTAGGTGAAGTTCTAGAAGGCATTGAAAATTTTAAATCTGCACAGAGTACCAAAAATAGCGAAATCTAAGGATTAACCATGACTACTGAAAACAGAATTTCAATTACTAAAGCAGCTTCTAAATTAGGCGTACCAGAGGCATCTATTAGGGAAGCTATCAGGCCTCTATACCCTGATAACTGGCAAAGAATTAAGAGTATTAAGCTGAGTCAATTTGATTTAATTACTGAGGCTTTGCGCGACCTTGCCGAGGCTCCAAAGCCATTTGGAATTGAAAACTATCCTGATTGCAACGCCGAAAATAATGCTTTTTACTTTGGTCAAGGTGTGGACTTGGAAAATGCGGCGGAATGTGGGTTTTATTGCAACTTACCTACTGACATAACTATTGCTGAACCCAATGATCTAGCGACCCAACAAGTCCAACATTTAAAGGTTTCTGTAGTGAGAACCTTCTCAGATACAGCAATAGATTTGAATCGAATCACTAATGCAATGGCTTACAGCGCAGCGTTGCAAAACTTTGCTTCTTTCAGAGAGATTCACTCGGCTACTTTCCGCCATTATGCTGCTCAATATGTTAAGGAGTTTGGTGATGAGTATCAGCAAATGCTTAATGACTTAGAGGTTAAATGTAACCCAAAGTCTTTTTTGAGAGAACGCGGAATAATTACCACAGGTTGATAGTGCTGAACACATTCTTATTTGTGGTGGCTTGTTTATGTGGGTCACTGCTTTTGTCTTTTGTGGCTAGACCATGCTCAATCCCAATAAATGTCCCAATTCAATTGGTAAAGGATAATGCAAGTTACTGATGCTAGACCGAATAAAACTGCATTTGAGCAAGATTTAACACAGATTCTTGAAGCAATACAGCATCTCAAAAAGACTTATCCAACTCGCTGGCAAGAAGCTTGTCAGCAAGCACTTGATGACGGAGAGCTAACACTCTCAGATGCTTTATCAGGCTTAGTTACAGCACAAATGCTCGTGGAGGAGTCATGAATGTTTTACATCTGATCGAATGCTCCACTCTACTTAGTTATGGACAGACTTATCAGATAAAAGGTGTCTTATATCGTTTTGTCAGTAAAGATGGTTCAATCCAGCATCCTCAGTATATTTTTCGTCCTTTAGCAGGGCAAAAGAAGAAGGCAGACTTAAGACTCAATCATCAAAAACTTCTTACTCAGTGCTATGTAGTCCCTGGAATGTCTGCAAAAGCTGAAGTTACAAGTATAAACGTAGTTCAAATGACACTTTTCTAATAGGAGAGCGATGTCTGACGACAAGCTGCAAGCGTCTACGCAAAGATAGTCATCAATGCGTTCGCCCTTGGCGTTGGCGTAGCCATCGCTCCTGTGCTTTCGTAAAATCCCGCCAGAGATTTACATATACATAGAGGATTCTAACATTATGCCTCCAAGAAAGAAAAATCCGATTACAGATCCCACAGGAGAAAAAGCAGCTACCAAAGCAACCCAGGAAGCTGATAAGAGAGTAAGAGAGCGTTTGAGAGCAAGATTCAGTAATTACCAACCTCCTACTCAATTACAAGAGACAGCCCAAAAAATTGCCCAGACAACTAAAAATATTGAAGATACGGCTAAGACTGTAAATACAAAAATAGGAGCAGAGATTAATTCCATAGGTAATGTAGTTGAATCTATTGGGCTTACTTCCACTGGCAAGACTGTTCAAACTATTAAGTCTCATGATGCTTATGGCGGGTTGTCCTTACCAACATTTGAGCCGCAAAGTTTTTTAGCAGGCGATTTATTTGTTAATAGTTCAGCATTACCTAGAACATCAAAGTTAGAAGCAGATGCGATTGTTGAAAGCATTGAAGAGAAGCGGCAAACATTAAGAGTAGTAGGGGCAAATTTAGACCTGAATACGGATGTTCTCAAAACTGGGGTTAAATCCGAGAAAATGACTCAAGCTGCCATTGATTATGGTATAGCCAAGGTGAATACAGAAACTAAATTGACTCAGTTTGAAACTGCTGAAGTTCAATATGAAATCGGTTTGACCAAGTTAGATCAGACCCATGAAAAACTAGTTCATGAGCAAGTGACACTGGAGGGATTAAGGAATGAAACTGACCAGCGTAAACGTTTCTGGCAAGAAAAATATGCTCTTGGTGAATCAAGGATTAAGCAAGTACAACTAGCTAAATATCAATTAGATGCCAAAATTGGAGCCATTGAAGTTGAGGGAGAGACAGCAGAATGAGCGACTTTAAAGACTTAAAAAATCGCGTAATTATTTCTTCTTTAGGTACGGCTTCTCTAGGCGCATTTTTATGGTTTACACCTGCTAAACCCTTGACGAATTGGATAATCGCTGCTTCTATAGGTGGATTAGTTTCAACCGAATTAATTATCCATAAAGCTGAGAAATGCTATAAGAGAAAAATAGTAAACCTTGAGAATGAAGTTGATAAGTTAACTAAAAATTTAAAGGTTGAACGAGATTTAGTCTTTCGCCAAAAGGGAGAATTAACAAATAAAGATAGTCTATTGGCTAACTCTGCTTTAACATACAAAACCTTGGCTCAGGAGAAAGAACAATTAAAAGTCGCTCTGGCGACTCTGGCAGAAGAACTAGAAAATTATCGGCTTAAAATTAAATCCTTGCAGGTCGCTAATGGCGAAACAGCAACAGAAATAATGCAAGATAGTTTTGAAGAATTTCAGTCAGGGCTAAATGCTTTGATAGGCTCTCTTAAAAGACGATATCCAAATTTAAATAAGGATTGGTCAGGATTAGTTAGTGAATTAGAGAATTACATCAAATTATTTTCAGCAAAAGTCTGCATAATAATTAATCAAACGAATGCCCTAGACCTAATAGAAATGTCTTTGGCTATGCAGCATGAGATTATTTCTACTGGTGCAATGTTAAAAGTCAAAGCATATAAATCAGTCATCGCTTACCTAACTAGAGGATTTGATGAAGTAGTTTTTCAAGATGAACATGAAGCCATTATCCAAGAATTAAATGCAACATGGCAGACAAAAAATCAGGAGATTATTACAACTTACCACAAGAATTTTGAAGCAATTAAGCAAGAATTTAATCTTGTAGCTGAAACTGTCATAACTGGCTACCAAGAAGATTTCAAAAGCATTGTTGATGAAGGTATGAGTCAAGCAGAACAGATAGAAGAATTACAAAAACATCTTTTAGGGCTACAGAAAAAGCTAGAACAAGCGAGTAAACCTCATCGCTTTCCCGCCGCAGTAGAGCAATCCAGAGTCGGTAATGCCATTATTGACTATTACTACCGTGCTGCTATTACCTTAGACGCTATTGATTGGGATGACAGCGAAACGGGATATAAACTCATGTTCCATGTCGGGCGTAACGGTTCGAGATTTATTAGTGCTGATATCCTCAATGCCAACGATGCGCCGCAGAAACTTAAGGAAGTGTCAGGAGCGATTAACACGCCTGAATTCAAGCTCAATACCAGGGGCGGCCACATGGTTTTGGACATCCAAACACGACATCCTAAAAAGAAAGATGTATCACGAGAGGAAATAGACGCTTTATGGATACCCGCCAAGAAGTTTGAAAGCTATGTTCGGCGTTGGGAACGGGTACGAATCACATCTGGCAGCACTGGGGGTAAATCACCGACAGCCAAAAATCTGGCATTGGCAATTATGAAATCTCGTCAGGGTAAAGGTGAAATTCGCCTCTATGACCCTCAACATGGCTCCAAGAAAGATTTTTGGGATATGCCCAAGGCTGGCACTAGCCACGAGGATAATGTGGAGGGCATGAAAGAACTATGTCAGCTGTTGGACGAGCGCACTAAAGCTAAGGGCAATCATCCATTTATCCTTTACATCTTCGATGAAATTGATTCAACTATTGCCAAGTACAGAAGTGAGGCTTATGCAGTCAAAGACTTAGTAGTTTATTCCTTGTCCCAAGGTTCACACCAAGATTTAGGTGTAATTTACATTGGTCAGGCTGCTGACGCTAATACCATTCCCGGAATGAGTCACAGCCAATGGAATAATGCCGTCCAATTACATATCGGTTCTAATGCTGGTATTTGGCTCGATAAATCCGTCACCATCACCACAGAAGATAAGAATCGTCTGCTGGAGAAGTACCGCAAGATTCAAGAATTTTGCGATCGCATGAATGAAGAGTTGGGATTGGATGTTTATACGGATGCTGCTGCTTATAGATTCGCTTTAGCAGTACCTCTAACGGGAATACCTCAATTCATCCAGTTACCCCCATTCGATACCTACGATTACAACGAGATTATGAGTATAAATACTTATAATGTTTCAAATACTAATATTAATCAATCAACTTCTTTGACAGTTACAGAGCAAGTTTTATCAACTAAAGTTCAGTGTCCAGAATGCGGTTCTGAGAACTTTAAATTGAATGGAAAAACACAAAGCCGTCATCCTATTCAAAAGTATCAATGTAAAGACTGTAAACATAACTATAAAGCGTCCGACTTAATTAACTAATATTAATTACCTAAAGATTGGTGATTGCTGTAAAGAATGCTAATCGTGTGCCAGCAACAGAGTGAACCTGAAAAGCCCTGATTTAACGAAGTTTCTAGCACCTGTTGTTTTACATAAGTAGGGGGTAAGTTGCTGCTGTTGTTAGCACAGGTTCTTATTAGTTAAATTAGCAGTGCTTGATTAAAGCTTCTCTATCTTACTAGTTATTATTGTTAATATATCCTCAATATATTTTCTCAAAATAATTATTAAAAGCTTTTTATCTTATTAAGTGAATGGCAATGATAACAACTAATAAATGTCTGATACCTTCTTACGTAGATAAGTTATTAATGACTAGCTCAACATTTTTAACTTAATGTCCCATCTAGGGACACATCAACTCAAATCGGGTCAAAAATGCCTAGCTATCAATACTACCAATCAGCCCTAGATAGAGACGCTTAGACCCAGATTGGTACAACAAGGACAAAGTTTAACAGAGGTGAAAATGAATAAGCAAGTATTTCCTTATAATGTCGGGCTTGACTGCGGTAATGGTGCGTTCAAGCTAAAAATATCTGGTCATGGACAAGACTTTGATTACATCCGTTTTCCTTCTTACTATGTGGACGTTACCAAATGCCACAATGACCACCAAGGTAAAACTCGTGTTACTTATCAGCAAGCACCACTAGCTAATAAGTATGCCAAAACACTAGAAGGCCAGATTTGGGTGTGTGGCGATGATGCGGCTGTGCTGGATATTCGTAATCAAGTATTTGATAACCGTAGTGATGGCAAGGCTAAACTAGCTCTACCTCTATTCCTATCCGCCATAGCTTATCTGCCAATTCAGCGCAAACGTTGGGATTTTAGAGTAGTCGCATCAATTCATGATGCACAGGTGTTTGGTCAACAGATGAAAGCTAATTTAGAAGGCATTCATCAAGCCATTATTAAAGGTCAAGAAACAACAATAGCCATTCACGTTATCAGGATTTTTGACGAAGGCTACATCTTTAAGCCAACAGGTAATAGCAACACAACACTACTAGATATTGGCAATGGCACAAGTATTGTTACCCGATTCGATAGTGAGGGGAATGTAATTTATCGTTCAGTTCCTTATAAATTTGGTGTTCAGCATCTTTATAAAAAGATTTACGAACATCCCACAATCAGAGCGTTAGGGCTAGATAGAGAAATTGATTTGATTCGCATAGGAGTTGAGAATCCACAAGAAGGCAAGATTTTTTATGGTTTGGGAAATGGAGCTACCAACATCACTACGGCTTACAAGGAATGTCTCAAAGATTGGTCAACGCAATATCTTAAAGAGCCGATTGCAGAAGTTGATCGGTTTCAACTAGCAGGAGATCGGGTTGTAGTTATTGGCGGAGGCGCATTGCTTCCTTATCTTGATTTGAATTTCCACAAAAAAGGCTACGTTTTTAATCAGCAAGCTCCTTTCATGAATGTGAAAAAGTTACATGAGTACGCTTGCAACGCACTTTCTCCTGAAGTTTTCGAGGTAAGGGTATGAGCAAAGAAAGACTACGTATCGATTTATGGGCAAGTATAAAACCAATTATCGAAGCCCAAATGCAGCATTCTGGTTTGACTGCTCAAGAAGTCGTAAATATTGCTTTAGTTGATTATTTTGGGCTTTCGCCAAAAGGTAAGGGCAGAAACACTGAACCACTGTTGCCAGTACAAATGCAACCAGCAAGTAGTAACACCATTCATGTCAGTGAAGACGAAGACTACATCTAAATAAATTGCATCTAGGATGTCTGATTATTCCCTAGTAGTCTGGCAACTCAACTTTGCATGGTGGCAAGCAGGGGGGCAGGGGAAGCTGGGGCGGCTGGGGGAGAAAAAGCCTTGTTGTCAAATAGTTCTCTCTCCCCCTGCTCAAGAAAGCTGCACCTCTCCCCCGGCTCGACTTACACGGCAATTTTGGTTTGCTAAACCACTAGATGCTTTTTTTGCTCCCTACCAGAAAACTGTAAAACCAGATTTAAAATCGAGAAAACAGGAAATTCAATTTTGAGAATAGCGATCGCTATTAATGATTCCAAGTCTTTTAACAAGTTATTGACACTTTTAACTTGTTAGATTAAAATTCTAGTAACAAGTTAAAAGCAGTCAGAGAGATGTCCAAAGCAGTACAGGAGCAGGTAAATAAATTATTTGAAGCAGTTAAGGAATTACACAGCTTTGAAGAAATTAAGCCTCATTGTGAAGAATTTAACCGATGGATAAATACTCATACCAATTACAGCAAAGCCAGTTTGGGGACAGTGTTGAGCCGTGTGGGATTTTATAAAAAATTCAAGTCACTGGAATTAAAGCAGGGCGAAAATGCTGATTTAGTGAATAAACATGATGCTGAGGGGAATATAGTCGGACAGACTCTAAAGCACTACGTACTTTTGCTCTGTGGGCTAGATGATGATGATTGGGATGAGCGAAATAGAACCTCACGAGTCAGCGATCGCTTAAACCTGTCCCAAGAAATTGACCCGGATGCTTATTTAAACGTTACAGGAGAACTTTTAGAGAGCAATGACATTCACAAAGTAGCAGTAGGTTTAATTGCGGCGACTGGGCGTAGACCACATGAAATTGTTGCCCGTGCAAAGTTTGCTCCGATTAAAGGTGAGAACTATCAAGTCATGTTTTCTGGACAAGGAAAGAAACGGGGTGAGAATCCTGTGTTTCCAATTGCGACGCTATACCCAGCTACTTATATCATTGAAAAGCTGAATTGGTTTCGCCAACAGCCATCTACCGAGAAATTATTAGCAGAGGTAGCAATTGAGCATTCTAAAGATATCGAAGCCCAAAACCGCGCTATTGATAGCCGCCGTAATGGTTCTCTCAATCGGGTAGTTCGAGATTATTTTGGTGGTGAAAATCCTGTATTACCGATCCGTTCTGGTGAGGAACAAGGCAATTGTAAAGCACTAAGAGCGGGATATTTAGCCCTAGCGACTGAGCGTGATTGTCCCGGTTCAATTGGTTCTAAGATGCTCCATGCAGCTAGGCTGGCCGGGCATTTTGTCAAAGAGTCCCCCACTGACCAAGATTTACGAAATCTATTGACGACGTTAGGATATAGCGACTACTACACAAAAAAACCAGTAGCTTTCCAGGACGTAGCGGAAAAAGAAAAACTCACCAGCGAAAGTGAAAAGCTTTCTAGTATTCGGCTAAGAACTGTTGATTTAGAAGCTATCCGTCAAATTCAAGAGAACTTGGAAGCTCCAAATCAGCAATCAGTGATTACTAAGTTAGTAGAAACTTATCACCATCATCAGGATGTAGACAAGCAGTTACACCAAGCAAAACAGAAATTAGATCAACTTGAAGCTCAGGTTAAACAGTTAGAAAAAATTAATAACCAGTTACAGCAAGAAAAGAACCAGCTAAAACAAGAGAAAACTGAAATGGAAACAACAGCACAGCAACCCCAAACAGTTACACTCAACGTTACAGAATTAGAGGCTTGGTTAGAAAAGAAAGTTCTTGAGGTTGTAAATCAGGTGACAGGAGGAACTATTGCATCTGCTACCGTTGCCACACCTGTTAAGCTTGCGCCAGTAAAAGAAGAAATTGACTGGACTGCTAAAAGCGATGCCCAAGTATGGGGTAGTAAAGCGCAGGGCGCAGCTGTAGAAAAAATTCGCAGGTCTTACTTAGCGATCTGTCAGTATAACGATACTGTTGCTACTGGAGATGGCGATCGCCTAGCAATCACTAACCTAGCTTTAAGAGAGCTATCAGGATGTAATGGTTTGCAAATTAAAGACTGGATTGAACAGCATAAAGATGAAGTCATCAGCCATAATGCCAAATATGGTATGGAAAACAAGAAAGATCCGTCAAACCCAGCCAGCTATGCCAACAAAGGTAAAGATACAGATAAAATTTTGTCCTTGATTAATGATGAGTTTCTCAGTGGTGAAGCTTATCGCAAAGCCAGAATCGAGTAGCGATCGCTGTGATGTTTTATATTGTAAATTGTTTATTTATCTGATGGGTTCCAGCCAGCCGTATGCTCAAGCCAAGGCATATTATATAGTGTTATATCATCATCTAGTGAAGAACTAGTATCTTCTCTACGCTTCTCAGTTCTATCTAATTCCTGCATGATATATTCTATGAATTCGGTTTTGGCTTTTGGATCATTTCGAGCTACTAAATTTTCGTAAGCTGTACTGATTTGGATGCCAGTAACTAAATCTGCTAATTTGTCATGTATTGCGCGAGAAATTAGCTGTGACTGCTTGAGAAAGGAGAGTGCCGTCCAGTAGTCTCCTGTTTCCTCATGAACAAGACCAATCTCGTGAAGAGTGATGGCTTCTAATTTGCGATCGCCTATGGTGCGTAGCTCAGAAAGTAAATTGTTCCATTTATCCTGAGCTTGTTTTTTGGAGTCTGCTGTTCCTTGCTTAAAAAGTAAGTATGCTTCGGCTAGAGTAGTTCCAACTTTATGCTCAGAAATTACCTGTTGTGTCTGTGCTTGCTCCATTGTCTCAACATCGACATTATTGTTTGAAACAGCTCTTCCTGGATTACATGGGAATAACACAGCTATTAATAAAATGAGGATATATCTGATTAGATAGGAACTGATGAGACGAAAAGTAGGTAAAAATCTTCTCTGGTTCATTTTGAGCCTATGTAAATAATGAACTACAGCAATTAACAGGCAAGCACAATGCTATAAGTGATTATCCGATTTTTTAGTAGAATCTTCTCAAAATTATTTGCAATACACCTGTTCTACTTGGTTCTTAGTTCTAAAAGCTTAAAAATATAGGCCAGTAAGGATATCTGAGATTTAGTCACGCAGAAAAGCTATTTTATATAAATCAGGCGGCTACGTGATATTCCTCTGGTTGAAGAAATTATTGGGTAGGAGGATAGCATTAAACGGAATAGATTTGATTTTATGTCTGCATATAAATATTAGTACAATAGTATTATAATTACTTTATGAATTTATATCTTTGCTTTCAAAAATTATGGATAATTTCAAAATGATAAATAATTTAGATATAAAAAAACCTTTTAAAATACTTGTACCGTTAGATTTCAGTAAGAAAGAAAAAGGTGATTTTTTTGAAAATTTAATGGCTCCTGTATTTCAGTGTCAACGCTGGGAAGTTATTAAGAATATTGCTTTTGAAGGAATGCAAGTTGACCTTTATTTAAAGAATTTAGATACTCCTGAAAAAGGTTTAGTAGAATGTAAATTTCAAGAGAATTTGATTGATGCTCCTATAGTAGAAAAAATATTAGGTCAAGTTTTAATTAAAGGATGTCAATATGCTTTCTTGGTTTCTACTTCGGAACTTAATTCAAGCGCTAAAGCTGTTGTAGAAGAATATAAAAGTCAGTCTCAAACTATTAAATTAATTGTTTGGTCAGGTGAAAAGTTAACAGAGATATTTATGAGTACATATAATATTAAAGCCCCTGATATAGATGATATTGAAGTTGGACAAGTCAATACAATTACATTATTAGTAACTCATAAAAAAGATTTTGTTTGGGTTGCAGAAGAAATAGGCGAAGATAGTGAACCTTGTCGTGCAATTATTATTCCTATTTCAAATAATACTGTTTCTCAAGAAGAATGGATTACCTATTTTTCAAGACATGGAGTTTGGCAAGGTCTAGATATTGTAGTTGTAAGCAAAGAAAATGGTGATGTTCAAAATAAATTTACTTTAAGTTCTAAAATAGATATTGAAAAAATTACCTTGTCGAGAATAAATCAAGCTGATAGCTTCGATGATTATCATCGTCCGTGCCGACCCGAAGATTTTGTTGGACGCTCTCAAGCACAAAATAAATTTTGGGATTTTATAAAAAATGTTAAAGATAATAAAACAGATTTGAGATTAGTTTGCTTTACAGGAAGTACGGGGGTTGGCAAATCATCTTTAATAATAAAATTGAAGCATGACTGTTATCAACATTACAAAGACAATTTTTATATATATGATATTGATGTAACTAGTGTTAATACAGAAAAATCTAATTTTTTCGTTGTCAGTGCAATAAAAAAAGCATTACAACAAGCTGTGAATGATAACTTTATTTCATTAGCCAATCATAAAATAATTATTGACAGCACAGAACAGGCTTTTTTTAAAAGCCGTTCAATTCAAATATTAATAGATAAATTAAAAGAGGAAAATAAAGTTTTAGTTATATTTTTCGATCAATTTGAAGAAATTTTAACTAAAGATTCTTTATCTAATATCTATGATTTATTTAAAAGAACTGCCTTTGATATTGATGCTTTAAAAGAGAATATAGTTTTAGGTTTTTGCTGGAGGACAGATATTACTTTGCCAGCAGAAAATAAGGCATATCATGCTTGGCATGAATTAGAACGTATTAGAAAAAATATTGATTTAAATGAGTATCCATTTTCTGAACAAGACTCTAAGGCACTTATAAGCAGATTTGATGAATATTTAGTACAGCAAGGCAGACACTCTATTTTACAGAAAAAAATGAGAAATTGGATAATAGATAATTGCCAAAGTATACCTTGGTTATTAAAGAAAATTTGTGGTGATATATATAATCAGCATTTAAATCAAGATGATTTCAATGATAAAAAAATTATTACTAAGTTTGATATTCAACAAATTTTTGATAGAGATATTAACAGATATATTAAAACACCAGAGCAAGACGATTGTCTTAAATTTATTGCAGCTAATTCTCCTATTTCTAGGATAGAAGTATGTAATAAATTTAATTATGAGATTATAAATAATCTTTTATCAAGTAAGTTAGTGGTTGAAACAGGGAATAATTACAAAATATATTGGGATATATTTCGTGAATACTTGGTAGATAAAAAGCTACCTGTTATTACTATAAACTATAAACCTAGAACAAGAATATCAACTTTAATTAAAGTATTTCGTATGTTAAAGCACGAGTCAACAACTAAAGGTTTATCAGAAAAATTACAACTTAAAAAAAGCACGATTAATAATGCTATTGATGATTTACAAAACTTTTTTCAAGTTACTCTTGATAGAAAGAGAGACATTATTATAGTACCTGTAGATATTAGAGATTTAACAGATAATGAACTGGCTGAGAATTTAGCGGAACAAATAGAATCTCACTTACTTATTAAAGAAATATCTAATAAAATTAAGCCAGATCAGTGGCTTTGGTACGAAGAATTTAAACAATTAATGAGTAAGCTATCTTCTAAAGAAAACTTAAAACCTGAAACTCAAAAAGATTATGCTAGCAGAATGCTCTCATGGTTTTGTTTTGCTGGTCTACTGGAAATAAGACAAAATTGGTTAATAGCACGACCAATTCATCCAAGGCAAGGTAAACAGAAAGGTAAACCCTTAGAATGTGAATTTAATAAAAAAAGAATGTCTAAATCTAGTGTAAATCCTGATCAATTAAACTTATTTGATTATTTGATGTAACTAACTGATACCCCATACTCACCACCAGACAAAGTTTGTGTGGTGACTTAGTAAAAAGAATACGATCGCGAAGTTTAACAAACCTATTAGGAAGCTTATAACAGGTACAATTAACCAGTAGATAAAGGATATGCTCAAGAACTGGGTTTATTATCAGGGCAAACGCACCTTAAACTGGCACAATTAAGTTTGACGTTTAATTAAATATATGTATTTCAATCATTGATTGATTTTGATCATCCATGATCCGCTCTCAAAAAAGGGCATGCTTCTCAATCAGCACTGAAAATTACATGATAATGATAATCAAAATCCGGCAGGGGGAGAGAAAAGCTCGCCAAGGCGAGCTTTTCTCTCCCCCCCTTGGGTATGGTTATTATTCTAATAAAGTTTTGAGATAACTTTTTTTAGAAAAAGTGAAATAAACCTAAAATAATTGTTACCAACAATGCCAAAGTTTTCAGTTAGTATAGCGCGTGAAAATCAAGCCAAAAATTACAATTTCTGACCATTTTGCTGCCATGTCAGACCCTAGAATTGAGCGCAGTAAGTTACATAAATTAATTGACATTATTACAATTGCCATCTGCGCTGTAATTTCTGGAGCCGATACTTGGGTTGATATAGAAAAGTAGGTCGATGCTAAATATAAATGGTTAAAGAAGTTTTTAGAATTACCTCATGGGATTCCATCACATGATACATTCGCACGAGTATTCGCCCGGATTAATCCTAAACAATTTCAAGAATGCTTTCTTTCTTGGGTGAAATCTATTAGTAAAATAACTGATAAATTGTTGCTATTGATGGTAAAAGTTTACGGCATTCCTATGATGAGGGAAGTGAAAAAGCAGCGATTCACATGGTTAGTGCTTGGGCTACTTCTCAAAAATTAGTTTTAGGACAAGTAAAAGTCAATGAAAAATCTAATGAGATTACAGCAATTCCTGAATTGCTTAAAGTTTTAGACCTTCAAGGTTGCATTGTTACTATTGGGGGAAGAGCTGGCGAAGACACTGTTGGCGAATTCGGGA
>JAGKSW010000036.1 GCA_018993265.1 Nostoc sp. TH1S01
AGCCCTGCCTTTTTAAGGGGGGTTGGGGGGATCTAAAGATAATTGAAATGTTAACCAAAATGTATTGGTCTGAATCCCCCACTAATTGATTCTGACGAATGTATTCTTCTTCAAAGCAGTCGAAATATAGGTGAGAACTTTTAAAAAGCAAGAATGCCAGAAACAGTAATAATTATACCTCCTGTCTTCTGCCTCTCCGCAGTCGCTACAACGGGGGGAACCCCCGCAACGCGCTGCTCTCTGCCTCCTACCTTTTCCCAACTACAAATATTTACGCCGCTCTACTTAATCCCAGTGAGGATTAGTAGCAAGTAATACTTCAGCATCTAAGCTATGCAATGGCTGAGAAAAAAAGAATCCCTGAACAGATTCACAGTTTAAATTTTTTAAAATTGCTAGTTGCTGTTGTGTCTCGACACCTTCGGCGATCGCACTCATACCGAGTTTTTCTGCAAGTGTGACTATAATCTCAATAATGCTCAAATTTCGGTGATCAATAGTCATTGGGTCAATAAAAGAGCGGTCAATCTTTAACACACTAATCGGAAAACTAGAAAGACGACCTAAAGAAGAGTAGCCAGTCCCAAAATCATCAATTGAGATTTCAATTCCTAATTGGCGTAGTTGTAAGAGTATAGCAACCGCTTCATCACCATTTTCGACAATTACACTTTCGGTAATTTCTAACACTAAATTTTTGGGATTTAGCTTTGTTGATTGCAAAATTTGCCGAATCTGCTCAATCAAATTAGGTTGACAAAATTGCTTGGCTGAGAGGTTGACACTCATTTTCTGAAGTGAGTGGTGAGGGAGGCTTAAAAGCCAAGCTTGCATTTGGCGACAAGCTTCAGCAAGTACCCAGTAGCCAAGTTCAACAATTAGTCCTGTTTCTTCAGCCAGGGGAATAAAATCGGCAGGAGGAACCATCCCCCGTTCTGGATGTTGCCAGCGGACTAATGCTTCAAATCCGATAATATAGCCGCTGCTGAGTGAGACAATTGGTTGGTAATAAAGCTGAAATTCTTGATGTTGGATTGCTCGACGTAAATCAGCTTCTAACTGCAATCTGGCCATAGCACCAGCATACATATCTCGATTAAATAAGGCATAGCGTGATTTACCCAAAGCCTTGGCTTGGTACATTGCCGTGTCAGCATCTCTGAGCAGTTGTTCTGGGTGTTCATAATTTAGGGTGGAACTCAAAGCAATGCCAATACTTGCACTGGTAAACACTTCTTGTTCATCCAACCTGAAGGGTAAACTTAGTTCCTGTTGAATTCGCTCTGCTACTTTAATCGCATCTGAGACATCTTGAATTGCTACCAGTAAGATGGTAAATTCATCTCCTCCAAGCCGCGCAGCGGTATCGATAGACCGAATACAATTGGCTAACCTGTGGGCAATTGTAATCAGAAACTGATCTCCTTTGAGATGTCCCAGACTATCATTAATGACCTTAAATCGATCTAAATCGAGAAACAACACTGCAAACAAATAATCCTTATGCCGCTTAGTTTGTTGGAGCGCGTGTTTCAAATGTTCGACAAATAAAGCTCGGTTTGGTAAACCTGTTAGCCCATCATAAAAAGCATTCTGCCACAATTGTAATTCTGTTTGCTTACGAGAAGTGACATCAAACGCCGTACTAATGATTAAACTTCTGCCATCGGGTAGGCAGCCAAGCGGTGCTGAGTAAAAATCCCAAACGCGTGTTTCACCTGTGCTGGTTTTAATGGTATATTCACCTTCCGCAACTCGGCTATTAATTTGATACAAAGACTGAATCTTTGATAGCATTTGTTGTTGACGACTGCCATCATAAGCTCTTGCTATCCAGTCGCTGATTGTGTGAATATCTTCCAGGCTGTAACCTGTAATTTCTGTCCATACATGATTTATTTGTAAAATTTCTCCATCTTCGGTGTGCAGCATGATCGGCAAAGGAGCATCGAGGATTGCACATCGAAACCGCTCTTCACTTTTACGCAGTTCTTCCTCAGCTTGTTTGCGTTCGGTGATGTCAACCAAAATTCCCGCCATTCGTTCAGGACAATTAGTTTCGTCATAGAACATTTGACTCATACCAATTACCCATCGCACGGTGCCATCTGGCAATAAAATTCTGTGTTCAACATTGGTGTTTTTTCCTTGCTCAATGGCTTGTGCTAGTTCTATTTCCACCCATTCCCTGTCTTCTGGATGCAATCGACTAAAGCCATTTTCGTAGGAAGGTTCAACACCATTGGGTTCCAGTCCAAACACACGGTAATATTCTTCTGACCAGTACAACTTGTTAGTGTTGAGATCCCATGTCCAAGCTCCGGCTTTGGCAGCTTGAAGTGCTAACCTTAATTGCTGTTCATGTTCCCTTAAAGCGATCGCAGCCTGTTTATCTTTTGTAATATCTTCACTAAAAATGATAATCCCGCCAATCTCTGCTTGAGCTGTATACCAAGGGTGAATTTCCCAGCGTATCCACTGTTGAGTACCATCGCAGCGCACAAACAAATCTTCATCACATTTTTCGCTTGCTCCCGCCAAACAACTTTGATGAATTTGTCGCCATTGCTGGGAAATTTCGGGAAAAATCTCATAGTGCGATCGCCCAATGAGCAATTCAATCGCATCGAGATTATAGTCATTCACCCATCTTTGGCTGGCCATGACATAGCGCATATCTCGGTCAAACATCGCAATCCCAGCAGGTGCATACTGGGCAAATAAGCGTAAGGTTGTTTCTCTTTCCTGCAAGGCGATTTCTGCTTGTTTACGTTCTGTAATATCTATGCAGGTACCAATCCACTCGCTAATGTTGCCATCAGCATCAAGAATCGGCACACCCCGCACCGCAAAATCGCGATAATTGCCATTTTTCATCCGCAGGCGATACTCAATTTCGTATAAACTGCGATTTGTGTAAGATTCTTGCCAGATTTGGGCAGCGCGATCGCGATCTTCTGGGTGAACAACTTCCAGCCAACCCCATCCCAAACATGCGGCTGCGGATTGTCCGGTAAGTTCTTCCCAACCAAAAGGGGCAGCTATTGTACTACCCTCTGGATCAGTGCGCCAGACAATCTGAGATGAAGCATGAACTAATGCCCGATATCGTTCTTCACTCTGCTGCAATTCTTTTTGAACTTGTTTACGTTCGGAAATATCTCGACAAACACAAAATCGCAGGATTTCGCCTTCCCACTCTACAACACTGGTGCTAATTTCTACATCATAAATTGAGCCATCCTGGCGGCGGTGGCGAGTTTCTATAACACCACTTTTGAAGTGAATGTAATCTTGCATCATTTGCTGAAGTTCTTCATGGGTAAACTGGGCATCCCAGTCAAAAAGATTGAGCTTGGCAACTTCTTCGGGAGTGTAGCCCAGCATTTGAGCAAATCGAGGATTGGCATCTAACACATTACCCTCTTGATCCAAAATCACAATGCCATCAAAGGATGTATCAAACAGAGTTTGAATCCGCAGAGCTTCTTTTGCTAACTTGAGTTCAGCCTGCTTGCGCTCCCAAATATCTTCAAAGGCAGTGACGGTGGCAACAATTTGCCCATCTTGATCCAGAATCGGAGCGGCACTGACTGAAAACATTGTCCACGTACTATCTCCCCGAAGATAGTGCATTTCCTCAGCTTTTACCACTTCACCCAACAATAGAGAACGAGCGATCGGATAATCTTGAGCTTGGTAAGGCTGCCCATCAGGATAAAATGCCCCATATTGTGTGTATTCTTGGTAAGTGTTCGTATCCCATAAAGGATGCCTCAATATTCTGATTGCTTCCTGATTATGAAACACCAGTTTTCCGGACGGAGCCTCAGAAATTACTACGCCAACAGGCATTTGCTGGAGAACTTGTTCTAAGCGACTGCGTTCAATTTCTAACTGCTTTAGCAACCGAGTTAGTTCGGCTTCGGCAATTTTGCGTTCGGTAATATCTCGTACTGCTGAAACTTGTACACTTTGCCCTTGATAAAAACTTGGTTTATCTAAAACCTCTAATTTAATTAGCGTGCCATCTTTTTTGATCCCTGTTATTTCATAAGACAGTTCATATTGATTTTGAATATGATTTAAAACAATTTCCAGAGATTCGGGTGTGAAAAAATCAACTACCGATTTGCCAATTATTTCTTCTACGGTATAGCCAAACATACTGGCAAACCCAGAATTGGCTACAATAATCTGGCCATTTTGCTGAATTACCATACCTTCAAACATGGCATCTACCAAAGCGTAGAATCGCATTTCGCTTTCATTACATGCCTGTTGTGCTTTTTGACATTGGGAAATTTCTAGGTGAAGCAATTCACTGATGGCGGCTAATTCCTGAGTTTTGGCGGTTACTGTAGCTTGGAGTTCTTCCGCCAGGAAACGTAATCCATCTTGGGTTTGCTGGCGTTCTGTAATATCTCTGCTGGTATTAATAACTGCTTCAATTTCCCCATTGTTTCCTCTGATGGGAGAAATAACATATTCATAGTACCTGAGTCCATTAACAGTTGAGAAACTGCTTTCACCTGTAATTGGTATTCCGGTCTGAAATACAGATTCATATTTAGCGATTACTTCCGCCGGAAATCCTAATTCTTGCCAAGTTATGCCCAATAATTGCGCTGGTTGTAAACCTAAAGCCGCTAGTCCCGCAGGGTTAGCATAAAGATAACGTTGGTGGCGATCGCTGATATAAATATGATCACTAGAGGCTGCCAGAACTTGATTTATCAGTTCTATCTGTTCTGAGAAATTAGAATTCGCCTCACTTCCCATTACAGTATCCTCAGAAGTGTTTGTGTAAAACTTGTTTTTGTCATCATAAACATAACTGAACAGCAAGTTATTGATTATGCTGATTAGCTAGGAAATTTTTCCAATTAAGGCATCTAAATCAATGGTTTTCAACAAGTGATATTAAAATTCAAGAGTAAATAAATTTTACACATCAGCAATCATAAATAAAAATTTAATAGTTGTCCGAAACTACTGTAAATATTACATTTGGCTTTACTCATAGAAATTGATAACCCGTAACTTGGTATAACATCAAAGTTGGATGTGCTACGTTATCCCAAGCAAGATACCGCAGTCAACAATCAGCTTCATCAACTGGGGGGAATCTCAGATGTTGGCACAATGGCAAGGCTTTAGAACTGGCAAATGGATAGAAGAAATCAACGTCCGTGATTTCATCCAAAATAATTACACCCTTTACAGTGGCGATGAATCTTTTTTAACAGGTGCAACTCCAACTACTCAAGCACTCTGGGATCGCGTCAAAGATTTAATGGCCGTTGAACGCGAAAGAGGCATTCTCGACACAGACACAGAAGTTGTCTCGACAATTATCTCTCATCAACCGGGTTATATTCAACGCGAACTCGAACAAATAGTCGGATTGCAGACTGAAAAACCCCTAAAACGGGCAATTATGCCGTTAGGGGGGATTCGGGTAGTCAAAGATTCATTAACAGCTTACGGTTACGAACTTAACCCCAAAACCGCAGAGATATTTACCAAATACCGCAAAACCCATAACGATGGGGTATTTGATGCCTATACCCGTGAGATGCGCTTATGCAGACACTACGGTATTATTACAGGCTTACCAGATGCTTACGGACGCGGCAGAATTATCGGCGACTATCGCCGCGTGGCTTTGTATGGTGTTGATGCTTTAATCACAGACAAAAAAGCCCAACTAACATCGTTAGAATTAGATGTCATTGACGAAAATACAATTCGTCTGCGCGAAGAAATTTCTGAACAAATCAAAGCACTCACAGAATTGAAGACAATGGCCGCCAGCTACGGGTTTGATATTAGCCAACCCGCAGCCACCGCCAAAGAAGCTGTGCAGTGGTTATATTTTGGCTATCTCGCAGCTGTTAAAGAACAAAACGGTGCGGCGATGTCGCTAGGAAGAGTTTCTACGTTTTTAGACATCTATTTTGAAAGAGACTTACAACAAGGCCAAGTCACTGAGTCCCAATTGCAAGAACTCATCGACCATTTTGTGATGAAATTGCGAATGGTCAGATTTTTGCGGACTCCTGATTACAATCAACTCTTCTCTGGCGATCCCACTTGGGTAACAGAATGTGTTGGTGGTGTGGGGGAAGATGGTAGACCTTTGGTAACTAAAAACAGTTTCCGAATTCTGCATACTTTGTATAATTTAGGCCCAGCACCAGAACCTAATTTAACGGTATTGTGGTCAGAAAGCTTACCAGATAACTTTAAACGTTACTGCGCTAAAGTTTCAGTTGATACTAGTTCTATTCAGTATGAAAATGATGATTTGATGCGTTCGTATTGGGGAGATGATTATGCGATCGCTTGTTGTGTCTCCGCGATGCGAATTGGTAAGCAAATGCAATTCTTTGGTGCGCGAGTTAATCTAGCGAAGTGCTTGCTGTATGCGATTAACGGTGGTAAAGATGAAAAATCTGGCGAACAAGTAGCACCAGCGATCGCACCAATTACATCCGAATACCTAGATTATCAACAGGTATGGGATCAGTTAGAAATCATGATGGCGTGGTTGGCGAAGGCGTATATCAATACTCTCAACGTCATCCACTATATGCATGATAAATATTGCTACGAACGCATTGAAATGGCACTGCACGATCGCGATATTTTACGCACAATGGCCTGCGGGATTGCGGGATTATCGGTAGTGACAGATGCGTTATCTGCAATTAAATATGCAAAAGTCAAAGTTTTGCGGAATGAAGCCGGATTAGCCGTTGATTACGAAATTACCGGAGACTTCCCCAAATACGGCAACAACGACAATCGAGTTGATGAAATCGCAGTCGATTTAGTCACCAAATTCATGAACGAACTGCGTCAACATCCCACTTATCGCCAAGCCACACCGACACAATCAGTGTTAACCATTACTTCTAACGTTGTTTACGGGAAGAAAACAGGTAACACCCCCGATGGAAGAAAAGCCGGAGAACCCTTTGCGCCTGGTGCAAACCCCATGCATGGACGCGATACAAAAGGTGCGATCGCTTCTTTAGAATCAGTGGCGAAAATTCCTTACAAATGCGCGCAAGATGGCATTTCTAACACCTTTTCAGTTGTCCCATCAGCGTTAGGTAAGTTAGAAGTTGACCAAATCAAAAACCTCGTCGGAATGCTGGATGGTTACTTCCATGATGGGGGACATCATATCAATGTTAACGTTTTGCAACGAGAAATGTTGCTAGACGCAATGGAACACCCAGAGTTATATCCACAGCTAACCATTAGGGTTTCAGGGTATGCGGTGAACTTTATCAAATTGACGCGAGAACAACAACTTGATGTGATTCAAAGAACATTCCACGAACGATTTTAACGTTTATTCCTAAATCACTTATGAGTAAACAGATCCCCGACTTCTTGAAAAAGTCGGGGATCTTATTGTCTATTTAAGTATCTCAAAAGCAAAAATTTGATGATTTCTTAACTTTACATTAAATTCATCATTTGACTATTTTGATCAATATCTAATGGGGATCATTTTTTAGCAAATTAAATTTCAAAAATTGATGATGTAATGCAGTATATCCCCACAACTTCCTCACATTTATTGCATATAACTCTTGGTGAGAGACAAAAGACAAGTTGATGGATGATGTCTCATTAGGTAATATTAATGCTGAATCAAAAATTCCCAACTTTGCCAATCGAACATCAAACGCTAGAAAATAGCCACATAGCCCCAGAAATTATTAATTCTGGCTACATACATTCAGTAGAAAGTTGTGGAACACTTGACGGCCCTGGTATTCGATTCGTAATTTTTACCTCTGGTTGTCCGTTACGTTGCCTTTATTGTAGTAATGTTGATTGTCGCTACCTAGAAAATGGTAAAAAAGTCAGCGTTGACGAACTGGTAACAGAAATTCAGAAGTATACATCTTATATGAAATCTTCTCATGGTGGTGTCACAATCACTGGTGGAGAACCATTAATGCAACCTGGCTTTGTCCGCGAAATATTTAAACGTTGTCGAGAATTAGGAATTCATACAGCGTTAGATACTTCAGGATTTTGTAACTTAGAATCGGCTAAATCTGTGCTAGAGTTTGTAGATTTAGTTTTACTAGATATTAAATCTTATGATGCCGCAACTTATACTAAAGTTACAGGTTGCAGTGTTGAACCCACACTAGCTTTAGCTAAATATCTCAACGCAATTAATAAGCCTACTTGGATTCGTTATGTTTTAGTTCCCGGCTTAACTGACGAACCAACAAATATGATTGGTTTAGCTGATTTTATTGCTTCATTAAATAATGTTGAAAGATTAGAAGTTTTACCCTTTCATAAATTAGGCGAATATAAATGGCAACAATTAGGATTTGAATATTTATTAGAAAAAACTCCTGAACCAACTGCCGAACAAGTACAAACAGCAATAGATATATTTCGCAGTCGAGCAATTTTTGCAATTTAAGAGTATGTCTGAAAACTTTTTAGTGTTGTATTTAAGTCTTGTAGATCCCCCTAAATCCCCCTTAAAAAGGGGGACTTGAAGAAAATTACCCCCCTTTTTAAGGAGGCGACTGGCGTGGGTTAGGGGGGATCAAAGGAAATATTTAATACTTCTCAGACATCCTCTAGCAATAGTTCAGCATCAGGAAATCTCTGTAGTAAATTCTCACAAAGGACAAATATGCAAATTACCAATATTGAAGAACTAGAATTACTTGTACAAAGGGTAAAAACTGCCCAAGCTAAATATGCAAATTACTCACAAGAACAAGTCGATATAATCTTTAAAAAGGCAGCATTAGCAGCTAACGCAGAACGCATTCCCTTAGCAAAATTGGCTGTTGCCGAAACAGGTATGGGTATTGTTGAAGATAAAGTGATTAAAAATCACTTTGCTTCTGAGTTTATTTACAACAAATATAAGCATGAAAAAACCTGCGGCATCATTGAAGAAGACAATACATTTGGTATTCAAAAAATTTCCGAACCTGTAGGAATTGTGGCAGGAATTGTCCCTGTAACTAATCCAACTGCAACAACAATTTTTAAAGCCTTAATTGCTTTAAAAACTCGTAACGCAATTATTTTTTCACCTCATCCTAAATCGAAAAAATGTACTGTAGAAGCAGCGAAAATTATTCTTAAAGCTGCGATCGCGGCAGGTGCGCCAGAAGATATCATTGGTTGGATAGACGAACCTACGGTGGAATTATCCAAAGCTTTAATGCAGCATCCAGAAATTAAATTAATTTTAGCTACTGGTGGGCCGGGAATGGTACGTGCTGCTTATTCTTCTGGTAATCCATCTTTAGGTGTTGGTGCTGGTAATACTCCTGCTGTTATTGATAGTAGCGCACATATCCAAACTGCTGTGAGTTCGATTTTATTAAGTAAAACCTTCGACAACGGTATGATTTGTGCTTCTGAACAATCTGTTGTAGTTGTTGATGATGTTTACGAAAAAGTTAAACAAGAATTTATCTGTCGTGGTGCATATTTCCTTAATGATGAGGAAAAACAAAAGCTGGGTAATGTGATTTTAAAAGATGGCAGATTAAACCCCGCCATTGTTGGTCAGTCAGTCGAAAATTTAGCTAAGTTAGCCGGAATTATTCTACCAAATGATAGTGATTCGACTCACGCACCAAAGATTTATAAAGTCTTAATTGGGGAAGTTGAAACAGTCGGAGAAAGTGAGCCTTTTGCTTACGAAAAATTATCGCCGATTTTGGCTATGTATCGAGCCTCAACTTTTCATGAAGCTGTAGCGCAAGCTGAAAAATTGATAGAATTTGGTGGCTTAGGACACACATCGGTATTGTATACAAATCCCGCTAATCTAGATGATATTGCCTATTTTGAAAATAGGATGAAAACCGGGCGAGTCCTCATTAATACGCCATCTTCTCAAGGTGCAATTGGCGATTTATATAACTTTAAACTTGACCCATCCTTAACTTTAGGTTGTGGTACTTGGGGAGGCAATACTGTTTCTGATAACGTCACACCCCATCACCTCGTCAATATTAAAACGGTGTCGCAACGTCGGCAAAATATGTTATGGTTCCGCATTCCCCCGAAAGTATATTTCAAATATGGTTGTTTACCTGTAGCGTTACGCGATTTAGTAGGTAAAGAACGTGCTTTTATCATTACAGATAAGCCATTATTTGATTTAGGCATTGTCGATAAAGTTACTCAGGTTTTAGACGAAATTGGTGTGAAACATGACGTATTCCACGATGTTGAACCTGACCCCACATTATCAAATGTCAATAAAGGATTAGCTTTACTCAGAAGTTATCAACCAGATGTAATTATTGCCATTGGTGGTGGTTCGCCAATGGATGCAGCCAAAGTTATGTGGTTGATGTACGAACATCCCGATGTAGAGTTTGAAGGCTTGGCGATGCGGTTTATGGATATCCGCAAGCGGGTTTATGAATTACCACCTTTGGGACAAAAAGCCATCATGGTTGCAATACCCACAACGTCAGGTACAGGTTCGGAAGTAACACCTTTTGCGGTGGTGACAGATGACAGAGTAGGTGTGAAATACCCCTTAGCTGATTATGCCCTAACTCCGAATATTGCGATCGCTGACCCAGAACTCACCTTAAATATGCCGAAAAAACTCACGGCTTACGGTGGTATTGATGCCTTAACTCACGCCTTAGAAGCCTACGTATCCGTAATGGCAACTGAATTTACCGATGGTTTGGCACTGCAAGCAATCAGACTATTGTTTAAATATTTACCCAGTGCTTACAAAAACGGTGCTAAAGACCCGAAAGCACGAGAAAAGGTACATTATGCAGCTACAATTGCCGGGATGGCCTTTGCTAACGCCTTCTTGGGTATTTGTCACTCAATGGCGCACAAACTCGGTGCAACCTTCCACGTTCCCCACGGACTCGCCAACGCTTTGATGATTTCCCACGTCATCCGCTACAACGCCACCGATATTCCCTTTAAGCAAGCCATCTTTCCGCAGTATAAATACCCCAATGCTAAAGATAGATACGCTCAAATAGCCGATCATTTGCATTTAGGCGGGAATACAGCCGATGAAAAAGTGGAATTGTTGATTAGTGCGATCGAAAATCTCAAACATGAAATTGACATTCCTACCACAATTAAACAAGCGTTAGGAGATGAAGATCAAGACTTTTACTTCAAAGTGGAAGAAATGGCAGAACAAGCCTTTGACGACCAATGCACAGGCGCAAACCCGCGCTATCCCCTGATGAATGATTTGAAAGAGTTATATGTTTTAGCTTATCAAGGTTGTCGGATTGATGCGGCACTCTATCACAGCACGCCTGAATTAGTTCATGGTGATGAGGCAATTCCTACATTGACAGTGTAGAAGGGTAAGGGTGTAGGGGCAAAATGAAGTCAAAAGTTAAAATTCAAAAATTCTCTGAGTTTTAAATTTTGACCTCCTCGTAAGAGTGTATGTATCTAAAACCCTTACACCCTCTTCCAAACCCTTGATTTTTCGTCTCCGGAGTTAGTCCTAACATTGCTCAACTATAGCAATCCTAAATCATTTGTGAAATTCTCTTTCTTCTCCTTCTTTGTGTCCTTTGCGGTTCGTTAAAAAGAATATTTTTTTCACAACTCAGATAGAATTGCTATATTCACTTAATATTCAGGTTTAGTATTGTTAGTAGTTTGTTAAGCCTGGCGGTGTAATGGCTTTTTCTAAATCAGCACCTTGAAAGTTTGCACCTACAATACTTGTACCTGTCAGATTCGCCTTCTCCAAATCGGCATCAAATAAATTAGCATTATCTAAATTTGCGCCTATAATGCTTGCCTTGCCTAAATCTGCGCCTTGAAGATTAGCACCTTTGAGATTAGTCCCTTGTAAATTTGCTCTTTCTAAATCAACACCTTGCAAATTTGCATTTTCTAAATTCGCATTTTGCAGATTAGTATCTTTGAGTGACGCTCCTCTCAGGTTACAACCAACACATTCATTAGTTGTCAGCAAATGTCTCACATTTTCTGCAACAGTTCTTACAGGAGCAGGTGTAGCTTCTGTTGTTACGGGTGGTGTCAATGATTGAGCCTTAGCAGTGGGTTGTTCAAATAGAGAAAATCCTGCCACTAATACTACAAACAATGCAGCTATTAAATAGTTAGTTAGTGTCTGAAAAATTGATTTCTTCATGCTACCTCTTTTTGTAAACGTTAAATTTTTGTTTTACGTTGAGAGAAATTCTTCGTTCGTTAGTTGATATTTACTCTAGATAAGTTAATTGTGAAAAACAAATACTATTTTTGTTCAAATCTATAAATTCCAGTGATAGTAGGGGCGGGTTTATTGAGATTACCGTTGATTGGTGAGCATATATGTGAACCCGCCCCTACTTTAGACTTCTGCCTTTTTTGGTCATATCGTATCCAATATCCAAAATCGTGATTTGCCAGGAATCACAGAGATTTTGACTAATTTAAGTGAAATGTGAAAAGTTTTGTAGTATATATGTAATATACTTTTGAGGAGTTCATCGGTAATGACAGCCGTAGAACTGGAAAATTTACGCAAGACGTTTACCTTAACGCAAGGTTGGGGTAGAAACCGCAGACAGACTGAGATTGTAGCTGTGGATGACATTACGCTGAGTGTTCCTGATGGTCAAGCGATCGCATTTATTGGGCCAAATGGTGCAGGCAAATCTACAACCATTAAAATGCTTACAGGGATTTTATATCCCACATCTGGGCAAGCTACTTTGCTGGGGTTGAACCCTTGGAAAAAGCGGCGGGAATTGGCTTATCAGATTGGGGTAGTATTTGGACAGCGATCGCAACTTTGGTACCACTTACCGCCCCGCGACACCTTAGAATTATTAGCACGTATCTATAACCTAGACCACAAAGAATATATCAAACGCCGTGATGTCCTAGTAGAGCGTTTTGACCTCAAACCCTTTTGGCATACCCCAGTGCGTAAATTATCATTGGGACAAAGAATGCGAGCCGAAGTAGCAGCCAGTTTACTCCACAAACCAAGATTGTTATTTCTTGATGAGCCGACTATTGGTCTAGATGTCATCGCCCGTCAAGAATTACGCGACCTCATTCGTGAATGGAATCGCAACGAAGGCATCACTGTATTTCTCACAAGCCATGATGCAGGAGACATCGAACGAGTCGCGCAACGAGTCGTAGTTATTAACCACGGTAAAGTAGTCCTGGATGACAAAATTTCCGCTATGCGTCGAGACTACCTCGGCTCAAAAATCCTCAGTGTGAGATTTCATGATGCAGCCCCGCAAATTATCCTTCCGGGTGTTACCGAACTCAAGAAAACCGAATACGCTCTCAAATTGGAAGTTAATACTCGCATGACCCCCATTGAAAAGGTGATGAGTCACATTCTGCAAGCAGGTTCCGTGGCGGATATTGCCATTGAAGATCCACCACTAGAAGAAGTGATTGCTCACATTTACTTCCAAACAGCCCCCAGCCCAAAAGCGCAAACAAGATGAACAACATCACCAAATATATCTGGATAGCTTGGACTTCAGCCCGTTCTAACCTGGCTTATATCACAGAAGTAGCTTCAAGGGCTGTTTTTTTGTTTGTCATTCTCTATATCTTTCTGCAACTGTGGCGTGTGACTTATGCAGAGACCAACGCTCAACAGTTAGGAGACTTTACCTTAGCGCAGATGCTTTGGTATTTAGGCATAACCGAATCAATTGTGCTTTCTGCTCCCACAATAGCCCAAGAAGTAGACGAAGATGTCCGCACAGGTGCTTTAGCAGTGCAATTAATTCGTCCTTTATCTTACCCTTTGTATCGTTTGTGGACGAGTTTAGGAGAGCGTACAGTTCGCTTTGGGCTAAATCTCACCGTATCTATAGCTTTAGCTTTACTATTCGTCGGCTTCATTCCCTTAAATTTGTCAGGCATTTTGTTATTTTTATTATCCCTACCGTTAGCCTTTGTCCTAGATTTTTTAGCAACATTTTTGGTAGGTTTGGGAGCTTTTTGGTTGGAAAACACCACAGGTTTGTTGCTGATTTATTCACGCATCAACATGATTTTAGGCGGAATGCTCATCCCTTTAGATTTATTCCCCGAACAATGGCAAGCAATATTAAGAAACCTACCTTTTGCCAGCATTATCTATGGCCCGGCGCGTTTATTTGTCCAACCAGACTTAAGCTTTGCAGGACAATTACTCATTCGCCAAGTATTAGCTATAGGTGTACTCAGTTTATTAGTAGCTTTCGTTTACAGCACAGCCGTTAAACGCATCCATGCTAATGGAGGATGATTGAAAATCATGTTGAAGCGTATAATTTCATATTTGCAATTAGCTGCTGCCTATGTGCGGTTGAACTTCAAAGCCCATTTAGAATACCGTGGCGCATTTATTACCCAAGTCGTAGCGATGGCGCTGAATAACTTAGTTTGGGTAACATTTTGGGTCTTATTTTTCCAACGCTTTCCAGTGTTGCGCGGATGGAATGTAGAAGATGTAATTACTCTTTGGGCTTTAGCCGCCACGGGTTTTGGTTTAGCACATTCTATCTGTGGGAATTCTTTACGAGTTAGTGGTTTAATTGTCCGGGGACAGTTAGATGTGTGGATGCTCTATCCGCGTACTCTTTTATCTCACTTATTGTTGGGACAAATGAGTGCTACAGCGTGGGGGGACTTGTTATTTGGTTATGGAGTGTACTTATTGTTTATCAAGCCAGATGTCCTACATTTGGCAATGTTTACAGGATTAACAGTTTCATCTGCTGGGGCGTACATCGGCTTTAATGTGTTGGTAGGAAGCTTGAGTTTTTACATTGGCAATTCTGAGGGACTAACACAGCAGTGGCGAAATGCTATGTTGACTTTCTCCACTTATCCAGCAACTTTGTTTGAAGGCTGGGTGAAGTTACTGTTATATACTTTAATTCCGGCGGGATTTGTCACTTATTTGCCTATAGAAGCACTCAGAACTTTATCTTTAACGCATACATTACTAGCTTTGGCAGGATCAATTGTTGTATTGTGCGTGGGTGCAAGTGCGTTTTATCTGGGTTTGCGGCGTTATACTTCCGGTAATTTGATGGAAATGCGCGGCTGAGTTTTATCTAGATATAAATGAAAAATCAAGGGTATAGGAGTGTAGGTGTTCAAAAACCTTACACCCATACACCCAGTCTCAACAGACAACCTTTGTGCGTAAGTCCTGAATATAAAAATTTTTAGTAAAAAAATATATTTTTTTTATAAAAAAAGCATAGCAAAATTTAATTTAATTCCGTATTTACTTGTTTTGACGGAAGTTTATTTTTTTGTGCTGGATTACTTAGATTCACCAATTGTTGATATCTAATTAACCAATGTAATATGTTTATTGTTTCACAAGAAAACATTGTTTTGAATTAAATAAAAAAATCCAATTTTATCAACTTGCAAGCAGAAGTTTAAAATAGTGCGATCGCGGACAATGAGCAAGTGTAAAATTTGCTTTTTCTGGATGAATATAAATTGAAATTTGTTGTTTTGTGCTGAAGTGTTTCCTATGTTAATAACTCAAATGCTGGCTCAATTAATTGAATGTATGGGGTCTCTTAGTTAGGACTTACGCAAAAAAAATCTCCAACTCTGAGGCCTCTTTGCCTCTGTGGTTCCAAGCTAAAAGATATATTTTTTAAACCACATAGCCATCAATTTTACACTACATTACCAAGAGTATTTATGAGTGATTTCTCCAATCATGCCCTTGGGTTGGCACAAAATCAACTATCTGCTTTTTCTAGTTTAGAAAACTTCTGGAACTTGTTTGATACTGCTTTTGGTACTAAATACAATCGTACCATTGCAGCAGAGATGCGATCGCAGTGGCAAATCGGCGATTTCAGCCAGCTTCCTCAAATTGAAGTTATTAATCATCAAATTCTGGGTCATGCCAATGGAGCTTATGCCAGTAAGACTAATACGATTTATCTGTCAGATAGCTTTGTACAAGCTGCTGCACCAGAAGCAGTTGCGGCTGTGTTACTAGAGGAAATTGGACACTCTATCGATGCTCAAATTAATCACAAGGATACTCCCGGAGATGAAGGAGAACTTTTCTCGGCTTTAGTTAGAGGAGAAAATTTAACCAATCAAGATTTATCTAGAATCAACACAGAAAATGATTGGACAACTATTACTATTGCCGGGAAAAAAATTAATGTTGAAAAAGCTGCTTTAGATGCGCTCAATTTTAATATTACTTTTAACGATCCACAAGGGAAATTTTCTTCCTATTATTCTGCCATAAAGTCTCATATATTAGCGGCTGGATCATACTGGGATAACTACATTGTCGGTAATGCCAACTTAGAGATAGTTGTTAACTTTTCTAATCCTAATACCACAGCAACAGGCAGAAGTTTAACCTCCTCTTTTGTACGTAACAACGGCACCTTAAATGTGTATGAGCCAGGTGCAACCTCAGAAATTCGTACAGGCATCGATCCTAACGGTGTCACTCCTGACATTGAGTTTAATTTCAATCCTGATTATCTATTAAATGAACTATGGTTTGATCCTGATCCATTAGCACGAACTGCTACTGTCCCCATAAACAAAACAGATGCGGTTTCTTTATTGCTCCATGAGTTTGGCCATGTCTTTGGTTTCAATGCCTGGAAAGATAATTTCAACGCTACACTCCCAGGCAATTATGAATCTACGTTCGATGAACAAATTATTTTTGATGGCAGTAATTTCTTCTTTATTGGGAATCAAGCAACAAGTGTTTACGGTTCTGCTGTGCCATTAACCTTTGGAAACATTACTCATGTTGGTAATGATGCTTCCAGACCGGGAATTAATCTGATTGGGGATTTAATGAATGGTGTAGTCTTTTATCGGGGAGTTCGCTATAGTATTTCTTCACTTGATCTTGCCATATTAAAAGATTCCGGGGTACCTATTCTTGATGTTCCCAGCGTTACCCTTGCTGTCAACTCTGTCAGCGTCAGTGAAGATGGTACAACTAACCTTATCTATACCTTTACCCGCACCGGAAATACTACTAATGCTTTAACTATCAACTATCGCGTTGCGAGGATGAAACCTTTATACTTAAGCTCATCTCTCCCAGCAACGCTAATCTTGGGACTAACAATGCGGTTACTACAACTATTACTGATACCCTAACTGCCTCTGTTACTACCACTCTACCAACTAACGTAGAAAACCTCACTCTTACAGGCACATCACAAATTAACGGTACAGGTAACGCTGGTAATAACATTCTCAAAGGTAATAGTGCTAGTAATACGCTCAACGGCAACGCTGGTAATGATACTTTAGATGGTGCTGCTGGTAATGACACCTTAAATGGTGGCGTTGGTCATGACTTAATGATTGGTGGCGTTGGTAATGATACTTACTACGTAGATAGCAGCAACGACCAAGTTATAGAATTAGCTAATGAAGGAACTGATACCGTTTTTGCTAGCGTTACTTGGGTGCTGAGTGATGCCGTAGAAAACTTAACTCTCACTGGTACTAATGCCATTAATGGTACTGGCAATGCTTTAAAAAACACTCTAACAGGTAATATTGCTGACAATAAGCTGTTCGGTGGTGATAACGATGATACTCTTCAAGGAGATGCAGGTAACGATACCCTAGATGGTGGTGCTGGCAATGATACCTTAGATGGCGGTGTTGGTAATGATGTAATGATTGGTGGTGCAGGTAACGATATCTACTACATTGATAGCAGCAATGACCAAGTTATAGAATTAGCGAATGAAGGAACTGATACTGTTCGTGCTGCTGCGAGTTGGACACTAAGCGATAACGTAGAAAATCTAGTCTTAACGGGTAACAACGCCATTGATGGTGCTGGGAATGCTTTGAAAAATAGCATCACAGGTAATACTGCTGATAATAAGCTGTTTGGTGGTGACAATGATGACAACCTCCTGGGAGATGCAGGTAATGACACCCTAAATGGTGGTGCTGGTAATGACTCCTTAGACGGTGGTGTTGGTAATGACTTGATGATTGGTGGTGCTGGTAATGATACTTATTACGTTGATAATAGTAATGACAAAATTACAGAACTAGCCAACGAGGGAACTGATACTGTTCGTGTTGGCTTTAGTTTCATTCTAGGCGATAATTTAGAGAATCTTGTCTTGACTGGTAGTAACGCTATTAATGGTACTGGCAATGCTTTGAAAAATAGCATCACAGGTAATGCTGCTAACAACAACTTGTTTGGCGGGGAAAATGATGACACTCTCAACGGCGGAGATGGAGATGATACTCTAGTTGGCGGCAGTGGTAATGATACTCTAGTTGGTGGTAATGGTAATGATACTCTCTTTGGTGTTGCTGGTAGCGATCGCCTAACTGGTGGTGTTGGTAGTGATAAATTTGTCTTTACTAGTATGGGTGAAGGTATTGATACCATTACCGATTTCTGCACCCCAGATGATTTTCTCGTAGTACAAACTCTTTTGACTAACTTGAACTACACAGGCATCAATCCAATTGCTGATGGTTACATTCGAGGTATACAATCTGGCTCAAATACTTTGATTCAAATTGACGGTGATGGCTGGAATGGAACTGTAATTTTTAGTACGTTAGTCACGCTCAATAACTTCAGTGCTAGTAACTTCAGCCTGAGCAACTTGATTTTTTAGTGCAAATATATTGTTCACAGACTGGGGTTCTATTGCTACAGGCCTTTTTAAAATTTGATTAGGTTGGATATCTGCAATCAAGTCTAGTACAGCATGGCGTAAATAAGCAGACCATTAAATAGCCAACACTTTGCCCTTGTATGTCCACTTAAAAGGTTTGGCCATTGTTTGATTAAAGTAGTCGATAAACTTGAGGATTCGATTTTTCAAATCATCCTGACTGACGAAACTGGCTCTTCTAAGTAATTTGCGAACCAAAATACTGAACCAAATCTCAATTTGATTAAGCCACGAAGAATGTTTAGGTGTGTAATGAAACACAATTCGGTGTGTGGGGTTACTCAAAAAAGTAGCACGGGATTTCATTGATTTGAGGATACCACATTCTCCCTTAACACCCAGGTCAATGTTCAAACCTTCTATTTGTGCAACTAACACAACCAGCGACTCAGACTGATGAGTATTGAGGCAGTCCATAATCAAATGCCATTTTTTGGCCTGTGGGTCAGTTTCAATTGTTCGACGAATATGAAGTGCAAAATCAATTTCTGTTCTTGTATCTGAACAAGTTGGCTGGACTATTTGACCAGTGGCAACATCGAAGCTGGCAATTAAGCTTTGTGTACCGTGACGAACATACTCAAATTCTCTTCTTTCGACTTTGCCCGGTCGCATGGGCAAGTCCTTTTCTAAACGTTCTGTAGCTTGAATACCTGTCATTTCATCGATGGATATTGTGCGTTCTCCCTTGAGATGACGCTCAATCGCGCTGATGTATAAATCGGTTATATCTTTGACTTTGGCATCAAATTCTTCGTCCACAGGGGGGGGTTAACCAGTAGCGCGAGGCGTGTGGTTGAAGTTCTGCTTCCTCTAATAACCTTCCTACATGGCGGACAGATATGTTTGGAATCATTCCTTGTTTGATGATTTCGTCCGCTAATTCTCTTGCCGTCCAATGACTGATTGGCCTGCCATAATCGGATGGTGGGGAACAAGCCAATGCAAACAACTCGATTACTTGTTCCATACTAAACTTCGGGCGTGCGCCCGCACGCTCCAAGTCTTGTAATCTTTGCTCAATTGATAATTCTTGACTCTCGGTTTCCAACCATCGGTTTCGCCATAAACGCGCCGTTTGCCGATTTAAATCTAAATTTCTGGCAATTTCACGGTGATTTTGACCGAAGCAATTTTAGATTTTAGATTTTAGATTTTGGATTAAATGAAAATTTGAAATCTAAAATATTTGGTCTCAAGCAGTGGGTTAACCCAGAAGAAAAACAAAAATTTTTCAATATTTAAGCCTCTTCTTTATAAGGAGAGGTTAATCCAAAATCGTAAATCCAAAATCCAAAATTGAGTGACCCTCTGATGCCATGAGAATTATTCTGGCTCTTAGTGCTATCTGTTGTGGCGTGTTGTGTCTGTTGACCAACTGTTGGAGTTGATCTCGCTCGCCATCGCTTAAATTTAATATTTTAGGAGTTAATCTAGCCACACCCTGATTCCTTGCGCCGCGCCTCAAAACGGGTTTTATCCTGATTATTTATTCTCCCACCTATATGGTCTGTTTATTTCCGCCGACCTGTACTAGTGTAGTAACTGTCGTCGGGTTCCCCGAATTTTAGCACTTGGCGCGTCACAGAGGAATGAGAGTTTGAGATGTTTTTTGCCTAAGTCCTATAGAATTAGGACTTACGCACAGGTTACGGAAAAACGAACCACAGAGGCACAGAGGTCACTGAGGAATGAGAGTTTGAGAGAGTTCTTGCGTCAGTCCTAATAATTTTAAATCTCATCAACTAACAATATATAGATTAAATGAAGAACTTCTTATAAATAAAATTTTTTTTGACAAGATTCAGATACTTGTTAATATAACGACACAAACTTGTTGCATTTTTAAAAATAAATGGCATTACGGTAATCGTTAATAGTCATACGTGAATTTACTTGTTAAACTTTAAGTTACCCATACACTGTTGTCGGTTACTAAAGTCTGAAATTAATGGATGAACAGGTGAAAGCAATTCGAGTTGCTTGGTGTAGTTCACTAGATTTGCCTCAACCAACAAATATGCCTCTCAATTTTGAGTGGATTCCAGTTGAGATTTCAACCTTCTTTGAGCAAGATTTTGACGTTTTTGTACTCGACATCAGGACTTGTGAGAATCCAGAAAAAGCCAAACATCTATATACTACTGTCGATAAACCAACAGTAGTCTTAGTGGAAACGATTGAGCAAGAATCTGCTGTTCTTGCTTGGTTGGAAGCAGAAGATGAAACCTGTAAATGCGATGCAATTAATCAGCAAATAGGTTTTCGTTTGCAGCGCACTGTTTGGCATAACCAACAAAAGCATTTATTTAATCTTGATAAATTAACAGGTATTGGTAATTTTCGGAAGTTTAATGATTATGCAATCCAGCTTTTAACATCTAATGAAGAGGTTGAGCCTGTATCTTTAATTTACTTAGATATTGACCGTTTTAAGTTTATTAACGATCGCTATGGTCATATTACAGGTGATCAGATATTACAAGAGATTGGACAAATTCTCCAAAATTACTCACAAGGAGCAGGTCTTGTTGCTCGGACAGGGGGTGATAAATTTGCTGTTTGTATGCGTGGGAGTATTGAGCAAGGAAAAGCCTTTGCAGAGTTTATCAGAACTCAAATTGAAACTCATGAATTTAAGCTAAATGCCATGTCTTCTGTGCGCCTCACTGCGTCCTTGGGTGTGGTTTCGATGATAGGACATGCTTCGATTGAGCAATTATGGCAAGAAATTAATCAATGTATCTATGCGGCCAAGCAAAAGGGACGTAACCAAGTTGTGACTTCTGAAGAATTTGATGCGATCGCCGATGCTTCCGGACAAGATAAACTCATAACTGATTTTGAGCATCGCATTCGTGTCACCGCAGAACGGATGATTAGTGAAATGGTGCTGAAAGCCAGTCGATTAGCCAATAAATATCGCGTCGAAGCCGAACTCGATGGTTTGACGGAAGTATTTAATCGCCGCTATCTCGATAGATTACTGGCGCGTGAGATCGAAAAATGTCATAAATATCAGCAAAGGCTAACAATCTTACTTCTTGATTTAGATCATTTCGGTGAAGTTAATCGCACCTACGGTTTTCCTACAGGTGATCAAGCTTTGAAAACTGCTGCACAAGTATTTCAAACTAACGTCAGGGCCGGAGATTGGGTAACACGCTACGGTGGAGAGGAATTTTGTATTGTAATGTCCAACACAGATTTAAATACAGGATGTCAGATAGCGGAACGAATTCGCCTAGCTCTGAGTGAGGAAATGATTACAGCCTACAATGGTCAGCAGTTCCGCCTCACTACCAGTATTGGGGTTGTCGAACTCATCGCAGAAAATGACCTTGTGTCTTTTTTGCAGCGTGCCAGCGATAAAGTTAGAGAAGCCAAGAAAAATGGACGTAATCAAACTTGTTGTTGATAGCAAAGTACTGAGTAGCAACTATGTGTTCTTAAAGATTTTAGTCCATCAACATCGAATTTTTTTTACTCAACAAGACCGCTATAGCAATCCTACATGAGATGTAAAAATTGAGAGGCTCAGATCCCCGACTTCTCAAAGAAGTCGGGGATCTTGTTGTTCACAAATGATTTAGGATTGCTATATCTCCCTTGTCTATTTCAAATTTTCTCCTTTGCAGGAGGGACAATACCAGTTTGATTTAAACCTGCATCAATATCGCGGAGAATTTTAAAATCATCCTCTGGTAAAGGATAGCTACTACTATTAAACAAACCTGCACTTGCAACTGGTTGCTTTTCTAAAAAAGAGAATGCTTGGCGAAATTGCTGCGGTTGAGCTTTAATTGGTGCATCAAAATGGCAGGGAATAATCCACTGAAAATCCCAACTTGCAACTTTATCAGCCCAATTCAGTGTTTCTTTGGGTGCGCGGTTGAGAATGAGAGTTTGTAAAACTGGTGCGACAAATAAACGGCCATCGCCGCGCAAGGCGTGAAATGACCTTTGCCAGTTATCTTTCCATTTGAAGGGAAATAAACCAAAATAAGCTTTGCGGGAACGTTCTGGCGCTTTGAGGGCATCGCGGAAGACCTCACCCCAGGCGGGTACTTCTAAAACGCTAGGCTGAAAGTATAAAGCAAATAAAGTGATGCGTTGCCATCCTTTGCGGCGGTTGGCTTGATTATCAGCAACAACATCAGAACCTTTTTCTTTAGCGTGGAACAGTAAGGGATAAGGGTCGAGTTGGACGATCGCAGGTGGTTCTTCTGGTATAGATACTACTGCATCTGTGATTAATAAAGTATGCGATCGCTTGTGAAAAAATGCCACTTCTGTAAACTTACCTGGGCCGAGGTCAATCGTTTTCAAAATTGCATAGTCAAATTCATCACCAAAAGGCACTTGACTGCTATCTTCTGGTAAGACTTGAGTGCGTCTTCCAGGTAAACCCAACCAACTCAATGGTAAATTTAGCGGAAAACTCCATTGATTTGGGGCAACAAATACCTGTGCATTGGGAAAGCATCTGGCGAAGGGGCCGACGAAAACTTTATGTTCAATCCCAGAAATAGTTGGCAAGATAATATATTTCACATCGCCGTGTTCTGCGACTAACTCCTGCATTAGTTGAAGACATTCTCTTGTTGGGGCGACAGGTGCATAGACGAGTAAACCACCTGCATCTAGCTTGACAACTGTCATCCGAATCGGCACAACAACATAAAAAATGCCCTGCAATTGGTCAAAAGTCCAGATGGTGTCTTTGATAATTTCTTTGCGAATTGTCCGCCGCCTGCTATATGGGTAGAGTGGCACAATTGGCCAGAATGGCCAAGAAATATCTTTTGGATGAATTTGTTCTGTTACTATACGTTCATCGTGAGCCACCCTGCGACCCCTCCGAAATTCCCAATACTTAAGTGTATTTATTATCTCCGAAGTTGGAGTTTAGCAAATTCTGGAACCAAGAAACTAGTTGATTTTTAGGATTTTATTTCACGCAGAGGCAAGGCAGCGCGTTGGGGAGACAGTGCGTTGCGGAGGTTCCCTCCGTTGTAGCAACTGTCGTCGGCTTTGCCGACTTGAAGCGACTGCCGCGCAAAGATGCGGAGAGAATATGAAATGAGTTTACAACAAGGGGGTGAGTAAACGAGAGATTCTCACAGCTAACTTGAACCACAATGGTTTTTTATCATATTCAGAAAAATCTACAGTTACAGAAGCAGCTAAATCGGTTTTTAGCATTTTCTCAACGCTGTTGACAAATTGAGAATTGATAATGAAACTCATAACTTCAAAGTTGAGAAAGAATGAGCGATTATCGAGGTTGACTGTGCCTACTCCTGCTAAATCATTATCGATGAGGATGATTTTTTGGTGCATGAATCCATGTTTGTAACGGTAAAACTTGATATCTATGGGTTTCATTTCGTTGTAGTAGGAGAAGGAACACAGATAAACAAATAAGTGATCGGGTCGGTTTGGTAAAATAATACGGACATCCACACCGCGCATTGCTGCTAGTTTTAAGGCTGTCAGGGTGGAATCATCTGGGACAAAATAGGGAGTTGCTATCCACAGACGAGTTTGGGCTTGATTGATAGCATTCACGAAAAAAAGTTGGCAAGCTTTATGTTTATCTGCCGGGCCTGTGGGTAAAATTAATGCTGTTTGGTTGGCTTCCCGGTTGGGTTGTACTTGCCAGTTAACATCGATAACTTTGCGATTTGCCCAATACCAATCTTGCAAAAAAGAACTTTGCAGACTTTGAACAGTCGGCCCTTGCAATTTAATATGGGTGTCGCGCCAAGGACTGAGACGGCGATTTTTACCGACGTAATCATTACCAATATTTAACCCACCAGTAAATGCTATTTCACCATCGACTACTAAAATTTTGCGATGGTTGCGAAAGTTAAGTTGGAAACGATTTCCTCTACCTTTGGTGGTATGAAATGCACTTACCTGAATAAAATTTTGGCGCAGAGAGTTGATATAAGTTCGAGGTAATTTATTAGAACCAATTTCATCGTAGAGAAAATAAATCCGAATACCTTGTTGTGCTTTAGCAATTAAAGCTGCTTGAAATTCATGACCTGCTTCATCATCATCAACAATGTAAGATTGCAACAAAATATAATTTTTGGCATAAGCGATCGCACTTAACATTGCTGGATATGTTTGCTGTCCATCAATGAGTAATTCTGCCGCATTACCTGATGTAAAAGAAATGCCTGTAAATTTTTCTGCTAATGGTTCTAGTGATTTTAATTTCTCTGGGACTGCAACCTGAAATTTAGTTATTTCACTGTAAGCTTGGTGAACCAATTTTTGATGTTCAGAAAATACTGAACGTAAAGCTTCAGCATAGCCATGAAATTTAGTTCTGCATAAAATCCAGTATAAGGGAAGAGCTAGCCAGGGAAATGTGATCAGAGAAATACTCCAGGCGATCGCACCACGGGAAGAACGCACCGTCATAACTGCATGGGCTGCATGGGCAATTCCCACGGCATGAACTACAACGGTAGCTGCACTAAAAAAAGTGAGGATGCTAATGTCTACAAGCATCTTTATATTTTACATATCGACATAACTAAATTCTGCCAGCAATGGCTTGTGATCGGATGAATTAATTTCGTCTAAAACTTTAGCACTTGCTGGTTTTTCAGTTAATCCTCTATAAAAAATATAATCTAGGGGGGGTGACAAAAGGAACCTTTTAATCTTCTTAATTTCATGCGGTGCAAATTCTACTGGCTTTAACCCTAATTTAGTTACAGCTTTATCTAAAAGTATTGCTCTTTGACGATTCCAAGTATTAAAATCACCAGAAAAAATAATCGGCCCGTGATGTGTGGATAAAGCTAACTCTATTTCTTGCAATTGAGTTTTAAATTTATTTAAATCCACAAAATTAATCAAATGACTATTAATAGTTAACAGAGTCTTAGTTTTATTAGATAAATAATATTCAGTAATTAATGAAACTTTAGGTGTATTCACAAAAGGTTCATAGTGTTTAGTTACTATAGCTTTTTTGCTGAGAGGACTGATGTTAGCTGCTGTTAAAATTCCTGAATAAGTTTGATGATGGGTATCAATAAAATTAGGTGCATAAGCCCAACTAAATTTGTTAAACCCAATAATTTGTTCGACACCTACACCCATCCGGACTTCTTGGAAGAAGATTAAATCAGGTTGGTACTGTCTCAAAATACGGTAAAAATCTTTAAACCAAGTTTTTTCAAAGTTATTTTTAGCAATATTCCAGTTTAAAACCTTAATCGATTGATGATTTAGTTCTGTTTGCAGTTCATGACTGTTACCAAGTGTAGATTCATGGGTACGAATGAATCGATAAGAGGGAACAAACTGTCTGGCGAACGTAGCGACGTTTTCTTTGAAGTCAGACATGAATGGAAATTAACTAAACTTTATCTAGCTTAACCCTTGACTCTCACCTTGCAAGGACAAACCCCCACACCCAGTCTCAACAGACAAACTTTGTGCATCAGTACTACAAAAAAATCCCCTAGTTGGTATAAACCAGCCAGGGGAATTAGTTATCAGGGTGCATCTACCAATTATTAGTTCTATTGGTAGTGGGGTTTAACCGGATAAAAATTGTCCAAGATTTCCTAGCCCAGCGAAAAATTATGCAATGGCCTTGTAGTAAAGTTTGTGCAGGCTTCGTTATCCTATAGGTCGGCGTGTAATTTTTTTATGCAACCTCGACAAAGCATTATTGAAATTTTTTCAACTTTTGTGCAGTTTGAAGGCGATCGCTTCAGTCGGTGGGCGACGGAATCACGCTTGCGTCGCAGTATCCACAGTTCTCTTCAACAAATACCAAAAGAAAATTCGGAATATTTTTGGGTACTGTATTGGTATAAGTTTTGGCAAGATTCAGCCGCCGCCTTTTTAGCGAAACAACATCTCACAGCTTATTTACGAGTCGTGATGCGTA
>JAGKSW010000037.1 GCA_018993265.1 Nostoc sp. TH1S01
TAGAGTATTTTTGCGTAGACGCCTTAGCGGCTTGCTGAAGGCATCGCCTGGGTATGTTCAGCTAAAAGTTGCTTTTCTTCTTCTGTCATCATGGCTCCTTTCGCTTACAGTCCCATCTACTTCTTTAATTTCTCACGATTTATTTATCTCTTCATAAATAATAAAAAGTGGGATGCTCCCCGGTATGAATACGTCCGCGCATAAGTAAGGCAAAAATTTGAGGTGCTTGTATTCAGAATAAATCAATTAGGTTTCCGGTTGAGGGTTAATATAAGCTTTATCTCTATAGCTGTTGAGACAACTTAGTATTATCAAAGATTTGTGTATGGATATTCCACAAAGCCAATCTACAGCAAATTTATTCACAGATACATCCATCAATAAAATCTATGATGTGATCGTAGTTGGTGCTGGGCCTGTTGGTTTAGCCACTGCGATTGGTTTACGTGAACGTGGGATAGACAATATTCTTGTCATAGATCAAGCTCGTGCATTTCGCCAGATTGGGCAGATTGTGGATCTCCTGCCTAATGGGTTAAAAGCTTTAAAATGTGTAGACCCTAACGCTTACGAAGCAGTCAAAACAGCCAGTCTGACTTTCGCTAATTCCCCGCAACCTGATGGTGAAAAAAAAGCGCAAGTCATGGAAACAAATCCGCCAAAGCCTTCTCAAGAATGGGTCTCTAAAAATTTGCAGGGAAAAAAGGTTAGGTCAATTTCTTTGAGTTTCGATGTTTGGTTACAAAATTATGGCGAAGGTCGAGTTTCAATTTCTTGGTATGATTTGCAGTCTACTCTCAGAAAGCTACTTCCTGAAGACAAAGTTAAACCTAACCATCGTTGCATTAATGTTGTGGATGAGCAAGAATATGGTTGCGTCCGGCTCAATTGCGTTTCTAATGTAAGTGTAGAAGCTAACCCTTATGCATACTGGGCAGACGGACAGAATAATATTGATATACTATCCCAAAATTCAGACACTACATCTCAACAATCACTGACAAAAGCATTACGAGCTAAACTAATTGTTGGAGCAGATGGTATTAACTCTACAGTTCGTAAAGCACTTTATACAGATAGCTCTTACCAAGCTTTTGCTAAACCAGAATATTCTGGGTTTGCTGCAATCTATTGTAGAGAAATCCCCAACATTCCAAACCAACTGCGAGCGCATCTTGAAGAGAATTTTTTTGCCGGCTCACCAATTTTAACAGTAACTAATTATGAGCGTGCGAGCGAACCCGCTTTTAGTGAATGTCCAAGAATGATGTTAATTAACAGACAAAGTATTGGCTATCTATTACATATATTTGTACCGCTTAACTCATTGCAGAGTAAGTCTGGCAACGAATTACTTGACTTAGCTTTGCAACATTTAGAAACAGCAGGTTTTCCTGATGAACTTAAACAATTAGTGCGGCTATCTCCTCCTGAAAATCTCCAGCAACGTCCATATTACATTCATCGTGCCGCTGTTGACGCTCATCGTCCCCCAGCTTGGAGTTTAGGAAGAATTATTTTAGTTGGTGATGCAGCACATGGTATGCCTCCTTTTATGGCTCAAGGAGCTAATCAAGGCTTGGAAGATGCCATAGTAGTTACCACATTAATTCATAAGATTGCCCAAGAAAATAACTGGAATAACAAGCAAGCTATAGCTCTAGCCTTCAAGAAATATGAGCAGATTCGTCGCCCATTTATGGAATATATTCAAGAAGCAACTTTGACACAGTTTCCTAATTCATCAGATCAACAGTGGCAAGAATACAATCAAACAGTATATGGACGCAACTTTGACCAATTAATTGCACAATTACGAGTTTAATTTCCTAAATTTATACTCCAAAAAAGATTAACAATTACATGATAAGGTAAAGTAGGATAGCCTTCGGCATATATCTTTTGAAGAAGCACAACCGCAGATGTTTGGGCAGTTGATGGCGGCGGCTCCCGATTGGGATTGGGTCAAGTTGTTGGGGTAAAACTTTGGCTTGCTGAACTAGGCATTTATCAAAGAGCTAGTGCTTTGCCAGAATCGGTACACTATACAATTATGAATATCATGTACATAATTTTTAGGGATGCCTCCCAGCCTTAAATCGATTGGATGAACATCCGTTACAGAATTTGATTGCTCCCTTAAACATCAATATTTATCTGTTCTATCTGTCTAGCCGCTTTTTCCCAAAGCTTGGCAGAATTTTCGTCTTGCCAATGTGTTCGCAAATTTTCGGCTTTTTTATGACAAATTCGTTCTAACATTTCTAACACTGCTGCCAATGTTAATTGCTCAACAATCGACTCTAGGGAATCCATGTATTCTTTGGTCATAGTCAATCTCATCAATTACTTATAATTATGCCCATCAATTGGAGCTTTAAATTGTTGATTATGCTATTTTATCTTTACCTTAGCTTAACCAGAAGCTCTGTATATTAATGCTTTGAGATTCTTTATACAAAGAGAAGAGAGTTTTGAAATCATATTCAGACAAAGATGGTAGTATTACCTTTGAAGAGTTAAAGCAAGCATTTAACCTAGCATTCAAAAAATCTAATACCAAATTCCCAATCCCTCAAAGCATTCACGCTAAGAGGGATTTGCAATCTATGGTTCAATTTTATTCCTCCAATTTTTCGCCCACGGAAAAATAGTAAATACAACTATACTAAGTAAACCCCAAACTGGATTTGTTTCGGGTACAGTTTTTGTTTGAATAGTTACAGTAACATTTTTATCAAGTGCATCGCCTGAATTATTAATGTATCCCAAAGCATCCTGATCATTAAGTGCGTAAGCCCGCAAAAAAAGCGCACTCCAACGGGCTATAGTTTCAATTGATTCTTCTTGAGATAAAGTTGGATTGTTCGGATCTAATCTAGCACCAACGGGATTATTAACATTAGTAATACCATAATGGTTAACTCCATTAATAGTAATCAATGCTTTGGGAGGCTCTTGAATTAAATTGTAGCTTTCTTGCGCTAGTCCTATAGGTATTGAGCTATCTAAGTTTCCATGTAATAGAGCTATAGGAATCCCTTGATTTTTAATCGGAATAAATTGACCTGTCCCTACATTTATACTTGTGCCAAAAAATGCTGCTGCTCGTAATTGTTGAGGAAGTTGAAATTGTCCTTCACATACTGGGTATATACAGGAATTATCAATCGCAGTCAGGCCAACTGAACCACCAAAAGAATGCCCCAGTAATACTAAATTATTTGGATCGAGAGTCCCTGAGAGCGGTGAATTGGGATTTGAGTTCTCTGCCACCATAAAATTTAAAATATCATTAATTTGTGATGCCTCTGGTAACAGTCCAGTAAACCCAAAAGCTGGCAGGGAACGAATTCTTCTCGGAACAATTACTGTAAATCCATAACTAGCTACAATGCTAGCGTATTGAGAATATTGTAATGTCTCAACACGAGAACCAGGCAAAAACAAGGCAATAGGATACTTTGACTGGTTACTATTAGAATTAGCAACATTAGGAAAGTAGATGTCTGCTGAATCTCCATTAGTTGTAACAGTGGTGTGATAATTATTTACTGTCGTAAATAAAGGCGATGGACTAAAACCGCCTGCCAATGCTGTTTTTCCATTTGCTAGATATAATAATGTGCTACCTGTTAGCAGTAAAAAATATTTGTTCATGAGTAAAAAACCAGGAAAAATTTTAGCGATTCTACTGAAATTATTGACTATAGTCAAGTATTAGCAATACAAAAAAACTAAATTTAAAAATTGAGCAAATTTATTCTCAAACCATGAATAATAAATTTTTACTTAAAGAAATATTTTTACTGACTAATACCTTTGCCGTCAGAATACATCCGTCAGAACGGTTCAAGAATCAGGGGAAGATTTGGTAAATGAATATCTTAGTATACGCTGCGATATAATCTATTGACACTTGTCTTTCAACATTATTATTTGAAATTGGACGACTCCCATCTATTTCTATCTTGTCTTGAATTTGAAGCGAGAAACAACCGTGAAATCCAGCGATCCGCAAAAGCTACAGACATTATTTACCGAACTGTTTCAAACCAACTTGTAAATTTATGAACCGTTCTTTGTTCAGAATTTTGGTATGGGGGTGGGGATTAAGTAGGTGGTTGCAATTAAATATAAGATAGAGTCAGTTCAAAAAACAGGTAGTACCAGATGCCTGCTCCATTAAGAGTTGCATTAACTCCCGTTAGAAGATTTGACGCTGGCTCAGTTGCGAGAAGCGACAACAGTTCCACAGAGAACACGCGATCGCGCTCACATGATTCGATTAAATGCCCAAGGGCGGAATGTGCCAGCAATTGTATTGGTAGCCAAAAGCTCATGCCACAAGTAGGTAGTCGTGGTGGTCGTATTAGTATTTTGGGTTTGTGGGAGCCGCAAGTTAGTTTTGAGTATGCTTTGGTTCAAGGTCGGTTCAAAACACAGCGTTACATTGAAGTGATGGATTGGGTTGCAGCTAAAGCCCAACAAACTTTAGATGAAACTGGTCGGATCACTGTGGTTGTTCAAGACAATGGCTCCTTGCATAAAAGTAACAAAGCAAAACAACGATGGCAACAATGGCTTGAACAAGGATTATACCTGTTTTTCTTACCACCATATTCCAAATGAATCGAATTGAGTCGGAGTGGCATCAATTGAAAACTCATGAGATTGCTGGACAGATGTTTGATAATAATTATGATTTAGCGATGGCAATTATTGATGGCATTGAAAAAAGAAGCCTTAAGGATGGATATGCTCTTGAGCGTTTTATATTTAATTGCACCTAGCTACTTAATATAGTAATTTTGGTCAAAACCAATCTTGAAACCTATGCTCGTAGCCATGTAGTTTTATTTTCTAGCGACCTAGATTTGAAGGCTGATAAAATTATTGACTATTACAAGCTACGTTTTCAGATTGAGTTTAATTTCCGGGATGCAAAACAGTTTTGGGGTCTAGAAGATTTTATGAATCTGAGCCAAACTGCGGTCACTAATGCTGCTAACTTAGCCTTTTTATGGTTAATTTATCTCATCATCTTCTTGCTGATTTCCGTAAGTATAATCCGAACTCTGGCATTATTGACCTAAAAGCTTATTACCGTGGTTTTCGATATGTACGTGAAATTTTAAAAATGCTTCCCGAAAAACCTGAGCCGATTTTATTAGCTCAAATTTTTGCCAAGCTTACTTATGCGCGGACGTATTCATCCCATTTCTACAGGCATTGAACCCTCGTAAATTGGCGAAGGTATTGACTAGCGAACATTATTTTCAAGCACAAAAGTTTGTCGGTACATTTCATTTAGAACAAATTCGCTTAGCAAGAACTCCCAAAGAAGCAGCAAAAATGGGTAGAGAAAGAAGCCGTCCTTTGCGCCAAGATTGGGAGCAAGTCAAAGACGGTATTATGAAGAAAGCGGTGCTACGTAAGTTTAAAACTCATACAGATATTCGGGAAATCCTACTAAATACAGATGATCAAGAAATTGTTGAAAATTCTCCCATTGATTATTATTGGGGTTGTGGAGCTGATGGTAGTGGCAAAAATATGTTAGGGATAATTTTAATGGAAGTCCGCGATATACTACGCACAGATGATGACACAAAACTTGGAAATGTTACGGTAAAATAAATTGATTGCAGAGCATATTCGCTCTTGGAAACATTGAAAGCTAACTCACCAAGAGAGATAGATTCACCAGCAATTATTACTAAAAATATTTTCAAGGAAATAGATTAATAAATGTTGACTTAGAATTACAAACAGTAGGTTTTTGTAAACTTAAGTTAAAGCGAACAGAACTTGAAAGGAGGAAACAAAGGAGGCAAAAATATGCTCTTATCAACAATCAAAGTCAAGAAATATTGTAAATGGTTTTGGGACGAAAGCCTGGGTGGTGAGTACGATGCTTGGGGTACTAGTACTTATTTTCTCGAAATTGGTAATGATTTTTATCCTCTCAGACAAATAGAAGTTTACGAAAATGGCAACGTATTATTTTATGATAGTAGCCACTTCGCTGACAATTACGGAATGTTATGTGATAAACCAATTCCAGAAGAAGATATTCGAGAATTTAGTATTACGAAAGCAGAATTTGAACAAGTGTGGAATACAAAAATTCCAATGAATCGCTAAGTTTGGGTAGTATATTTATTTAAAGTGTTGCTGACTTAGACTTAATTAAGTAGATAAATTACAACTTCGTTCAATAGTCCAATGGCGATCGCTTGATTGATAAACTTTCACTCCAACTAAACCGACGCTAGTCACCAACTGATTCACCTCATCTAGTGTGAGTGCAGCGTGGAGAGAATCACGAAATAACTTTTGCTGACGGGGATCATAGTCATGGCCAATGCTAGATACTAAAGCATTCATGGTCATTTCGTCGGCTGGACGTAATAAATCACGAATCAACAGACCACCGTTGGGTTTGCTGACTCGCTTGATTTCTTGAAAAAACGGTAGAGGATCAGGTAAATGGTGTACCAAGCTATTGGAAATCACCAAATCAAACATTTCATCTGTGTAGGGTAACTGTTTCGCATCCACCAATTCCAAGGAAATTTGCTGTTGTAAACCAGCCTGCTGAACATGTTGTGCTGCAATTTGCAACATATTCTGAGCTAAATCAATGGCGATCAATTGCCATTGAGGACGCATTTGACCGATGATCACTGGAATGCGACCAGGGCCAGTTCCAGCATCTAGTACTAAACATTGTTCTGTAGAACAAAGAGCGATCGCTTCCTGAGCAAAAGCTGTATTGATCTCAGTAAAATCCATTGCATCATAATCAATGGCTTCTTCCCAAGTATCCATTACTTCTGGTTCCAAGACTCTTTCCATCATCCACTCTGGTATTCAATCAACAATAACTACAGTAATTGTTTTGGATGAAAGATAAACATTGATTTTGGGAACACTTGATTTACTAGCCTATTTAACGGGAATTGGTCAATGTCAGACGGTGAATGGAAAAATAACTTCAAAAGTACCTCTCCTGCGCCAGTGTCTACAAACCGCCTTACACCAATCAAGCGCAATACCATTACCCATGAATTTGACCAAAATGCACCAGAAGAGATGTTTGCTGAAAATAGCAACACTCAATTATGGGAAGCATCTGAACTATTGCGCCAAGGAATGCAACAGCAACAAGCGGGAGAACTTATACAGGCTTTAAAGTCGTTGCAAAAATCTCTAGAGTTGTTTGAGGCAGTTGGAGATATAGAACAACAAGAGCAGGCACTATGTTTTTTAGCAGTAGTCACCTACGCTTCTGGAGATTATAAAAGTACGATTTCTTATGCCAAGCAGTGTCTCGCTTTGAAAAAGGAGACTCCTGATCCATCTGTACAGATGCAGGCATTTTCTCATTTAGGTAATGCTTATCGTCACTTGAATGAACATACCAAAGCGATTAAATATTTAGAAGAGTGTTTAAAAATTACCCGTAGCTTGCAAGACAAACGCAGTCAAGTTGCTGCTTTAAATAATCTGGGATTAGTTTACAAAGCATCAGGTAACTTAACACGAGCAATTGAGTATCAAGAGCAAAGCTTAAAACTTGTGCAAGAACTCCAAGATAACTGGGGTATAGAACAAGTACTGAAAAATCTGGGTAATGCTTGGTATGCTCTAGACAATTATCCTAAAGCGATCGCCCATTATGAACAATGTGTCAAAGTTGCACGCATTCTCAACAACCCGCGTAGTGCCATTCAGGTACTCAAGAATTTAGGTAATGCTTGTTATGCTACCAATGACTACGGCAAAGCCATGACTTATTATGAAGAACGTTTGCAACTAGCCAGAGAATTAAAAGACAAACGTAGTGAAGAACAATCTCTAGGTAGTTTAGGGGTGACTTGTGAAGCTTTGGGAGATTACAGCCAAGCAATTAAATATTATGAACAACGCTTACTCTTAGCTAGAAGTATTAAAGACCGTCGAATCGAAGAACAAGCTCTCGCTAGCTTAAAAGTTGCTTGCTATGCCTTGGGTGATTACGCTAAAGCTATGCAATATCAGCAATAAGCAAGGGACAAAGGACAAATGACCTTTGTCCTAAAATCGCTGCTACAATGGAACTCGTGCCAATTTCAGTATTCAGTCATCAACACAGCTAGCGAGATTTTACTGAAATTCAACATCAGGTGCTGATCCCAACAACCGTAGTTTCATGAGCAGCGACATTCAACTCAGTCTCTTTGGCGAATCTAACTTCAATCAAAAAGACCAAATTCCTACAGATGCTAAAATTCCCATTCCTGCGGGAACATACACCAACATGACCGAGTTGGCACAGCACTGCAACCAGTGTCAGCGTTGCGAATTAGGACAAACTCGTACTCATGCTGTGGTAGGGCGCGGTAATCTCAAAGCACCAATCATGATTGTCGGAGAAGCGCCAGGTCAAAGCGAAGATGAAACAGGTTTACCATTTGTCGGTAGGTCTGGGCAGCTGCTAGAGAAAATATTGGCATCTGTAAATTTAAATACTGAGCATGATGTCTACATTGGCAACATCAATAAATGCAGACCACCAAATAATCGGGTTCCGACTCCGATTGAAATGGCAGCTTGCCTACCATATTTATTAGAGCAAATTCGTTTAGTTGATCCCAAAATCATTTTGTTAACAGGTGCAACGGCAGTCAAAGGTTTAACTGGTGAAAAACAGGGAATCACAAAAATTCGCGGTCAGTGGATAGAGTGGGAAGGCCGCTTGTGTATGCCAATTTTTCACCCTTCTTACTTATTGCGTAACCCGTCTAAAGAAAAAGGCAGCCCAAAATGGTTAATGTGGCAAGATATCCAGACAGTACGCGCTAAGTATGATGAAATTAAACAAAGTCTTTTAGGTGAAAACGACAAAGCTTAAATTAAGCTTAATTTTTGAGATTTATTTGATAGATTTTGCAAAAAATATAGATGTTCAGAAAAAATTTTGTAATCTAAATTTTTAGAAACAAAATTATTGAATCTAATTTGATAAATATCAAATCGTAAGTATTCAGGATTCAGAAGAGTTAAAAAATCAGAAGCAATATTTGATGAATCAATTTACTTATCCTATAAATACTTATAAATTCTGAATTCTGGCTCCTGACTCCTGAATTCTGTTTGATAATATTTTTTAATCAGATATTAGATAAATTACTATAAAATTTCTACAGACTTGCTTAACTCGTCATTAGTGGAACTGTGCAAATTCATTCTCACTCCGAATTTGACCCCAGATCAAACCAGCCTGTTGACCAGGGGTTACGAAGAGTCTTAGAACGCCTTGTCAGAACAATGCAGCGCGATGCTTTAATCCGGCAAACAACTCATGATCTGAGAGAATCGCTTCAGGCTGATCGCGTAGTTTTATATTATTTTTATTGGCAGTGGCATGGCCAGGTGACATTTGAATCCTTAAGTTCAAATAAATATTCTATTTTGGGTTCCACAGGGCAAGATAATTGTTTTACGAATGAACATGCTGCTTTGTATTTAGGTGGCAGAATTAGAGCGATCGCTGATACAAACCTAGAACCTCTACAAGCTTGTCACCGCGAGTTTCTCCACAGCATCCAGGTGCGTGCCAACTTAGTAGTGCCTATTTTAGTCCCCAAAGGATTGTGGGGATTGCTAGTAGCTCATCAATGTCAAGCACCGCGTGCTTGGTCGCCCGCAGATATAAATTTAGTGCAAACAGCAGCCAAAACTCTAGCCACAGACTCCAACATTTTAGGAAGTTAAAGTCTGAAGAATGACAATAATTGTATTCTTCCTCCTCTGCTTCCTCTGCTTGCCAAAGCGATTGATTATTTTTTTAGTTGGAAGTCCCTTTTGCTTTCCAATCAGCTAAGTCTGCCAAAGAGCGATCGCGGTAACGTCCATAACGCTCTTGTTTACTTTTAATTTTCACCCCTAAATCGGGCAAAATTCCAAAATTTGGCGGCATTGGTTGAAAGTGTTTGGGCGAAGCCGAACTAATAAATTCTAATAGCGCCCCTAACATTGTCGTGGGTGGTAAAATCAATGGTTCTTGACCCAAAGCCAACCGTGCGGCGTTGGTTCCCGCCAACCAACCACCAGCAGCGGCGGCTGTGTAACCTTCTGTACCAATTAACTGTCCAGCCGCTAGTAAAGTTGGACGTTGCTTAAATTGTAAAGTTGGCTGCATCAGTTGGGGTGCATTGATAAAAGTGTTGCGGTGCATCACTCCCAGCCGGACAAATTCTGCTTTTTCTAAACCAGGGATGAGTTGAAAGACGCGCTTTTGTTCACCCCAACGCAGGTTAGTTTGAAAACCTACCATATTCCAAAGTTGCCCAGCTTTATCTTCCTGACGCAACTGCACGACAGCGTAGGGACGCTCCCCGGTACGGCTATCAGATAAACCCACCGGCTTGAGGGGGCCGAAACGCATCGTATCTTCTCCCCGTTGTGCCAGTTCTTCAATTGGTAAACAAGCTTCAAAAAACTTTGCGGTTTCTCGTTCAAAGTCTTTCAGTTCTGTTTGTTCTGCTTGACACAGTGCTTGCCAAAACTGCAAATACTGCTCTTTATTCATTGGGCAGTTGAGATAAGCAGCTTCACCTTTGTCGTAGCGCGATGCCATAAAGGCAATATCACGGTTAATAGACTCGCCGACAATAATGGGACTAGCCGCATCGAAAAAGCTCATGTACTCCATTCCTGTGAAGCGGTGCAAGTCTTCTGCTAAATCGGGGCTAGTTAACGGCCCAGTTGCCAATACTACAACGCCTTCCGGAATAGCATTGACTTCACCACGCCGAAATTCTACTAAAGGATGGTTTGATACGGCTGCTGTTAAATCTTGACTAAATTGGCCTCTATCTACTGCCAAAGCTCCACCAGCCGGAACCGCGTGTTCATCGGCTTTGGATATGACAACCGAACCTAATTGTCGCAGTTCTTCGTGCAGTAATCCCGCCGCGCGATCGCTTGCCATCGCCCCAAAAGAATTACTACAAACTAACTCTGCCAAATGTTCTGTGTGATGAGCAGGACTGAAGCGTAAGGGGCGCATTTCATGGAGAATTACAGGTACTCCAGCTTGGGCGATTTGCCATGCTGCTTCTGTTCCCGCGAGTCCACCTCCAATTACTTGTATCGGTTGTTGTTCCATAATCATTTGTATTTATCTGCGGTTAATTACCACTGTAATGTATTAGTTCATCACATTTGACATAATTGCTGCTGTTTAAGTTTTAGATTCTTCTCGTGCTTATTTAGTATTCTGGGATTGTCAAATTTAGATCCATCACTAGTAACGCCAAAGTGAGTTAATCCTAATCTTGGCGTTTTCGTGTTAATTATTTTTGTATTCCATATTAGGGTGGACAGGATGTCCACCCTAATATGGAAAATTCATTACTTATCTTCAAGTAGTTGGTTAACTTGTTGTCCGCGACGACCTGTTTTAATTTCATAGCGGCGAGTTAGGTTATCTTGGTAGTTCATATCTCTAGCCGCAGCGGCGTTAACAAAAGCATCGCAATTCTTACCTTGAACAACAGTTGCAGAACTACTGCTATTTTCTTCGCTGCGGTTGGTGCGACTATCACGAGATTCACTATTATTTTGGCTACCTTGGCTAGCACCATTACCGCTAACACCAATTCCAAAAATGCTCACACCACCACCACCGCCATCATTATGACTGCGAGAAGAACTGGAACGAGTACTGGTAGATGTTGCTAAAGCAATTTTGCTGGAACTAGTGCGGGTGTTGTTACCCAAGCCCACATCGCTACACAAAGCGCGGGGATCATTGCCGAGAGTTTTGGGGTCAACCCAAGATTGATGGTCGCCTAAGCCTTGAATTTCACTGTTACCTACTGGGTTGCTGGGTGCGCTGGGTGTAGAATTATTTGCATTACCAACAGCCCCAGGAATTACATCAGCAGGTCGGAATATTCCAGATGGTCTAACATCAAAGGGGCCTGCAAAAGCGGGGAACGTAGTGGTCAAAAGAGCAGTCGCTGTCAACAAAGAACTGGTAATATGGCAGAATTTCATAATCTAGTCTCCTAAAGTTTTAGTGTTTGTTTATTGGGTTTAACCCCTTCACTAACTCAATAGGTTGACATTGATTTGTTTATGCAGCCTCTTGGCAGATTTTTGAAAAATTTCTACCATCCACTATTATTAACAACGCGCCGAACGCGGTAGCATAAACTTCTGCCCTTCAGCCGCAAACTCACCACGAACCATCAGCAAGCCATCGTCTAGTTGATAGGGAAAGGCTTGAGTCTCTTCTATATCCAGCAGTTCTGGACTAAAGTAAACGAAAACTTCTGCAATTACTTGGGGTATGCGAGCCAGAATTTCTGTTAAGGGAGAGATTTGTGGTGCAACTATATCAAAAATATGCAGTTGATTGTTTTCTATGGTCATGCAGCTAATTAAATCTAAATCTGCTGCATAGTATAAACTTCTGCCACCTTCGTTAAAGCAGAATAAAGGTTTTTCGTTAACAATTCCAACGATATGAGAAACAGGCGATCGCACTTCTAACAATCTGTGCAATAATTCTAAATCTTGATGATCAGCAATATCTAAAACTCGAAAGCCGTTGCTGCCCACTGGCGCTTTACACTTAGTTTTAAATAAATATTCTGGGATAATGCGAAAGCCAAAGGGCGTGTAAAATTCTGGGTTAGATGTAGTTAAGACAAGCGTTTTATATTGTTGGTCGCAATGTTTTAATACCTCTGTCATTACTTCTCGGTAATAGCCGCGTCTTTGAAATTCTGGATGGGTGGCGACTGCATGAATTCCTCCCACCGTCATAGTATGACTCATGATGTGCATCGGAATTTCCAATACTCCTACATGACTAATTGCTATATCGTTCTGAAACTTGATAAATGGTGTGGAAGCACTTTCCCAAGTTACACCTAATTCCTGAATTTGTTTTGCTCCATCCCTGATACCAGGAAACACAATTTCTAGTAAGTCAAATAATTTCTCACTAATATCTGAGTTGTCAGAAAACGAGCGTTTAAAACGATATTGACCCATAACTCATCCCATTTTGCATGATTAGATTGAGTATTGCTGTCTAAATTTTGATGCTGTCAAACTTTTAAATAAAGTAATATCTCAGTTTGTATATATTATTTACGAAATTATTGGTTATTTACTACTTTTGGGATTAATAGAGCAATCAACCTTGTTGCTTCTACTAAATTATGCAGTATCCTTTAGAACTTACATTCAAGTTTTGGGCATTAGCTCCGCAAATTTCTGTTGTTAATGCTCAGGCTAATTTAGTTTTCTACGTTAAACAGAAACTTTTTAAGCTCAAAGAAGCAATAACAGTTTTTGCTGATGCGGAACAAACTAGTCCCTTATACTACATCAAAGCCGATCGCATTATTGATTTCTCGGCACGTTATGAATTTAGCGACACTAACGGGACAAATATCGGTGCAGTCAAACGTCGTGGTTTAAAATCTATTTGGCGAGCGCGTTATGACATTTTTGATGGGGACAGTACTTATCTAACTATCCAAGAGAAAAATCCTTGGGTGAAAGTTGCAGATGCTTTATTTGCAGAAATTCCTATTGTGGGTATGTTTACTGGTTATGTATTCAACCCTATCTATTTGGTGAGCCGTGCTGATGGTACGGTGGTGATGCGGTTGGAAAAAATTCCTACTTTCTGGTCGCGGAAATTTATGATTAAAGCTGTTGATCAAGTTAGCGATCGCGAAGAACAACAGATTTTGTTAAGTTTAATTATGATGCTGCTATTAGAAAAAAATCGTGGCTAATTTTCACAGGCAAAATAAAAGTTTTATTTTGCCTGATTGCATTGCTAAATCTAGCCAATTAATTTTTGCCAAGTATTTGGCCCAACAATTCCATCAGCGGTTAAACCATTTTGCTGTTGGTACTTCTTGATGGCGGCTTCTGTTTGTGGGCCATAAACACCATCAGCTTCCACACCTACACGATATTGTAAATACCTTACAACTGTTCCTCCAGCATGATTTGGTCGGATAATACGTTTAGCCAAAATCAAATTAATTGCATTCCATGTAGATGTGTTAGCAACTCCTGATGGGGCTATTCCGACAATTTTTTGGAAGTTTTCAATAGCAGAAGTTGTGATTTCGCCCAATAAATTATCTTCTACTAATGGCTTACCATTTTTATCGGTAATTTTTAACCGATTTAAAGCTTTTTGTAATCGCAGAGTCGTCGTATCAACGTTCTGTTCTTCATCTGGTACAGGCGGAACCGGAGTAGTTGGTACTTTACCAGTTAAACCTTTGACAATAGCGTTAGCCATTGCTTCCCCGTTATAAAGATTCACATCTTTCTGCGAGTCGATAAAGCAACCTTCCACTAAAATCGCGGGCATATTAGTATTTCTAATTACAAATAAGTGAGAACCACTTTTAACACCGCGATTAAAAAAGCCTAATTTGACAATTTCATCTAGTACAGGTTTCGCTATTTTTCTACTTGTTTCACTACCTGCAAAAACTTCTGTACCGTTGGCTTGACCGTTAAAGGAATTAAAATGTATAGATACAAAAACATCTACTCGGTTAGCATTGGCTTTATTTACTCTTTGAGAAAGAGAATCTTTTACCGAGGAACTAGGGCGGTCTGGTTTGCAGGGTATAACCTCATGTCCCAAGGCTTTGAGTTTTTCTATAACTTTGGTACCTACTTCTAATGTTAAATTATCCTCAATTTTTATTCCTCTAGCACCAGTATCTGGGGGGGAATTATGACCGATATCAATTCCAAATTTCATGCGTCGTTCCTTGTTTTGATTTGATACCAATTTAAAGCTTGAAAGTCTAAAGTCTTGCTTTCAAGTAATCTATATTTTCCTAAATCTACTATTTATAATAAAAATACACTTAGTTCATTCTTATTTTAACAAACACTAATTGTTATTTACTTTATTTATTAACATAAACGGAATTATAATAATTTATTTATTTTTTAGCGATAAAAAAATACCTTCTTGATTTTCTCGTTAACGGTAGAGTGCGCTTAGGCTACTGCATCTGAATTTTAGAACTGTTTTTAATTAACCCTCCTTTACTGGTTTGAGCAAAACAAATTAAGAATAGCATGTGATCTAGGCTGCTTTCCCAGATGCTTAAGTTCATTTCATAACTTAAATTACGGGGATTATCCTAGTTTATGGGGCATAAAGGGCAAAATTTACCAAATAATTAATGATTTTGCGCTCATCAAGGCGCGATCGCCGCTAAAATTCCTACATAGAGTTGTTGTGGTCACGCCCAGTAGAGACATAGTATTGCAGCTTCTCAAAAGGTTATAGTTGATTTTGCTGAAAATTGAGCCGGATGAAATATTTTGCCCTGATATTGCTACTTATAGTTTCAAATTGCTACATATTTCCAGCTTATGCTTCTGTATGCCGTAACTACGAAGGTCATCAGATTTGCATTCTCAGCATTAACCGCAGTGCCAAAAATTATTGGGAATATCGGGCAGTTCTCAGCGTGGATGGTGAGAAAAGACCCCTTGAGGTGTATGACTGCCGTCAAAAAGTCAGAATTCAGTTAGATGGGACTGTTGTACCCTTTGAAAATCATGACCCTGGCCAGTTAGTCTGTAGCTTTTTCAAAAAATCCTGACTTCTCTGGAATTTATTTCCTCTGTGTGGCAAACACGCAAGCAATGATAAACACCGTAAACGCCACATAACCCAATACAGTTACCCATTCTTGCCAGCTACCCAATGTATTGTTCATCCGTCACCACAACCAGACTCTCTATTAAAATCCTAAAGGCTGAGCTTGACATTTGTGCATGAGTATTGGCAAAAATAGTTAGACCAATTCTCAAAAAATTTTTTTGGGTTTCCGGAATTGGTCTCTGTGCAGTGGTATTACCTATCAGTACAGCGATTTATACAGAAACTTTATATGTAAATTGGGGGAATATATCCCCACTACCTTTCTTAAAAGCCCGGCCATTATGGCTGGGCTTTTGAGTGTAAAAGACTGGGTGTGAGGGTATAGGGGTGTAGGTTCAAATCTTGCAGCAAGCGACTTTAGTTGCAGCTACACGGAATCCCTTGATTTTTCGCTTTTATACGTAAATCTTAATTACATTTGCTGTCGCCAAAAATTTAATTCTGAATTCTGACTCCTGACTCCTGTCTTCTTGGAAAGAATATCTCCCCTGGGAAGCAAACGGACTGTTCTATATTTTGAGTAGATTAGCAATAGACCATCCTAGAGAAAGTTATGAATGCTGAAGATTTGGTGCTAGTTGTGGGTGCTACTGGTGGAGTTGGGCAGCTAGTTGTGGGTAAGCTGCTAGAGAAGAATGTGAGGGTGCGCGTCCTGACACGCAATGCAGCAAAAGCTGAAAAGATGTTTGATAACAAAGTGGAAATTGCTGTCGGAGATATCCGTGAGGCTAACACACTACCAGCAGCGATGCCGAATATTACTCACATTATCTGTTGTACTGGCACGACTGCCTTTCCTTCGGCGAGATGGGACTTTGACCCTCAGCCTAATTTATTGGAATGGGGACAAATTTTTCTGGACTCTGGATATCGGGAAGCTAAGGCAAAAAATACGCCAGCGAAGGTGGACGCAGAAGGAGTAAGTAACTTAGTAGCGGCTGCACCTCGGAATTTGCAACGGTTTGTTTTTGTGTCTTCTTGTGGTGTTCACCGCAAGGATAAATTTCCCTTTAGTGTGCTAAATGCTTTTGGTGTATTGGATGCCAAACAAAAAGGTGAAGCTGCGATCGCTAATTCTGGTTTACCATACACTATAATTCGCCCAGGTCGTTTAATTGATGGGCCTTTCACTTCTTACGACCTGAAGACTCTCCTTAAAGCAACCACTGATGGTAAGTTAGGTGTAGTTTTAGGTCAAGGCGACACTTTATCAGGAGATGCAAGCCGCATTGATGTTGCAGCCGCTTGTGTAGAATCTATTTTTGTACCATCTACTACCAATAAAGCTTTTGACATCATCAATCAAGGAACAAGACCTGCTGTAATTAATTGGGAGGCGCTGTTTTCTCAGTTAAATCATACTAGGGAGTAGGGAGTGAGGAGTGGGGAAACAGATAACTTATTCAATCATTTGCAACACACACTGCAATTTTTTAGCGTTGACCAAGACAAAATAGCCGCAACTTTTACTCTATTGGTTGAGGCATATACTACTCCTGAGCGTTATTACCATACACTGCAACATATTGATGATGTTCTAAATAATATTCAGACATTACAAACTTACACCCAAAATTTGCCTGCTGTACAGCTTGCAGCTTGGTTTCATGATGTGGTTTATGATCCTCAAGCGCCAGATAACGAAGCCAAAAGTGCTGAATATGCTGGTCAGATATTAACTGATTTGGCAATTCCCATCCATCAAATCACAACTGTTCAACGTCTCATTCTCAACACCAAACACCACCAAGCGGCTATTGACGATATTGATAGCCAAATTTTATTAGATGCTGATTTGGCAATCTTAGCCGCTGACCCAGTTGATTATCAAAAATATGCTCAAGCTATCCGGCAAGAATATGCTTGGGTAGCGGAAGTTGACTATATTCAAGGGCGCAAGCAAGTCCTCGAAAAATTTTTGCAAAGACAGCGATTATATTTTACGCCTTTGATGTTTGAGGTGGCAGAAAAATCTGCTAGAGCTAATCTGCAAGCAGAAATTTACAGACTTTCGGGTAAAGCCGTCAAGCATTTTAATTAAGTGTCTACCTTTTGACTTGCTAAATACACCGAAATGAGAAAGTAAAATCTCTATTTGCTTGCTAAATACACCGAAATGAGAAAGCAATATGGCTAAATGATTTAGCAATATGCCATATTGCTTACTAAAATCTAATTTCTTATTTTTCTGAATGCCATCACTAGTACAAAAAGGCTGAAGTATGAAATGAAGAAACCCTTAGAGTGAGCTTTTCAGCAATTGATCATGGGTGCTTTATTTCCGCCTTACTGTACTAGTTGTGATGATTGCCAGTCTCAAACGATAATCTTTGTGTGTAGACAGGACTACACAACTACAGGTTTATTCGCCTGTTTAACTTGTGGTGTTGCTACCATCTGCATTCCGGCGGGTGAGGCTAGAGTTAAACCACGACGCACAGGGCGCACAGGGCGTTTATTCACCAGAGAGACTTGAAACTGAGACAAAATTGTGGCGAGGGCAATTTTCATTTCATACTGAGCAAAGGCTAAACCAATACAACGACGATTTCCGCCACCAAAGGGTAAATATTCATAAGGGGAAAATTGTCTTTCTAAAAAGCGTTCTGGCTTAAATAGGTTTGGCTGTGGATAAACTTCTGGGCGATGGTGCGCTAAATAAATACTAGGAATAATTCTTGTACCTTTGGGTAATTTGTAGCCCATAATTTCAATTGGCGATTTCGCCACTCGAAAGAAAGCAGTTAGCACAATGGGATATATCCGCAAGGTTTCTTGGCAAACTGCTGTTAAATAAGGCAATTTGGCAATATTACTTGGTTCAGGGTTAGCGCCTAAACTAGATAATTCTTGGAGTAATTTTTCTCGGACTTCTGGTAAACGGTCAAGCCAGTAAAAAGCCCAAGTTAATGCAGAAGCTGTGGTTTCATGTCCTGCAACCAGCATTGTCATTAATTCATCACGTAATTCTACATCTGACATGGGTTGTCCATCTTCATAACGAGCCGAAATCAATAAACTGAGAATATCTTGGCGATTTTGCCCAGATTCAGCCCTACGTTCTTGAATTAGTGTATAAATTAGTTGATCAATTTGACTGAGTTGGCGTGTAATTTTCCCCCAAGGACTCCACGCACCCCAATCTTTTTGCAGAAACCGAAAGAAAAAAGAACCAGACATCACAGGTGAACTCATGATGTCTAAGGTTGAAGTGAGTAATTGGCGCAGTTGTTGAAACATCGGCCCTTCATCCACACCAAATACCACGCGTAAAATGACACGCAAGGTGATTTCTTGCATGGAGGCGCGGATATTGAAGGGTTTACCTATCACCCATTCATTGCTAACTTGTTGTGTGATCTCGCGGATAGCTTGACCGTAAGCCCGCATTCTTTCACCATGAAAAGGCGGTGTGAGTAATTGGCGTTGGCGTTGGTGGCGATCGCCATCTAGTAATATCAAGGAATGATCACCAAGCAAAAATCTTAAAGTTTGATTACCTCTACCAGCCTCAAAATAACTCGGATCAGCAGTAAAAATCTGCTCTAGTGCTTGGGGATGGCTGAAATAAACGAGTTGATTCTCGCCCTTACTCCAAATTGTGAAGTTATCACCGTAAACTTTGGCAAAATCTTCGACATAATCTATCGGTCGAAAAATAAACTTAATGATTCGCAGCCAGTACGGTACTCTTGGCCCATCAGGCAAGCTGTTAGTTATTGTCATAAAATCTTGTAAAAATTTATCATGACTATTTTTATTTTGGCGATTTTTTCTGCTACTGCGGGTCACACAAAGCGGTATATTCTTGTATGGCAGGGTCGGAAGTAAGCAGTGCCAAAAATAGTCGCTATCCTCAACGGTAAAGGAGGAGTCGGCAAAACGACTACCTCAATCAATTTAGCTGCACAATTTGCTAAACGAAAAAACGTGCTGCTAGTAGATGCAGATATTCAAGGTTCTGCCAGTTGGTGGTTTGGACGCAATGATCAAGGGATGGGATTTGATTTATCTCAAGAGACAGATCCACAACTATTAGGCCATTTACGTAAAATAAAAGGTTACGATTTAGTAGTGGTGGATACGCCTCCAGCGCTGCACTCTGAAGCATTGGCGACAGTAGTAGCGATCGCAGATTATATACTGTTACCTACACCTCCATCCGCAATGGATTTAGCTGTTCTCATTGAAACAGTAAAATCAGCCGTCGTTCCCACAGGAGTTCCCCATCGTGTACTCTTAACTAAAGTCGATGCGCGGAGTATTGGTGAAGCTATGGAAGCGCAAAACACTCTCGTCAAGCTAGGTATCCCCGTTTGTAAAGGCTTCATTCGTACCTATAAAGCCCACGAACGAGCTGCATTAGAGGGTGTCGCAATCAATCAATGGCGAGGCAAAAATGCTTGGGAGGCGGAATCAGACTACCGCCGCGTGGCTGATGAATTACAGCGTGATTGGAGAAAATAGAAAATAATGGCTAGGAAACAAAATCTTTCTGACTTAATTCAAGCAGAAGCACAAAAATTAACCCCAAATAGTGCAGTAGATGAAGCTGCAATTGAAGTCCCGGCTGTACAAGTTGTCGAACAAACCGCAGCCGCAGATGAAGAAGTAACTGAATCAACAACTGCTAAACGTAATACTCCCACAAAAGCAGATTTGGAAACTACTATTAAAGACTTAAAAATAACTTTAGAAAAAAATCAGGAAACAGAAAAGGCTCTGCAAACGCAAATTAAAGAATTAAAATCAGCGTTATCTGAACAGCAAGCATCCGTAGAACGCTTAACCAAAGAGCTGGATGAAGCAAAAAAAACAGCATTGCACCTGGCAGAAGCTAATTCTACACTAATAGAAGAAAATAAAGCTTTACAACAACCAAAGAGTAGTATTGTCCCTCAGAAAAAAGAAACTTATCACCCAGTTGATTATAGAAAATCTCACCGTGCCCCTGAAAAACTTCCTGATATGCCAGCAGAATCTAAAGATGATTTTGCGGCTAATACTTGGTTGTATGACTAACTCTCGTTAACAAAAGTCAAACAATTTTGATTACAGCAGTTTCGATATTCGTGAAATACGGTAGAGACGTTACATGTAACGTCTCTACATAGTTTTAGGTTTTACGCTTGTATCTCATGTACTCAAAATATGCTGTATTTAGATTTAATGTGGCTTTTAGTTAATTTCTCGTACAGTACGGCGTAAATAGAGCAATCATTCTCAATCAGTGAAATGGCTATTTAATAGCTTTTTGACTTTTGATTACCGCCTTGCGGTACTAGTTTGGTGCGTTATGTCTTCAGCCTAACGCACCATATTTTTTTGATATGCGTTAATTCTTAAAACTATAAAACAGATTTAAATATTAGAGTATATCGGCAATTTTATCTCAACTCGACATTGTACTAACTACTGTGCGATAAATAATTATTCAGATAAATATAGTGTTAACTATACCTAAATTCTTGATTTTGCCAATTAAACCTTTGGCACTGTTGATCAAGGTCTGTAACTGAGGTTGAAAAACATGAAATTGTGTGGCTTTACGATCGCCAGCACTATTTTTACCATTTTAGTGGGAGCGATCGCCAGTGGATGTACAAGTTTTGCAGCTCCCAATGTGCAGCAAAGCAAAAGCTTTATTACTCACACCACCAGTCAAACTGTTGTCAGCACAGAAACAGAAAATACTTCCACAGCCACAAATCAAGGTCTGGAAATCAAAGGAGAACAGTATCGATATTATGATGAGGAAGGCAATCAAGAATGGAGAGCAATTACTGAGTTAAATCCTATTCAAGAAGGTGTAATATTTGATGGCAAGAATTATTGGTGCATTCCACCAAGACGGGAAGCAGGAGTATGCTCAGAAAATGGCTGGATGCCTATAAGATAATAGGCTGTGCCTTTGATTTCATTAAAAATTTTAATGATTTAGTATTTGTAACTTTTAATTTAGAAATTGGTAATTTTATGGTCAAGAAGGCAAAAACACCTGTTAGAAAAATCTGGCTGAAAGAAATATTTAGATTGCGCGGTTCTGTTATCCCTGGAGTTTTAGAACGCTCTCTTTTCTGTGGCTTATTTGGTGTTCTAATTTCCTTGCTTGACTTTAAGGAATTGCCAGTTGCTCAACCCATGTTAGGTAGTGTAATTCCCAGCATTGTTTTGGGTTTATTATTAGTTTTTCGGACTAATACAGCTTATGAAAGATTTTGGGAAGGTCGAAAACTTTGGGGTAGTACAGTTAACACTATCCGCAATCTAGCGTGGAAAATTTGGGTTGCAGTTGACGAAGTGGAATCTGGCGATAAAGAACGCAAAATTGCAGCATTACGTTTATTACCAGCATTTGCGATCGCCAAAAAGTTATATCTCCGTTATGAACCAGCTAGTGAAGAATTAAAACCTTGGGTTTCGCCTGCTCAATACAGCAATTTGCAGAATATTCAAAATATGCCTTTAGAAATTTCTCGGTTGTTAGGAGATTACTTGCAGCAGGAATACAAACGAGGTATTTTAACTAATTATCAATTAGCGAGTATTCATACTCTGATGAATAACTTGATGGATAATGTCGGAGGCTGTGAACGAATTTTGAAAACCCCAATTCCGCCAGCCTATGTTATTCATCTGAATCAATTAGTACTCATCTATTGTTTAATTCTGCCTTTTCAATTTGTTCAAGATTTAGGGTGGTGGACAGGTATATTTGTAGCTCTTGTCAGTTTTGCTTTATTTGGAATTGAGGAAATTGGAGTAGAAATCGAAAATCCCTTTGGTTACGATCATAATGATTTACCATTAGATAAAATCTGCCAAACTATTCAAAATAATATTGAAGAATTTATTGCTTTTCAAACAAATCCAGATAGCAGAGAAAAACAAATCAACTTCTCATACACCAATCAAGATGTCTAGCGGCAAAAATTTTTATATGAGAAAAATCATCAAGGATAAAAACGCGATCGCTTCTTCTTAGTTGATTAATTGTTACAATGTTATTAAAAATTTATATCATGAAAATTAGTGGCATTCATCATATAGCAATTATTTGTTCCGACTACGAACGCTCGAAAAAATTTTATGTAGATATTCTAGGTTTTGCAATTATTCAAGAAACATTTCGAGCCGAAAGAAATTCTTATAAATTAGATTTACGGATTAATAATCATACTCAAATAGAGCTATTTTCTTTTCCTAATACTCCCCAACGATTAAGTAATCCAGAAGCTTGTGGTTTAAGACATTTAGCTTTTGCAGTTGAGAATATAGAAGATGCTGTTGCTTACTTAAAATTGCATGATATAGAGCCAGAAAATATTAGAATTGATGAAATTACAGGGAAAAAATTTACTTTTTTCAAAGATCCTGATAACTTACCTTTAGAAATTTATGAGATATAACAATCAAATTTTTTTGGCTAGGTATTTAGCAATACATAAAATATATTACCAATATATTGCTTTAGTACAGTATATCTATTGAACCTATAGATAGAGAGTTTAATCATAGTTCATAGTTATGGTTAAAGTACTTAAAATTCCCCAAGTAGTGGATTAGCCAATTTAATTTTGTTAAATCATATAATTACTACTCTCAAAACTCACCATATATGCATATATGTTGAGTTTGGCATCAATTTATTGTATAAAAAAATAAAATGTATAAAGATTAATAAGTAGAAGGACAGAATTAAAGCTAACTTGAGATTGACGGGTTTCTACACTTCCACAAAGCTCAGTGCATCGCTTCGCTCAACCCTCTTTTGGTAAAGCTATCGAGCATTGAGCGGAGTCGAAATGCGTCTTCTAAATAGTTATGTCAACCTACTTAATTATTACTTAATCATTAAGGATTTAAGGATTTAAAGCATGACTCAGCTTAAGTTGTTATCGCCCCAGTCAGAAAAGTCAGATTTTGTTATCAATGCTGAAACAAAAACTAATAAAGGGATTATCATGGCTTGTATTATTTTAAGCCTGTGGACAACAAGCCTAATCTTCTTCTTTTCATTAGATATTTCTAAAATTTTCATTCCCTTAATAGCTTTAGCTATGCTTTGGCAGACATTCTTATATACGGGATTATTTATTACAGCTCATGATGCCATGCATGGTGTAGTTTTTCCTCAAAACCCCAAAATTAATAACTGGATAGGTAGAATATGTGTGATATTTTACGCGCTATTCTCCTATCAAGAGTTATTAAAAAAGCATTGGTTACATCACCGCTACCCTGCAACTAAAGACGATCCAGATTTTTACGAAAATCAACATCAAAACTTTTTTGCTTGGTATTTTAACTTTATTAAATCCTATTGGAATTGGCAACAACATCTCAGATTTATAATTGTATATATTTTCCTTAGATATATTTTCAATATAAGTGAAATAAATTTAATTTTATTTTGGTCTTTACCCTCTATTTTTAGTTCAATACAATTATTTTATTTCGGCACATTTCTGCCTCATAGAAAACTCGAAGGAGGATATACAAATGAGCATTGTACACGCAGTACTCACTTACCTGTTTTTTGGTCATTTATAACTTGCTACCATTTTGGTTATCACAAAGAACATCATGAATATCCTAATGTTCCTTGGTGGAGATTACCAGAGGTTTATCAAGCTTCAGAGCATAACTAACTTCACATAAGTAGTATCAAAGAATAATCAGAATTAATCAATTCATATTAAATATGAAAATTCTGTTATTCTAAGTAATAAAATAATATTAATAAAAATTAATTGAAAACATACTATGCCTTTCAATTATTTATTTCCATTTTTTTACTAAATTAGTTATAGAAGCAATTATGTCTGTAGATAGTCCAGCTATGAGCAATTGAAAATTATTCTTATAGCATACCCTATTTAAATGGTGTAAATATATGACATCAAAAACACCTCCAGATAATCGGCAAGATGATGATAAATATAACCCAGAAGATAATCCTGGAACTCAAACCACTGTACCTACTACAGAAGAAGGTAATACTTCACTTGATGAAAGATATCGCATGACTGGTCAAGAATCAGGAACAGAGACTCGTCAAGGTGCTGAACCTGAAGCTGCTGGAGGTACGGTTACAACTCCAGGACTTCCTAATCAAGGAACAGAATCTCGTTAACTTTAATCTTGCATTTTTTGAGAAAAATATGGAGGGCAATGTACTTATTGCCCTCCATACGTAATATTTATTTTTTAATAAAAACTATTACTATCTAACTAATATTCTGCAATCCTTTACTCTGTAACTTATTCTCTATATTCTGCATATCTGCCAGTGTATTTCCTGAAACAATGCCATATATATCCGTGTAAATTTTTCCATATTTGCTTTTCTCCAAAGCAGACAATATGAGCAAATGTTTATGCTCTAGTTCTGACTTTAAAGTCAAGAGAACAGATTCCAATGAACCAATCATCCGATAATCACTAGAATATTTAGCCACCTCTTTTCCTAACTCTAATAAATTATGACGTTGTAAGCAAAGTGGAGTTGAACCATTAACACGAAAATTGACATCAATTACATACATCTGTCCATCTTTATTTTCTAAAACATCGAAGCCAATCACGCCGAAATAATTATGTTGATGAGCATACTTACCAATAGCAGCAATCATCTCAGAGAATTTATTCATGTCGGTTTCGCGGTAATTAATCATACCGCCTAAATAGTTGCCTTCTGAGGTCACAAGTTGACTTGTAGTGCCAATCAGCTTTATTACACCTGCTTTGTTAACATAAAACTGGACGCAGTAATTCTGAACGACATTCTTGATAAACTCGGAAACAATAATTGTATCTAGTAATTTAATATCGATATATTTTCTAAGTTCTTCAAAGCAATAATTCAACTCGCTTTCATTGTTAATAATATAAGTACCTTCTCCCGATAGTCCGTGAGATGTTTTGATTAAATAAGGAAATTGTTCGGGTAAGGGAATATCTTTAAGACTAACTTGGTGAATATGGTAAATTTCGTATTTGGGATGTGGTACACCGAGTTCGGCTAACGTGGCTTTGTTAAGTAAGTGATAATGAGCATCTGGATTAACAACGTGTTTTTCTGGCTTGAGGTGATCAAAGGGAAATAGAGTTATTAACTTGTTAAAGGTATTGCTCCTACTTAGATCATCGAGATAAGTTGAGCAATCTATAAATTGCATATTAGAATAACTAAAACCAAAATGCTCTTGCCAGTAATTTATCAGCAACTTTGATGGTTGACTGATAACAATACCAGAAATGATATCGCCTAAAACAGCAAAATTTTTCCAAGGCTCTTTTTGACCAATTTTATCAAAGGAGGTCTTCGTTGCCTCACTACTACCATCTTGAAGAAAGTATTTTTCTGTGTTGGGATATGCAGCCCAACTAGCAGTTGCTGGATAATTCAAAATGAACCCATAATTTGTATCTGTAATGTCTTCAGCAAACAAATCGGCAAGAGAACTCCCTTGAAAGTAGTTAAAGTTATATTTTGCATTCATGCTGAATTTAAAAATGAGGAATAGGCAGTCAAGAGAAAATTAGCAGTTACGAATTATTGAGATTATTTCCTAGTGAAAACAGCAGTCCTGTCCATGTCTGTGTTCATATAAGCAACTGCCATATTTTGGGAATTATATGCCCAGCCGATTCGTCCTTGATTGTCTATCAGAATACAGCCAGCCTCACCTTTGACTTTAGATGCCAAAGCGTCAATTGCCATCTGTGCTGCTTCGTCTGGATGTCTGTCTCCCACTAAAAAATCGATCGCAGTTTTTGCCAAAACCACCGGAATAATCGACTCTCCATCACCTGTGGTTGAGCAAGCACCAATTTTATTATCAGCATACAAGCCACAGCCAATGACTGCACTGTCACCAACGCGACCTTGTTGTTGCTTTGTTGTCCCTCCAGTTGAAGTACCAGCCGCTAAAATACCACTCGCATCCAAAACTACACAACCTACAGTGTTTGGGCGGTCAATTACTTTCTCATCTTTTTTCCACTGCTGCCATTGCTCTTCAGCTATTAAGTCTTCTTTTTTACACATTTCTGCACCGCTATCGACAGCGAAACGTTCTGCACCACGCGCTACTAGCAGCCTGGGTTTGTCATCCATAATTTTTCGTGCCACTGAGATGGGATGACGTACACCTTGAACTGCTGCGACTGCTCCCCAATTTAGAGAGCCTTCCATGATGGCTGCATCTAATTCTACTTCTCCGTCGCTGTTAAGAGTTGCGCCAAGAGCAGCATTAAATGTCTGGTCGGCTTCGAGAACACGAATAGCTGCTTCAACTGCTTCTGCGGCAGTACCGCCACCGAGCAGCACTGCCCAACCAGCTTCTACTGCTGCTGTACATCCTGTATGATTTGCGGCAACTTTGTCGTCTTTGATGGTTTTTGCGCCACCGTGAACAATAATAGTTGGTATCATAAAATTTCCTTTGGTTAGTAAGAATTTTGTGGAACTGCAACCTCCATCGCTTCATCGATTAGTTGCAGTAAATGCTGTTTTAAAGTTTCTAAACCTAATCGCTCAGTTGCTGAGATAAATACAGCTTGCGGATAATTTTGTTGAGCTACTGCTAAAGTTTCGCTATTTACTTGGTCAATCTTATTAAAGGCAATTAAAACTTGTTCGGGAATGGCAGACATTTCGTTGAGTATGGCTTGCACACTAGCAATATGACTTTCCCAAGCTGGATGGGATAAATCTATAAGATGAAGTAAAGCATCAGCCTCAGTTACTTCTTCTAATGTGGCACGAAATGCGTCTACAAGTGCTGGGGGTAATTCGTGAATAAACCCTACTGTATCTGTGAGTAGAATTGTTCTGCGTTCTTGAGTTTCTGAGTTTGTAATTACTACTTTGCGCGTTGTTGGGTCGAGGGTGGCAAATAATTGATCTGCGGTGTAAACTTCAGCGTTGGTTAATACATTGAGTAAAGTTGATTTACCTGCATTCGTATATCCGACTAATGCAATAACTGGAATTTCTTGCTGTTGTCGCTGTTGTCTGATGCGGGCGCGATGTGCTTGTAATTGGTTGACTTCTTGTTGTAGTTGAGCAATTCGCCGTTGAATTGTCCTTCGTTCTGTTTCTAGTTTCGTTTCACCAGGCCCCCGCGTGCCAATGCCTGCACCTAATCTCGACATTTCCTGACCACGACCCCGTAGTCGAGGTAACATATATTCGAGTTGTGCTAGTTCTACTTGTAATTTACCTTCTTGAGTGCGAGCGCGTTGAGCAAAAATATCTAAAATTACCTCTGTACGGTCAACAACTCGAATGCCAATTTCATGTTCTAAGTTACGCGCTTGAGATGGAGAAATATCTCGGTCAAATACGATTAAATTTGCGCCTAACTTTTGCGCTAAAAATTTGATTTCTTCAACTTTGCCTTTGCCAACAACTGTTTGTGGATGTGGTTGAGCGCGTTTTTGTTGCATTGTGTCCAAAACAATTCCTTCAGCACTATCTACTAAACGTGCTAGTTCTGCTAGTCCATCTGCAAATCTTTGGGCAGAAATATCATCTGTTTGAACTCCGACAAGCAAGACTCTATCTTGTTCGGAAATAATTTCTTGGGGTAATACTATTCCGCCTGCATCGGAAATATCTTTTTCCCATTCAGCAACTAAATCGCTAAAGTCTTGTTCGGTTAAATCATCTAAACTAAGGGCAGGTGAAACTATCCAAGGTTTTTCTAACTCAGGGATGAGATAGGCTAAAAAAGCATCTTCGGCTTGGTTATTCAAGACAGTTATAGTTACTAAAGCATCTAAACGCTGGCGTGCCATTGCAATCAATGCTGTTTCATCTGGGGCTGCTGATTTAAATTGCGTGGCAATACAACGAATTCCTATCAAACGTTCTGCACTACGCCGAGGTAATTCTTCTGTGGGGATTTGAGTTTGATTTGGTGTGCCTACAGCAATACGGAGAATTTGCCCACGCCGATTAATATAACAACAAACAGGATGTTGAATTTCGCCACTCATTGCTGCTAATTTTTGAGCAAATTCTAGTGTGAGAAATCTGTCTGCTGGTTGCCGCTCTTCGTAAAGTTGTTGTAGTTTTTTCAGGTGACTTGATTTTATGCCTTGAATGTTGCCGTAAATATTTTGCATAAATATAGCAATCCTATTTGATTTCTAAAGTAATGGTTGAGGCAGGGAATAGGGAATAGGGAGTAGAAAGTGGGGAGTAGATTTGTTTGTAGTTAATTTAGGACTGCTATATAAAAATTTGAAATATATTTTTAAATCTTGTAACGTCAAATCTTAGCCTGTTTAACGCAAAGGTAAACAGAGGGGTTCACTAGATGATTCGCTATATTCCAAAATATTTTAGTGTATTTTCATAGAGAATTGGTATTAGGTGCAAGACTTACTTTTAAAGATGTTTATTTTATAATTATCTGTTTTAATCTCAAGTTAATCTATCAAGCGAAACAACTAAATAAACTTGCTCACTCTATCTAAAGAAGGTTTATTTGAGTTTTGCTAAAAACCAGACTCAACTATTAACTATGCAACTGTAAAAGTATAAGTATCGCCGTGGTTGAGGTATTTAACTTTATGTTCTAAGCCTGCTTGTATTACAGCTTGTTGAAAATCTTCTAGGGGTAACTTAAAAACGGTGTAATCATTGAAATGAATTGGTATGGTTGTGTGTGGAGCAATAATTTGAATTGCTTGTACACCTTGTTTGGCATCCATTGTTAGCAAAATACCATAAGCTTTTGTGCCGCCCAAATGTATTAAAGCTAAATCAATATGAGGATATCTTTGCGGAATCTCATGCAGGTGTTTGTGGATTAAGGTATCACCAGTGATGTAGAGGCGAAACTTAGTTTCTAAATTGGGTGTTTGAAACTCTAGCATACTACCCATGACAGGCGGTAGGACTGCTTTTAAAATACTAGGCCCATGTATTCCTGGCATGGAAGTAATACAAAGGTTAGCATCGCCTTTAGTAACAGTTAATGATTCCCAAATTTTGAGGGGTTGCGGTGAGTTAAAACCTTTTTGTTGCAGGTCTGCGGCTGCGTGATGTGTAGTAATTATAAGTTTGGGTATTGAGGATGCCAACCTAATTTGTTTCGGGCTTTATCACTACTGCCGACTAAAATGGGTGGGTCTCCGGCTCGACGATCGCATTCTACAATTTTGATATCTTTACCTGTGATTTTTTTGGCGGTTTCAATAACTTCTCGTACTGAAAAGCCACTACCATTACCCAGGTTAAATACTGCGCTTTCGCCTGCTTCTAATAAATATTTTAAACCTAAAATATGAGCTTGGGCTAAATCATTAACATGAATATAATCACGGATACATGTACCATCAGGTGTAGGATAATCTGTACCAAAAATCATTATAGATTCTCTTTTACCCAAAGCAGCTTGTAACACTAGCGGAATGAGGTGTGTTTCGGGGTTGTGGTCTTCGCCTAGCATTCCATTAGGGTCAGCCCCAGCAGCATTAAAATAACGAAAGCTGACAGATTTGAGATTGTAAGCATGATCAAAATCTGACAGAATTTTTTCTACTATCCACTTAGTAGTGGCATAGGGACTAATGGGGTTTTGGGGATGGTCTTCTGTTAGGGGAATAAATTGAGGTACACCATAAAGAGCGCAAGTCGAAGAAAAGATAAACTTATTAATTGATGCAGCTAACATTGCTTCTAACAATGTCAAGGTGCCGACCACATTATTGCGGTAATATTTAGCAGGCTCAGTTACAGATTCACCTACTGCAATGTAGGCAGCAAAGTGCATAACTGCGGCTATATTGTGGGTAGAAAAGATATTATCAAGCAGAGGGCGATCGCTCATATCACCAACAATCAGTTTTACCTGCAAAACCTCCTCGACAATTTCTCGATGTCCATTAGAAAGATTATCTAAAACAATAACTTCATATCCTGCGTTTTTTAGGGCTAATACTGCATGAGAGCCAATGTATCCGGCTCCGCCTGTAACTAAAATGGTTGGCATAACAAATGTAAGCTAGTGAATTACGAATGTGAGGCGACACATTATTGATGTGAGGCAACACATTGTGAATGTCAAACGACGCATGATTAATGTGAGGCGACACATTACAATCGCAGGGTAGTAAACAATAAATTTTTGCTGATTTCATCAAAGTAGCGGGACATAGCACTATCAAGGCAAGGCATAATTTCACCGCGATCGCTACCAAGTACACTGTAAGTTGGGCGAGGCGCAACTAAACCTAGTTCTTGTGTCGGTAGTGCCACCAAATTATTAATACTCACACCAGCTTGTTTTGCTGCTAATTTTGCCAAATCAGCCCAGGCGATCGCACTTTTGTTAGCTAAGTGCCATAAACCGCTTTCACCATCAATTAATAAATCAAGGCTTGCATGAACCAAATCCGGCACATAAGTTGGTGAAACAACTGCATCCGCCGCCGCTACAAAGGTATTACCAGCACTGAGTTGACGCAAAGCAATGGTGACAAAGTTATACTCATCCCACGGCCCAAAAAATGCACTGGTGCGAATTATTAGTGATGCAGGATAAGCTTGTAACACTAGCTTTTCTGCTAACACTTTACTGCCACCATATACATTTAACGGGGCAGCAGCATCACTTTCTACATAAGGTTTAGTTACAGCACCATTGAAGACTAAATCTGAGGAAAAAGTTAACAGTGCGGCGTTATGTTGAGCGCAAGCAGTAGCTAAAATTGCTGCACCTTCCGTATTGATTTTTAAACAAATATGAGGTTCGCGTTCTGCATCATCTACTCGTACATATCCCGCAGCGTTGACAACTGCCCAAGGCTTTAACTCGCCCAGCACAGCATCCACAGCAGCAGGATTAGTAATATCCATTTCTTGACGTGACAGTAAGCGATAGGAAATCCCGCGCAATTCACACAACCGCGCAAAGGCTTTTCCTAATGTTCCGCTTGCGCCGATTATCACTAGAGGAGGAGTTGGGGTAATTTTTTCGCCACTCACCACTCCCCACTCACCACTACCCTCATTAATACAGCTAACGGCTGGGTATAGTAAACGCTCTGGACGATGCCACCATCCTGGAGTAGTTAGTAAAGGATGATTGGGTTGCTGACCAGTGGCTAAATCACAAACTAATTTAGCGATCGCAGTTGGTCTAGGATGGGGGGAACGCAAATCAAATACACCTGATTCGTAATAGCCAACTGAACGCGTTACTAAACTATTCCAATCGTAGCTGCCTAAAAGCGACCAAGCTGTAATTGCGCGTATATCTACATCTTCAGCTTGTAATTCTTGTGCAGCATTCCACGCCTCGTAAAACCAGCGCAATTGTTCTTCACGGGTGCAACTGAGATGAACTTCTGTGACAGCTAGTGGTAAGTGATAGCGTTCCCATGCTTCTTGCAGTAATGTATACATCCCTGCGACATTATCAGCACAAACCCGTACCGCCTCAACATCTGCATATTGATCTTTGCCATTACCTCCGTATGTCCAAGTCGGATAGTTTTCTAGATGTTCATCTAAAAAGTGATCGCTAGTGAGGTAATGATTAATGCCAATAATATCTGGTGGACAATAAATATTTTGAGAAAATGCTTCTAGTTCTGCTTCACTAATGCCACAGTAGCGTAAGTAACCCCACATAGAATGAGTTGGGGTGATGCGACCACACAATAAATCAAAACTTAACCAACGACGTTCGTTTTCAAATTCTGCTTGATAGGCTAGTTTTGATGTACTGTAAGTTTTACCCAAATCCTCAGTTTGCACAAGTTGAGCATTGGCGTTAACTTCTCGAATTGCTTGCATAGAAAGTGCGATCGCCCGACACTCTCCCAACAAGGCACAAGCAAAAGTAAAATCATCCCGTCCATGTGGATACCAGTGACCATACATCCCACTAAATCTTGCTGTTGTCAGTGGTTCATTGACAGGCGTGTAATGTGTTATCCAAGGATATCGCTCGGCAACCGCACGGGCAAACAAAGCTAATTTTTGGGGAAATTCTGGATCGATTAAACTAGTATCACGCGTCCCGCTACCATGATGTACTAATCCTACAATGGGAGTAATCCCAAGTTCCCGTAATCGCTTTAATCGCACATCCGACCAAGACCAATCAGCATTTTCTAATCCATTGGGCGCAACTCTTTCCCACAGCACCGGGTAGCGAATTTTCTTGATACCAAGTTGGGCAAATAAATCTAAGTCATCTAAACGTGTTGCATGACCATTGCGTTCTAGCTGGTCAAAATAGTCATCACCTACACGATTGACTGTACACTCTACACCAGCCCAAACTTCCACAGGATATTTTGGATTGACGGCAAAAGTCATAATTTATATAAATTTGTAATTCAAAATCTCATGAAAAATACTCAGCGTCACTCCGCGCTGACTCAGGCGATGCTCCACTTAAAGTTTGTTTCTTCACTAATTCTGATAACTTTGTTTCACCGGCTTCTGTTGCTTTTATTTGATTAAACACGTTAGCTTTTGTTTGGGATTTTTTTTGTGTCATATTGTTCGTGTTGTATGGAACAAAGTCCAATGTTAGCGATATTGACAAATAACAAGATAAATATTTAACTATTAAATTTATTTTTTGCTAAAAAATGAGTTAAATAAATACCAGGATGATTTGCATATAGTATTCCTAAGAGGATGTCTGAAAACTTTTTGGTGTTGTATTTAAGACTTGTAGATCCCCCTAAATCCCAGGGCTGTTTCATTCCCTAAAAGCCACTAAATTACAAGCGTATCAACCAAAAAAATCAGGTAGTTCAACAACTTAATTTTCTGATGAAGCAGGCGATCACACTTAAATTTACTGGTTGAAACAGTAATTTTTCGATTGCCGACTCACTAAAATTTCTGGCTGATACTCTTGACAAAATCCTCATCTGAGCGAATGAAACAGCCCTGCCCTTAAAAAGGGGGACTTTAACTCTGGTTCCCCCCTTTTTAAGGGGGGCTAGGGGGGATGAAGCGCAATATTTAATACTTCTCAGACATCCTCTAAATGAGAATCAAACAAATCTGTTACCTGTTTATTTTCTTGACGAATCAGTTTGTAAATTAAATAGGATTACTAGACATTACCTAAAATTATGCTAATTACTAAAAGGTAGATGATCTTACTAGCCTCTACTTCTACCTCTAGATACAGAGCTTGATGTATGTCTAAAGATTAAAATATTAAGACAATATGTTCAAACAAATATAAAAATATTTTTATTTTCCCCAATTTCTTGGATAAATTAAATAAAAAATAAATATTCAGCAGGCTCATCAAGACAGGCAAATGCTTAAGCTTGAATAATTAAATTATGTATTTTATATAACAATTTATTTTAAGATAGATGCCCTTCTAGCGAGAGAGGTGATGATTAGTAATTGCTATTAATGTGCTGATTAATAGCACAATTTATAGTCGACACTCATGTTTAATTTTCTCAAACAAGTGAGCAGTTACGCTAAACATACTTTGTTAGCAGGCAGATATATAGGACAAGGGTTATCAGTAACTTTTGACCACATGCGCCGCCGCCCAATTACAGTACAATATCCTTACGAAAAACTGATACCATCCGAAAGATTTCGCGGCAGGATTCACTTTGAATTTGATAAATGTATCTCTTGCGAAGTTTGTGTTCGCGTTTGTCCGATTAACCTGCCGGTAGTAGATTGGGAATTTAATAAAGAATTCAAGAAAAAAGAACTCAAACACTACAGTATTGACTTTGGAGTTTGTATTTTCTGCGGTAACTGTGTGGAATTTTGCCCCACAAACTGTCTGTCATTTACTGAAGAATATGAACTTTCTGTTTATGACCGTCACGAGTTGAACTTGGATAACGTGGCGATGGGACGATTACCTTACAAAGTGACTGAAGACGCAATGGTAACACCTTTAAGGGAATTAGTTTATTTACCAAAAGGAGTATTAGATCCTCACGGAGTGCCTGATGATGCTCATCGCACAGGTTTATTACCATCTGAGATTTTAGAGCAAGCTGTAGAAGATTTTAATCAACCGTAAAAATTCAGGAGTTTCAAAGGAAAGTTAATCAATGAATTTACCACAAAGGAGATTTACCAGAAAATTCATTAATTTCATTAATATTTTTGGCATTAGTACAGTTATTGTTAATTTTTCCTCTACAGCTTTTTCTGCTAGTCATTCAATTACCGCACTGTTTTCGCAGAACATATCATCAACCAGCGAAATTAGAAAAATTACCCAAACATCAACGGATAGAAATCCAGGGTTAAGCAGACCAAAACAGAGTTTAAGTGAGCTTGATAGATTATACGTCACAGAAGCGGCTCAGGGAGGAATGACAGAAATCCAAATGGCAAAATTAGCATTGCAGAGGTCGAGAAATAATGAAGTCAAACAATTTGCTCAACAGATGATTCAAGAGCATATACCTGTTAATCAACAACTAATGCAGCTAGCCAACCAAAAAAGAATCACTATACCAACCACTTTAGGGCCAAAATATCAGGCTGCGATCGCTCGACTCTCACAATTTTCTGGCGGAAATTTTGACCAAGCTTATAAAGAAGAAGCGGGTATTAACTTACATACGGAATATTTGGTTGTGCAACGGCGGGAGTCACAATTTGGTCAAGACTCTGATTTACAGGGATTTGCTAGTAAAAACATTCCCATTGCCTTAAAACACTTGCAAATGGGTCAACGCTTATTAACTCAAACTACACCACGATAAAGTCGCCATAATTCTAGTAACTTATATCCTGTTCGCTGAGCAGTCATAATTTCAGATATTTGTGCAAAAAATACCAAATCCTCAGCCATAGGTTCTAACCTATGGCTGACTGACTTATGGCATGGGATGGAAGAGAAGATCAGGGAAAAAGTAATTAATAATTGCCCAAGTAGAAAAAGCAATTGAGATTGCAAGTACAGCAAGCACTGGTGCAAGGGAAAGATACTTCACAAAATATCTTTGTTGGTCGCCTGATTTCTGCATATAATACTCCTAAAACATTTCAAGATTTAACTTTGCCAAGATTAAACATTTTGTGATACGTTAACACCAGCCACTTTAGATGGAATGATTAATCCGTAATAACCAGCCGCGATCGCTGATAAAAAATTAATCCAAACATTATTACCAAAAAGTGGCATAAAACCAAAAAATGTCTTGGTGAATGGTAATAATCCCATGATTGCTAATGCCAAATAGGCAACTGCAAACGCGCTATTAAATAACCGCGCACTTTTAGCACTGTTATAAGAAGCAATGCCTAATAACCCGACAGCACACCGCACTAAATCATGTAAGAAATTGGTAGGAAATAAACCAAATATATAACCAAATCCCGCAGCGTAAGCGTTAGGAGATTCATCTAAAGGGATGAAAGATTCATGAGTTCCTGGTAAAGATACTAAAGCTGGTGTAAATCCTGCCAAACCTAATAATAAAAAGAGAATACCTATGGTTAAAGCACAGTAACGTTCTACCATTTTCGCGGTTTGAATATTTTCCATATTCTTTATTACTCCTGTGATGATTAAATTTCGGCATAATGAAAGACTTACAGCAACAATGTTTGTGGGTTTGAAGCTGTTACAGTTCAAATTTTTAAGAATTAGCATTATTGCTCACTAAAATCTTAAGAAGCTCAATTTTTTATGTGGTTCAGACTGCTTCATTCAAGACTATTAATTAGTAAGACATAACACTTTCTATTCAACTGATAATTTTAAATTTTGAATCTATCAAAAGGTATGGTTAAGCATTAACTCTATATTTGCAATATTCTATAAATAAGGCTTGCTTAGGGCTTCAGATCCCCGATTTATCTAAGAAGTCGGGGATCTAATTATTCACTAATAATTTAAAATTGCCCGATTACATCAGTCCATTTGTTTGAGTGCTTGCGCTGCAAGTAAAGCTAATAAAGCGCCAGTTCCTAATTGAAAAAGCGGTAATTTACCCAAAGCATCAGTAATACTGGGTATGACTAAGTTTTGATAATCGCCATCAACTCTATCGTCTGGAACAGGTTGATAAAAGTTGTTGGGTGCGTCTTCAGATTTTAATTCGCCACTACTACGTTGGAGATTAAAACCTAATAGCAATAACAACGAATCTACTAATGAAGGTGACACTTTTTGAGCTAAATCAAGTAATTTAGCTATATCTCCAACTAACAAATCACGAATTGGGTGTTCTGCTGCATAGAGAATGGCATCGGCCACAATTTTGGGGTCATAGTAAGGTGGTATTCCTGATGGTTTCACTCCTAATTTGGTTAAGCCATTATTCCAAAATGGAGTGTTAATTACGGCTGGCTTGATACTCGTAACATTGATAGGCCATTTTTCATGGATCAATTCAATTCGCATCGCTTCCAGAAAACCTTCAATGCCGTGTTTGGCACAAGAGTAAGCACTTTGATAAGGAAGCGATCGCCTACCTTCCATTGAAGATACATGAATTAGTGCGCCTCGTCCTTCACGCTTTAGATGCGGTAACGCGGCCATTGCACCATAGACTTGACCCATCAAACTCACATCTATAACATGCTTAAACTCTTCTGGGGTGGTTTTGTCAAAAGTGGCAAACATCCCAATCGCCGCAGCATGAACCCAAGTATCAAGTCGTCCGTATAACTCGACAGTTTTATCTGCGATCGCTTTTACTTGGTCGAATTGTTGCACATCAGCAACAATATAATTCGCCTCACCACCAAAGCCGCGAATTTCTTCCACCAGCGACTTTAACTTTAATTCACCACGCGCTGAAACAACTACCTTGGCTCCACGTTGAGCAAATTCCAGGGCTGCTTTACGTCCAATACCGCTGGAAGCACCAACGACTGCAACGACTTGCTGATTTATGGGCTTTAACTGCATAGATATTACTAATTGATAGTGGGGAGTAGGGAGTAGGGAGTATTATGTCTGAACGCAACTTAGTATGAGTAAAAAATTCGGCGTTGCATAAATGCGGGATGAATTGAGTTGTTTAACAAAAATAAAATATTGATTCTTCGCGCCTTTGCGCCTTTGCGCGCAACAAAAAACATCCCACTAATCAGCAACGCCAAAAATTCTATACTTCTTTCTTCATTTCATACTTCATACTTCAGACTTCAGACTTTTTAGAATCATAAACACCCCAATTTTGAATATCTTGTTGGCGTAAAATTGTTTCGGCACGTTGAATTTCTGATTCTGTGCCTTCGAGGATGAGCAAATAATAGCTTTGTTGCAGGCGATCGCTATAAATTCTCGCTCTCTCTTCTGGGATACCCAAATCTGTTAAAGCTTTGACCAAATTTTGATTTGCTGCTGCTCCTACAGCTACACCTGCCACACTAGTAGCTAGGGCTACACCGACAGAACCTGCTGCTAATACTGCACCCAAGCCAGGAAGCGCCAGACTACTCAAACCTAGTAACAAAGTACCCCAACTAGTTGCTGTGAGCGTATCTCCGACTGGTGAGCTAACATTAACATCTTGATCACCGATGCGATCGCTGAGTTGCGCTTCACCGATGCTTTCACCTTGCTTCACATCTTTAGCAATCACAGAAATTCTTTCTTTAGGAAAGCTAGAAGTTTGCAAATCATTAATAGCTTTTTCTAGTTCTTGAGCATTACCAAATACTCCTAACGCATAGATACTATTTTTCGTTACCATATTTTCCTCGCTAATAATTTTGTAAGTGAATGATTTTAGAATTATTCACCTTTAAACACAGATGCAATTGTTGACTTACTAGAATTTCCTGCTTCTTTAATCCGAAGCAAATCTAAAGTGGTATTAGTTCCGCCGACAATTGAAAATAAATCATGTAAATTATTGAGATTGTAATTACCAACAATATCAACAATTGATTTAGGAGGCGCATTGAAAAAAGAAGTAATTGCTGTAACAAAACGCTGCCAGAAATCAATATATTCTGAGTATTTTTGGGCATCTAATTGACTGAATTGAGCAATTTCTTGACAAGTTGCTTCTACAGATTTATTAGCTAAAAAATATTTGCCATCAGGATGAGGACAAAACGCCACTGGGTCACAATTAAGATATTCTAAACCGTACTTGTGGAGTTCTAATTCTTGAATAACTGGCCCTAAAAAAAGAAACAAGTGGTTCATCGCACAGGGGTTGAATTTAAACCCAGGCGCTTCTTTTGGCATCAGTTCTTCTGTTGTGCAACCACCGCCAGGAAGCGATCGCACTTCCAGTAGTAAGACGCTGTAACCAGCTTTGAGTAAGTAGCCAGCACATACCAAGCCATTGTGACCAGCACCAATAATTACAACGTCATACTCTTCCATGATTGCCACTGAGAGACTAGAGCATCTTTCCCGATGTTAGAAAATACATCCAAGCTCTGACTCTTTCGTGGGTTATATAATTTTTAATAACTAAAGGTAGTGTCCCATACACTAAAAAATATTTATCTCACGCACAGACTCACACTTCAACTGCTTTTGAATTCCCTAACCACCAATAAACTCTCAATTCTAAATTCTGGCTTCTGGATGATTATTTAACCAAGTTATCAGTTTTGAGAGTCTGTGGTTACGGTTGTGGAATTACTTTGAGCCAAGATGGTATCGTTACTGCCTTGACCATGACTGTCAGTAGCGGTGACTGTTCTGGTGTTAATTGTCATTTGCTCTTTGTCATCTCTATTCTGTCCTGGTGAAGGCAACCAGTATGCCAATACACTAGTTACTCCACCCCAGTAGAGTGCAGTATTCTCTGTTTTAGCATCTGATTTCATCAACTGAGAAATACACAATCCCAGTACAACAGTACTGAAGGCAACTTGCACAAAAAATCTCCAAGCCTCCTGATCAAATTTTGGTCTTGGTTGAGTTCTTCTGGTTTCAGATGATCCTGGCATAATATTAAAACCTAAAAGCTAAATTTCATCCTGGGTAAGCTTTGATACCACCCATTAGTAGGAAGTTTTTTTAACGACTATAAGGTTTCTTACAACTCTAGGTAAGTTGGTTTCGGAAAAGTCAAAGATAAATTTTACTGAAACTCAGTTTTATTCTTTTAACTTTTGACTTTTAACTTTTGACTTGACTAAGGGCGGTTGATGCGATTTATCAGCCAAAGCGACGCAACTAATCCGGCAAAGTGTGCGGAAACTGTGTTAGTGTTTGCCTGAACTACCAGCATATCCAAACCACTAATAATTCGAGTTGGATCAAAAAATTGCGTAGTGATGGCTTGGGGAGATATTGACCTAGCTACCAACGTCCCAACGATCGCCTGCGCCCCTAAAAGTGTTACTAAAGTACCAATTAAATTTATCCACAGACCTAAGCGTAATACTTGTAAGGTTTCGCTTTTGCGTGGGCGGTTACTAGGATTAGAAGATTGTAGTTGTCTCCCAATTCTGGTGTAACGGAAAGCTATATAAATCCCCGCACCCAAAATAATTAGTCCACAAACCGCTAAAAATACTCCAAAACCAGTCCCAGGATTATTACTAGGGCTACCGGCTCTTTGGGAGAAGATAGCAAACAGTAGCACAATTATGCTAGAAACCACGCCTAGTACTAACTGAATCCAAAAGCTAATCCAACCTGTGAGGCGAAATGTTTGGGCGATCGCCCGAATAGTAGCTGAAGATGATGGAGCATCGGAATTTTGTGACATACTAATCACCAAAATACTTGGCGTTTGCTAGATTTACTATCACACTTACCAGATGACCTATGAGTATCTCAAGTAGAACTTCGCCTTGATGGGGAAAATTCAGGGCTGAGATCACAGCTATAGGTATTCAAAAACCCTTATATTCTTTCCATTCTCACACCTAGTTTTAACAGGAAACCTTTGTGCGTCAGTCTTAAGAGCTATTACCAGATACTCAATTAACAAAGTATTTCATAACTTTTACAGACAAAATGGCATTTTACTTGTAAAATTTCTTCGATGGCATTTTATGCTTATGCAGTTCTAATCGGCTCGGCATCATTTGACACCAATACAGTGGCTATGCCTCTGTTTTTCTTGCTCCTCACCACACTGCCTAGAGCTTACATAGGAGGGTAATTCTTACGCTCCTTAGAATTTCGCTTGTATCCCATGACTTTATCTGCGTGGGGCATAATTGTTTTGCATTTTTTACGTTGACGCTTTGAACACCTGCCTCAGTGTCTATGTATTAATGCTTACTTCCATTAGCATTAATCCAGAACACAAGGATTATAAATCCCACCTTAAGGCATTTTTTTAGCCATTCACCAACCATGAAACTTGAGGATATATATCAATTCTTTGAAAATCCTCCGCCAACTTACCTCTGTCAGGAACTAGCAATTTGTTACATACTGTCTGTTTTACTGCAAGGTGAATCCTACGGAACCGAGTTAATTCAACGTTTAGAAACTGAATACCCAACCTATCGGCTTTCAGATACCGTACTTTATAGTGCGATCAAATTTCTGGAAGACGAAAGGGCAATTAATGGGTACTGGAAGAAGCTCGAAGGACGAGGAAGACCTAGGCGAATGTACCAAGTTTCCCCAGAATGGCAAGTTCAAGCGGAGGATTTAACACGTCTTTGGCAAGAGTACATCAACGGGAGGACAAATTAACTAATAATTAATAATGAATAAATCTCCTCCTGTCAAACAGTAACATCAGTTATGGATACTGCTATTCTGCCATCTACGTTTCTGCTCACCTTATTGTTATTAGTTGGGTTGTTTTTCTTTATTCGTGCTGCAACTAAAGACCGTACAGAAACAGCTCAACTGGTATCTGAGCAAGACGAAGCTGTATTAATGCCCCAATTACAGGATTATTTCCGTTCACGGTCTTACCGAGTGGCAGCGGTAGACCGAGATCAAAACCAAGTCACGTTTGAAGGTTTTGTCCAACCAAGCTTATTTTTAGCAATTTTTTTAACCCTACTTGCAACTGTAGGTTTGGTTTGTTTATCGTTTGTCTTGTCACTGCTTTTGCCTAACATTAGCAGTTTTTTTCTGGGTATAGTGCTGCTATCACCTTTGAGTGGTCTGTTCTATTGGAAAAAAGCAGGAAGAACTGAGAAAGTTTTGCTTCATCTACAAAAAGCTAATCAAGATGAACCAAACTCCCCAGGTAAAATAACCGTAACTGCCCATCGAGATGAATTGATTGAGTTACAGAAAGCACTCAACTTAAAGCTGAGTGATTAAATTGTGTTCTTAAAATTTCCTTTAGTGATGAGCGAGAGGAAATAAACAATAGGGAGTAGGAAAGAGGATTGTTGGGATGTAAATTTTCTCTGTAACGAACCGTCTTAGAGAAAAAGGTATCTTGTAACGTAGCCCTCAAAAGGAAAGTGAAACTCTACTCTCGCTTTTGGATGCTCTGTATCACTCTTTCTCACTCCCTGATGTGTATTAGTTGATAATTCAACTCACACAAACCAAATTGGCTTGAATAAAGTTGTTTGTCCTACTGCCTGGACTACCCTCTACTGGCAAATCAGACCCAAATTTAAAAAAAATTGAAAATTTTGCATAAACTGAGCAACTTTGCCAGTTAAATGAATATTCAGAACACATTCAACACGTAAAAGTACCAATTCAAGTTCAGCGTGCAGCTACTGCCACAGGTTCTGAACCAGCCGGAGCTTCTAACGTCCGTAGGCTGGGAAACAAGAAATGGTTTTCTTCTACGTATTGGGCACCAAACAGACCTTTTTCTGCCCAGAAATATCGGTCTGTGGTGTGTTCATTGCGCTTTACGAGTAGCAGAGCAGGTGGCAAGATACCTTCAGCTTGAATGAATTTTCTTGCTGCTGTCACAGGTTTTTCTTCGCCGCTTTCGATGCTATATTGAGGCACATGCTCCAAAATCCGCCGCCCTTCCTGGCGACGACGACTCTTCCGTTTCCGTCTCCTTGCCAACCTATTTTCCTCCTCTTTCAAGCTATTAGATTGTAGTGATAGCTACAAAATCCGTCGTAATTATAAATGTTCTAGTTCAAAAAATCAAGAGTTTATAAACTTTTGATACAACAAAAATAATTTTCTTGAAGGCAAATAAATCACAAAACTAGTAAAGTACACAATTTCTTTATTTCTACCATTACTTCAGAAGCTTTAGTTAAGCTTGATAAAAAGAGAGTTAGAATCAAGCTGATTCTTGAAAAAGAATTCAGGAGTCAGAATTAATTATGAGTGAAAAAGACCTGCCACTAATTGTAGATGTAGCCTTTTTGAAGGGTAAACCAGCAAATTTCAGATTTTATGTGGAGTTCCACTGTCATTCACCTGGCAGTTACACTTAGATAGTTCTGTATTCTGAGTTCTGAGTTCTGAGTTCTTTGTTGTGGAAAATTCCTTCAAAGCCTGTAATCCTGAGCAAGAAATGAAAAATGTTAATGTCGGCTAGTTCAGATTTTGTGGCTTTATGCCGAGAACAAATAGCATTGTTAGCCCAAGGGTTGGGAGCTTCTTTAAGTGTGGTTTACTTAACACAAGAATTGGTAGAAGCGCCAACAACTGAGGCGAAACTAATTCCTGTGGTTGTTTATCCAGAAACAGCAGGATTACCACCGGGAGAAGAAAATACTGAAGTAAAAACACGCAAACAATTGCAAATTAGTAACATTTTGCTACTACCAAAACAGCAAAAAAGGTTACTAACAGCAGCTACGGAATTTACGGCTGCATCACCAGAAGTAGACAAAACAGATACTGAAAAACCAAATTTCCAAGAAGAGTATTTGCTGAGTGGACACCAGATTGTTCTACCTTTAGTTCATGAGGGTGTGATGATGGGATTACTGGTGACATGTAGAGAAGACCGAGCTTGGAATCAACAAGAACAAAATACAATTCAAAAGGTAGTTCAAACTTTAGCGATCGCTTGTGTTTTAGATCAGCGTCGCGCCTGGTTGCAACAACAATTACATCAACAACAAGTTCTGCAAGAACAGCAGCGAGATTTATTAGATAACTTGCTACATCAATTCCGCAATCCATTGACAGCATTGCGGACTTTTGGCAAATTGCTATTTAAAAGACTCCGCCCAGGCGACCCGAACCGGGAAGTCGGAGCGAATATTGTGCGAGAAAGCGATCGCCTAAAAGAATTATTGCAACAATTTGAGCAAGTTATTGACTGGACAGAATTAGACTTAGAACCACGGGCATTACCAGAAAATGAAGTATTGGTAGAAGCAACTGTCCAAACAGAACCCAAGCCGATTTTATTATTACCAGGTACAGGAGAAAAAGCAACTGATTGCTCTTTAGCTGATTTATTATCACCATTATTACTATCAGCAAAAGCGATCGCTCAAGAAAGACATCTGAAATTAAAAACTGAAATTCCGAAAAACTTACCTTTAGTGCGTGTCAATCTTAAAGCCTTACAAGAGGTATTAAATAATATTATTGATAATGCTTTGAAATACACACCCAAAGGCGGCAAGATTTTCATCCAGGCAGGTCAAGAAAGAGGTAATTTTTTAGGTGTTGCTATTAGTGACAGTGGGCCAGGAATTCCCCAAGAAGACATAGCACATTTGGGTGAAAGATATTATCGTGGTGTACAAGCACAAACAGAAATTCCTGGTACAGGATTAGGACTAGCGATCGCAAAACAATTAATCGAGCAAATGCAAGGTGAAATTGAAGTTTTCAGCCCAGCAATTACAAGCGCGATCGCATCTTCTGATGCACCAGGAACGACGTTTATTATTTGGTTGCCAATTAGCCCAATGAAGGATGAAGTGTGAAGTATGAAGGATGAAGTATGAAATTTTGTCCTTCATACTTTGACTAAACTCTACACTAGCCCCTAGCCCCTAGCCTCTAGCCTCTATCTCACCGACACCAACAAATTTTGATTGACAGTCATTTCTAAATCGGTATTGGGGTTAATAGCGATTAAATCAACACTGTTGCGACCGAAGAACAAGCCAATTAAGCCACCGATAGCCGCACCACCGAGAACTTCTTCTGTAGCGATCGCGCGATCGCCTGTCACCGCAGATACAGCAGCCGCTGCCCCAGCACCTAATACAGTATCTGTAATAATGGCTCTAGCACTAGTACCTTTTTTGACAGTTTCTGTTTTGCTAATCACATTAGAGGTAGCTGCAATTTGATACTCCTGACCTGTAGTTAAAACAAGTTTTTGAGCCATGAACTGTGAACCGCCTTTTGCTGGTTTTAGTTGACCAACAACTTGACTACCAGCCGGAATTACCACAGTACCATCTTGGGTAACTACATTTTGGTCAACAGTCAGTGTTAAAGGTGCCGTTTCATCTTTAGTAACCAAGATTTTTTTAGCTTGGTCATACTTCACAGGGATAACAGTTCCTTGGGGAATTGTGATGGAGATGGGTGTTGGTGTAGTGGGTTGCGCTGCAACTATATAAGGTGAGTTAATTGCCGAAGCTTGATTAGAACTAACTAAGGCTTGGTAAATGAAAGCTGCTACCTGGGCGCGTGTTGCAGTGGCATTCGGGTTGAGGAACTTAACATTAGGATAGTTCACAACAATTTGCTGTTCAGTCGCTGCCGCAATGGGACTAAGGGCATAACTAGCAATTCCCGAAGCATCGTTGAAGTATTGCAGAGTGCTTTCAACATTTCCACTGGGGCTATATTCCAGACCATTAGCCAGAGAAACTAAAACCTGTTGACGGGGAATCGCTTGGTTAGGCTCAAAACGATTTCCGGGATATCCAGAGAGGAAACCGATAGTATAAGCTTGCTGAATGGCGCTAGATGCCCAGAAATTGCTGGGGACATCCACAAAGTTGATTGCTTGGCGTTGAGGTGCTTTGGAAAAAGCCTTGTTTACCATCGCCGCAAATTGAGCGCGTGTTACCGCTTCTTCTGGGCGGAAACTGCCATCAGGAAAACCTGCAATTACTCCTCGCTGTGACAACTCTTGAATAAATTGTGCTGCCCAATAATTAGAAGAAACATCTGTAAAAGTGGTTTGAGCAAAAGAAGGTGTAGCAGTGATAAAAGGTGCTACAGCGCCAGCAGTAATAGTCAAAGCCATGAGGGCAGCAGTTTTAGATTGCCAACGATTTAAAGTAAACATTAATTTATGCCTTTAAATTTATTTGTTTCCTGTTAATTACTTAGATATTGTTTCGGGATAAAAAGTTTCCGAAAACTTCTATTTTTGAAAATATTTTTATTTAAAAAATAAATAAAAATAGGCAATAAGTCATAACATAGTTATCTATGACTTATTACCTATTTCCCATGACATATTAGAAATGAAATCAATTCTAAAAAACTGCTATGCCAGTTTGTCCACATGGCAGTTATCAAATTAAGCTTGAAAGGAAATTTATCTTTTCAATAATACTTTCTTTTGTTGACGTTTTAACAGTGAAGTAGTTCCGAAAGCACCTATTACTAACACACCTAACAGAGCATTGGGTTCTGGAACACTTTGAGCGACTCTATAGGTGTGATTATCTGTTTCAAAGGCAATACCATTTGAGTGCATCACAACTCGATCAAATTTTTCGCCTGCGTCCCCAACAAGGTTAATAAACATATTCGCTTTATCACTAGTCCAGCTACCATCAGCGATAGCAGTTGGCACATCTGAACCGCTAAAACTCTTTAACAATTGATTACCACTGTAGATATCAATAAAATTGTAACTATCTAATGAGCCTGCGTAAAAGCCAAAGTAATCAATAGCGTTTTTGAAGTTAAGTTCGACAAAACCACTATCACCTGCAACATTACTATTTTTAGGAGCAATTGTCATATATTTGGTATTATCTCCATAGGGTGAAGCATATTGACCAGATTGACTACCTTGCACAATGTTAGTAGTAACATTTGAGTAACTTACAAAACCATTTGGGTCATTAGCTGTGCCATCATCAAAGGTAACTACTTTTGTATCAGAGTAGGTAGAAAACATCCCACTATTGACTTTCATGGTTACTGCGCTAGCTGGATTTGCACTAGCAACAATAACAGTTGTTCCTAATAAAGCCAAATATAATCTATTTAGCATTCTAGTAAATCCTTGAAAGCTATAAAAAAATAGTAATGGTAATTGATTGAAAACCAAAGATAAGCAAGCTGGTCTAATGACTGCACCTATGCTATAGATAGACAGAAAGATAATTTATAAGTCCTGTCAGTGAGCTTTATCTGCCACAGTAGGTCACAGTAGGACGGAAGATGCAAATTTTTTAGATACCCTGATAATTTAATCTTGATTTTTTTTACTAGAAACAAACACCGTACATACACTAAATTTGTTTTAAAGAATGAGTGAAGTGAATATTCAGCTTTATCAGCCAGCAAATATTCAGCATATACCTTGAATATTAAAGAAGCCGAGATCCGAGATGAAATAGTTGCAGTAAAATTAAATTTTGTATCTATAAAAATGAAGCGATCGCTCACTACATAGACAGAGGCGATCGCTGATAATATTAATTAAATTCACGACTGAATTTTGAGTTAATAAGTATTATTCCGAGAAATAACTAAATTGCTTGTCAGTGTGATGTCCAAATCTTCTTCTGGTCTGAGAACAAACACATCAGCTTGTTTTTTTCGCAACAACACACTGGCTAAAGCACCAACAGCACCACCAGCAACAGGTTCTAATACTTCAATGCGTTTGTTACCAGTGAGTAGTGAAATGACAGTAGCCGCGCTTGCACCAATAGCTGCATCTGTTAAAATTTGACCAGTATCGGCACCTTTGCTGATTCTTTCTGTTTCTGTAATTGTCCGAGAATTAGCATTAATTGGTAATCTACGGCCAGAAGGCAAGACTAATTCTGAAGCGACAAATCTCACACCTTTGCGATTGTCGTTGTTTCTGTCGTTGGGGTAACTTCTGCCATATAAATCAACAGGTTCTAGTCTGCCGACAACTTCAGTTCTAGCAGGGATTAAGACATTTCTATTTCTATCGATAATGTCATTAGCTATTCTCAGCTTGAGGGACATACTTTCGCCTGGAGTGACAACAATTTTTTCTTTTTCGTAAGTCACAGGCAAAGTTACATTAGCCGGAATTGTAGTTGAACGTGATTGCCCTATATTATATTGCGCTTGGGCAGGCGCTACCGCAATCATGGGAGCGATCGCACCTGTAGTGAGTGCCATTGCCATGAATGCCGCAGTTCCAGATTTAAGTCGATAAAGGTGTGCCATAACAGAATTTAAGTTTATGTGTGTGACCTGTGTAATGACGAGGTGTTACGGAGATTGTTTCTGACTAGTTGTGGAACTATCCCTAGGCGTATTCCGTAGGTGAGGCTGATTGGATGACGAGGAGTATCTGCTATTGTTCCACAAAATTTTCTACTGTTGAAATACGTCAATAAATCAAGAATGAGATACTTTTAATTGACGCAAATTTACTACTCTTGTTCCATAAAAATTTTATTTACATTTTATATCTAAATATATATATCTTTACACTTATAAGATAATGTACAAAATTTGATAACTCTCTCTTGCCAAACTATTTCTGGAACAGTTACAACAAGGTACTTATATATATATTGATGAGAAAGTTTATGGAAGTAGCCAAAATAATTGATACCTACGATCGGGGTGCCGTAGATTATGAGCAGATTATGTTGCATTACTGGCATATTGAGCGTCAACCACTGATTGATTCTTTACAACTCAACCCTGGACAAACTGTACTGGATGCTGCCGTAGGAACAGGATTAAATCTTCCGGCTTATCCTCAAGGCGTGAGTGTTGTAGGTGTGGATTTATCTGAGAAAATGATGGATGAAGCCCGGAAAAAAACTGTAGCCGCAAATATTACTTTCAAAGTAGCTGATCTGTTAAATCTAGATTTTCCAGATAATAGCTTTGATGCTGCTGCATCCGGCTTTACCCTTTGTGTTGTAGCTGATCCTGTCCGCGCTCTTGATGAAATTTTACGAGTTACAAAATCTGGTGCATTAATCGCCATTCTCGATTATTGTAAATCACGAAATCCAGAGATTCAGAAGTGGCAGGAATTAATATTTGATGCCGCTTTAGAATTAGGTTTTCCCACAGGCAAGATTAAGTGGAATGCGTTGATGGATTACGATGAATTAATTTATAACAGTAAGTTGCCCATTGAAGTACTTCAGGACGAGCGTATAGAAAATCCCAACCCCTTTTTATGTGGTTGTCAATTACTGCTGCGAAACTCAAAAGATTAAGGTAAAGATATTCAAAATAGTTTTTTTAAATAACCACATAGATACAGAAAAGACAGAAAAGTTATTAATTTTGCTGGGCTGAATAAATTTTGGCAAATTTCAATAAATAATTACGCTATCAAGCGATAGTCTAAGACATATCAATCTACAACAGTGAAAAAATGCAAATCTTTGCTAAACCCAAACAGGTTGTATTTACTGTCTTTTCTCTTGGTGTTCTCTGTTACAGCCAAGTTGCAGCAGCCACTACCACTTTACCCCTACGCAGCAAAAAAGGGATGGTAGTATCTGCACATCCCCTGGCGAGTGAAGCGGGACTTTTAATGTTACGCCAAGGTGGTAACGCAGTGGATGCAGCAGTCGCCACAACTTTTGCGATATCTGTAGTTGAGCCTTTTTCGGCGGGAATTGGTGGCGGGGGATTTTTGCTACTGCATTCTGAGAAAACTGGCGAGATGAAAGCGTTGGATTTTCGGGAACGCGCACCCATCAAAGCGACAAGAAATATGTATTTAGATGCAGATGGAAAAGTGCGTCCAAATGCAAGTGTGAATGGATATTTAGCTGTAGCGACACCAGGAACGGTGGCGGGAATGTATGAGGTGCATCGCCGTTATGGTAAGTTGCCTTGGAAGGAAGTTGTCAAACCTGCGATCGCTCTGGCGAAAAATGGCTTTATATTAAGTAAACAACTAACTTGGCGATCAATTCAAGTTTACGAAGATCGTAAGCCAGTAATCCTTCAGAATTCCGCCGCTAGAACCATATTTACGCGAAATGGCGAATTTTATCAGTCTGGAGAAAGATTAGTCCAACGTGATTTAGCACGCACTTTAGAAAGCATTGCCGACAATCCCCAAAGTTTTTATACTGGCAAAATCGCCCGTGCGATCGCTTCAGATATGGCACAAAATGGTGGTCTAATTACCTTAGACGACCTCAAGGCATACAAACCCATCTGGCGAAATCCTCTTTGCGGTAGTTTTCGCCAAGCTAGAGTCTGTTCCATGCCACCACCATCATCAGGCGGCGTTCATCTATTGCAGATGTTGAACATTATCGGTGACAGTGATTTAAAAGTTTGGGGATGGCATCATCCCAACAGTGTACATTTAATGGCGGAAGCGATGAAGATTGCCTACGCCGATCGCTCACAATATTTAGGTGATCCTGATTTTGTTAAAGTACCTGTACAAGCTCTGATTAGTCCAGCTTACGCTAAACAGCGTCGTCAAGAAATTAATATGGATGTAGCGAAACCTGCATCAGAAATCAAGCCAGTAGATCCAGCAACGCTTCAACGTTTTGGCCCGATTAGCAATCAAATTGTCCCTTTACCCAACAAATTATTAAGATTGCAAGCCACTCGCTACGAATCTCCAGAAACCAGTCATCTGTGCGTTGTGGATGAACAACGCAACGCTGTCAGCCTGACTTTTACAATTAATCTTGGTTTTGGCGCTGGTGTGGTGACACCAGGAACAGGAATTTTACTCAATAACGAGATGGATGATTTCGCTACTGCGCCAGGTGTGCCTAATGCCTTTGGTTTAATTGGCAATGAAGCGAATGCGATCGCACCCCGCAAAACTCCGCTGTCGAGCATGACTCCGACAATTATTACAGAAAATAATCACCTCCGAATGGCAGTGGGTGCCCCTGGTGGCAGCACAATCATCACACAGGTTTTGCAAGTGATTCTCAATGTGCTGGAATACAATATGGATGTTGGTGCAGCTGTCTCCGTGCCACGCATACATGATCAGTGGCTTCCTGATGAGTTGCGTGTAGAACCTTGGGGTTTGGATGCTTTAACTCTGCAAGACTTACGCCGCCGTGGACATCACATCAAAGAAGAAAATCCTTGGGGTAATGCTAATGCGATCGCCGTCAAAGCAGATGGCAGCTTAGAAGCAGCGGCCGATCCTCGCGGTGAAGGTTCGCCTAGAGGCTGGTAGACAGTCATCACTAAATGACGCAACACTGCCGTTTTTAGAGATAGTTAAAATTCTGAAATACTAACTGCAACTATTGATTCTGCACCATTGATTCTGAGTATTCAACTTGAGTCCCAAATTCATTAGCTCTCGCACTGGGTACTAATGTCCAACCTGCTTTGAGCAGTTTTTGATAAGTTGCCCAACCCTTAGAGCCGCCAGGAATTTGATAATCTGGTACTGCAAATTGCGGATAAGCTGTGTAGGGTCGCCAACCTTTATTTGCCTCAATTTGCAAATACAAAATCTTATCACTGTCGCCAGACTTAGATAACCAGCACATTTGTCGATTCATGGCAAACTCCTTAGTGTTTAGCTAAAATTGCATAATCGCAGACTTTTGTCAAGCTCTGCATCAATCTTCTGGGATAATTTTTAATTCCCCTAGTATGTGTCCATCTACCTACAAATTGGTTTAGTAAAATTACGTAAGCTAAAAGATAGATTTTTGGGAATCACATTGAGAATGCAGTATGACAAAATCAATCCATCCCCAACTTTTGAAATCTGCTTAAAGCATCATTTGTTGGAGATTTTGGATTAAAAAGCTGATAATGGCTCAATATATTTCACTCCGTGACTGGTAATGTTATAAATCGCTTACAGGCGCAGCAATATAACACCTCTTAGCAATATTTCGCTGGTTATGAGGGCAAGATTTTTCTCATCGTATCTGCGGTTTCTGCTAGTGTATGTAACAAGAGTTACTATTTTGGGTAATGACTGGATAATCAATCATTTGTTTTGCTAGTTACACCAGTAAGATTTAATTATCAGTAATGGGTTAATGGTCATTTGTTTTTTATCTAGCCTCTAGCCCCTAACCTCTAGCCTCTATTCCCTAGCCCCTAATCTCACTTCATCAACAATCGCGCGAATTTCTTTAACCATTTGCGAGTATGCAGAATCTGACAAAACAGGTGTTGCACCTTGAATATTAATTGGTTGCGCTAAATCAATCCATGACTTGCAACCACCATATTGTGAAAGATAGGGAATTTCTTGCACCTTGGGCAATTTATAAGCACGTAATAGCAGCACATACAGTGGCTGACGTTGTTTCCATTTTAAGCGATCGCTAATAAAATACTCATTCCAGATATGAAAGGGGAGTAAAGCGTTAACAGTAGACTCCTCACTAATCGGCAAAATATCTGTAATTTCTGCCCAACTGCCAATGCGAATTGTTTCTGGATGCCAACCAGGAGTTACTGGACAGACGAGATTTGCATATTCTGATTTTAGCAGAAACGGCTGTTGATGTTCATAAGTTGGGTATAGTAAAACCTGCTCATGAGCAACTTGGAAACGTCCATTTTGCTCATGAATACCACCTTTACGCAGCAACATGATGGTTTTGCCAGTTTCTAAGGCATTGATCGCCACAGACCATTCTTTGAGGGCATATAAAGTCGTAATTAAATTCATCGGCATCTGCTGTAACTCTGATTTAATTTCACGCTAAGACCGTTAAAGTATGAAACTATCCGGGGAATTGAATTAGAAAAGCATTATGGAAAAGCGAAAATTAGGTACATCTGCCGTAGAAATCACACCCATCATCGTGGGAACTTGGCAAGCTGGCAAAAAGATGTGGGTAGGAATTGAAGACGCTGACTCAATTAAAGCCATCCGCGCCGCCTTTGAAGCTGGAATTACCACTGTTGACACAGCCGAAGTTTATGGGGAAGGTCACTCTGAGCGCATTGTAGCCGAAGCTTTATCAGATGTGCGCGACCAAGTACAGTATGCCACAAAAGTTTTTGCTAACCATCTGAAGTACGATCAAGTGATTGAGGCTTGCGTTCGCTCTTTAAAAAACCTCAAAACTGACTATATCGACCTTTATCAAATTCATTGGCCCTCCGGCTCGTTTAATAGTGAAATTGTACCCATCGAGGAAACGATGAAGGCTTTAAATGAGCTAAAACAGCAAGGAAAAATTAGAGCAATTGGTGTTTCTAACTTTTCTCGCGCTCAATTGGCCCAAGCATCACAATATGGACGCATCGATAGCTTACAACCACCATATTCACTATTTTGGCGGCAGGTTGAAAAAGATGCTATGCCCTATTGTATCGAAAATCAAATTTCTATCTTGGCTTATTCACCCTTAGCCCAAGGATTATTAACTGGTAAATTTACGCGCGGTCAGAAATTTGCGCCAGAAGATAACCGTTCTGACAATAAACTATTTCAAGGCGAAAACTTTGAACGCGCTCAACAAGCTTTAGATAAACTACGTCCTATAGCTGAACGCCATAATTGTAGTTTGGCGCAGTTAGCTTTAGCTTGGTTAATTGCCCAACCCCAAGCCAATGCGATCGCAGGCGCACGTTATCCTGAACAAGCAAAGGATAATGCTTTAGCTGCTGATGTCAAACTCTCCGCTAATGAAATTGACGAAATTGATTCTATTGGGCGAATTGTCACCGATCATCTAGATAAAAACCCAGTTATGTGGAATTGGTAAGCTGCTATAGCAGCAAAGATCCCCGAATTTTCAAAAAAGTCGGGGGTCTGAACCTTTTGCTCAACAACTAACAACAAAGATTGCAAGAATAAACAAAATGTCAACTTTAGTAAACTACTAGTTGCTTATCTCTAAGTCAGTGCTAAATTGAATAACAAGACATCAAACAAAGTAAAACCAAACCCAAAGGGCAAACGACTATGATGTCTCCCGTCTGTAGCCCAAGCAAATATTCAGCATACCTATAATTAAAAGTGGTAAAAGCCAAAAAATACAAAAGGCGAAGCCAAATCCCAAAGCGGAAAAACAAAGATTGCTGAAGTTGCTAGTTATTAAGTCCACCTTAGTTGTTTACTCTCTCGATTATTTAGCTAAGTTTAAAAAATTTGAAACCTGTGAATTCCCAATAACCTGGTCACCGTTGACCAGGTTTTGAGCTTTATATATCTATAATATATAGATTTGATTTTGATCAAACTAAACCAACAATCTTACCTGTGAACCTTGTTGAGTTTTATTGACTTCAATGCGGGCTTGAAAGGCTTCTTTGAGGTGGGGCATGTGGGTGACGGTGAGGATGCAGGCAAAATCAGAAGAGATGGCATTGATAGCAGCAATTAGGCGATCGCATCCTTCAGCATCTTGTGTACCAAAGCCTTCGTCGATAATTAACAACTGCAACGCCGCCCCCGCCCTTTGTGCTAATAATTTCGCCATTGCTAACCGGATGGCAAAGTTAATTCTAAATGCTTCGCCACCAGAGTAAGTTTCATAAGCGCGAGTTCCCTGAGCATCGGCAATTAAAATATCTAAGGTATCGATCAACTTGGCATTCTTCTTGGTCGATTTGCCGCTACGTCCAGCTTTTTGGGTGACAAATTGCACATGCAACTGATTGGCACTCAACCGTGCTAACAATTGATTTGTCTCTGCTTCTAGTTGCGGCAACACATTTTCAATCATCAAAGCTTGGATACCATTTTTACCAAATGCCAAAGCCAACTCGTGGTAAACACGGTACTGCTTTTTACAAGCTTGCAGTTGTTGTTGTTGTTCTTCGTACTGCACTTGTAAGGTTTCTAATTGATGGGCGAGTTGTTCTAAACGCCCCAATTTGGCAATTTGTTCATCCAGTTGTCGCCTGCGGATAGTTAACTGCTGTTCTAAAGCTTGAATTTGCTCAATCGGGTTAGCAGACTGGGCTAATTGTTGGACAATTTCATCAATTTGGCTGGCGAGTTTTTGTCGTTCGTTTAACCGAGTAGTTTTCGCTGCTTCAAGTTCTTGTAGTCTCCCTTGCAGTTGGGGATACTGCTGTTGGGCTGACAACAATTGTTGATAACGTAATTGCCAAGCTTGCCCTTGACGGACTGCTTGACGTAAATTATTGTGCTGCTCTGCACTATAACCAATTTCCGCAATTTGACGCTCAAGCGCCGCAATTTGTTTGGCGCATTCAGAATCAGTTTGTTCTTGCTGAATTCTTGTTTGTAATTGGGCGATAGTTGCTTGTAATTCTGGCTTGCGGGCGGTTAGTTGAGTTTGGCGTTTCAGCGCGTCTTTAATTTGCCCTTGTTTAATTTCTGCCCAGCGCCATCTTTCAACTTCACTCCGCGCTAAGGCATGGTCTTGCTCATTGTAATTTAATCGTTGCAGATATTCGTCTAATTGTCGCAGTTCTTTTTGTTTATCGTGGGCATAATCACCAGCTTGGAGCGATCGCTCTAAATGTTGCCTTTCCTGCGCCAGTTGTTGTAACTGTTGTTCTGCATCACTTGTCGTTTCTAGTTGGGCTGCTAATTGTCCTCGTTGTTCTCGCAACGAGTCATAAGGTGACAATTTCTGGGAAATTGCGCGGTATTCTTGCCGCAAAGCCTGAATTTCTCTGTCTGTACAAGCTAATTGCTCGCGGAATACCCACAATTGCTCCTCCGTTTCCTTGTACTCCGATTTAGTTTTATCCGCAACTCGATTCCAATGATGCTCATCTAACGGACGTTCACACAAAGGACAAATTGCATCGGGGTTGCGGAGCATTTGTAATTTTTGGTCTAATTCGCCTAATAACCTCTCATATTCTCGTTGCTGTCCTTGCAGGCGCTCAATAAAGTGCCTTCTTTCTTGCCCTTTTTCTTGCACGCGTTGCAAATAAACCCGATCTTTCTCCATTTGTTCAATTTGCATCGCCACCGCCATGACTGCTTGTTGCAGTTCCGGGTGGCGTTGGGAGGCGCGGTGCAATTGATGTTCTGTGGCTTGGATTTGTTCTAATCTGGCGACTAAACTAGCTTGGATTCTATCTAAGTGAGTTTGCAAACTTTGACGCTGTTGCAATAAAGGCGAAACCTGCATTTGTAATTCATCCAACTGCGCCACCCGACGACGTGCGGCGGTGAGTTGTCCTAAAGCAGCTTCAACTTCGCCTGATTTACTCAGCGTTTGCTGAATTTCTTGTTCCTGCTGTGCTAAAGCTTCGAGTTGCGCTTGAACTTGTTGAAGTTGCCTTTCAATGTCGTGAATTTGCCCAGTTAATTGCTGCTGCTTTTGTTGACGTAATGTTGTGGCGCGAGTGTGTTGCTCAAATTTAGCTGCAAAAGCTTCTTCTTGAGATTGGAGGTTTTGGTAATGAACGTAACCGTTTTTAATTTCTGCTTCTTGATTTAAGATAGCGGCTAACTCTGCCAGTTGAGTTTTAACTGATGATTGCTCTTGCTGGAGGCGATCGCAATCTTGGGTTAAATTCTGATATTGTTGCCTGACAAAGCTGAGTTGTTGTTCCCAATTTTGTCGCTGGTGTTGGACAACTTGCAAACTTTGTAATTGAATATTTTCAAAAGCTTGTACTTGTTGCAGTTGATTGAGTTCGGCTTCTAATTCTGCTCTTTGAGCGTCTGTAAATTCCCGTTGTTGCAGTTGAGTTTTAATCGATTCCAAAGAACGCTCTAATTCTTCCGCCCTGGCTTTATATTGTCGGGAAGAATCTTTTGCTCGTTCTTCCAAATCATCATACTGCGTTAGTTTTAACAACTCTGCCAAAATTTCCTTACGTTCTGTCGGGCGCTTCAGCATAAATTCATCAGCACGACCTTGACGTAAGTAAGCAGAATTAATAAAAGTATCGTAATCGAGTTTGATATGTTCTAAAATCAAATCTTGAGTTGCCCTGACTCCTTTACCAGTCAGGGGACGAAACCCAGAAGGCGTTTCGATTTGAAATTCTAAAACACTAGTTGCACCCCGAACTCTTGTGCGAATTACGCGATAAAGTTGCTGATTAATTTGAAAAGTGAAATCAACGCGGACTTCTTTTGCTCCAGCATGGATGACATCATCCTCTGTTGAAGCACGACTTTCACCCCAAATTGCCCATGTAATCGCCTCAAGCAAAGACGATTTACCTGCACCATTAGAACCAGAAATACAAGCCGTATGCAAACCACGAAAATCTAAAGTAGCATCACGGTAACTAAGGAAGTTTTTGATGATAAGTTGTACTGGAATCATTGAGGCAATAGCGCCACATCTAGGATTTAATGAACGAGCAGTACAGATGCACTCTAGATAGTTTAGCTAGGTAAATATCAGTATTCTAGTCCTAAAGTCTGTAATTTTACGAAAATTAACAATATTATGAGCAAGTTTTTCCTGCTGGGCAAATTATTTTATTCATTTTCAAAGAAAAATGAAACTGTACATAGTTGATTTTGTGTATCAGTAATTATGGTAATATACTAAGCTATTTCTGTTTCAAGCGGCGACTAAGCTCACTCTACATTTTCTCTTTACTCACTACAACAAAGCCGCGTGTCTTCCCTGAAGTTGTATCAGTAGTGTTCATCGCCTTCCATAAATCTGCGGTTTTTACCCACACTGGCGGATATTTATAACGAGAAACATCCATAATTAAAAATCTATCTGTCTGCTCATTGTAAGCAGCGATGGGTGAAATATGCCCTCCTTTTTCTTGACCAATTTCTTTACGTAAATAGTTAACTATTACAAAGTTATTCGGTTGCTTTAAATTTGCTGATACTAGCTGACGAAACTGTTCTAAATTAGTATCGGCTGCATGATAAACCTTGACTTGAACATCATAACTAGCAATTAATCCGCCTAATTGATCTAAAGTCATTCCTTGACGGGCAACAACTTCAGGCTTAATAACTGTTTTAGTTTTTTCATTGCTAAAAAAGTTTTCTTGAGTAAACACTCTGTAAGGAGAATATTGTTGTGATTCTGGCGCGAGTATTCCTAAACTATTTAACACCATCACACTACTAGCAACACCACAAAAAGCTTGATTAGTTTGAGTGACAAACTGCATACTCAACGGGAAAAAGTCTTCTCTTGAGCGACTTTGAATTAATAACTTTTCTCCCTCTTTGGAATTAAAAGCAATTAAGTTATTAGAGAGGGGTAATGTTTGAGAAATAACCGTTCCGCTAGAAACACAAAACCAGATAATTGCAGCCTTAACAGATGTTTGAAAAGCTTGGCGTACCTTTAAATTCATAACTTCTCCATTGAAACACTCTGCGCCTCTTGTTACTGAGCGAAGCCGAAGTATACGTCTTTGCGTGAGGCTAATCCCTTTGTTTTACGAAAGTCATGCACAACTTCTTTAATATCTCTTAGTTCGCCTTCAACTAAATAATTTAACTGGCGCATTTCATCTGCGGAAATTTTACCAGAAAGTTGAGCGATCGCACCTCTCAATTCCGGGTATTTATTTAAAGTTTCTTGCCTTACAATTGGTGTAGCTTCGTAAGGGGGAAAATATTTTTTATCGTCTTTCAACACAGCCAAACCTAAACGAGCAATCTGTCCATCAGTAGAATTTCCTGCTACCATATCGACTTGCTTTTGAATTAAGGCGCGGTATATTAAACCCAAGTCCATAATTTGCGGTGGTTTAGAAAAACGCAAATTATAGGTTTTCGCTAAACCCGGAAAACCATCTGCGCGTTCTAAAAATTCATAGCCAAAACCGCCGCGCCATTGCGGTGTATATTGTGCAGCTTGAGATAAAGTTTGAATATTATATTTTTTCGCCTCTTCACCGCGAATTACCATTGCAAATGTATTTTCAAAGCCCAAGCTAGGCATAACTTCCAGCTTAAATTGTTGGGAGTATGCTTGTTTTAGTTTCTCGTAAACTTCCTTTGGATTATTCAAAGATTTTTGTTTAAGAATACCAGTAAAAGCTGTGCCTGTATACTCGATATACGCATCTATTTTGCCAGCCAGAATAGCATTATGGCAAACAAAAGAACCACCCAAACGAGGACGACGCGCAACTTTAAGATTAGTTGTAGCTTCAATTTGTTGGGCTAACAGTTCACCTAAAATATCTTGTTCTGTAAAATCTTTAGAGGCAATAATAATATCACCCGTGGAATTATTAGAGCTAGGGTTACAAGCTGCGATCGCCACTACTAAAGTAAAAGTTAAAATGAAAAATATCAAAAATTTTTTCATTACTTTTTACTAATAAACATCATCTTTTAACTTTTGATTTTTAATTTTGTTTCAAACAACCCAATTAGCAAATCGGCGAGTAAAGCAATCACGGCTGCTGGTACCGCTCCAGCTAAAATTAAATCATTATTCACCACTGCAATGCCGCGAAAAATAAACACGCCTAAACCACCAGCACCAATAGCAGCAGCAATAGTGGCAATACCAATAGCTATGACTGTGGCGACTCTTACCCCAGCTAAAATTACACCCATTGCTAAGGGAATTTCTACCTGAAATAACAATTCTTTATCAGTCATCCCCATGCCTCTACCAGCTTCAATAATTGCTGGATCTACACTCGTAATCCCTGTGTAAGTATTACGAATTATTGGCAGAAAAGAATATAAAGTCAAAGCTACAATTGCCGGGACAACACCAATACCACCAATGACAGGTACAGGAATTAGTAAGCCAAATAATGCCAAACTAGGAACAGTTTGCAACACATTGGCAATCCCAAGAATGGGTTGACGCAACTGAGTTTGCCGCGTAATTAAAATGCCTAAAGGAATGCCGATAAGTGTGGCAATTGTAATCGCAATGCCTACCAAAAATAAATGTTCTAGCGTGTGCTGCAAAATTTCTGGGGCATACTTAATCAAGAAAAAATTTTTCATAAATTGTCTTGCAGAGAACGCAGACATTGGAGAAAAGCTAGGCTTTCTGGATGTTGCGATCGCAGAAATTCCTCCTTTGTACCTAATACTACCAGTTCTCCGTCATACATTAACCCAATTCTGGAAGCTAAAACAAACGCTTCTTGAATATCATGCGTCACAAAAACCACTGTCTTACCTAGTTCTTGCTGTAACCGCCGAAATTCCTGTTGCAATTCCAAACGCGTAATCGGATCGAGTGCGCCAAAGGGTTCGTCCATCAACAAAACTGGCGGATCTGCGGCTAAAGCCCGCGCTACGCCTACCCTTTGCCTTTGTCCCCCCGAAAGTTGATGAGGATAACGTGCAGCAAATTGCACAGGATCTAAACCTACTAATTGCAACAATTCATAAACTCGTGTTTTGATTTGTTTCGGTTTCCAACCCTCTAAACTAGGGACTAAACCAACATTACGTTCTACAGTGAAATGGGGAAATAAACCAGTTTCTTGAATTACATAACCAATCTTCCGCCGCAGTTTAATTTCATCCCATTGATTTGTCGGAATCCCATCAAATACTACTTCACCTTTTGTTGGTGTAAAAAGACGATTAATTAATTTCATTGTGGTAGTTTTACCGCTACCACTGCGTCCCAGCAATATTAAAGCTTCGCCTTGATCAATAGAAAAATTAAGATTTGATACTAAATTACGATGGTTACGGCTAAAGCTGACATCGCGGAATTCCACAGCAATTTGGCGATTTGACGACATACTTAGGTTTGTATTTATCAACACAAATTTATTTAATATTATTCCACTTAATATATTTCTTTGATCAGAGGAAGTAGAAAATACTAACAATTAGATTCATAAAGAAGTAAACAAAACCTTTACAACAATAATTAAAAATTAAAAGTTATGGTTATTTCACTCAAGCCTTTAGCAAATCAAGTCATTGTCATTACTGGTGCTTCTAGTGGAATTGGCTTAGTTACTGCCAGAATGGCTGCAAAAAGAGCAGGGTGGTTTCATACAACCAGAGAAAAAAATAAACCTAGCTTTTAAAGCCTCTCCCCCACAGGGGGCTACGGTGTACACAAAAATCTTCGTGTGGTGCATCTGTCCCGCCTGCCTCGGAATAAATTCCGAGTCTCATAGCGCAAGTCCTCCCAAGAGGACTCAACAAAAATTTTATTCCAGTCTACTTCAGTAGACTTTGGCTATGAGCCTGGAACTTTAGTTCTAGGCGGGAATGGCTTCAACCTAACAATCTCGACGTATGTGTACACGCTAGCCCCCGTGGGGGAGAGGTTTGGAGAGGGGTCAAAATCTCGGCTACAAAACGAAAAATTAAAACTTACTTTATGTTGGCTCAACTATATTGTTTTATTTAGGCGATCGCTTAAAATCTCTTCCTACTTTCGGAATATTTTGCGTGCTAATTTATCTAACTTAAGTACTAAATTAATTTGTTATTAATAGATTGATAATTTAATCATAAAGTATAAGATACAAATATTAAATATCTCAAGAGAATTCCGCCATCAGTCAGAGGATTTATAGCCCAATAATTTTTAGCTTAGATATATAAATCTATCTCCTCAAAAACTTTCCAGCTATGCCTCTTTATAAACTCGAAGAATTCGACCCTCAATACCGCGAAACATTTGGTGGTGATGATGTTAAAAGTTTGGATCTCTATACTGAGGATGGAGTAAAAGTAGGTTCAGTTAGCGATGCTTTAGTTGACCAAAATGGGCGTTTTCGTTATCTAGTTATTGATACAGGCTTTGATACTTTGGGTAAGAGAATATTACTACCAATTGGTCTTTCACGCATCAACTATCCAGAACAACGGGTATATGTCGATGGACTTAGTAAACAGCAAGTAGAAATGCTACCTGAGTACCACGAAAGTTATACAGTTGATCAAGACTACGAAGAAAGAGTACGCAGTGTATTTCGTCCTACAACTAGTAATGTAGTTTACGATCGCAATACATACAATTATCAAACAGAACCGAATTTATATGATTTAAATGATCAATATCATCAAACACTCAGACTTTACGAAGAAAGACTGATAGCTAATAAGCAGCGAATTAAAACCGGAGAAGTAGCAGTTGGGAAACATATTGAAACTGAAACTGCACGAGTTACAGTACCTGTTCAAAAAGAACGTGTTGTCATCGAGCGGGTTTCACCCACAGAAACAGGAACAGTAGTTGATCCCAACGAACTTAGATTTCAAGAAGGTGAAGTAGCACGTATAGAAGTATACGAAGAAACACCAGAAATTCGTAAAGAAGCGTTTGTCCGCGAAGAAGTACGCGTTAAAAAATTAGTAGACAGAGATACAGTAGAAGCAGAAGATACAATTCGTCGTGAAGAGTTAGATATTAATACCACAGGCGAGTTGCGTGTAGATGATGCTGCTAGGGATGGTCAGGGAGCTATTTAGTTAAAAGCAAAAAATACAAGAACTTGTAAGAGCGAAGGCTGCGCCTTTTGATAGGGTACGGTCGTTTGCTCTTACATCTGTGTTTGTTTGTATAATCTAGAAAATGTAATGGTATTAGGCATAAAAATATATCACTTTAGATAATTTTTAATTCAGGCAATTCATTCGAGAGAAAGATGTATCTGGATGAATAAATTTTTACATTAAAAAGTGAAAGTTTTTATAAGAGTTCAGAGGTAAAATATAATGGGTCTTTACAAATTAAATGAATTTGATCCTAACTATCGTGATACTTTTCAAGGGAATGATGTTAAAGGATTAGGCGTATATACAGAAGGAACTGACGAAAAAATTGGTACAGTCAATGATGTTTTAGTCGATGACGAAGGACATTTTCGTTATTTAGTTGTTGACTTAGGTTTCTGGATTTTTGGTAAAAAAGTATTATTGCCAGTAGGCCGTAGCCGCATTGATTATGGTCGCGATCGCGTCTATGCTGTGGGAATGACCAGAGAACAGGCAGAAGACTTACCAGAATTTGATGAACGCCAAGTTGATTACGATTATGAAGAACGAGTTCGTGGCGTTTATCGCAATCCAAAATATAGCACCACTGCTGTAGACACAGCCACACCTTTAGATACCACTGCAACATTAGATACAGGTTATACAGCTACACCAACTACACCAGTCACTACACCAACTTTCAACCGCGACACCTATAATTACGACCAAGAGCCTTCTTTATTTGGGTTAAATGATCAAGATCATCAAACCTTGAGACTATATGAAGAGCGGCTAGTTGCTAACAAGAGAAGACAAAAAACTGGTGAAGTAGCTGTTGGTAAGCGTGTAGAAACTGAAACCGCTAGAGTTGCAGTACCAGTCGAAAAAGAACATGTCGTAATTGAACGTATCACCCCAGATGATGCTGGTAGAGTTGTTACTCCTGGTGAAGCTGACTTTCGTGAAGGTGAAGTTGCGCGTGTAGAAATTCACGAAGAAACTGCTGACATTCGCAAAGAAGCTTTCGTACGAGAAGAAGTCCGAGTCAGAAAAGTAGTAGAGCAAGATACCGTTGAGGCTCAAGAAACAGTACGTCGGGAAGAGTTAGATGTAAATGCTCCAGGCCTCCCAATTGAAGAACGCTAATTACAGCATAATTCAGGAGTCAGAATTCAGAATGCAGAATAAATAGCGATTTTGCTAGATATCAAATTTCATCGTCTGATAGTACTGATTCTCAAACTCTGAGCAGTTCTGAATGCTTCCGTGATTAGTGATTGACTAATTACTAATTAAGCATAGTGCAGGTGAGGCTGATAAATCAGCTTTGCCTGTACTCATAATTATCCAATTAGGGTGATGAATAGCCAACCAATGATAAATAATACTGCACTAGTCAATCAGAAACCTAGGATTTCTAACTTGTTGGCAACTTTAAAAACTAAGGTTGCAGGTTTTGATGTTATCGATAACCAAGGTCAACTGGTTGGTAAAGTCAGAGATTTGGTTTTAGATAATCAACGGCGATTAAATTTAGTCATATCCCAAAATATACATCAAACTCAAGTCAGGGAACAACCAGTATTTAAAGAAAGATTGGCTTTATTGTGGAGCCAAAAAATTCAAAGAATAGACACTATAAATAAATCTATTTTCTTAAATATAGATGCAGCAGTAATTGAATATATATCTGAAGATTTAAAACATCAAATAATTGGATATCAGGTATTATCTGATAATTCTAGTGAGCAACAAAACCAAGCTGAAATAGAGAATAATAGTATGGAACGAGCTAATTTAGAAGAATTTTCTGAAGAAACTATTGTTCGTTTACTAGAAGAACAGTTGGTAGTTGATACCAGCATACATAAAATCGGTGAAGTAGTTGTTCGTAAAGAAATTGAAACGCGGATAGTACAAGTACCTGTCCGGCGGGAAAAATTAATTGTGGAACAAGTTAGTCCGCAACACAAACAACTTGCAGAAATTGATTTAGCCTTAGAAGAAATTTCTGATATTGCCTTCACTGAATCTGAAGATGGAGCAGTTGGCAATTTTGCAGGTGATTTCACAGTGAATGGAGAGTTTAGTTCGCCTAAAATCGCTAGTTTAATTTTAAATGCGATCGCTCTCGAAAAAAATCATGGCTGCCAACGCGTGCGAGTATCTATTTTATGTGAAGATGAATCACACAAACAAAAATATCAAGAATGGTTTGACCGTTGCTCTAAAGGTCAAAAACCTAAATCCGTTTCATAAGTTTCTAGCAGATGATTAATAGTAGGGTGAAAATTTATCACCCTACTTTTTTATATATTTTAATAGCAATTAATAAAGCTCCCAAGAATTTTCTTGAGGAGCTTGCTGAGTGTGAAACAGTAAATGACTAAAATTTATCTTTGATAATTTGTCCTAACATCTTCCCAAAGATAGGGTTTATTTTAAAGGGAACATTAAAAGCGGTTTATAGCAGTCCTAAATCATTTGTGAACAACAAGATCCCCGACTTCTCAAAGAAGTCGGGGATCTGAGCCTCGAAAAGTCAATTAGTAGGGAAAAAGACCAACCACTAATTGAAGACAACAAAATTTATGATTTAGTAGGGATATTAACCCCCTGCAATTTATCCGCCAGCCCCAGAGACTTCTATTCTTCTGAATTCTGGCTCCTGAATTCTTACAATAATATTTGTACCTATACATTATAGTTTTTATATTTCTCAAGTTAGAGGCAAAAAATTGTTCAAAGGATAGAAGAAAAATCAATTAAGAAAATATAGCCTAAATATATGAATCAATTAGAAATGTTATTCTATTTAGCAATTTAATTGAATAGGGAAACCTATCAATTTGTAAGCATAGATTATTTTATGCAACAAGATAGAGATGTTTAATCGTGAGTTATCAGGGTATTATTTATATGAATTGGAAGCAAAAGCTTTGGCAGAATAAAGGCGCGATCGCTATAGGATTAATGGCCATATTTCTTCCGGCTTGCGGTTATAATGAACCACAGGCAATCACTCCAGCAACGCCGCAACAACAACGTAACCAAGTTAGTCGAGAAGTAGTAGACAACCAAATTGCAGAAGTCACAGACAAAACAGATGAACTCATCGGTAAAAGTGTCACAATTAGAACTCAACCGATTAGATTAATTGGCCCTACGAGCTTTACAGTTAACGATAAAGAACTCTTTGATAATCAAAATATTCTAGTTATTAATGCCACAGGCAAGCCTTTTACATTACCCAGTACAAATGACATCACTATTCAAATTACTGGACAAGTTCGGAGATTTGATTTAGCACAAATCAATCAAGATTATAAATTAGATTTGCAGTCTGACTATTACACAGATTACAATGATCAACCAGTAATTGTTGCTAAATCACTAGCTTTATCTCCTAACCCCGGTGAACTGACTACCAACCCCAGCGCCTATTATGGTAAAAAGCTCACTGTTACTGGTAAAGTCGAAAATATTACTAATGCGATCGCCTACACCCTAGATAAAGACAAATTGCTAGGTGGAGAAGACTTACTTGTACTTCATAGCAAGCCACAACCAAGAGTGAAGCAGGGAGAGCAAATAACTGTCTCAGGTGTACTACGTCCTCTAGTTATGTCCGAAATAGAGCGAGACTACAACCTGACTTGGGATGCAAATTTGCGGAAGCAAGTAGAAGCTAAATATCGTAATCAGCCTGTATTAGTAGTTACGAATGTTACTCCTTAATGCCTTCAAAGTAGCCTGCGTTGCTCACCCCATTTCCGGAGTCTGAAAGCCAAAAGTAACATCAGAATGCCAAAAACAATGGCATAAGCAGCCGTTACCCATAAAATTGCTAATGCTCCAGCTATCGGCCAGATAATTAGCAAAATACCGAAAACTAGGGATGCAATGCCGGCTGCGATGAGCAACCATTCATTGTCAATTTCTTGGCGCAGATGATTGGCTGCAACAATCTCAAATATACCGGTGATAATTGCCCAAGCAGCTATGAGATAAAGCAAAACTAATGCAGTGATTCCCGGCCAAATAAATGCCATGACTCCCACTGCAACTCCAATTGCGCCTTCAATTACCAATAACCATCCGTGGAGATTACCAAGATGATCTTTAAATCCGGCAATGGCTAATAATATTCCACCACCGAGTGCAAAGGCCGCAAATAGAAATACCAAGGCTGTTAAAGTAATTCCTGGCCAAAATAATGCTGCTAAACCAAATATGATGGCGAGTGTTCCCCGCAATGCGAGTGTCCACCAATTTCTTGCTAACCGGGTTCCTATCCTCGTTGGTTCAAGATTCTCTGTCATAGATTAAATTCATGATGAAATTAGAGAGCAGAAGGAAAAGTCTCTGGTGGTTCACCCATATCCAGCGAAACGCTACGGTCTAGAGGTTGAACACCCTTCGTATCATCAATGTGGATGACTGCATCAAATTGCTCAGGAAGACAAGCATCAAAATAATGGCTGATGCGCTCTGTTTCTGGTCGGTAAATAACTCCAATGGCTCTTTCTAAGCGCGGTTTTCTCAAAGCTTTAATGGCAGGATTGTTACCTCTGAAGGTGAGTAAAAACTGCGGTATTTGAGTCTGATGAAATACGGCTTCGTAACTTTCTGGTAAAGCAGAGCGAACTTGCTTGAGTTCGGCGCTTCCTCCCCAATGAGAAGCAGCGGTAACTGTACCTGTGTATGTGCTAAACCCAATTAACACAGCATCATTTCCATAACGTTCTCGCACTAATTGACCAACATTGAGTTCTCCGGCTCTTTTCATCTCAGTGGCGCGTGCATCTCCTAAATGAGAGTTGTGTTCCCAAACCACAACTTTGGTTTTCTGTCCTTGCTGATCAAAATGAGCAACTAGTTGGTCGAGGGTTTCTGCCATGTGGCGATCGCGCACATTCCAAGATGATACCCGTTCATGAAACATCGCGCGATAATACATCTCGGCATTTTTCACTAGCCGCGCATTTTGTTCAGCATAAAAATATTCATCCGCCGCTAGGCGACCATCTTGTTGGAAGTACTCATTTGTCCGAAGTTGGAATTCCCGTAGCTGACTAATTACTTCTTCCTCACAGGTTTGTGCTAGTCCGAAACTAGTAGCATAGCCATAGGTTTGAATATCTTCGCCAAAATGCTCTAAGCATGAGTAACGATGACGAGCGCGATTAGCGGCTTCGGGATCAACGCGATCGAGGTAATCAATCACGGCTGCTATGGAGCTATACATACTGTAGAGATCGAGTCCATAGAAGCCTACTTTAATACTATCTCTCGCTAAATTATCATTATATATACGTAACCATGAGACAAAATTTAAAACATCTGTGTTACGCCACATCCAACCAGGAAAGCTGCGAAATCCTAGTAATGCAGCCTCTGGTGTTTGGTCATCACTGACACCTTGGAGATAGCGATTTACACGGTAAGCATCAGGCCAATCTGCTTCAACTGCTACTGCCGTAAAACCTTTTTCTTGAATCAGTCTTTTCGTAATCTCAGCCCGTTGTTGATAAAACTCATGGGTTCCGTGAGAAGCTTCGCCAATCAGAACGAAACGAGCATCGCCAATTAAGTTCATCAATGGGTCGTAGTCTTGGGCTGCACCTGTTAATGGATATGCAGATTTACGCACCACATCGACGAGGTTGGTTATGGTTGCGTCTAGCATAGAATTTAATTATGACTCAGTAATTTACAATTTCTCCGTTCAGCATCACTATGTGAGCCAAGACTGATCGCTGTTCCACCTATTTGATCAACTTGTCGCTTGCTAAAAGCATAAAAATTTCTTACTCCTCTTCCATCTGACTAATGGTGCATGGTGCTAGATGGATTAATCTTTCCAAAGAAGGGTGTATGGGTATGAGGGAATGGCACGCTTTACAAGCGTAAATCCATAACGTGGCTGAGTTTTGGGTGCTTCAGACCCCTTGGTTTCAGGGTAGGAGGGAACACGCAACTACTAAACTTTGAAACCTGTTAATCTTACTGTTGCCTGTTGCCCGTTCCCTGTTCCCTACCCCGAAGGATTGGTGAGAAAACTTTCAACATGGCCTTGCGATTTTTACCGCAGTTGTGACATACTCAAAAAATAAAATACGGTAAGTCGATAGATTTATAGATATTTAGTTTTTCCAAGTTTGGCGGGTAGACAAGCGTTTGACCCGTTGTTAACTGTACACCCAGGAATAAACAATGTTAAAAGACGCGCAAGGCCTTGAAGTAACGACAGACTCACCAGCAGCGATCGCAGCCATTAACCAATTTATGGATCAATCCCTCAGTTATGGCAAAGATATTGAAACTGTGATTCTGGAAGGTGTAAAAGCAGATCCAGGTTGTGCAATGCTTTATGCCTATACAGCAGCCTATTATCTGACGCAAGAAAATGCTCAGGCGTGGAAACAAGCTAGACCTTATCTGCAAGCGGCTCAAGGCCTTTTATTTGGGATCACAAAACGAGAACGATTGTATATCCAGGCGATCGCAGCTTGGGCAATGGGAGCAATTGATCAAGCGATCGCCCTACACGAAGAAATAGCCGCAAATTATCCGCGTGATTTAATTTCGGTGCAGCAAGGACAATATCATTACTTCTATTTAGGCGACAAAGAAAGATTACTCAAAATTGCTCAAAATGTTCTTAGCGCCAATCCAGACAACCATTATCTATACGGGATGGTAGCTTTTGGGTTAGAGCAATGTCATCAACTAGAACAAGCCGAAGCAATGGGTCGAAAAGCAACAGCTATCAATCGCCGTGACCCTTGGGCGCATCATGCAGTTGCCCACGTTATGGAAACTCAAGGCAGAGTAGACGAAGGTATCGCTTGGATGGAAAGTCTGACTGATACATGGGAAAACTGCAACTCTATGTTATACACCCATAATTGGTGGCATGTGGCGCTATATTACCTAGAGCAAGGCGATATGCAAAAGGTATTAGCCCTATACGATACTTATGTGTGGGGTAGAGCCAGAAAAGAATCTCCAAAAGATCAGGTGGGGGCGATCGCATTGTTGCTCAGGCTAGAGTTGCGAGGTGTTGATGTTGGTAGCCGTTGGCAAGATATAAGTGCTTATCTTTTTCCTCGAATTAATGAACATGCTTTACCCTTTCAAGACTTGCACTATATTTATGCCTTAGCCAAAGCTAAACAATTTGACTGGGTAGACGAGATGTATCTGAGTATGCAAAAACATACTCAAACTATTAATCCATACTTGCGTCAGAACTGGTTAGAAGTCGCAATTCCGGCAGCTAGAGGTATGATTGCTCACGCAAAAGCTGACTATTCCAGAGCTAAATCTGAATTAAAAATCGTCTTGCCACTATTGCATCGGATAGGTGGTAGCCATGCTCAAAGAGTCTTATTTGAGCAGGTATATCGAAATGCCGTTTGGCATAGTGAAAAACAAAGTCAGGTTTATGCAATGGTAACTAGACGATAGTTTACAAAGTTAAGACGCTTTGCCGAAGTGTCAAAACCAGTCAATCTCAAGTTAGATTTAATTCTGTCCTTCTACTTATTCCTACTCCCTACTCTCTACTCCCGCCCCAGGTTACTATCTTTGACAACTCACCGCACTTTTAGGGCGGTGATTCTTGGGCTGAATCTTGCCTCCACCAACAATGTTGATTTTGGTCTTACAGTCTCATGTCTAGTCCGAAACACATCTCCCGATCTGCCCCACTTATGGACTACTCCCCAAGCGTAACTTTCCTTGTGTCCCAAGGTAGTTTATTCAATTTCTATTTGCGTCCTTGCAGTTTGGATTTACTTTTACACCATTGACTGTTAGGAATTTCAGGATCACGGAGTAGGACGTTTTACCTGTTTCCTCATCGTTCCTGCGGTCATCGACCTATTAATATTTTACCATGCAAAGTCGCCCTAGAAGGGCGAGGTTTTAAACCCAATTTTTCGATAAATTAAGTGCTATTTCAACCTTGAGGAGTAGATTGATCATGATGCGTTTGCTCACAGCAGTTACACAAAAATACCTGTTGAATATGGCTGTTGTCATATTTATCACCCTAGCTAGTAGTTTCAGCTTACCTGCTCCTGTTTGGGCTGCTTCTTCTAGCTTGGGGATTGATCATGCTCATCTAACTCCCTGTCCGAGTTCGCCAAACTGTGTTGTGAGTCAAGATGCTGATGCGAAACACAGCATTGACCCGATCGCTTATCATGTAGACCGCGATACAGCACGCGCAACCTTACTCAAAGTTCTCACCGTTGTTCCCCGAACAGAGGTGATAGAACAAACAGATAATTACATTCATGCTCTTTCTAAAAGCCGCATCTTCAAATTTATTGATGATGTGGAGTTTTATTTTCCTGCAAATGAATCAGTGATTCATATCCGATCTGCGTCTCGTGTCGGACAGTCGGATCTTGGTGTCAACCGCAGGCGTTTAGAGCAAATTCGTCTGGCTTTGCGAGATTTGAATATTTGAGTTTAAGTGCGATCGCTCAGTTAACCAATTACCTCATAGCCTGCCTGAATCGCAGTATTGTAGATTGTAGCGATCGCCTCATAGTCTAAAAAATCCACAGATGCGAAACGCTTCACACCAACTTTGGTCATTGCGGTTTGGAGTTCTGCATCTGGTTGCAGTAAAGCCGCTTGAATTTGCTGAATCAACGATTTATCTAGATGTTGTGCCGCTACTAAAGGCGGCATTGGACAGGGGCCAATAACTTCTACTACTCGCAAATGCTCAGATAAATCAGGAAAATCCCGTAGCTCTTGCTCCAAGACTACACTATCAATCCCCGCACAATCTGCCACTCCCTCAACTACCCAACGTATCGAACGCTGGTGAAATCCTGATTGTATTGTCTGTCCAAAAAAGTTTTTCGGGTGTTTACCTTGTAATAATCGATGTCGGATCAGATTGTAGCCACTATTAGAGCCAGGGTCGTTGTAACACAGGGTTTTACCAGCCAAGTCTGCAAAACTGAATAGATGACTGCCTGCATTAACAATCACATCCGTAAAGTAAACTGGACGGTTTTGATAACGCGGCGCTTCCATGACTGGCGCAACTACAGGTTGTAACTGATGTGCAGCTACTTGATTATATCTGACCAGAGGTAAGCCACAAATAAATGCTAAGTCTAACTGGTTTGTTAATAGGATTGGGTCTTGCAGTGGGTCATATTTACTTGCTTGCAGTTGGGTTTCGACTTCCAAAATCTGACCCAGATAAGCCACAATTGCTTCGTAAAACCAGAACCAACTAGGCGCTAAGTAAGATACAACCCGCAGTTGCGTTAGTTCACTCACTGATTACTCTCCAAATCCAATTCATTTTGCGGCGTTGGAACTATCAGTAGCTTGCGATATGACCAATGAATGCTGAGGAAAATTAGACTCATCAAGGTCAAAAACATGATGCTGAAAACTATTCCATAGCTTTTAGTGTGCCACCAAAATCGCCGGATAAACGCCGTACCAAATAGCACAGGCTGCCACAAGCTTTGGTTGAGGTTATGAGAATTATTGAAGCTGATAGTCAAGGATGCTGGGTTTTGCTGTGCAATTGTCATTGTTACTAACCTTTGGGACTAGGTTTATTAAGTACGGTATTTCGATAGATTTAATGATGTATATTAAATATGTCATAGCTTGAGGCAACAAGCAATACCTCATCTATTTGATATCAACTCTTCTCTTTTCTATAAAACAATCACTCATGAGAGGAATGTCACGAGTTCCCTGTTAAGAGTTGCCCTTTAATAAGAAAATGTGAACCCCTTGTCAGTAAAATTGGAAACAATATTGTTAAGCGTTCCCCGTTCCCTGTTCCCTATCCCTACCAAAGAACTTTTTCAGCAAGCCCTACTTAGACCTTGCTTATGCCGTAATTAATGGTGTTGAAGCTAGAAGTAAAAAAGGAAATTACAGTACGCAACGTGTTAAATTTAACTGTCATTCCAATGCTTAACGTTTCGTTACATACTTAGTAATTTTCCCGCCCACCTGCGTAAGCCCTATTACATATCTTGCTGATATGCCATTAATAATGCTGGGATGTGATCATAGCCATCAACACCAATAATCGCAATGATTTTAGGACGGTGTTGTTGTAACATGTTTTGGAATGCTTCTTTGCCTATTTGTCCTTGCAAAATTGTTAATAAACCTGCTGGTTGTTTCCATTCAGTAGAAGCAATTTGCTCTAAAAGATACATGCCTAAACTACCAGTATAAATGGCTTTTTCGGCATTTTGTAAATGATAATAAGCTTCGGCTAAATATGCTAAGTTTCTGCCTTGAAGATATAAATCTCCACCAGTTTGGGCTGTTTTAAAACCATCTTCTAAATATTTAATTGCCGTTTGTGCTTGGTCAATTACAAGATAGGCAATGCCTAAACTACTCAAACACAAAGCTTTACTTTGAATATCTCCTAATCTTTCTAATAACTTTAAACCTTGTTCTAAATAATTAATGGGCATCTCATAAGTTTCGGGTTCAACTTGTTCTAGTTGTTGCGCCTGCATAACTTCGCTGTAACCGAGATTTACCAAGGCATTGGCTTCACCTGTGCGATCGCCTGCTTGCCGACTCAAAATTAAGGCGCGTTGACTATAATTAATTGCCTCAGCATAATCTTTTTCCTGCACATAAGTCCGGCTGAGGTGGTTGAGATTGGCAATTTCACAAGGGCGATCGCCTGCATGTCTGGCAATATCTAATGCTTGCAGATGAAAGTTAACCGAACGCTGATATTGTCCTAAAGCTCGTTGCGAATAACCTAAAAGTGTCAAAATCCTGGCTTTTTCTTGCGTTCCTTCAACTTGGCGCAATGGTTCGTCTAAATAATCTAAAGCGTTTCTTAAATAACTCCCCGAAAACGAAGCAAATATCCCACCATAAAGCGGAAAATATGGACGTTGGGCAAAGTTTCGCAGAATTTGCAACATAATTTGCGAACCTGCATTACCAAATTTAGCCGCAGTATTACCAAAACCACTAGCCAACTGACTCCAAATCACTGCAAAGGTCAAATAAGTCGAAATTGATAATTTTGAGCCTGCTTGCACATTATATGGTTGTTGGTCAAACCAAGTAACTAAGCCGCGTTGCAAATACTGTAATATCAACGCTAATTCTACCCAGTCACTCAGGGTAATACTACGTTGCTGTTCGGCAAATTCAATGGCTGATTGTTCCAATGCTAAAGTCCGAAAAAATGCTTGGGGAAACTCGCTGTTAACTTTCTTTGCCCAAGTTGCCCAAGGGCCATTTTCTCCAGGTACGCCGCCAAATCCCAATTCTCGATTTTGCTCGTACATCCAACTAATCAAATGGTCTTGGAGTCTTTGCCAAGAGGCTAAACCACGAGTAATACCTTGTGATATTTGTTCAATATCAGCATCTAATTGAGCAAATTGTTGTAAACCTTTGGCTAACTGCTGTAATTGTGCTGAATTAAGTGGTTGTTTTTGATTAGGGTCAGTGAAACGCAATAATGTAGCGAGGCGTTCATCTGTGGAAGCTGTGGTAATTTCTCGGACAGCTAAAGCGATCGCTTCAATGGCTTTATTTTGTTCTGCATAACGTTGCCATTGATTTTGAATTGTCTTAATTGCTCGGAGACTGCGGTTAGCCTTAGCTTTTTTGAGTTCATCCTTCTCACTGTCCACCTGATTTTGGATGGTACTCAAGCGATCGCTCAATGCTAACTCGAAAATTTCCCCAGTTCCCGATGTGATACCTTTTTGCAACATCTGGTATACCATCTCCACAGAGCTAACTTTGCCCTGGAGAGTGAGTTGGACAATTTCGTCAATTAAGGCGAGGTAGCGATCGCGCAATGGCAGAGAGTCTGACACTTTAGCTTTGGGATAACTTTACACTAATTTCCATTCTAATGTGAGGCGCAGAACTCAGAACTTCAAGATTCAGCAGATATCATTCCTCCAGATGGAAAAACCTGCTCAACTGTTAAATTCAAATCAGAAAAAGTTGGGGATTGAATGCGATCGCCCTGTGGCTGGGAACCAAGAGCGATCATTGACAACAATGACTAGCGACGTTCACCAGCAGGTTGAGTACCTTTAGGTCGCCAAGCTTCATCGGTGGAATATTGCAGTGCTTTACCATCCAAGATGATGCGAATGCGTCGTTCGCCGTGGCTTCCTTTAGTCTCTTCGACATTGATTGTAAAATCTATCGCTGACAAGATAGCATCGCCAAAACGCTCATTCATCCAGCGTTGAAGAGTCGGTGCATACACATCGATCGCTTCATGGAGGCGATAAATTGCTCCGGCGTTCCACCGCACTGGTGGGACACGCAGCGGGTTCAAGATTCCCGCCTTCAGTCCAAGTTGCTTTTCCAAGCATTCCTGCGTGGGTGTTTCTAATGGTGCCTGACCTGTGAGAATTGCACCGATGCGGACTGGGAGCAGGTTACAGGCTTTTCCGAGTGCCTCAAGTGTCAGCCCTTTATCTTTAGCTGCTTGGTTTGCTGTGTCAAGAACTTGTTTTCTTTCCTGATAGCTTGCTTCTGCGAGTGCATCTACTACACTGCTTTTGATTTCTGCCCTTGCCAAAGTGGGCATAAACGCAAGAATAGCAGCGATGCCCACACTATATGTGCGAAACCCAATATACTTCATTTTTTCCTCACTATTTATGATACGGAATATTGCCGTATATCTGCTTTAGCGATTCAGGTATAAAAAGGCTTGCAAGCTTTTTCTTGATAGAAGAATATCAAGAAATTAGCGTGATATTGTCAATATTCAACTTTTATACAGAATTTTTCCCTATAGCTACATGATTTGGGATACATGTGAGAAATTAGAGCGATCGCACATTTGTCAAGGGCTAGAAAAAACAATTAAACAATAGTTTGATAGCGTCCTAATTTTTTGCTTATCTAACTTTAAGTTTTAAGAAATTTATCAGTTAGGAACCAGTGAGATAGAGATATAAGAAAATATGGCAGTTCTGAATTTTAGATATTTTTATCTCGCGCAGAGACGCGGAGGCGCAGAGAGTTAGAGTTAGAAACTTATCTAATTAACTGCGCTGCTGAATTAAAAAACTGACGACACAATCCCCTGGTAACTAAAATTGTTGTCAGCAAATTAGCCACTGCAACCATAAATACAATCAAAATTTCGTAAGATACTGCATCTAAAGGGTTGACTCCGCCTAACAACTGTCCGGCGGTGATGCTGGGAAGGCTAGCCATCCCAATCAGCATCATTTGATTAATTGTGGGAAGCAATGCGGCGCGAATAGCTTCGCGGCGGTACTGACGGACGGCTTGTTGCGGAGTTGCACCTAAACTCAAGTGAGTTTCAATTTCCCCAGAGGAATTATTGATTGTACTAACCAGACGTTCACCTGCGATCGCAGCTGCATTCATCCCATTACCAATGATGATTCCCGCTAGGGGGATTATATAGCGGGCTTCAAACCATCTGTCTGGTTGCAAAATTAATAAGTAAGTGTAAAAAAGCGTGAAGGCGGTACTAATTAAAATTGCTCCCCAAACCACGGGTAATACTAGGGGAATTTTCTGGCTGATGCGATTTCGGGTAACAATTGCGGTAATTGTCAGGATAATTGCTAAAATCCCCAAAACTGCCCAAGCATTATTGACAGCAAAGATAAAGTCGAAAACATATCCCAATACCAGCAGCTGTAAGATGGTTCTGCCGGTGGCAATTGCCAAATTCAACTCTAATCCTAATTTTTCCCAGGCAGATAAACCAATAGCGATCGCAATTAACCCGACAGCAAAGGCTAAATCGGCTAAATCTAGTTTGATTAAATCTTGCATAGTTTTTCTACCTCCTGGGAAAGTGCTGAGTATAAATCTAATATCTATGTGATGACAGGTATATCAGAGCTTTTTAGCAAATTAAAAAAATAATTTGCATCAATCTCATAAAATGAGTTCTTGCAAGCGTCGGATATTGACACTTTTTGAGAGTGGCCTAATTACGAATTACAAATTACAAATTACGAATTAGTATGATATTTTTACCCATACAATAATTTCAGTAATAACCCTTTTTGATGCGTATCCAGGGCGACAGTAAATTAATCAGCTTTTTGACAAAAAGTCAAGCAGCCAAACTCTACTGTCGAATTGCATCCTTTGTATTTTCAAATAACATAAAAACTCATGTTCCAAAGCGTAAATTCTGTTCCTGCCTTTGATATCAAGCAGCAATACGTCACTATAGAAGCAGAAGTAAGTGCAGCAGTGCTAGAGGTTTTAGCTTCTGGACGTTATATTGGTGGCCCGATCATTGAAAGTTTTGAGCAACAATTTGCTGCCTATCATGGTGTTACTAATTGTATAGCTTGTAACTCTGGAACTGATGCGCTCTACTTAGCGTTACGAGCTTTAGAAATTGGTGCAGGCGATGAGGTGATTACTACACCGTTTACCTTTATTGCTACAGCTGAAGTCATCAGTGCGGTGGGAGCCAAGCCTGTTTTTGTAGATATAGACATTAATACATATAACTTAGATTTGCGACAAATCGCTGCGGCGATTACACCCAAAACTAAAGCGATTATTCCGGTGCATTTGTTCGGACAGCCTGTGGATATGACAGAGCTAATGGCGATCGCCAACAATCATAATTTAGCAGTGATTGAAGATTGCGCTCAGTCTACAGGTGCAGTTTGGGAAAATCAAAAAGTTGGTAGCATTGGGCATATTGGCTGCTTTAGTTTTTACCCCACCAAGAATCTCGGCGGATGTGGTGATGGTGGAGCAATTACAACCAATGATCCCGAATTAGCTGCGAAGATGCGGGTAATTAAAGAACATGGACAAAGAAATCGCTATTACTACGAGGAAGTTGGCGTAAATAGTCGCTTAGATGCCATCCAAGCCGCAATTCTGCAAATTAAACTGCGATATCTCGATAATTGGAATCAAAAACGACAAGCGATCGCATCTTACTACCAACAGTTCCTCAGTCAAATTCCTGGGCTTGTCGTACCGGAAGAACTTCCTGGCGGTGTGAGTGTTTGGAATCAATTCACAATTCGCGTAGTTAGTGAATCACGCAATGGTGCTAGTGCTTCACGTCGAGATTGGGTAAAGAATCAATTACAAGAACGGGGTGTAAATTCAATGGTTTACTACCCTTACCCACTGCATTTGCAGCCAGTGTATAAACATTTAGGTTATCAACCAGGGCAATTACCAGTAGCCGAGCAAACCTGTCATGAGGTTTTATCTTTGCCAATGTTCCCAGAACTCACAACCCAGCAGCAAGATCAGGTGATTTATGCGCTGAAGGATTGTTTGATATAGAAGTATGAAGGATGAAGTATGAAGTGTGAAGGATGAAGTATGAAACGTTTTTTTTAAGTTTCAGCCTTCATCCTCTACTTACAAATTAGACAACTGCGCGGTTATTTGCAGTCTCTAATGCTTCTACTAAACCACGTACAGCAGCAATCATCGCTACTTCGCTGTTGAGTTGGTTAATGGCAGAACCAACACCAACACCAGCTGCACCAGCCGCGATTGCTAAAGGTGCAGTAACGTTAGAAATGCCGGAAGCGCATAATACTGGTACAGATACAGCGCGAGAAATTTCATAAGCTGCTGCCAAGGTGGGAGCAGCTTTTTCAATTAATCCCAAAGTGCCGGAGTGAGCAGGTTGACTGCTGGTACCGCCTTCGGTTTGGATAATGTCAGCACCAGCTTTGACGAGTTCTTCTGCTAGTTGTACTTGCTGATCTAGTTCCAGAATGTGAGGAACTGTTACAGATAAGGTGATTTCTGGTAAAAGTGTGCGGGTTTGCTGAGTTAAAGCTAAAACTTCCTCAGCTTCAAACCTGCGTCCTTGAGCGTAGAAAGAGTCAAAATTACCAATTTCAATTAAATCTGCACCTGCTGCTACAGCTTGGACAAATTTTTCTGGTTCAACTGCTGATACACAAATTGGTAAATTAATCAAGCTTTTTGCCATTGTCACTAAAGCAGGATCAGCGGCGATATCAACAAAAGTCGCACCACCAATTTCAGCAGCTTTAATAATAGCAGCCACGCGATCGCGGTCAAAGTTATGCAAACCACTAATTACTTTCAGAACGCGGCGGTTGGTAAATGCACGTTCTAGAGCAGAATATATTGTCATAGTTCGTCTTTTGCAGCTACGAAGGTAGGAATATTTTTACACTACTGCGCGTTTGCGGCTAGGGGGTAGTCAGCGGTTCAAGACAGAATTTTAGATGTTGAGATTGGGGGACAAGGGTGTAAGGGTGCAGGCTATGGTGTACACACAAATCTCGGTTGAGTGCATCTGTCCCGCCTCGGAATAAATTCCGAGTCTCACAGCGCAAGTCCTCTGAAGAGGACTCAACAAGAAACTCATTCCAGTCCACGCTTTGTGGACTTTCGCTATGAGCCTGGAACTTTAGTTCAAGGCGGGATAGGCTTTCATACTACAAATTTTTGACTTGTGGATACACAGCAGCCTTGAGGGGAGAGGGTTTGAGTAACAGGTTCCGAAAATAAAAAATCTATCTATCTTCACTTTTTAAATCTCTGGAAAATTTTAATACTTACATCTAGTTTATTACGTAGGATTAATTGTTAGCATTCTAATGTTTAGATAAACTAACATAAAGCTTAACTAATAAACTAGACATTTTTGCGGAAAACACCAGCCACTCTGTGTAAACTACCTACGCTCCCGCAAGCGGTGAGCGTAGGCTTTTAAGTAGCCCTGAACTGTCGGTGCTGAGTTCACAACACAAACAGTTCGAGCCTCCGGGCTGGTTTACAAGAACAGCCCCAATAGTAGCAATATTTTTTGCTCCATTAAAATCAGCATCACCACGACTTTATAATACTTCCGAAAAATTTTTCGATGTGATTTTGGGTGGCTATGAGTGGAGTTTAAAGCGATCGCTCAAATATCATCGCACGACAATGTTTATCTCTGGGGCAATTGTTGTTGCCACAGTTTATTTATTTATGGTTGTGCCGAAAGGCTTTATTCCGACTGCGGATGTGGGACAAATTACCGCCTCTACCCAAGCCGCCGAGGATATCTCCTTTGATGAAATGGTAAAACATCAACAAGCTGTTGCGGCGATCACTTATCGTGACCCGAATATAGCGGCGATTAACTCCAGCGTTGGTGCAGGTGGGGCAAATGCTTCCAGTAATACCGGACGCTTATTTATCAGTCTCAAACCCCGTGAAGAACGTAAACTAAGTGCCGATGATATTGTCCAAGAACTGCGCCCAAAACTATCGCGCATTCCAGGGATGAAGGTTTTCTTGCAGAACCCACCAGCCATTAATATTGGCGGACAACAAAGCAAAGCTCAGTATCAATTCAGCTTACAAAGTCCGAATATTCAAGAGTTATATCAATATGCGCCAACTTTAGAAGAAAAACTCCGAGGGCTACCTGATTTACAAGATGTCAACAGTGATTTGCAAATCAAAAACCCCCAAGTGCAAGTTGACATCAACCGTGATCAAGCGGCATCTATGGGGCTAACAGCCGAACAAATTGAAACGGCGTTGAGTAATGCCTATGGTACAAGGCAAGTTTCGACAATCTACGCTTCAGATAGTCAATATCAAGTGATTATGGGGGTCGAACCCAAATATCAGGGAGACCCCAGCGCCTTAGAATTGCTGTCAATTCACGCCCCGACTGGACAACTAGTGCCATTAAATGCCGTAGCCACCATCTCGAAAGGTGTAGGGCCTTTGACTATTAACCACTCAGGACAGTTAGCTTCTGTAACTATTTCTTTTAACCTCAAACCCGGAGTATCACTGGGTAGCGTCACTGACAAAATTGAACAAATCGCCCGTCAAACATTACCTGCAAGTATTACTACAGGATTCCAAGGTTCCACCCAAGCGTTTCAGTCTTCCTTGCAAGGTTTGGGATTATTGCTATTGGTGGCAGTTTTAGTAATTTATATTGTGTTGGGAATTCTCTATGAGAACTTTATTCACCCTTTGACAATTCTTTCGAGTTTGCCATCAGCCGGATTTGGCGCATTGTTAACCTTGTTGCTATTCCAAGTTGACTTGAATATTTACGCCTTTGTCGGCATTATCCTGCTGATTGGGATTGTGAAGAAAAACGGCATTATGATGGTTGACTTTGCTATAGAAGCTCGACAAAACGGCAAAAATCCTTACGATGCTATCTATGAGGCTTGTGTTGTCAGATTTCGCCCCATCATGATGACCACAATGGCTGCTTTGATGGGAACTTTACCCATCGCCCTGGGATTGGGTGCAGGTGGAGATACACGCCGTCCCCTTGGTTTAGCCGTTGTTGGGGGATTGCTGTTTTCCCAATTTTTAACGCTGTACTTAACACCTGTGTTTTATACCTACATGGAATCTTGGCAAAGCTTTATGAAAAAACGCCAGTGGCGCAAACAGCCGGATTCTCACGCCGTGTAAAAAGCGAGTTCGTCCACGTTTGCGCCCTTTGAGATTAGTTGGAGATAAGGGTTACACTGGTAAGAGAATACGTAATTACTTACGCCGTCGTGGTATCCGCCTCACTATTCCAAGACTTTCAAATGAACCGCATCGCGCCCCGTTTATCTATATCGTGGGAGTGAACGTGTTCGGTTGACTGAGAGATAGGCAAGGATTCTGACTTTAATCGGTTGGATCCATTCATGATATTAAAGCACTGGTAGTACTCAGATCCTAGCCTAGAGGGGTGAATAGATGTTATTTCTATTACTGTGGCTGTATCTAAAATGAACTAGATTGAGCGTTCATCTGTAATTCCCCAGATTAATTGTTTCATTGGATCAGGTTCTGACTTGCGGAAATCAACCCACATCATACCCTCTAAAAAAATTGGCAAATCTGGCTTTTGATCACAATCTGGAAGTAATACAGGAATAACAGGACAACGCCGCTTAACAAATTGTCGCAAGAAAGCATCTAATTCTGCATCTTGCCAAGGGCCAGTATTATTTTTCCCGATAAAGACTGCGGCAGCTTTTATATTCTTAATCTGTTCTTCTAAAGCCCGTTGCCAGGGCAAACCGGGTCGGAGTTCCCACTCGTCTAGCCAAGGCAAAATCCCTAACTCTTTAAGTTGTTCGCCAATGAGTTTCACCATTGGCTTATCATCACTGTTGTGACAAAGAAATACATCAAAGTCTTTTGTGAAAATCTTTCCCTGTAGCGAAGAAGTAGCGGTATCACGATTTCGTTGCAAATCAGCAGTTTTGTCCATTTCTGTAAGAATGGATACCCTTGTCTCTTTTGTCTGTTCTGTTTGTGGTTCTTTTACTAAAGAAATACGAGTTTCACAAACGCTGCACATTATCCAATCAAGACCACGTTCACGCCGCATCTGAATATGTTGCTCAGGTATCATTGCATCACAATTATGACAAGTCAAAATGCGCCGTTGTTTGATACTTTCTGCTAATGATCGTCGATTCAAATGTATCAGAATGTAGTCTTCAAATTGATAGCGGGTCTGTTGATTTGCTGCTTTATCAAAAAATAGTGTTAATTCTCCCTTACCTTCTTGAACTTCCCGTAAGAACATACCGCATAAGCCACCCACTTTTGCTTTGTAAGTTGCAGCATTCTTCCATAAGTCTTGTTTGATAAAAAGTCCACTTCTTGTAAGCCTCACAGCTAAAGTCGCGTAAATATTGAGAACTGCGCCTTCAAATTCAAAGATTACTGTTTGACCTTCTGGATTAGGCGCATCAGGCCATTCACGGGTAAATTGCGATGGAAACACCAAATATGCACCATCATCTGCCCATTCACGCAACGCTAACTCATGGCATAGTAGTTCTTCAACCGTTGCAATTAGCAGTAGTTCCTCTAGTGCTTTATCCTTAATTCGCTCATCCTCTGACATCCGAAAACGACCATACCGCGCGTCTTCTTCTGCAATATTGCCTAAACCATCCGGTTCATCTTTAGCAGCATTAATCAATGCAGAAGCATAAGCATCTAGTAATTCAGGTTGTAATAAAACGTAATTTCCAAAAGAAAGTCGCCGAATTAGGTCTCTTGATTCGACGCGCCCAATACAGATTTCAAATTGAGAACGCCAGTTTTCTGTCTCGGAAGGGGCATCTTCAGATTTTAAAAATGCTCGATATAAATCATCTACTGTGGACAACAAGCGTTCAGCTTTTTTCTCTGCAATTAAGAAATCCTTGATTTGCTGGAAGAGTTTTGTTGAACTGACGCTGGGTAGAGTTGTCCAATTAATAGCATTACGAATTGCATTCGCTAGTTCTGGAATTTGCCAACCTTCTTTGGCGCTGGTTTCAAAGTACCCATCAAAACTTAATTCTTTCACCCATGTATCGATACGCTTTTGACTCACGCCGATACCACCCCGGTCAGCACGAGCAGCAACCAGAAATTTTTTCAAAGGAGTACTAGAAGACTGAAGCCGTTGTGCTTGGGTGAGCGCCCGATCCCAATGACGTACTCCAGCAAAGGGATCAGTCTCGCTACGAGTGTCAAAGACTACGAGGGCTACTGCAATTTCGTTTAAGTGCAACTGATGAATTAAACGATAGCCTGGTTGTCCAGCGAGATCCCACAGTAAAGTTTCATGGGTTTCTGGTCGATTACTTTCTACAACTCCATACTTATCAAAAGTCCAAACTCGTCGCCCATGAGTTGATTCTGTTGCACGAAAATATTCACCACTTAAGACTAAACCAAGCCCAGATTTGCCTACTCCAGTATCTCCCACTATAACAACTTTAGCATTGACATAATGAACAGAGGAAGTCACTGGAGGAGCAGTTAATAAAGTAGAAAAATCTAATTCCCAGATATGAATAATCACATCTTTTTCAGCAGTTGTAGCAAGAATAGGGAGCTTAGGGTTAAAAGCTAAACTAGATAGCCATTTGCGGGAAGTTGATTCATGAAAAATGGCTATTGTTTCCCATGTATCACATCGCCATATCCGAACAGAATCATCAAGAGATTTGGAGACTAAAAATTGACCATCACCAGAAAAAGAAACACTAGTTACTGCATCAGCATGGCCTTCAAGGATTCTAAATTGTAATCCTGTTTCTGTCTCCCAAAGACGAATGGTTCCATCCAATATTGCAGCAACGAGTATTTTGCTATTGGGAGACCACGCTAAATTTAATACCTTAGTATCTTTAACTTCCAAGGTAGAACTCAATTGCATAGTATTTGAATCATAAAGCTTTATACAATCTCGACTTTGAGTCAGAGCTAAAGTTTTTCCATTTGGAGACCAAGCAAAATTACTGATTCTTTTTAATTCTGATATTTCAGTAAAAGACTGAAGTTTACCAAATGAGCTTCCCACATAGCTGCCATCAATACGAAGCGTTCCCCTGGAGATGACGACATCGCTCATAGTGATAGTATTTCTTAACAATTCTCCTGTTATTATGTATGGGTTTTTTCCTTCTGTTTTTTGAGGAATCTTATGCTGTTCTCCGGTTCTTGCATTCCAAAACTTAACTTCTGAGTCTGAATAATATTTGCTTTTAGCTGCGAATGTTTTTCCATCGGGAGACCAAGCAATGCTATTGCAACTCTCATCTTGAATTTGCGATCGCAGCTTACCTGTATTTGTATTCCAAAGCTTGATTGTGTCATCTTCAGCAACTGAAGCAATAGTGCCTCCATCTGGCGACCACGCTATACCAACTACAGTATCGGTATGTCCTTCAAGCACAGAGATAAGCTCTCCAGTTTCTGCACTCCAAAGTCTGATTGTATAATCTTTGGAGGCTGAAGCCAGTTTTTTACCATCAGATGACCATGCAATTTGAGTAATGATATCACTGTGTCCTTTCACAGTACAGATCAGTTTGAAACCTGAAGGTGGCGAGAGAACCAAATTTTCCTGCTCTGAATTTATTGCTTCAGACATACTTGCTCAATCCATAACATTACCCATCTCATCAGTATACTGATCGCATAGGAATGAGTTTCAAGAATGACAGGAAGATTATGAGTGAAAATCATTCAGCAAAACTGAGGAAAGTAAAAGTAAAATTACCAGATGAATTAATATCTATAATCCTGAGTGTAATATACAAGCCGTTGATGGTTTGGTGTTGGGTTACGACGCGATATATACAGCATATTTTGGGTACATGAGGTACAAGCGTAAAACCTCAAACCATGTAGAGACGTTACATGTAACGTCTCTACAGTATTTCACGAATATCGAAACTGCTGTATTTACCTTGTTGTTTTCAATATCTCTCGTGCGCCTTCACCCAACCTACAGACGAGGCGATAGCACTGACACAGATTAGTTATTAACAATGGGTGTGAGGATATAAGGGTGTAGGAGTGTAAGTGAGCAAAACCCTTACACCCCTACACCCAATCTTCACAGTAAGTTCTGGTGGCTAAGTCCTGATTTACCACCAAATCCGATTACCATTTTCGTCAACTCTGGCTTGACGAATTACGTCGGAAATTTCTTCTGCATCTTTAACATGGTGCAGTGCTTTTTTCTCACCGTTGGGTTCTTCCACAACGAAGTATGTCGGAACTTTAATATGATCCCCTGTAATATCTGGTGAATCGACAGCAACTTGTTTTGCTTTCTCTTCAATTGATTCAGGTTTATCGGATATTCTATCTCCGGGATTTGCCGTTAAGTTTCTTTCTTTGGCTGTGGGTTCTTCGCGTGAATGCCAATCTTTGCTTACAGGTTGTTCAATTTCTGCTTGATTATTTTCTGGTTGATTATTTTGATTTTCTAATTCTTTAGTCATGGCTAGTTCACAAATTAAAACTATGTATTCACTAACTCAATTTATAAAATTAAAGCCATGATGCTGTCTTTCTTCAGAGAGACTTTCTGATGAAATTAAAAGGTAGATATTAGGGAATAGGGAGTAGGGAGTAGGCAATATTTATTTTTGCGGTTTTGCTTCTATCTTTTTAGTTAGTTGAAATGGTGTATATTTACCTCCCAAAGACTCAACAATAGCGCGAGTATTTGCCTCCATCATTTTGATGTATGTTTCTCCATTGCTACCTTTAGCACCAATGGAATCAGAATAAAGTTGTTGAGGCGATAGATTTACGCCCGCTTCTTGAGCTACAGTTTTAATTAAGGTGGGATTAATAGTAGTTTCGGCAAAAATTGCGGGTACGCCTGTTTTTTTCACTGATTCTACCAATCTTTGTACAGTTTGGGCGCTTGGTTGTTCTTCGGTGCTGATGCCAATTAAAGTCCCGGCGATCGCAATACTATATGCACGTCCATAATATTGAAAAGCATCATGGGTTGTAATTAGTTTGCGTTTATCGGGCGGAATAGTTTGAATTTGTTGATTTATCCAGGTATGCAGTTGTTTTAATTCATCGCTCAATTCTGCTGCGTTTTGGGTAAATTCTGCTTTATCTGCTGGCGATAACTCAATCAACGCATCTCGAATCACATTTACCATCGCGGCTGCATTTTCCGCACTTCCCCAAACATGGGGGTCTGGTACAATTTCACCTTTACCTTTATCTAATTCCAAGGGTTTGACTACTTCCCCTACGGCTACCTTCTTTCCTTTTCCAGCAGCATTCATTAACTTAATTAATCCTGGTTCTAAGTTGTAACCGTTATACAAAATTAAATTGGCTTCTTCTAAAAATCGGCTATCGGCGGGGACTGGTTCATAAACATGGGGATCAGCGCCGGGTTGGAGGATTCCTTTGAGTTGAATTTCGTCGCCGCCAACTTCTTGGGTTAAGTCTGCAATGATGGTGCTAGTAGCCACAACCCTGGGTTTATCACTACCTTTGGCAGTTGTGGAGTTGGTATTGTTTTGACTACAACTAAATAAAGTCAATGGTAAAAGCATTCCCAGACACAGCCGAGAAATCAAGCTAAAAATTTCTGGTTTCCGCCCAGGGATGGTTGGCTTTTGCTGGACGAGAACGCCCTCTATCTCAGGTATTACGCTCATTGATCTGTGACATTACTGCTTGTTATAGATTTTTTCATATTTTTCTCATTTTTATAGTAAGCTCAAGTAATAAATATGAAAATACCCTTATGGAAAACGTTTCTTTTTACGCCAAATTGGGACAATCTGCCCAAAAAATTGGTGAACGTTCTGCATCGTATATCAAAGCTATTGATATGAATTCCACAGATGCAATTTCTATCGCCCACTTGGGAGTACATTACCGGACTCAAGAAGCCTTGAGAGATATTAACTGTGTGATTCACCCAGGGAGATTAACAGGGATTTTTGGCCCGAATGGTGCTGGGAAAAGTACGCTGATGAAAGCAATGTTGGGCTTGGTTCCTGTTAGTAGTGGCGTGGTGAAGTACCAAAACCAACCCTTGATGCAGCAAAAGTCAAAAGTGGCTTATGTCCCTCAACGCAGCCAAATTGATTGGACTTATCCCGCCACAGTTTGGGATGTCGTGATGATGGGAAGAGTCAAGAAAACAGGCTGGTTGCGTAGCTTTTCGGGAGTGAGTCGTCAAATAGCAAATAGCGCCTTAGAAAGAGTCGGGATGAGTGAATTCCGCGATCGCCCCATCGGACAATTATCAGGAGGACAACAACAGCGAGTCTTTTTAGCCCGCGCCTTGACACAACAAGCAGACATCTTCTGTTTTGACGAACCATTGGTAGGGATTGATCAAAAAACCCAAGCCGTAATTTTTGAAGTCTTCCAAGAACTCGCCGCCGAAAATAAAATCGTCCTAGTCGTTAACCACGACTTAGGCGAATCCATCACCCATTTTGATGACTTGATTTTACTCAACCGCGAAATAGTCGCCACAGGTTCCCGACAACAAGTCCTCACCGAACAAAACCTACATTTGGCTTATGGCGGTAAAGTTATGTACTTCTCCGACGCAGCCTAAACTCTCTTTATCTCCTCTGTGTCCTCTGCGCCTCTGCGGTTCGTTCAAAATCTATGCTAGAAGCACTAATCGAGCCATTACAATATGGCTTTATGCAGCGATCGCTAGTGATTGCAATTTTAGTTGGTTTGTTGTGTGCAGTTGTGGGTAGTTACTTAATGGTGCAACGACTCGCACTCTTAGGTGATGCTATTAGTCATTCTGTTTTACCAGGATTAGCGATCGCCTTTATGTTAGGCGCAAATATCTTTGTTGGCGCGTTTATTGCCGGGGTTTTAAGTACAATGGCGATCGCATGGATTAGGACGCGATCGCCAATAAAAGAAGATGCTGCAATGGGCATAGTTTTTTCTGCATTCTTCGCCCTTGGTATCACTTTAATTACAGTTGTTCAAAAAGATAATAAAATCGACCTGAATCACTTTTTGTTTGGCAACATTCTCGGTGTTACCGTTGATGAAGTGCGAGACACAGCAATCATCGCCACAATTGTTTTAGTCGTAGTAATTTTAATCTACAAAGAACTTTTATTTTACACCTTTGACCCTTTAGGCGCTCACGCCGCCGGTTTACCAGTCAATCGCCTCAACTTTGGATTAATGTTACTCATTGCTTTAACAATTGTCGCCAGTATGAAAGCAGTTGGTGTAATTTTAGTTTTATCGCTGTTAATTACTCCGGGTGCGACGGCTTATTTATTAGTTAAGCGCTTACACGAAGTCATGATTTTAGGTGCTGTGATTGGAGTATTTTCTAGTATTAGCGGTATGTATCTCAGCTACTTTTATAATTTGCCTTCCGGGCCGGCGATTGTTTTGGTAGTATCAGGTTTATTTATTTTGGCGTTGTTATTTAGTCCGAAGCATGGGGTGTTGATGCCAAGTGTGAATCAGAAGTAAGTTTTTTTAACGCAGAGAGACGCAGAGTGTTTCTCACGTTATGACTTTTATTGATATGTATTTAATACTTCTTGGATAAACTTCTGCCATACTTCATTCGGAACCCAAATTTTATGTAAGTCTTGTTCGGCTGTTGCATCATTTAAACCTTGATGTATGCGGCGGAAAAGATACATAAAAGCCGAGACTCTCATATTAGCAGCGCAATGAACAAAGATTTTTTTATCTGAATTGGTTTCCATGACACCAAAAAACTTTGTCACATTTTCCAGCGTCGGATTTTCCCACTCTACTGGAATGTGTACATATTGCATTTCTTGAGATTCAACAATTTCTTGTTCATTGAGTAAAGCATTACTTGATGTGGGTAACGCTAGATTAACTATTAGTTGATAGCCTGCTGCTTTGATGGCTGCAAATTGCTCGGCGGTTGGTTGTCCTGAAGTGGCAATTGTATCTGATATTGAGAGGAAGTTGTATATTTCTGCAAGATGATTTTTAACAGACATAAATCTTTATTGATTAAATAGCCCATAAGATAATTTAGTTTCCCATTTATTGCCAGTTCTTTCCATATATAGTAAATTGCCATATTGTGGTGTTATGGGACAATAAGCAGTAAGCTGAATTAACGCTTGAGAAAAATCATCCGAAAAACCTGGACGAGTTAATGTATAGAACATAGACCATCTATGCTCATATTGGCTGGAAAGGTTGTGAAACTCTGCGCGAGACAGGAAATTAACTTTGGGATTGTTAATCCATGAAGTTAATAGGGAAGGTTGACTGTTAATCGATATCCAATTATCAAAAGTCTCTTTTTTTAGATCAGGAAAACCTAATATTCTCATGCCATACATCTCTGTTTCTTTTATCCGCAGATTTTCCCAAGTAATATCATTAAGACTAGTTTTAGTCATCACCGAATTGGAATCTTCTAACAGATATTCTCCTGCTATACTGTAACTTTCAATTAATGTCGCAAAAATTTCTGTTTCATGTTGCGATCGCATATTTTTTTAATATTCTTTGATAGTTAAACAAAGTATGACAATATCTCCCGATTCAGAGATATTGTCAGCCTTGATTAATTTGTACTCGATTTTAAAATAAAGTTAATCGGTAATTACCGCGTTGGTTAGGACTGCTAGAGGTGACAACTATATAATAAGTACCATCTTCTGGTAATCTGGCTCGGTCAATGAGGGCGCTATATTTACCATCGCGATCGCTATTAGCAGCAATTTTTTGTCCTTGAGAATTGAGTAAAACTATATAAGGCGAAAACTCTTCATTTACACTATCTACGCGAATACTCACTAATTGATTTTTTGTCCCTTGAAATTGCGTCACATTGTAGGGAGTACCATTTTGTTTAATGACTAAGTTTTGCTGACTCAATTCTCCTGTTTCGTCTAAAATATAGCTGGCTCTATCATCTCGAATCGCCAGACTATAGCGGCCTGTATCTCTAGGGTTTTGGCTAGTCACAGCAATTGTATATGTACCCGCTACAGGTAATCGCGCAAAAATGAAAGCATCTCTATCTGTTTCGCCACCGCCTCTTTTGAGGATGACGTTATTATTGGGGTCGAGGAGCAACATATAAGGACGTAAACTTAAGTTGTTAGAACGCCTTTGATCTGCACTACCTAATAGGCGAATTTGAATTAGTTGGTTTTCTCTACCTTCAAATTGGTAGAAATGATATGGTCTACCTTGTGATTGAAAATCTCTTTTATTCAGAATACCGAAGGCCACATCAACAAAGTTGATTTTTCTATAAGCAGGTGTTCCAGAGGAAGCCGCCGCTACACCCCTAGAGTTTCTACCTCTACTTGAGTTAGTGTTTGGTGTTTGTCTTCTACCGGGAGTTGGAGATACAGAACGATTTGGTGATGGTTGCGGTGTGGGATTACTGTTTGGTGGAGTAACTCTCACAGATGATGGTTGCGGAGTTGAGTTAGTTTCTCTAGGCGGAGATTGTCTAGGAGTAGTTCTCACACGTGATGGTTGCGGAGTTGAGTTAGTTTCTCTGGGATTTGACCTTACAGGTGCTGGTTGAGGAGTTGGGTTGCTTTCTGGTGGAGTAGAATTAGTCGGCGCTGGTTGGGGATTTGGGTTACTTTCTGGTGCAGATGCTTCGGGAGTAGAATTAGTCTGTACTGGTTGCGGAGTTGGGTTACTTTCTGGTGGTGGGACACGCACTGGTAAAGGTGAATCAATAGATTGAGTGCGCTGTGGGTTTACAGGCGGTTCCGCAGCCGGAATTTGTTCAATACCTTGTTGTACTGCTTCTGGCTGTCGTTCATCGGGTGTTTTAGCAAGTTGGAATTGTCTAGAAATTGTAGGGATTTCTAAAGCAGAGATTGGCAGGATATGACTGGCGATCGCTACACTACTAACAGCAATAAATAAAGTCAAATTCATCCTCCCGCGGGATTTTTTATGATTTTTTCCTGCCATCTTGCACTCCTCTTTTTGATTTTTATTAAATTATTTCTGCCTATAGATAGATACGTTTATGTTACTAATGATAATTCTTAAAAAATAACTAAAATTTTATTGGTTATAGTCAATACTCAGCACTGTCTTGATAATTACTAGAGAACATATAATTGAGACATGATAATTTCTCAACCATAGTTATAATACTACCAATAAACAAGAAAATTTGAGTATTGTAAACTTACAATCACTGATATAAGTGTATATTAATTATTTGATTGCTCGAAGTTTACTAGCAACTTCATAGCAAAATTATACGTCCTCAACTAACATAGATACAAACAGAAAATGGATTCCCAGTATGGTCTGCTGCTTGAATCCCGATTGCCCTGAACCGTTAAATTCCGATGATAATCAGTATTGTCAAAGTTGCAATACACCATTAGTCAGATTATTGCGAGGGCATTATCGTGTCATTAAAGTACTATCAGATGAAGGTGGATTTGGCAGAACCTATCTTGCGGAAGATGCAGATAAACTAAATGAATGGTGTGTAGTTAAACAATTCGCACCCAAAGTTCAGGAAGCTGCTGCTATCAAGAAAGCAATTACATTATTCCAAGAAGAAGCACAAAGATTACAACATTTGGGAGAGCATCCCCAAATACCTGCTTTATTAGCTTATTTTGAGCAAGATAATTATTTATTTTTAGTTCAACAATTTATTGATGGACAGAATTTACTCCAGGAATTACGTCAAGGAGTAACTTATAACGAAACTCAAGTGATTCGTGTTTTGCTCGATTTACTACCTGTGCTGAAATTTATTCACGATCGCGGCGTAATTCATCGAGATATTAAACCACAAAATATTATTCGTCGTCGCAGTGATGGCAAATTAGTCTTAATTGATTTTGGTGCATCCAAGCAGTTAACCGCCACAGTTCATACTAAATTAGGCACAACCATTGGTTCACATGGTTATACTCCCATTGAACAAATGCAAGAAGGTAAAGCTTATCCAGCTAGTGATTTATATAGTTTGGGGGTAACTTGCTTTTATTTGCTGACGGGAAATGCACCATCAAAATTGTGGATGCAACAAGGCTATAGTTGGGTAAAATCTTGGCGACGCTATTTACCGAATACAGATACAGGTAGAATAACTATTGGTTCAAAGTTAGGGAAAGTTCTCGATAAACTGCTGACTACAGATATCAGACAACGTTATCAAGTAGCAGATCAAGTTATTAAAGACTTGAAAAAACAGTCCTTAACATCTGCAACATCAACTAGCTTATTTACAGCAGCACCAACTTTACTAACAGTTCCAGGAACCCAGCAGAGGTTATTTGCGCTCAAACTCAATGACAACTTTCAAAAATTGTTGCTTGTCAATGTGGTCGTGATACTGTTGGGATTAGGCGGAATTTGGTATTTTCAGTCTTTCCCTAAGCTGAATACTACCGAAGTCTCAGAAGGTGCAGATCAACCTAAAACTTTTCGAGGACACGCGAGTGATGTTAATTCTGTCGCTTTTGCGCCTAATGGTCAAATTTTAGCGAGTGGTAGTGATGATCAGACTATCAAATTGTGGAATCTAGCGACGGGAACCGAAATTTCCACCCTCAAAGGACACTTGAAATGGATTTGGGCGATCGCATTCCATCCTGATGGTAAAATTCTCGCCAGTGGTAGTGCAGATCAAACAATTAAATTGTGGAATCTAGCAACAACCGAAGAAATTCGCACATTCACAGGACATACTGCGGGAGTAGCGGCTGTTGCTTTTAGTCCTGATGGGAAAATTTTGGCTAGTGGGAGCTTAGATAAGACAATCAAACTGTGGAACCTAGCAACTGGTAAGTTAATTCGCACTTTGACAGGACACAGCCAAGCAGTTGCAACTATCGCCTTTAGTCCCGATGGCAAAACTTTAGCTAGTGGGAGTTGGGACAAAACAATTAAACTCTGGAATGTAGCAACTGGGAAACAAATTCGCACTCTGGAAGGACATTCACAATTCGTTCTTTCTTTAGCCTTCAGTCCCGATGGTCAAACTTTGGCTAGCGGTAGTAAAGATAAAACAATTAAACTTTGGGATTTTACCACAGGCGAGACAATTCGCACTCTCAAACAACATTCTGATAAAGTCAATTCCGTCGCTTATGGAAAAACTGCCAACGGTATTATGCTTGTGAGTGGCAGTAGTGATAATACGATTAAATTGTGGAACCCGACGAATGGTAAAGAAATTCACACCTTAAAACGCGATTCTGGTTACATTTATTCTGTCGCTATTAGTGCAGATGGTAAAGCGATCGCTAGTGGTGGTAGTGCAGAAAATATCATAAAAATTTGGACAATATCGCCGTAGAGACGCGAAATCTCGCGTCTCTAAATTCGCAATTAACTATTTACGCTTTCCGCTTGTATTTGATACAGCTTGTTGCATTAACTGGGGTAAATGTTGCTCAATTCTTTGTGCAGTTTGTTGTTCTTGCTGCAAGTTTTGTTGAAGTAATTGCACAACTTCTCTTTGATTCATTTGTTCTGCACCCGCGATTAAGGCGCGATAACAGTTAATTTCAAAGTTTTCTACCTTGGCTTGCGCTCCTGCAAGTGCCAAATCTAAAAGACTTGGATTATCCGTAGTTAATAACAACAACTTTTGACCATCACTGATCAAGCCTGCCGCAGCATCACAATTAATTCGTTTTGGCTGTTGCTTCATGGTACTAAAAACTTGCTCTAAGTTTCTGATTTGCTGTTCAGTTTCTCGGATATGGTTTTCAATTAATGACTGCAATTGGTCATTAACTACACACTGCAACATCATTTGTTGAGCTTCTAAAAAGCGACATTCAGCATCGTACATACCGCAGAGTTCGTAATGCCATTTTTCCTGAATATTGGTGATTTTGGTAATAGCAGCCGGGCGTTCTTGTAGATTAACCATTGTTATTCTCCTGATTGGTTGTTGTTGTTTGACTTCACAAACACATCTTCAACCCTACTTGCGCTCTAGCTGCTACTCCTCTTACCAAAGGGACAACTGGTTGTAAACAATAATAGTTAAATAGAATACAAAGATAAATATTATAGGATATTTATCATTTTTTAATTTAGCGATCGCACATATATTCTGAGTAGTTTTATGATGGCGATCGCACATACAATAATTCTCAATATTTACTTATTGTTGGCTTAACCAAACTTCTAACTCTGTAACTGTAGAAAAATCTAACAATGCTTCCCCTAGCGATTCTAATTGTTCAATAGATAGTCGTTTAATTTGCTCAATTAAAGACGAATCTATTTCTCCCAATCGTCTGTTTAATAACCGCAGAATTATTTGTTGTTCTCCTTGCTCTAATCCTTGTTGTAATCCTTGCTCTAATCCTTGCTGTAATCCTTGTTGTAATCCTTCTTGTCGAGCTTGTTCTCTGTCTTGTTGATACAGTGGTGCTAATCTCATCACTAACTCCCGATCATCTGCTTCTGTATTTTGATTGATTCGCAAGTTTTGTTGCAAGTTATAAAGCAATTCTAGCGTTACTTTCACAAACGGGTGATTAACTGGCAGTGCGGCTAATTCATTAATTGCTTGTTGCTGAACTTTACCACGTCCTAACATTCTCAGCCACAATGTTTCTGGGGTTGGTGGTAACTGATGAATCACAACTATCGCTGTTCGCAAATATTCTGGTAAAAAGTATACTGCTTCTACCCATTCTGATTTTAGTGTTGCACCAAAACCAGAAATGATTGTGGCTGATGCTGTAGGTGTCAAAATCCATAATTGGGGGATATCACTATCTGCAATTGTGGTTTTGTTACGATTTGCTTCTCTTTGTAGCGCATTCCTGACTTCTAATAATTTTAATAAACAATCTGTAATTTCTTCTTTGGTGGCTGGGTTGCGGAAGGGTTCAAATATGGCGGATGTTGAGGCCATTTTCCCTAACAATCCTAATGTGGCTATGTTGGCTGCTTGTGTGGGTATTGGCGAAAATAATACGTCTATTTCTCTGACTTCGGCTGCGACTCGACTTGGTGCTTGAACTTTTCCGAATGGTTTTAATAGTTCTTCTAAATAATCTTTAGAAAATTGGTCATGAATAAATCTCGTCATTCAAATCTATGGAAAAAGTATACTGAATATCAGTTTATTGAAATAGATAAAAGTAACATTTTATAAATTTTCCAGACTTATTTAATTATTAATTACACCACGTACTAAAATTACTGTACTCTCTACACCGGAAGCGATCGCTTCGGGAATATTACCTTGAATTGCTTGTTGTAGTAATCCTTCGCGGGTAGCGCCCAAAACGACAACATCAAACTTTTCTTTTTTGACCAAGTTAATTACACCCTCAGAGACTGAATCTGCTTGTACTGGCGTAGCCACAAATACAGTACTAGACAAATGGCGATGGCGCATTAGTTGATGAATGGCTTGTTCTAAAATCTGGATATTGGGTTTTGATGGGGATGGCTTGAATACTTGCGTTAAGTGAATTTCTGGTTCATTTCCTAATGTCACCAATGCAGGTAATAATTTCAGAGCAAATTTAGAATTAGGGCCACCAGCCATTGGTATTAACCAACGGTTGAATTGGGGAGTTGGAGAAACTTCTGACAATTGACTATTAATAGTTGACTCTTGATAATTACCCAGTTTTACTAGGACTACATCACAGGCGGCTTGGCGAATGATGGTGTCTACAATGTTGCCAAAAATTCGCCCTGGGGTGGAGGTGTTGCCTTTCCAACCCATTAAAATCATGTCTATGTGGCGTTCGTTGATTGTTTCTAAAATTGCTTGAGAAGCATCATGGGCGACGCGAATTTGTGTATGTAAGGGAATGTGCCATTTTTTAGCTAAGGCTTCGGCTTGTCTTAGTAAACGGCGACTTTTGGCAGTTCTGACTGGGGTTTCTGCCGGGGAACTGTGGCGCGATACTATCATTATTTGTACGCACTCTATTTCATAGTGGCGATCGCGGGCAATAGCCGCAGCCATTTGTAGCAGAGTCGCCGCAGTCTCCGGATTAGCTATTGGTACTAATAATCTACCTCTGCCAATGTTAGGCGATCGCGTCTGATAAACTACATAAGACGGTTCTGGTTGTGGTGTTGGCGTAATATTTTCACAGTTGAGATGGTCAGCTTCGGCACGAATAATGTCTGCACGGGTAATAATTCCAATTAATTTTCGCCCATTGACTACTGGTAAACGACTGACTTGGTAGCGGTCAAGCAAATACAGCACATTACTCAGGTTATGTACTGGTGTAACTGTCATCGGCGCAGGAGTCATGATTTCCTTTAATAAGGTATCATTTGGCAAGTTGCGATTAGGCAATTTCGTTAAATCTGATTGCGTGACAATACCTACCAACTTGCTATTTTTGACTACCGGAAAACCCCGGTGATGCGAACTGGAAAATGCTTGCTTTGCTTCTTCTAAAGTCATGTCTGCATCCAGAGTTTCTACTTGCTGTTGCATCACATCTTTAGCTGTTAATGTAGTTAAAATCGCTTCCGTTGAGGCTACTTTTGTCAGGGTAATACCTTTTAATTGCAACAATCTATCGTAAAGTGAACCTGGCATAACTTTATCTGCAACCAAGTAAGCGACTACCGCCACAATCATTAAAGGTAAAACCAGATTAAAATCGGTGGTCATTTCAAAAACAATCACAATTGCAGTGATGGGAACCTTAGAAACGGCGCTAAAAAATCCCCCCATTCCAGCTAAAGCATAGGTAGGTAGAGAACCTATCCCCAATAAATGACCTTCCCAAACACCAACAAAGTGTCCTAAACAAGAACCTAATATCAGACTGGGTGCAAATAATCCTCCCGGCGCACCAGAACCAAAGGCAATTAAGGTGAGGATAAACTGAGCGATAAAAGCGATCGCAGCTACGGAAGCGTTCGATTCACCTGTAATTATATACTCCCGTAAGCCAGTGTTATTGCGAAAATATTCCGGGAGAATTGCTACAATTATTCCAGAGATAAATCCGGCTAAAGCCACTTTTAAAGGTAAGCTAATATGTAACTTTTGATAAAATTTGATACTAAAAATTAACCCATAATTAAATAATGCAGCTAGTAAACCTGCTAATATTCCTAAAACTAAAAAAAAGGGAATTTCTGGCAGAGAAAACTGACTGGAAAAATGGATCATTTGCAGATTTAATTGCAGACTGCGACCACCCAACAACCGCGATACTACACCGCCAATAAATGAAGCGATGATGGCGGTTCCTAAAGTTATCCCCGATAAATCTTGCAATAATTCTTCAACAATAAATATGACACCAGCCAGTGGGGCATTAAAGGCGGCTGCTAAACCTGCACCTGCACCTGCGGCTATCATCTGTCGCCGATGGTCTGGGGAAGTGGGAACAAATCGACTCATCCCGGCGGCTAAACTTGCACCAACTTGCACAGTAGGGCCTTGCCTGCCTAAAGTTATACCCGAACCAATGACAATCATGGCACTAAGTAACTTCACAGCCGCTACACGCCAAGATAACTTCATGGGGACATTGGCTAAGTTAGCCTTGACTTGGGGGATACCACTACCAGAAGCTTCTGGCGCTAGGCGCTGTACTAACCAACCAGCCAGATAGCCAAAAACTAAACCCACGACAGGTAAAGCTAGCCATGCAGGAAAAACATGGGAAGTATGCACCCGCCATGCACCCAAGAATCCTGCTCCGAATTTTAAGAATACCGCAGATAAAGCTGCTACAATCCCAATAATAGAAGCTTCTGCGATCGCTAAACCTTTTCTTGGTTGCCACCAACGACGCAAGTGCTGATTCAGAGCAGGAAGCGATATCATATAAATTTAATAATTTATTTCTGATTCCTGTTCATAGTTATACCTTGAAAAGAGAAGCTAGAGACTAGAGGCTGGGGGCTAGAGAAGACAGTTTTTCTTATTGGGTTGTGAAATTTTCTGATGAATAGCTGACTTAAAAGAGCTGATACCAACTTGCATTCAAAGATAGTAACCTGGGGTGGGAGTAGGGAGTAGGAAGTAGGAATGCTATTTCTGAAAGCAACTTAGTATGAGTTACAAGTGAGCAGTAAAAACTACTACTTTCTAGCCTCTAATCCCTAATCCCTAGCCTCTGATTCATCACCGCCACAAACGCAACATTTGATTGCTACCTTTGAGGAATTCCCAAGGTACATTGACAATTTCTGCGGAAATTCCCGCATTATTTAAATCATTGAGTAAATTATCTAACAAAGGATATATTTGAGCATTTTTACCTTGTAATGGGTAGATTCTGACTTCTTGAGAGCAAACTCGATAAAGTTCTAAAATTGCTTGCCAGTGAAAAGCATAATCGAAGCAGTCGCTGTAGAGAAACAACAAATTAGCACTTAATACTAAATCAAAGCTGCGATCGCCAAATGGTAATTTTGGTAATACAGTTTGTATGTAACGTCCGGCTTGGCGACCATGAGGATAATCTGCCAAAAATTTTTCTAAAGCACTTTGGCGATATGTACTTAATTTTTCAATACTTTGATAAAAATCCCAATTATAGTTATGGGTAACATCAGCTAATCTTTCAATTACATGAGCTAAATCGGCTTGTCCTTTAGCTTGCAAAGTTGCTGCATCTAAATTGAAAAACAAATCACCAGCAACAGCATCAATCCCCATTTGATGCAGTTCCGCGACAAACGAAGCTGCACCAGCCGGACAATCTAAAATTTTCGCTTTTTGCCACTGCGATAAATCTAGGTCAAAAAATTTCACATACTCTGATAAAGTGCGACCAAGAAATACAACTCTATCCAGTTGGATAGCATCATTTATGCTATTGGCAAAATTCATAATTTTGGCTGTTTAAGGATTTCTGCTAGTAGTAGATAGCCCTTCGACTATTAAAGATGGGGTATAACAAGCACCATTCCAATCCGCATCATTACCTAATTCTACGACTTGTTTGAGGGCTGTGTAAACGTTACCTGCAACCATTGTGTCTTTCACACGGCCAATTACTTGACCGTTCTGCACACGGTAGCCCAAATCAATATTGATGGAAAAGTCACCCGAAATACCACCGCTACCACCTAACATTTGATCTACAATTAGACCATTATCTAATTTGCGAATTAAATCTCGCAGCGATGTTGAACCAGGCTGAATTAAGAAATTAAACAACCCAGGAGAAGGATAACTACCTAAACCGGGACGGAAACCATTTCCTGTAGAACCAGTTCCCAATTGACGGCCTGTGGTGCGATCGCCATAAAAATGCTGTAACATGCCATCTTGAACAAAAACTAAAGCAGTTGTGGGAGTACCTTCATCATCAAAAGGGCAACTGTATGGGCCGGCTTCTGGGTCTTGATGCAGTGTCAAACTAGGTGCAACAACTTGTTTACCCATCCGTTCCGCCCAGGGAGAAGCCCCTTCTAAAACACGTTTACCGTTTAAAGCTGCCTGGGCAGTTCCCCACAGCATATCAGCTGCTTTAGAAGTAAATAAAACTGGTACACGACCGCTAGGCGGTGCCACATTTTCTTTTGCCCAGACTAATCTTTGTAAAATTTGATAAGCTAACTTTTCTGGGTCTAAGGTATTGCGTTGAGTTTGACCATCAGAAACGCTCAAAAAATCATCGCCCCGCACCCATTCGGCTGACATATAACAGCTGAGGGTAGTGTCTGTGTAGTGACAATCTAGACCGTGACTATTCACAAGTCTAGTAGTTTCCACATCACATTCCCAATCACTATTGCATAATACATCTGGGTACGTATTGCGGATAATGGCGATCGCTTCTTTACCCCAGTTGACCAAAACTTCTATCGGTACACTTGTCCCTAAATCTGGGTAAGCTGGCTTAGAGTTAGTTACTAACTCTATAGGTTCCGGTTGATTTAGTTCACTCAAAGCTAAAGCCCGTTCCACCATAGCCTGCGGCGGAACATCACCGTAAGCTACCGTGAGTCCGGGACGACCATTACGCCATAACCGCAGCGTTGTACCTTCAGATTGACTGGTTTCTAGCTGTTTAAGTCGATTAGCCTCAAAAAAGACCGGACGAGAAAGCGAGTGCGACTGATACACCTCAGCGGCTTCGGCTCCCGATTTGATGGCTAGTTCCAGCAGCTGTTCTGCTAGTGTATCGTGAGAGAAATTTTCAGAACCCATGACCCTTGGTGAATTGTGGATTTCGGATTTTGAACTGCAAGCAAACGCAGATAATTATCCCAAATCATTGGTGCATATCCGCGCAAATCAGCAATTTGCTTTTGACAACGGAGATGGACGCAGATAATTATCCCAAATCATGGGCATCTATCGGCGTTCCATTCATGCAGAGAATTCCCCAAAAATCATCGGTATGTATCACTGTGTACTAAGAGGCTAGAGGCTAGGGCTTAGAGGTTAGAAGTGAGAAATTCATATTTTTTACTCAGCACTCAGCACCCAGCACTCAGCACTCTTAAGGCAAACTCACCTCTTGCAACAGCCAAAACCCAGCAAAAGATTCGGCTTGAGGACTTGACTGTACACCAATAAAATGTACTCCATTAGCTTTTTGTTTAGCTTCGGCAAAACCTTTAGTTTCTGCTACAACTTGCGGATTTGTGATATTCGCCAAAATCCAACTTTCCGTAGCACCAGTTTCTAAAATCAACCTAGTGCCAGCACTCTTATCTACTCTTAAAAACGCTAACTCTAAACCAGACATCCAGCCAGCTAAAGGTAAAGCCCTTTGCGAGAAAATCAAAACGCCAGGAATGCGCGTCTCTGGGGACACTTGCGCCATTTCTAAAGGGAAAGCTTCACCAAAACCAATATCCCACTCTGGCATTTCTATTAAATCTTCGGCTGATAAGCTTACAAACACCCACTGCTGTCCTTCTAAAGCATCAGGTAAACGCTGAGGTAAAGGACTGTCCAAACGCACTGAAGGGTTAGTTCCGCCTTGATAGCCCGGTTCTTGAGGATAAACTTCCGCCATCCGCTGTTGTAGCCACTGGTTCAGTAACAAAGTCCGACGGCTAGGTTGCGCCGGAATACCCAAATCTTGGCAAGCTTTAGTAATCATGTTATTCATTTGGCGACGGAAAAAGCGAATTTTAATGGGCGCTTCTCCGGCTTTGTTAATGGCTTCCTGCAACGCCGTCCGCAACCAGCCCGAATTGACTTGGGTGCTAGGACAATATTGAGCGTAGCGAAATAACGAATCTGTTTGCGTCCTAATATCTAAGGGACTTTCACAGATGACAACTTCCCAAACTTTTTTTTGATTTTCATCCAAAATTGGACGAGAGTAAAAATCGAGTTCCCAAATACTGCCCATGTTATGCCGTGAAAATCTGGCGAGTTTATATTTTGCTTATATCTTGATCATACGAGGCTTAGGGCAGCAGGGAAACCAGCATTATTACAAAGGGGTGCGAGGGGATAAGGGTCATTACGCACAAAGATTGTCGTTTGAGACTGGGTGTAAGGGTATAGGGGTGTCAGGGTTTTGAACTTTAAATTAGATTTCTGACTTGTAAATTTAGATTGTGAATTATGTGTTTGGTTGGTTATTAAAGTAAAAACATGAATTACCAACTATTTCTGAAGTGCCTGTTGAAAAGTTTTAATAGCATCAACGTGATTCGCCATATTAATGCAGCGTAACAATAAATCTATATCTATGCCTTTGACTTCTTCACTACTGGAAATTCTTTCATAGTCAAGCGTGTTGCCCTCTTGCCGCAGGTGATAGACTTTTAACACCCTATCTTCCCAAAACCAGACCTCTGGAATTAACAGCCGCTTATATGCCTCCAGTTTATTAATTCCGCCACTGGTAAACACCACCTCAATCGCTAAATCAGGACGCACTCGACCAGGTGCAAGTTTATAAGATTCATCAGCCTCTCGCTTCACAGCGCCCGATTCACTTTCCAAAGTCATTGAGCCAGTTGGAGTAAAATCAAACCCGGCCATAAGCAGGTAAAGTTCTAACAATGCGCCGAGTCTTTCCTTAATGGTTTCGTGTGCTTCGCCTGGCGTTCTACGAATCTCCAAAACTCCATCCAGAAAAGACAGCCGATATCCTGGACGGTCTAATAATTGTTCAACAGCTTTAAATTCTCTCCAAGTCACTCCCTCAAACAACAGGGGTAATTCTTTTATAGTAGGACTTACGCAATAACTCTCTCAAACTCTTATAACTTCGTGTCCTTTGCGCCCTTTGCGGTTCGTTTTTTCATAATTTTGCGTAAGTCCTATATAGGTTTAGCGGTTGCTAAAGTCATTTAATTCTCCAGTAGATTTCCCAATCAGAAATAATCAGCTTTGGAGGGCAGTTTGTTTATTTTAACTTTTTCTTGAAGATGGCGATCGCACAAACCATCACTACCTTCAACAACCAGCTAAACAATTAGTTTTGCAGATTGCATTGTTGATGCACAGATAATAAAGTACATTCCCAAACTAACCGCGGTTGAGCGTAAACTAAGAGTGCTTTACGTGCCTGTTCTAGCTGATTAATAATTCCCGATTGATGCCACTGTTGCCAATAAGAATGTTGGAGATAATCAATTAACCATAGTTGTGATTCTGTATCTAAATCTTTGTCAATTTTTTTAGCTAATTCCAAAGCATGGCGAGCAGATTTTGGGGCTGATGCTAAATTTGTGAGTAACTCAGGAGGAATAACTTGTAATTGTTCATAACAGGCGATCGCACTTCCGGGACTGCCAGCCGCTATACTCAACACAGCCGGATGCTGCAAAATTTCCTGATGATTTGTTTGCAGTAATACCTGAGTTAAAGCGGCTGTATCTAAGCGATAAAAAGGAATCTTTTGACAGCGCGACACCAAAGTTGGCAACACAGACTCCGGCGCAGGTGCAATTAAAATAATGGTTGCTTGTCCCGGTTCTTCTAAAGTTTTTAGTAGTGCATTTGCGGCTGGTTCCGCCATTGTTTGCGCTTCTTCCAACACCACCACATTTCTTGGTGCTTCTAAAGGTGGACGGCTGAGAAATTCTGTAATTTCCCGAATTTGTTCTAACCGAATTAAAGGAGGTGCTTTGCGCTTGAGTTTTTTCTCGGCTGCTTCTGCGGCTGTTAATCTTTGCCCTTGATATTGATATGTTGGTTGTATCCACAACAAATCAGGATGGTTCCCTTGACGCACCCGATTCTGCACTGATGGAACCAGATGTGTCTCAACAGCACTAGAAAATAATAACTCGACAAAACACCGAGCCGCTAAACTTCTTCCTACACCATCTGTTCCAACAAACAAATAAGCTGGTGCAACTCGATTTTGCTTAACAGCTTCAGTGAGTAATTCTATAGCTTGCTGTTGTCCAACAAGTTGTGCAAATGAATTATTAGTCATTAGTCAATTGTAGATTGACTAAGCCCTTCAGAAAGGCAATAGGGAACAAAGCTTCTTCACTGTTCCCTGTTACCTGTCACTTTCTTTTAAGAATGAAAAGGACAACCAGTTGCCAATTTACCTAAAAACGCACTTTGATCAAAAAAATGCTCTAATGAAACAATTTTTAAATCATCAGTCACACGAGCAATACTGATACCAGTTATTTCTACTCTTTCGCCGGTGGGTGCGTGTTCTTTATATGGGCCGCTAAAGGTTCCCCAATGTCGCCACTTAAATGTCACATTTGGCGGCCCGGCTAAAACTTCTATTAATTCCCACAAAAACCCATCAGGAAATGCTTTATGAAAGATTTGCGCTGATGATTCAAAGTCTTCTTCAGAGGATTTATATTTATCTGAATCACCAAGAAATAAATTATAAGTTCCCGCTTCTACTACATCTTCGGCAGTGTAAGCAAAGCCGCCGTTAGTAATCATGCGGAATTTATCAGTCACAATCGATATCCACTGCTGAGGATTGCTTTTATAAGATGCTTCCATCTCGAAGGTTCTCACTAGATTCTGCACGATCGCCTCTAAAGAACCTTCTAAATGATTGTATTGTTTTTCACGCCGCAAAGTCTCGTTGGTACGGGAATAATCAGGTGGTTCTTGATATCGCCACTCAACATTATTAGCACCCTCGGATATTACAACATCTCTATCTTGTAGCCAAAGAGGTAGGTTTGTAGATACTTCACTCATAAAATGTGGCTAATAGCTGGTTGCGGAAAACACAAATGAATCTATCATTAATTGAGGGAATCTATATATTAATTAATAATCTGTCATATATATTTATATCTGCAATGCTGATATGAATATTAAAGTGTGTCATTAGTCTTGAGTTATTTGTATTGACAAAGGACAAATGACCAATGACTAATGACACTCTTTCCCAAAAAATATGTAAATTGAACTTAAATTTGCAAACGTTGGCGCAAAATTTCTTGAATAACGCTGCTGACAGTTTCTTTACTCAAACTACCATCAATTTGTACAATGCGGGATGGGTGCGCCGCTGCTAATTGGCTATATCCCTGTTGAACGCGGCGATGAAAGGCGATGGTTTCTTGTTCTATGCGGTCTAAACCTGCTGCGTCGCCGCGTTTGCGGCTAAGTCCCACCTCCACATCCACATCTAACCAAATTGTCAAATCACTAGTTAAGCCTGATGTGGCAATATTGTTGAGTTTTTCAATTAAACTCATATTCAAACCCCGACCGTAACCTTGGTAAGCAACGGTAGAATCAGTGTAGCGATCGCATAGTATATATTTTCCGGCTGCTAAATTGGGTTTGAGTTCTTGTTCAACATGCTGGGCGCGATCGGCCGCATATAATAACAATTCAGTTACATCTGCAACTGGTTTATCCTCCGACTTCTCCAACAATAAACGCCGTAAATGTACACCCAACTCTGTTCCCCCTGGTTCACGAGTGACAATTACTGAAATACCCAAACTTTCTAGCCACTGACAACAAAGCTGCATTTGGGTTGTTTTACCGCAGCCTTCTACTCCTTCAAATACAATTAATTTGCCACTCATGCTAGTTTACCGAAAATATGAGTTTGAGGTTCCTCGCCCTTTAAAGGCGACTTTGTTTAATTTAGGGGAAAACTGGGAATGTTAGCCTCGAATTTTTTGTAAAAGGAGACATACTTCGGCTTGCTTCCGCCGTACTGTACTAGTAAAAAAATTGCCCATCTCAAGAGTTGGTATCCATCCTCGTAAAGTTCACTTAGGAGTGCATTATGCCTCGTAAATTTGGAGAAATTGCTTTTACGCCAGAAGTTCAAGCCGCACAGCTACAAAGGGGTTCGCGGCAAACTTACGAACGCTACATTGCCAATGGCCCAGCAAATGATTCAATTACCCCACAAATTGCAGAATTTATTGCTCATCTTGATGGATTTTATTTAGGAACAGTCAGTTCTAATGGCTATCCATATATCCAGTTTCGCGGCGGAGCGCCTGGCTTTCTCAAAGTCATAAATGACAAAACCTTGGGCTTTGCTGAATTTTCTGGAAATGTGCAGTATATCACAGTCGGTAACTTATCAGGAGAAGCCAAAGCATTTCTATTTTTAATGGATTACCGCCATCGAAAACGGATCAAAATCTGGGGAACAGCCGAATATATTGAAGGTGATGCTGTTTTGATTGAGCAACTCCGAATCCCCGACTACCCAGCAGAAATTGAACGAGCAATTCTGTTTCATGTCGAAGCTATAAGTGAGAATTGTCCCCAGCACATTCCCATTCGCTATTCTATGACTGAAATTGAAGCAATGATGGCTCCTTTACAAGCGCGAATTGCCGAATTAGAGCAGTTGTTAAAGGAAAAAAATTCTCCATTTGATTGAAGGAAAAACTCTCAGAAGTTGTTTGAAAAGTGGTTGGTTGTGATTATTCGCTTGTCGAAATGTTCCATACCTCCACAAATGAATTTAATTTTGTGCAACTACTCACCTCCAGCCTCCTGTTATAAGTTGCATAATTTTAAATTTTTTTGCCAATATGAAAAGCCGAAATGTATGAAAGTTGCAAACTCCCACCAAAATCATGATTAATTCGTTGACTTAATTCCGCAAATAAGGCTTTTTTTATATCTGGCTCTAATTTGAGATAAGGAGAATAGGTATTTAACAGCATTAAATATTCATCGGTGCTGTATACGACCTCAGATTTAACTTGCCCAAACTGAATATCTTGAAATTTTCCTGAATCAATTAATATATTGCCAAATGCTTGAAATACTTTTTGTTGCGCTTCCCAATCTTCATAACGGTCAAGAGAGGGAGCGTGTTTTTGATAAACTGCTGACAAGCTTTGATAAACTTCATAATTAGGTTGTAATTCCTTATTCCAGAATAAGAGTAAATGACCATTTGCTTTTAAAGCACTTGCTGCTTTGGGATATCCTACCTCTGCTGGTATCCAGTGGAAAGAACTAGCAGCTAAAACAGCATCAAACTGTTCAGGTTGCAAACTCCATTCTTCAAAAGATGTATTTTGAATTTCTACATTTGGATAAGAGCGACAATTCTGTTTAGCCAACTCGCAAAAATCTGGATTCGGTTCTAAACAAAGCATTGAATAACCTAATTGAGCAAATGAAATTGTTGCTGTTCCAGGGCCACATCCTACTTCCAAAATTTTTGCATCTGGAGTTAATTGAGAAAACTGGATAACTTGCTCAATAAAATTTTTGGGATAACGAGGTCTAGCTTTGTTATAAGCCTCTGCTGCTGGCGAGTACCAATTTTTTCGCACTTCTAAGTCTTTTTTGCCGAAGCTGGCTATTGTTTGTTTGAGGTTGTCCATGATTTTCTAAATAAGGAGAATGAGGTTATTTTAAAAGTGCTTGGCTGCATCTTTATACATCTGTTGTTGTAGAGACGTTGTATACAACGTCTCTACCAAATTTATAGAGTACAGCTTCATATTAAATGGTATCAGTGATTAAGTTATTAATTATACGTTAATTCCTTAAATAATTACTTAAATTTCGCTAAAAAATTGAGTATAGCTTGAGCAACTATTTCTGTTGATTCAATTAAAAAGCCATGACCACCATGTTCAATCACTTGCAGTTCAGCTTGAGGAATATTTTGAACAAGTTGTTCAGAAAATGCTACAGGTGTGAGAATATCTTGTTTACCGACCATGACTAAAGTTGGACTATGAATATTGTAAATTCTATCTGCTGTGTCATGGTTGATCACGGCTCGGCTTTGATGATATATTCCATGCGTTGTTGGGGCAAAAGGATAATTAATTACCCATTCAATTAGTTGGTCTATCATGTCTGAGATAGCGTAAAAATTCTCAGTAAATATCCAAGGCAAGACAAGTTTTTCATATAGTTTTAAATCTATTTTTCCGGCAATATCGCCCCAAGTTTCTACTAAGCTATTAAATCGCTCATTACCTTTAGCTAAAGAAGCAAGTAAAATTAGACTTTTAACTTTTTCAGGATATAACAAAGCTAATTCTTGGGCAATTTGTCCGCCCATTGAATGACCAATAATATGTGCTTGTTTAATACCAAGAATATCTAAGAGTGCAGCGGCATCCTGAGCCATTTGCTGAGTGCTATAAGGACTATTAGGAATAGAACTTTGTCCGATACCTCGGTTATCGAAACGAATAACTTGATACTGAGAAATGAGGTGTGGTAATAATAGCGACCAATAAGAGCGATCGCACATAAAGCCAGCAATCAACAATAAAGGTTCGCCAGTACCTTTAACTTCGTAAAATATTTCAATTCCGTTAACCTGAACTTTGGGCATTACTAATTCATCAGAATCGGGTTCACAGCAGCTTCCAGAACCTGAAATCTGCTTTAAGTTATTTTCCCAGATAAGAGTAAAAATATTAGTACAGTAAGGCGGAAATAAAGCACCCATTATCAATTGCTAAAAAGCTCACTCTAAGGGTTTCTTCATTTTATACTTCAGACTTCATACTTCAGCCTTTTTGTACTAGTCCCTAGCCCCTCAATACATTTTGGTTAACATCTAAATCTTGTTCAGATCCCCCCTAACCCCCCTGCTTTTTAAGCTACGGCAGGGTGGTTTCATACAACCGTAGAAAAATCAAAATACTTATAAGGGTATTTAAGCATCTACGGTTGGAAACAATATGAATCTGATTGAACAGTTGCAACAAGTTGCAGATTATCGCCATATAAGAGGACGGAGGCATGAATTATGGTGGGTGCTTTTACTAACACTTCTAGGAGCGATGACTGGATATTGGGGCTATCGACCGTGCGAAG
>JAGKSW010000187.1 GCA_018993265.1 Nostoc sp. TH1S01
GAGAGGCTTCTGTCAGTTCAAGCTAAAAGTGAGGAGTTATAGCCACTCCTCACTTTTGCTTCTTAGTCAGTTGTAGATTTGTAGGAATTATGTACAAAGATTAACTGTGAAGACAAGATGTAAAATTTATCTTTATTCAACCAAACCATTGTGAAGGTTCGCAGCCAGGCTCAACTGTACTACATAGATGATTGTTAATCCAAGCTGATTGATCTTGCATAATGGCAAAAATACCTTGATGAATCAAGTTTTGTAAATGTAATTTCTGCGCTAATGGACTCCGAGGAAATTTTTGCTCTATTGGATAATCTTTTATCAGGTTTTGTAGGGGAAATTCTCTGTCAAACTCCTCGTTATAAAAACAGGGAATGCGACTGATGACGAAATCAATCAGTTGTTGACGTAATTCAGGGATTGCAAAGGTTTCTTGATAAGGATAGTAGGCATAAGTATCTAAAACGCTTTTAATTTCGCTTACTACTGATTCTCGTGTTAAATTGACTACTGTCTTCATAAAGCTTTATCTCCATTGAAATACAGTTGAGTTTTCTTTTCAAGACTCACTGAGTACTGTTAATCAGCCAAAACCGCTTCACCTAATTTGGTTTTTATACCCCGAACTTCACCTTTTATTTCGGTACAAAAACAGTCAGTTGATAGAGATAATTAAGTTATTTTTTATACTAGTAGATGCTGAGTTTTGTCTTGAAATTCTCACAAACTAGTACAGTACCGAAGCTATAGATCCACAATGCCAATTATTCCAAATTTCTAGCTTTTTGGCGAAAATCTACACAAAACGCAGCATAAGCATAAAGGGATCAATTTTAATTTTTTATTAATAACATTCTGGAGAATGAAATATTGAGGTAAGTAAAACTTGATAAGTAATTTACATTACTTATTGATTAATTACCTATTATTTCTAAATTATTTTTTAGTTTGCTCTATGTATACTAGACAACAAATTATTGAGGTAACAAAGTAGCAAATCTTGAGAAAAAAGATATGGCTACACAAACCAACAAGTCTAACGATAGATGTAATTAAAATGAGAAAATTTTGAAAAAGTTTACATCAGTAAGAGCTAATTGTCGCAGATGATGATTAATTGCAACAGACGCAGCTAGTCCCGAAAGCATTGCACCTTCGACAAGATTACCGCCACACCAATCACCACAGCACACCAAAGGTAAGGTAGTGCTGGCAGATAAAACACTTTCTCTCCAAGGATGGCTAGGAAAGGCATAACGCCAACGATGTACCTGCATCCATTCGGGTGTCTCTAGCCAAGGTAGTGCGAGAGTTTGGGCGGCGTGCTGCAACATTTTCTGCCCTACAGGTTGTAAATCGGAGGATTCGAGATGTAGTTGGGCAAAATTAGCACTGCTTTGGACGACAAATACAGGTTGTGGTGGCTGGAGACGCTTGCTACTATCTAAACCAATCCATCCTAAAACCGGATCATCTGCAAAACTTTGAGCTTGCCAATCTGGTAGCGGTGCGGAATTGGGATAGCCTGCGATCGCACTAATACAAGGCGCAAATTCCACCGTCTTTAAGTTAGTTAAAAAGTCTCTTCCTAATAAATTTTCCCCCAAGGGTTCGAGTAACATCACAGCTTGGGGTGCAGGAATTGCCAAGACAATCGCCTTAGCTGTGATTTCTTCATTACTAGATTCCAGATTCAATTGCCAAGTATTTTCGGGAGTTGGGTGAATTGCAATTACCCGTTGATTGAGTAATATATCCAAACCTGGTGCGAGAAATTTAGCGATCGCACTCATCCCCGCAGGTGCAATATAACGAGGTTCAGCCTTGGGAAGTTCGTCACAATTCCAAACTGTGATAATTTGGCGATCGCACAATAAATCGACAAACTCTCGCAAAAATTCCCCCTTGGGTTTGAGATAACAAGCGCCATGATCTGCCCAAGTTTCATGTAAGCGACGTGTCGCCATTCTTCCCCCCAAACCACGGGATTTTTCCACAACTAATACTGAATATCCCGCTTGCTTTAATTGCTGGGCGCAAACTAACCCCGCCATACCAGCACCAATTACGGCAACGTCTATCATTAGTTAATAGTCCTTAGTCATCAATCTTTGGTTATTATCAAACAGAATTCAGGAGTCGGAACTCAGAATGTAGAGGCGTTCGACGAAATTCCAAAGCTGAGAGTAAATCTGAAGTAGTGGCCTGTCTAGACTAAAGTAGTGTATCAACATAACTCTTGTGGTGTGGGCATCCTGCCCGCACCGGACGAGCTAGAAACCCATCCCACAAGAGATTTTTAATGCAACATTTTAGTCATGTCACGCCACTACGGGAATTTTATTTTTACTGGCTTGTTTTTATTTTTGTTCTAAATTCTGAATTCTGGCTTCTGAATTCTTACTTCAATGACACAATACAGATGGCGAAGGATAAAAAGACTACTAAAGACCGCCAAAAGCTAATAGTAGAATAAAGTACAGACAAGCTGCACGGAAGGGAGGAAAAGAACATTGGATGAACTCAGGGCGGCCTTAGAACTAGCAACAGATGATGAATTGCAAGATTTAACGGCAATATTGTTTAGTCGAAAGTTCAATCCCCTAGATTATGTTCAGACACCTGAACCGATCGAAGTTCAAAGTCAGAGCCGCCAAGCTTGGTTAGACTCATTAGAAGAGCGTTTCCGGTTTTTGGCAGCAGATGGAGTAACAGTTTTGCGGGGACGCACAAATCAAGTAACTTACCGCCAAGCCTTAATTCAAGTTTGTAAATATTTAAAAATTCCTTATTCCAATCATTTAACAACTGTTGATTTAGAAGCAGAAGTATTTTTACATTTGCTAGGGCAAGTGTGGAAAAAACTGCCAGAAAAAGAAAAACAAAAGTTGACTGTCAAAGTCCAGCGTCATTTGGTGAAAACGGAACTTAAAGAACCATTACCATTAATGTTGCAGCATGATCCCTTGGGATTGCTGTTTAAGGGTGGTAGTGCTTTAGCTGTTACCTCTGTCATTCAACCATTCATCCTCAAACAAATTGCGCGACAATTTGCCTTGCACTTTGCAACTTATCAAGTAACCAAACAAGCGGCAATTACAGGTTCAACAGTAGCCAAAACCCAGTTTGAAACCTATGTTGCTATGCAAATGGCGCGGCGAGGTATGACGCTGAGTGCAGCCCGTTATGGGGCAGTTCGCACAGTATTTGCTTTTGTCGGCCCGGCTATGTGGACTTGGTTTTTAGCAGATTTAGGTTGGCGAGCGATCGCTACTAATTATGGTCGCATTATCCCGACTATTTTTGCTTTAGCCCAAATTCGTCTCACTCGCACAGAATGTTGGGAGCCAGCTTGAAACTAGCTTTTGATCATCCCAACCCGAAAAGCCAATTTGCTTGGAATATTTTCCAAATCGGGCTGTTAATTTTTCCCCTGAGTCCATTTGTTGGGGCGGTGGCGGTAATTTTGGCATCTTTACTAACTTGGCTGCAAAAATACCGTACAATTATTCGCCGCCCCATCAATCGGGGATTTGCACTTTTTACAATATTCCTGGTGATTACGTCAGGATTTGCTACCTATAAAACGGATGCTTTTTTAGGTTTATTTAATTTAGTACCTTACTTTTTAGTTTTTGCTGGCTGGAGTACCTTAATTCAGACAATTGACCAATTGCGCCAAATAGCGTGGATTTTAGTCATTGGTGCTGTACCAGTGATAATGATTGGTTTTGGACAGTTGTTTTTAGCTTGGGCTTTAAAATTACAGTTTTTGTGGATTGTTTTAGATTGGGCGATCGCACCGGGAGGCGAACCACCAGGGCGAATGGCGGCTTTGTTTATGCACGCTAATTTATTGGCAGCTTATCTAGCGATTATTTTTACTGTCGGGATAGCTTTATTACTAGAACAATGGCAATCAAGAAATAGAAAAAAATCCCTGATTGGCTTGTTGGCGCTAATTGTGATTGCCAGTTTTGCCGCCTTAATTTTCACTAATTCGCGCAACGGATGGGCGATCGCTATGATTGCCTGTTTAGCTTACGCACTTTACCAAGGTTGGCGTATCTTAGTTGGTGGCGTTGTTGGTGTTGTGACTGCGATTCTTTTGGCTGCTTTTGCTCCTTCTCCCATTGCCCAAATTTTTCGTCGAGTTGTTCCAGCTTTCTTTTGGGCGCGATTAAACGATGAAATGTATCCAGATAGACCAGTTGCCTTAATGCGAAAAACTCAATGGGAATTTGCTTGGTCTTTGGCACAACAGCATCCTTGGACGGGTTGGGGTTTACGTAGTTTCTCCGCACTCTACAAAGCCAAGATGAATATTGATTTAGGTCATCCGCATAACTTATTTTTAATGCTATCTGCGGAAACAGGATTTCCTACTACTCTTTTATTTTGCGGTTTACTAGCTTGGATATTTATTGCAGGCATTCAAGTTTTGCGGCAATCTAATTCTTTAGCTAAATCTGATAGGTTAGTATTCTTCAGTTATCTTTTGGTATGTGGAGAGTGGATACTATTTAATACAGTAGATGTAACCTTATTTGATTTTCGTGTGAATACGCTTTCCTGGTTATTTTTGTCAGCGATTTGTGGAGTTGTATTTCACTCTCATCAAAATAACAAGCTTTTGGCAAATGACTATTAGTAATATTAGTAATTTTGCTCAAACGATTCACAGAAGTCTCAACCAGACAGCAATCCCCAATCTAAAATCCGTCTTGAAAAGTTGGCTCAAGTCAGGAAATCCTTTCTGCAATTGCTCATGGGAGAAACCCCCAAGACGGCGTTGCTTCAGCACGCAACTTTTCGCACAATCTAAAATGGTATTAATTGAACTGTTTTCCGTGGTTACACTGTCGGCATTCGTATTTTTTAGTTCATAAAATTACATTATTCACATTTGTGATTTAGATAATTTCTAATTAGCCAATTAGAAATTATCTAATGTTGCTGATAGTTGGGAAGGTGTAAGGACAACCCTTTTGGGGGTTTCCTACATGACGGGCATCTAATCTTTAGATGCCCTTTTGTATATTTTATTTTTCATCAGTTAAGCACTATTTTTTCTTTTCTTTATCAGTGTAATATCTACTATATGAAATTATCTACTCACAGCTTTGCATTATTAACATTATTATCAAGTTTATTAACTATTAACTTTAGTATTTCATTACCTGCTCAAGCAGCAATTTCATGTGAAACAGGTACTGTGACTTATCATCCCAATAATTCTTTGGCAACTTGTTCTCTTGCTCAGAATGTTAATGTGCAAGTTTATAACCCTGTAGCTGGAACATCTAATTTTCCTTGTAAAGCCAAAAGTTATATTGTGTTTGATGAAAAAGGACAGTTTAATAGCTGTGAACTTTCAGAAAAAATTCAAATTAGAACTGGTAATGTAGTCGAGACTTGTCAGGCAGAATATAAGGTAAGGGTTGCAGTTTCCGACAAGGGAGTTCTGTCGATTACTTGTCCACACTAATAAGATTTCACCCGGTAGCTTTGCTGAACAACCACAGAAGAAACAACAGCATGAGTGTAAGTACTCGGTAAAATGGGTGTGTCTGTAAATAATGTGAAGACACCTAAGTAGCCAATCTGTATGTTCTCAACAGCTGATTTTCTTCAATATACCCAATGGTCGGGTATTGCCACATTAGTATTTGCTGCCTTAGCAGTACTGGCTTTTATTTTTAAATGGGGTATTCGCTTTCGGCTGGTAGGTACAACTGGCTTTATGCTGGTGCTAACAGGCGGGTTATTTGCGCTTTCTTTAGTACCGTTAAGTCGCACCGTGATTCCGGGAGCCGAAAAATATACGCTGGTTTATGATAATGGCTCTACGCAAACAGTAATTTCCATTAATCCAGAAATTTCCCCTTCTGCTTTAGAAGCAACTTTACGTCAAGCAGCCAGTAATTTATATTCCTATGGTCGCTTAGGTAAGCAAGGTGACAATTATCTGACAATTCGCGCTCGGACTATTTTACATTCCGAACCTGGGGTTTCTGTACCACTTTACCTTGGTCAAATCAAACGCAATCTAGCTTCACGCGAAAATGCGGAGATTTCAATTGAGATTTATACAGATAAATTTGCTCAATTGCCAAAGCCTACTGCTTAAAAAAATCCTGCGGTGAGGGAAATTGGGTTAGGACTTACGCACAAAGATTTTATGTGGAGACTGGGTGTAATTCGACCCTTCAACAGGCTCAGGGCGGCGCTGCACTCAGTAACCAGGGTGTAAGGGTGTGGGGTGTAAGGGTTTTAGATACATACACCCCTTCACCCCTATACCCTACACCCTCCTTCAAAACGTCTCACTGCGTAAGTCCTAACGGTGAATGTAGGCGATCGCATCTGCTAAATTGTTTCAGTTTTAAGCTAATTTATAAGTATATTCTCTAACAGCAAAGTCAGATTTTTGTGTTTAGGAAGACATAAATTTTTTTTGTATTTGACTATACAATAAAGATTATTTTTAGATTAAGATATTACTTACCAATTCCATCAATGGAAAAATTTTTAGTAGGTGCTGGTCGTAAGTGATGGTGAGTTTTGTTGATAGGCGGCTGCCTTCTATAGATATTATGTAATCCTACTAGCATCAATACAAATTCAGGTTTTGCCTAACTAGTTATATGCCCCATCAATCAACTACTACGTTGTCTACTCAAACATCTAATTCATTATCGGCACTGGCGATCGCTCCGGCAAAAGTCATCCGTGGATCTGGAGTATTGTCAGCAGCACCAGCAGAGATTGCGCTTTTAGGCAGTCGTCCTTTAATAGTTGCAGGCAATCATACTCTAGCGATTATTCAAAATACTTTACAACCAATTTTAGAACAACAACAGTTGCATACTGCTCAAGCTTCCTATGGTGCAGATTGTTCCGAAGCAACTTTGAAATCCTTAAGAAAGGCAGCCAAGGAACACAAAGCCGACATGATTATCGGTGTTGGTGGCGGTAAAGCATTAGATACGGCAAAACTAGTTGCCTATCAGTTGCACTTACCAGTGGTGACAATTCCGACTTCTGCCGCTACCTGTGCAGCTTGGACAGCCCTTTCCAATGTGTATTCTGAGGCGGGGGCTTTTTTGTATGATGTGGCGTTGTCACGCTGTCCCGATTTATTGATTTTGGACTACGACTTGATTGTAACAGCACCACAACACACCTTAGTAGCAGGCATTGGTGATGCGATCGCTAAATGGTATGAAGCCTCGGTGAGTAGCGGACATTTACAGCAGACTTTAATTATTGCCGCAGTCCAACAGGCCAGAGTGTTACGCGATATTTTATTCCAAAAGTCAGCCGCAGCCTTAGAAAAACCGGGCAGCGAAGTTTGGCAAGAAGTTGTTGATGCTACCGTTTTATTGGCAGGAGTAATTGGTGGATTGGGTGGGGCGCAGTGTCGCACCGTTGCAGCCCATGCTGTACACAACGGCTTAACTCACATTGCCGGACACAGCAGCATCCACGGCGAAAAAGTCGCATTCGGTATCTTGGTGCAACTACGTTTAGAAGAAATGATTCTGGGTAATCAGTTAGCCACTACTTCACGACAACAGTTGTTGAAGTTTTATGCAGAGATTGGCTTGCCCCAAAAATTAGATGATTTGGGATTAGGCAACATCAAATTAAGTGAGTTAAAAACAGCAGCAGAAATTTCTCTCGCACCCAATTCTGATATTCACCGTTTACCTTTCAAGGTAGGGCTGGAACAGCTGATGGCCGCAATGGTTTCTACTACTGCACCCACAGACAGCAGAGACTCAAGTAATCGGGTTGCTGTTAAGGCAATTGATGAGCAAATTGAGGAGTAAACAACTTCCAGCTTGCAGGCTGAAACTTGATTCTTTGTTCTTTGCCAATAATATTACCCAGACTCATAATTTTAGTCAAAGTCAGATTTTGCTAACTTATTGTTCTCTCAAAGTTATTCACAGCCGCCAACTGAGATGTATGAGAGAAATTTTACTCACAAATTAACTGTATCAAGAAGTGGTACATCAATGACACTGAATTGGATTGCCCCAGCAGAACGTATACAGAAACTGCCCGCTTATGTATTTGCCCGCCTGGATGAACTAAAAGCTAAGGCACGGGAACAAGGGCTAGATTTAATTGATTTGGGTATGGGGAACCCAGATGGCCCCACACCACAACCAGTAGTAGAAGCCGCGATCGCCGCTTTGCAAAATCCCGCTAATCATGGTTATCCGCCCTTTGAAGGAACTGCGAGTTTTCGCCGTGCGATCACCAATTGGTACAACCGCCGCTATGGTGTCGTGCTTGATCCTGATAGCGAAGCTTTACCGCTACTCGGTTCTAAAGAGGGATTAGGCCATTTGGCAATGGCCTATATTAATCCTGGTGATGTAGTTTTAGTGCCTTCACCAGCTTATCCTGCTCATTTTCGCGGGCCTGTCATTGCTGGGGCGCAAGTCCACAACTTGATTCTCAAACCAGAAAATGATTGGTTGATTGATTTAGCAGCAATTCCGGAAGAAGTTGCTCAAAAAGCCAAAATTCTCTATTTCAATTATCCCAGTAACCCCACTGCTGCCACTGCACCGCGAGAATTTTTTGAGGAAATTGTCGCCTTCGCCCGGAAATATGAAATTCTCTTGGTGCATGACTTGTGTTATGCCGAGTTAGCTTTTGATGGCTATCAACCCACCAGTTTGTTAGAAATTCCTGGCGCTAAAGAAATTGGCGTGGAATTTCATACCTTATCTAAAACTTATAATATGGCTGGTTGGCGGGTAGGTTTTGTTGTCGGTAACAGCCAAATTATCCAAGGTTTACGGACGTTGAAAACTAACTTGGATTATGGAATTTTTGCCGCCTTGCAAACAGCCGCCGAAACTGCTCTGCAACTGCCAGATGTATATTTGCATGAAGTTCAACAGCGTTATCGCACCCGCCGCGACTTCTTGATTCAAGGGTTAGGAGAGTTGGGTTGGGAGATTCCCAAAACCAAAGCCACCATGTATCTTTGGGTGAAATGTCCTGTGGGTACAACTTCCACAGATTTTGCCTTGAATGTATTGCAACAAACAGGCGTGGTGGTGACTCCCGGTAATGCCTTTGGTGTTGCAGGTGAAGGCTATGTACGGATAAGTTTGATTGCAGATTGCGATCGCTTAGGTGAAGCTTTACACCGCTTTAAACAAGCTGGCATATCATATCAATCTGAAAAATTAGTTTCTGTGCCACTTTAATAAGTGACATTAGATTTTAACTACTACAACCCCCACTACACTATGGTGGGGGATTAGTTCCAAAAAGTCTTGAAGTACTACTCTTCTTTAAATTAGGAAATTTGTTACCAAAATTTTCCACTGTCTAGTCAGATTAATCTTCTAAATTGAATTCAAAAATTCTTTTCTAGTTGTAATCTTGTCTTCGCAAAGCTATTTGGTCAATAGTTAAAGTTTTTTATAGTCTACAGTCAGCTACCTGTTAACGTCTCTAAGATAGAGGCATTTTTTGAGAAAATTTATCCAGTTTTTCATTATATTTTTATAATGCAGAAATCTTGTCTGGGATTTTGTGATGTCTGAGGCTGAGGTGTCATCTCACCGTATCAATTAGCTCATCGCTATCGCACAACTCAGTTATATAAGCTGCCGAATTTTAGCATAGTTGTTTATATTTACAGCAAAAAATTATGCTTGGTCAATATACAAATTTACACAGAACAAATTTCAGCAACCAAAGTCCTATATACTAGACATGACTTTGATAGGTTTGAATTTTTCGTTAACTATGATACAAAGACTATTAATCTTTAGATGAAATACTAGTCCATCTCAAGATTTTCAGATTGAGTAAAAAGTATATCCCAGATCATTAAACAACTTTCAACTGCATGTGGTGTAAAAACTCAGAGGGGAGTGACAACATGGATTTACGTGGTGATGCCTTGCAAATCCTCAAAGAAACTAGTCGAACTTTTTATATTCCAATTAGTATTTTACCGTCAGGATTGCAAGAAGCCGTTGCATCAGCATACTTGTGTATGCGTGCCATTGATGAAATTGAAGATCATCCAGAATTGGATAATTCTACGAAGGCACAATTGTTACACAAGATTAGTTTGACATTACAAGCAGGAGTAGATGGCTTTGCAGTTGATGCTTTCTCAGTAGGATTTAGCGGCTACGAGGATGTTTTGGCAGAAGTAACCCTGAGAGTCAGAGAATGGTCTTTATTAGCTCCTGAGACTATTGCACCACGGATTTGGGATGCAACCGCAGCAATGGCTGACCGAATGGCTGATTGGGCAGAGAAAAACTGGAAAATTGAAACCGAGTCTGATTTAGATCGTTACACCTTTGGGGTTGCCGGTGCAGTTGGGCTGTTACTCTCAGATTTATGGACTTGGTACGATGGTACGCAAACCAACCGTACTTTAGCAATTGGCTTTGGTCGAGGCTTACAAGCTGTGAACATCCTCCGCAACCATATTGAAGATATGGGACGTGGTGTCAGCTTCTTTCCGGAGGGTTGGACAGTGGCAGAAATGCAAGAGTATGCCCTACGCAACTTAGCGTTAGCCGATGCTTATACTCAAGCTTTACCTGCTGGCCCTGCTTTAAACTTTTGCCAAATTCCGTTAACTTTGGCACATGGTACGATTGATGCTCTAGCAAATGGTAAAGAGAAACTCAGCCGCAGTGATGTGATTGCCCTGCTTGAACAATTAAATGCTGTCAATGTCAAAGCCAGTTAATCACTAAGTTCAAGTTTAGTAGTGCTGATTTTAGATCGTGGTGTATTTTGGTTGTTAACCCCAATTTTTAACTACATCGGAAATCTGAAAAAAGCTATGACTTCCACAACTCGGTATATGTCATTGCGATCGCCGCTTAGTTCAGATGAGCAATCTTGATGTTAGCAAGATTGCCTTCCTCGCGATCGCAATGATGTTTTTTGGGAAATTGTATAATCTTGAAAATATCTCTTGTAATTTTAAGTAGCAGTAAGGGCGTATTTTTTTAAATCTTCTAAAGCGCAAACTTCCAAAGCCCTAGCGTGAGTGGCTTCTAGAACTACGGGGGGCGCTACACCAGCTTCCAGCGCTTCTTGCCAACGTGCAGCACACAAACACCAGCGATCGCCAGGCCGTAATCCGGGAAAATTATATTGTGGCATCGGTGTGCTAAGGTCATTACCACGGGATTTGGTATACTCCAAAAATTCTGCTGTAACCTGGGCGCAAACAACGTGCATTCCAAAATCTTGCCCACCAGTATTACAGTACCCATCGCGGTAATAGCCAGTCATCGGCGAAGTACAGCAAACTTCTAAATCTGTGCCGATTACATTTTTTGCTTCTGCCATCTTTAATTCCTCTATTTTGCCGTATTCTAGTTTGATGATGCAGTCTGCTATATAAAAATAGCGATTCTCAGAGGCTATTTTTAAGGTTAATATCAGTAACCTATTCTGTCTCCAGATTCATAGGTAAATCTACAAATCGTCTATATTGATGTCTTCGATAATCCTTAAGCAAAAGAAAACTCTGTACAACCAAATTCACAGCTACTAAAAAACCCCAGATTTGAGCCACTCCCCCGTTTT
>JAGKSW010000188.1 GCA_018993265.1 Nostoc sp. TH1S01
TAGACTCCACCAATGTTATTAAGAGTAGTAGCTTCGCCTGAGCGATCGCCCACTGCACGATGTATCGGCAGAGCTTGGTTGTAATATGAAAGTGCTTGCTGCTTTTCTCCTAATGCGTCGTAGACTCCACCAATGTTATTGAGAGTAGTAGCTTCGCCTGAGCGATTGCCCACCGCACGATGTATCGGCAGAGCTTGGTTGTAATATGAAAGTGCTTGCTGCTTTTCTCCTAATGCGTCGTAGACTAGACCAATGTTATTGAGAGTAGTGGCTTCCCCAGAGCGATTGCCAACCGCACGCCATAGGGGCAGAGCTTGGTTGTAATATGAAAGTGCTTGCTGCTTTTCTCCTAAATCTGAGTAGACTCGACCAATTGCCATTATAGTCAGAGCTTGGTAAGGTTTATCGTCTAGTTTCTGCCATAAAGGTAAGGCAATTTGCCATTTTGCAAGTGCCTGTCGTAAGCTTTCGGCTGTGCCTTGCTGGTATAATTCAAATCCTTCATTTGATGCTTGTTGTGCTGCGGCGCGGGTTGCGTCTGTTTGGGTTGGTTGTTGTGCTACCTGCAACGTTTGAGTTGTAGGTGTTGCGCTGACTGTATCTGATAACAACAGCGAACTCAGAAATAAAGGTAAAAATAATAATTTGTAATTCATAATTCGTAATTCGTAAAGCCATAACATTTGCTAATGACAATTATTGATTTGTCATCAGCGAAATTGCGGAAAATCTTTTGTTATTTTACTAATTTGCTGAGGTATTACTCTTGTTGTTACATTTTTTGTAACCCTTATTTTTGTATAAGTAGGTAGTTAAGGGTTAGAGGGTGCGGGGGTTTAGGTAACAGGTTACAGGGTTTAGGGTGAGTGAAGGGTGTAGATGTTCAAAACTATTACATCGTTCGGCTGACGCTCACGGCGAAGCCCTTACACGCAAATAGATTTTTGCAAAATTTACGCGAAAAATTACTGACGGGGTAAAAATGATTTGCTGTTCTACTTACAACTGCGGTGAATCCCCAACGGGTTTACGATACAATTTGCTATGCAATGCAGTTAATTAATCATAAAATTGATGCAGGTGGTAAAGCAACAAAGTTGTTTATTGATCGAGATTTAATCGCATTAGGTTTAGTTAGTCAAGATGAACAAGGGAGATATGCGATCGCACCCTTAGAAGAGTTTGCCAATATTTAATTTTATTTCACCGAACCCATATTTTTAAATAGTTAATTGTCAAACCTGACTATTTACCTTGCCATAAACCTTGCACGAAATGAATAGCTTTTACTAAAATTTCTTCTAACCAAAGCATAGTGCTATCAAGCCATCCTAGAATTTTCTCTAGTAAGTGCTGCTCATACTCCATAGAAGTAACTTTAATTTCTATCCAATCTGGCTGAATTTCAACTTGATAATTTTGGTTTTGGCTTGGAATAATTTCTCTTACCTCACTTTCATTATGGGAGATCCTGCCTTCAGTTGTTGGGACAGTAGCTACTTGTTCTGAGACTTTTGTCTTACTTGTAATACTGCGGCTAGTTTTTTTCCGTTGTACCAAACCAGCACCAAGTTTTGATTTTTGTAATGTCGGTTTTGATTGTGCAATTGGTGTGACTGATAAGCTAGAATTAAGCTGCGACTTGATTTTTTGGTTTTTAACTAACTCAGAATCACCAAATAAATCGCCCCAAGTTAACCAAGGTTCTGTGGCTGGGTTTTGATTTTGTAACTCACGTTTTTTAGAACGATTTTGATAATTTTTATCAGTTAAATATTTTGCATTATTAGTGGAGGAATAAAGATTTTTATCTTTACCAACACCAAAAAAATAATTGATTGCAGCTTCAATTAAAGCTTGAACATTCAGCGTTTGCGTTTCCAAGCTATCTGATTTAACGCTAATATCTCCAGAAGCAGTACTCTCATTTTTACCGTAAAGAAATATATTGAATTTTTTCAGAGTAACTTGGATAAGTTCTTGACTATTTTGTTGTACTGGTACTAAAGTATTTGTTTCTAATTTAGCTATAACTTTATCCAGAGCTTCTAAGATTCTGTTAGTATTTAGTAGTTCGGTTGATATGCCTGTGGTCAATGCAGGAATTTTGCTAGGATTTTCACCCGTTAGTTTGGCTAAGAGACGATGAATTTCTGGTAGTAAATCTGTCTGTGTGTCTGGTAATGCTAATTGTTGATAATGCCAGTAACGCGCAACTTCACTAATAATTTTGTCTAAGATTTTTGTTTGTTGTTGCGGTGTTAAAATATCGAGAATTTCATTATTTGTAGTCACCAGTACTAAGTTGCGCTGTTCCAGCGTTGTCGCAATTCCCTGGACTTTGGGCAAATACTGCTGAAGCACATCTTTTTGCTGAGATGCGGTGAGATGGCTAGAGGAATTGTCTGAAATCGTTAAGGATTGAGTCAGAACTAAGTTATTTGTTTTACTATGTGGAAACAGTTTCTGCCACCAAGAGCTTATGATGTGAAAACTTGGTGCTGTGTTGACAGATGTTTCCTCAGATGGAAGCTTTTGGACTGCTTCTAAGACAACCTGAATAGGCGTATCCGCAGTTGGGGGAGTTTCGTGGCGATCGCTATAATTTGGTGGTAACTTGACCCTAGATTGTGGTTCTTTGCTAGACAGCGTTTTCACCTTTGACTCGGCTGACTGCAATACTAGATACAACGGGTAAAGTAATGCTTCTACACCCCACTTAGTAGCAACTTGCACTTGTCTGAAGATTTGTTCCCATCGTTGTGTCAACCGCCGAGATTGCTGGTGGACAAAGTTAAAGAGTCTGCTTTGATAACGCCCAGAAGAACCAGATGACATGGTAGTAATTTATGAGTTCAAGTTTTGTTTAGTTGTGAGACTCCCACCAAAAAATAGATAACCACAAACAGTTAATCGTTGTAAGTGCCATCATCTTAGCGAAAATATGACCCCTCCTGTATCTCAATCTCAGACAAATTTAATCTCAAAGACTATTGAGCAATTACGCTCTTTTTGTCAAGTTAATCTTCAGTCTACTTGGCTATACCAAGAATGTGACCGGAGTATTACGGATGTTGTTACATCTAATTTGTCTGATTGGCAACCTGTAGAGTTAAATGCTAAAGGACATATTGCTTGGAAAGGTGGGAAACAAGTTTTATGGCTGATGCAGAAACTCGTGGTTCCCCAAGATTTACAGGGTTATCCTTTAGCGGGGTTATCTTTGCGCTTGGCTTTGGTATGGTGGGCTGATGCGGCGGAGGTTTATGTCAATGGAGAATTAGTCCAAGCCGGAGATTTGTTTGATTTTTCCCCTAGAGTATTGCTGAGTCAAAGTGTGTCTGCTGGGGATGAGTTTATTGTAGCTTTGCGCTTGGTCAGTCCCGGACATGATCAAGGGGCTTTGATGCGATCGCTCCTCGTTTACGAGTCTACAGATTATCATTATCCTGACCCCGGTTTTGTCGCTGATGAGTTGGCGGTGGCGCAGTTGTATTTGGAAAAGTTTGCGCCGGAACGGTTGGATGGTTTGGCGGCGGAGATAGATAAGATAACGAACCGCAGAGGCGCAGAGGACGCGGAGAAAGAGAGGGAAGAGTGGGACAAATATATTTTGTTTTTACGCCAAAAGTTATTTGAATTTAAAATCCACAATCTCAAATCTAAAATTTTTCTACTTGGTCACGCTCATTTAGATTTAGCATGGCTGTGGCCTGTGAGTGAAACTTGGAATGCAGCCCAAAATACTTTTGATTCGGTTTTGAAATTACAAAAAGATTTTCCTGAATTAATTTTCTGTCATTCTACGCCAGCCCTTTATGCTTGGGTGGAGGAACATCGCCCAGATTTATTTGCAGCAATTCAACAAGCTGTCGCTGTTGGAAAGTGGGAAATTCTGGGGGCGACTTGGGTGGAACCAGAATTAAATTTGATTAGTGGTGAATCGATAGTTCGTCAGTTATTGTATGGTCAGCGTTATTTTCAAGAGAAATTTGGTAAGATTTCGCCGATAGTTTGGGTTCCTGATACCTTTGGTTTTTGTGCAACTTTACCGCAGTTTTTTGCTAATGCAGGTGTGGAATATTTTGTCACCCAAAAATTGCGGTGGAATGATACTACTAAATTTGATTATGGGGCTTTTTGGTGGCGATCGCCTGACGGTAGTCAAGTATTTAGTTTGATGTCTGCACCCATCGGCGAAGGTATTGACCCGGTTAAAATGGCAGCCTACACTCTGGAATGGCAAGACCAAACCAATTTAACAGAATCACTCTGGCTTCCTGGTGTGGGCGACCACGGCGGCGGCCCTACCCGTGATATGTTGGAAATTGCCCAACGCTGGCAACATTCCCCAGTTTTTCCAGAATTAGAATTTACAACCGCCGAAAAGTATTTACAAGAAATTAGCCAAGCAGACTTCCCTATCTGGGATGACGAACTTTATCTAGAATTTCATCGTGGCTGTTATACTACTCACTCTGATCAAAAGCGGTGGAATCGCCAAAGTGAAAATTTACTTTATCAAGCTGAACTGTTTGCGACTTTAGCAAGTATTATCTGTGGCGCTAAATTTCCCAAAGCAGAGATAGAAGCAGCTTGGAAGCAAGTTTTATTTAACCAATTTCACGATATTTTACCTGGTTCTTCCATTACCCAAGTTTATACGGATGCTTTGCCTGGGTGGCAGCAAGTTGAACAAGTGGGGACAAGAATATTAGCAGATTCAATGCAGGCGATCGCATCTCACTTTACCTTACCAGAACCACCAGAACCAAATAGTTTACCAATATTTGTATTTAATTCGCTCAACTGGCAACGTTCTGAGGTAGTTGCAGTTAGCTTACCCCCAACTAACACAGAATGGCAAATCTACGATGTCGCCGGAAATCAACTGATCTCGCAATTCACCCAACCATCAACACTATTATTTTTAGCAGCTGATATCCCACCCGTCGGTTATCGTTTATTTTGGCTGGTTCCCACATCCCAAATTCCTAGTAACTCATCATCTCTTATCCCTGAGTTTGTCCTCGAAAATCAATTCTTGCGGATATTTATTGACCCAGACACAGGTGATTTAGCCAGCGTTTTTGATAAAATTCATCAACGCGAAGTCTTAAGCGGTGCGGGAAATCAATTACAAGCCTTTAAAGATAGCGGTCAATATTGGGATGCTTGGAATATTGACCCCAATTATGCAGAACATCCCTTACCAGCCACCAGCCTCAAATCGATTCAGGTATTAGAACAAGGGCCGATACAACATCGCTTGCGTGTATTGCGTCAATTAGGCGAATCGGAATTTTGTCAAGATTATATTTTACAAGCCGGTTCACCCATCTTAAAAATTGCCACTACAGTTAATTGGCACGAAAATCAAGTCTTCGTTAAAGCTGCATTTCCCTTAAATGTCGAAGCAGACTTCGCCACCTATGAAATCCCTTGCGGTGTTATTCGTCGCCCCACCAAACCCCAAACCCCCGCAGAAAAAGCCAAATGGGAAGTCCCCGCCTTGCGTTGGGCTGATTTAACCGGAGAATCAGAACTCGGTATTTACGGTGTCAGTTTGCTCAATGATTGTAAATATGGCTACGATGCCCAATCAAATCAACTACGCATATCTTTATTACGCAGCCCCAACTGGCCAGACCCAGAAGCCGATAGAGGCTTTCACCAATTCACCTACGCCTTGTATCCCCACGCAGGTACTTGGGAGTCAGCCCAGACAGTACAACGCAGCTACGAACTCAACATTCCTCTACAAGTCTTCTCTACTCAGCACTCAGCACTCAGCGAGAAGTTGCGTGCGGAGAGAACTTGCGTGCGCGGGTTCCCCGCGTTGAGCAAAGTTCGGGGGATTCCCCCCGTTGAGCAAACTTCGGTGACTCAGCACTCAGCACTCAATACTCCCGACCGAAAGAGTTTCTTAAATCTAACTTCTCAAAATTTAATCTTAATGGCCTTAAAACCAACAGAAGACAATCCCCAGGAGTTGATTTTGCGATGCTACGAATCTCATGGAGAAATAGCCGAGTTGTATTTACAGAGTGATTTAGGGCTAAGTCTGGGAGAGACAGTCGATTTATTAGAACGCCCCCTAGATATTGCTGAATTTTCTGGCAATCAGCAGTCACTTATAATACAGCCTTGGAAAATTACCACTGTCAAACTGATACAACAGCCAAAGTAACTTTTTATAGCAGGAGGCAGAAGCAGGTAGCTAGACAGCCTACTCATAAGCCTCCTGCCTTCTAATCTTCGTGATCATCAAATGGATCTGCTAACTCCTTGCTTGGTGGGCCAAACGAGGTATAAATTCCATACGCAGTAACGGCTACAAGTATCGCGCCTACAGAAATGCTAAGAACTATTGCGGGTTCCATAAAATATAGATTGATTATGAGTGCTATTCTTATAGAATATTACAGAAGATTAAAAAAAGCTTTGGCAACTAATCTTAGGTGAACTATGGCACAACGGACTAGGTTGGGAGATATCCTGAGACCTTTAAATTCTGAGTATGGTAAAGTGGCTCCCGGCTGGGGAACTACCCCTGTAATGGCTGTATTTATGGGGCTATTTTTCGTGTTTTTGCTGATAATTCTGCAACTTTACAATAAATCCATCGCTATTCAGGATGTGTTGGTTGATTGGCGCAGCTTAGGCGGCTAATTTAACATCGCAATCAAGCTTGCGTATTCAGCGAACTTACACCCGGCTCGTCCGGGTTTTTTTGTAAGTTATAGACTTGAAAGGTTAGTCTGAAACAAGTCACCATAGTAATTGATGGGAAAAGTTTTAATTTGAACTCCCCACTCTCCTAATTTTGTCTGTCTGCATACTTATAGGTAGGAGCGATCGCGTGAATATATTTGGTATCGGTCTGCCAGAAATGGCTTTAATTATGATAGTGGCACTGTTAATCTTTGGCCCCAAGAAACTCCCAGAAATCGGCCGCAGTGTCGGAAAAGCAATTCGTGGTTTTCAAGAAGCTTCTAATGAATTTCAAAACGAATTTAAACGCGAAGCCGAACAAATCGAACAAGCTGTGAAAACCACTGCTGAAATCGAACCCAAACAAATCGAACCTGCTCAACCACAGCATGATACTGCTAATTAGAGTGCTGAGTGCTGAGTGCTGAGTGCTGAGTAAAAAACTAGCCTCTAGCCCCTAGCCTCTAATCCCTTAACATAGTTCTGCGAATCGATTGATTGTAAGTGAAATGACAGAAGCTGTAACACCACCAGCTTTGGTAATTCCCCAACTAATTGTGGGGTTGGGGAACCCAGAGCCGAAATATGAACAAACACGCCATAATATTGGCTTTGCTGCTGTTGATGCGCTTGCTCGTGCTTGGCAAATTTCCTTGGCGGAAAATCGCAAGTTTCAAGGGGAGTATGGCGAAGGTATAGCATTTGCTGGAAGTAAAATCCGCTTGCTGAAGCCATTAACTTACATGAATCGCTCAGGACAATCAATCCAAGCTGTTACAAGTTGGTATAAAGTACCAGCAGAGTCTGTATTAATCATTTATGATGATATGGATTTACCCCTCGGAAAAACCCGCTTGCGTCTTTCTGGTTCTGCGGGTGGGCATAATGGAATGAAGAGTGCGATCGCTCATCTTAGCACCCAAAACTTTCCACGTTTACGTATCGGTATCGGCAAACCAAAAGATGCAGCTAACAGCGATAACTCCGAAACAGTCTCTCACGTACTAGGGAAATTTTCTGCTACCGAAACTAAATTGATGTCTGCTGTACTTCAGTTTGTAGTTGAGTGCGTAGAAATGAGCCTGAAGCAAGGAGTCGAAAAAGCCATGAATCGTTGTAACAGCCGTAACGTGGCTAATAATGAGTAGTCATTTGTAATTTGTCCTTTGTCATTCGTTCCGTTCCCTTCCTTGTCTTCCTTACACCCCTACCCCCCAACTCTCTACTTCCCACTCCCCACTCTCAACTCCCTATTCCCTCATACAAAGCAATATACCCAAGCCCTAGTCAGGCATGGGTAAATCTTGCTAAATCTCATCTGAGTACTCTGGCAAAGTGCTGTTGCTAACTGAGAATGATTTCTGGAAGCAAAGCCAGTACCAAACCATCCATATTTATTTAAAACGGCGCTTGCGTCTTGCTGCTACAGCTTTACGTTTGCGCTTTTCTAATGGTGTTTCAAAGTGCCGATGATATTTTACGTCGGCAAGTATACCAGCCTTGGATACTTGACGCTTAAACCGACGTAATGCTGAATCTATTCCTTCGTTTTCGCCTAGAACCACTTGGGTCATTCTGTTTCCTCGTTATGGATAATTCCCATTGTAATAGTAGCCTCCGACTTAGCCAAACACCGCCAGCTTACGTTCAAACCTACTAGTTTTGGCAAGCGCACTGCGTACAGCAGGAGAAATACTATTTATAATGACAAATTAGTATTATATTACTTAGTAACAAAAGTTAGTGATTAATGTAGAGTCCAAATAGAGGTTTTTTGGCGTAAATGTCATCATTAATACTGCTTAAAAGTTAATTCTGCCCTGGTTTAATAATTTATATCCGGTGGCTAATGCAGTAAACGCCACACAAAAACTCCATAAACTAGTCGGTCTTAAAATAACTCCACCACTTAAGAAAACTAGCACTATTCCCAGCCCCAGTAATATCCAACCAAAATTTCCCGTTTGTCTGGGAAAGAAAACTAGTGAAAATATGCCAGCCATGATTGCTAGAACTGAACCAGTAGCAGGTACACTCCGATAAAAAAATGAATAGTATCCGCTAACAAATATGATGTTTTGACCGAAAAAATATAACCCTATAAATAATAAAATTAAGCCTATCAGTTTGATGAAAAGCCTACCCATAATTATTGGATTCGTCTTAGCTAAATCTAAAGTTAGTGTGGGTTCATTATATTTGGTCTATTAATAAAAAAACAAAAATTAATGTAAAAAATTATCTAAATAAAGAATTTAATCAGCAAATATACGTAAAAAAATAACTAAAAGGACAGAATGAAACCTAACTTGAGATTGGCGGGTTTCGACACTTTACTCAGCATTCACAACGATAGACAAGGCTAGTTGATAGACTTCGCGGCGGGAAAGTGAAGTAAATTTGGCTAGTTGACGACTGGCTTGAGAACGGGATATTCCTTGGCTAATTAACTGTTGTAATTCTGCTTTTAGTTGAGTCTCGCTTAATAAAGGCTGACTGGCTGGTGTTCCTGCAACAACTAAAGTATATTCACCTTGGGGTTCTCGTTGTTGGTAATGGGCGATCGCCTCAGCAATTGTACCGCGCCAAAATTCTTCGTATAGTTTAGTTAATTCCCGTGCTAGTACAATTGGGCGATCGCTTCCGAAGACTTCTGCTAAGTCTTGCAAAGTATCTGTTAAACGATGGGGCGATTCGTAGAAAATTAAAGTGCGGGATTCTGTTTGCAACTTTTCTAAATATTCCTTTCGTTGTTGTGCTTTTGGTGGTAAAAAACCTTCAAACGCAAACTTATCTGTAGGTAAACCCGCAGCACTTAAAGCTGTAATTGCTGCACTCGCACCGGGAATTGGTACTACTGTTATTCCTGCGTCAATACAAGCTTTAATTAATTCATACCCAGGATCAGAAATTCCGGGCATACCTGCATCACTAACTAAAGCGATCGCTTTACCATAATTTAAATGCTCTAATATTTCTGGAATCCGGCTATTCCGATTATGTTCGTGGTAACTGATTTGGGGTGTTTTAACTTGAAAATGTTGGAGTAATTTTCCTGTGTGGCGCGTGTCTTCCGCCGCAATTAAATCCACCGTCTGCAAAATTCGCACCGCCCGAAAGGTAATATCTTCTAAGTTGCCAATGGGTGTGCCAACAACGTAAAGCGTTCCTGGTTGAATATTGTCATTTGTCATTTGTCATTTGTCATTCAATACAGAATTGGTATCATAAGTCTGAAAATATTGACTACTTTCTACTCCCAGGCTACACAGATAATTTCAACAATCAAAACGGATTACTTCTGGTGACAAATCTAAAATCCAAAATCCAACATCTAAAATTGCATCGGGGATTATTTGTCGGTTTAGTCACCTTAGATTTGATTTATCTTGCTGATGCTGCTCCTCAAAATAATCAGAAGTTGGTGGCTGCTGACTATACTGTAGCAGCAGGCGGCCCCGCTACGAATGCGGCTGTAACTTTCGCTCATTTAGGAAATTACGCAACCATCTTGGGTGTTGTGGGTTCTCATCCAATGACGCAACTAATTTATAGTGACTTAGAAAATTATAGAGTAGCGATCGCAGACCTCGACCCCAACAAGCCCACACCATCACCTGTATCTTCGATTATTGTCAGCCAAGCCACCGGTGAACGGGCGGTAATTTCGATTAATGCTGTGAAAACTCAAGCCAGCAACGCATCTATCTCAGGCAATATTTTGCAAGATATTGATATTGTATTAATTGATGGACACCAGATGGAAGTGGGGAAAGCGATCGCCCAAGCTGCAAAAGCTGAGAATATCCCTGTAGTCATTGATGGTGGTAGCTGGAAACCTGGCTTTGAGGAAATCTTACCGTTTGTCGATTATGCCGTTTGTTCTGCAAATTTTTCTCCTCCCAACTGTCATGCAGAGGTAGAAGTGATTGATTACCTTTGCCGTTTTGGCATTCGCCACATTGCTATTACCCACGGAGATCAACCAATTACATATCTAACTAGTAATCACCGTGGTACTATAACCGTACCGCGAATTACAGCAGTTGATACCCTAGGGGCTGGAGATATTTTTCACGGCGCTTTCTGCTACTATATGTTAGGCGATAATTTCCCGAATGCCTTGGCACAAGCCGCTCAAATCGCCGCTAATTCCTGTAAATTTTTTGGCACACGTCGCTGGATGGAACTGAAACAATGAGAGATTTAGAAGAAATATTAGCGATCGCTCGTGATGTCGGCTGGAAAGCAGCAGATATTCTCCACTCTTATTATCACGGTACAGTTAAAGATACTGATTTAGAGGTGCAATACAAACAAAGTGAACCTGTGACGATTGCAGATGTTACCGTTAGTCAATATATTGTGCAGAGATTACAAGCTGCTTTCGGTGATGAAGATTTTGCTTACATTAGCGAAGAAACTTATAAAACAAAACTCCAGCCACAAAACTCTCAATTAGTATGGCTAATTGATCCTTTAGATGGGACACGAGATTTTATCGATAAGACTGGGGAATACGCCATTCACATTGCTTTAATTCAAGAGCATCGCCCTATTTTATCTGTAGTAGCTGTGCCTGAAACTGAAACAATCTACTACGCAAGTAAAGATGGCGGAACCTTTAAGGAAACTCCGCAAGCAACTGTACCTGTCAAACTTTCCCAAGAAAAACGAGTTGAAGATTTAACATTAGTTGTGAGTCGTTCTCATCGCAATGAACGACTAGAGTATTTATTACAACACTTGCCTTGTCAAAATCAAAAAGCTGTGGGCAGTGTAGGTTGCAAAATTGCCACTATTGTTGAACAACAGGCAGAACTTTATATTTCTCTTTCTGGTAAGTCTGCGCCTAAAGATTGGGATATGGCTGCACCAGAGCTAATTTTAACCGAAGCAGGCGGTAAGTTTACTCACTTTGATGGCAGTCCTTTGCAATATAACACTGGTGATATAAATCAGTGGGGAGGCTTACTTGCCAGTAATAGTAACTCTCATCAACTTTTATGTCAGGAAGCTCAAAGGATATTATCTGAGTTCGACAGTATTAAAACGGTCTAGAACTATATAAATATATAGTTAGAGTTAGTTTGTACGAATCGATAGTATCATTCATAATGATATTTAATAGTTAATCTAAATCAATACCTATGAACAACTTTTCAGGCATTTTTTAGGTACAAATACTCAAATATTTTTTAGTAATAGTTACAAACTGCAAAGTTTTTTGAATACTTGATAACTTTGATTATTTGGAGCTTGTGCTATACTTTGGCATATAAGGATTATTTTCGGTTGAGTAACTCGTTTTGATTTTGAAAAAGCGTCTCTCCGAATTTAACTCTCTACACTCCCTGAATTCGGAGACATTATATGTCAATTTACATCGGAAACCTTTCCTATCAAGTCACTGAGGACGACTTGAGAATGGCATTCAGCGAATACGGAAAAGTAAATCGCGTTCAGTTACCCACTGACCGCGAGACTGGCCGTCCTCGCGGTTTTGCCTTTGTAGAAATGGAAAGTGAGTCACAAGAAACCGCAGCCATTGAAGCACTGGATGGTGCTGAATGGATGGGTCGTGACTTGAAAGTAAACAAAGCTAAACCTCGTGAAGAAAGAAGTCCTTCTCGTGGTGGTGGCTGGGGTAATAATAACCGCGGCGGTGGCGGCGGTCGTGGTGGTCGTTACTAAACTTTTGAAATAAAAATTTAGCATCTAGAGTCTCCAGCAGATAAAGCCAAAGGCTCATTTCTGCTGGAGTATTTTATTTTTTCTCTAGATTCCGCTATTCATCCATATAAGGAGGAATGAGAATGACGCAAGTAGTCTTGGGGGAGAATGAGGGTATTGATTCAGCTTTGCGAAGATTTAAACGGGAAGTTTCTAAAGCTGGAATTTTCCAAGACATGAGAAAGAAGCGTCACTTTGAGACGCCGCTAGAAAAACAAAAGCGGAAAGCAGTTGCAAGACACAAACAAAATCGCAGCAACGGCAGTCGTAGCTTTAAATAACATCTCAAGTCTGTCTGGCTAACAACTGATAATTGGACAGATATTAACCAATAATACTAATTGTAGTGGCGCTTTCAACCTCAAGGTGGCGCTGCTACGTGTATATAGGTATAGACAAAGTTAAAATAAATTTGGATGGTACAATTTCTTTGCTAAAATCACTAGCTATTGAAATATACAGTAGGTTGCAAGTGAGTCAAGTACACACTTTAGTTCTCAAAGTTAGATAGAGAGCCTATTGTTATTCTGAATTCTGAATTCTGACTCCTGAATTCTGCTGTATCTTCCTTTATACATACTAAATGTTGTAGTCTGTAGCCTGATTCGGTAATTTCTGGCTCTGGATTTCCAAGAAAATGTTGCGTGTTTATCATCTTTTTATAGCTGTAATTTTACTGTTGTTAATGCCTTTGGGTGCCCAATTTATTCTTCCCTACTTTTTTGGAACTAAAGTAGAACCCAAGAACCAAGTCGCACCTACAGCCAAGACTTCCCCAGCAATTACCGCTGGAGACGCTGCTAACCAAATAACAGGAAATATTTGGCCAAGAGTTTTAGGAAAGAATATTGTAGTGCCTAACAGCTGGCAAGTGGTTCCTTGTCAAGGAACTGCACCTTTGTTGTGTGTATCAGCCAAAGGAGAAGTTTTAGGCACAGTTGAAATTAGTGTTTCTCAAGTTAGTAAAAATCCCAACTTTCAAAAACATCTTGCCGATGCAGGTATTCCATTCGGTTCTAAACTTGATTATAAAAATTCTGCTAACCACAGCAAAGCAATTGCCGCATTGAAAGCTTGGGCTGGTGACTACTATGCTTCTTTGAGTAAAGACCGCCAGAAAGGAAACGGCAATAAAATAATTTTTTCTACTCACCCATTAGAAGAGATATCAATTAGTCAGCTACCAGGAATTCGCTATGGCTTTACAGGTATTAAAGCTGAAGGTGGATTACAAGAACAATACCTGAGTTATGTGGCTTTTGATGGGAATGCACTTTATATAATTAGTACAGCTTTTGACCCTGGTGCTGTGACAGGTAAGTTTGAAAAATTGGAAAATTTAGTAATTTTTCAGCCTTACTTGGATGCGATCGCCGAAAATTTAAATCTATAGTTTGTCAATAGTCATGAGTCATTTGTAGATACCCATGACTATTGATTGATATTTGCCTTAACTAAATTTCAGCAACAGCGCGTTCAATCAAACGACGTGCTAAAGTTTGTGTACCTGTATGTTCGTAATAATTTGTGGACACATCTAGGAAAGCTGCCAAATAATCTAACTTGTCATCACTGAACTCTACAAAATTGTGCAAGTGACCAACGACATTTTGAGTTGTTAAATTATTAGCACTAACTAACCCACTCATCCAACCTTTCACAGCATCAAAACTTTCACCAATAAAGTTAAGTTTACTAGCTGCATTGTTACCAGGGATTATATCTTGAATGCCTTTAAAAGTTGTATTTTGTTCTAGTTCTTGTGGGTTGGTTTGATCCACCAAAGATAAGGCTTTTCTAATAAAATCTGGGCCTAAAGGTATCAAACCATCAATACAAATTAATCCCACCATCCGGATGAGTGACTCACCACTATACTCACCCAAGGAACCAACAAAATCCCCAATACTGTCTCCAGGAATGCCATTAATTTGGCAGAAAGCCACCAATTCAGCTACTAGTTTTAAGCACAAATCAATAGTTTGTGCTTTGTCTGGTTTAGGAGTAATTGAGTTGAGAAAACCAAAAAGCGGAATTGTTTCGCCAACTTTGTTAGCTAAAGCTGCTGCACCAAGAGCTTTATCTGTATTATCAACAGTTTGATAAAGCCACATAGCGCGTTGATAGCCTTGAGAGCGATCATTATAAAGATAAATCGCTCGTTCACCAATTTGTTGAATTAAATCTTCGTCAGTTTCACCAGTGACAGTTTTAATGGTGTTAACAAAACCAACAGTATTTTGCCACTCACCAGGAGCTGCAAAATCGAGAGCTTTCAACACAGATACAGTTAAACCACCAGTTGGTAGTTCATCAACCAATTCAAAAATTGCTTTGCTCACAAAAATCTCCTGATCGCGAGTTTGTTATCTAAATATTTTGAGTACCGATTATTTAAGTTTGGCTAAACCATCAAGATTAAATTTACCGAGCCAATCGGCGCGATCGCTAGCTGTAAAAGTTGGAGCCTTTGACAAAACTTTTACTTGATACTTACCAACTAATACCGCAGTTGCAGTTGAACCTTGTTCTACTGCTGGATATCCAGAAATCTTTTTGGTGCTTTTAGAGAATTTAGCGGCTGCACTTGGCGTGCTGCTGGTATCCGAAATCGACAGCATGGCTACTTCTTTACCAGCTTTTTTCAGCTTGGCTTCAGCAAAGCCTTTTTTCTCTTGAGTGTAAACGCGATCGTAGCCATTACCGGCTTTGGGGAAATATTTGTTAAATTCACTTCCTTGAGTAGCAGTCTTTGCAACTGCTTGACCACTTTTTTGTTTGGTGCTTTCTTGCTGTACTTGGTCAAAACGTCCTGGGGTTTTAGGACTACATGATGTTGTAAGTATTAATACTGAGATTAGCAAAACAGCTAAAATTTTACGCCCACGGTAGAAACTCATGTTTCCTTCTCCTTATACTTTGACGCAATTATCAGCGCACTTGTCAAAATTTGCCCACAAAATTTATTTTTTGATAACTATTGGGAGTAGAGAATGAGGAGTAAGGACTGGGGAACGCTTGATACTATGTGAGCAAGGGATTTTTATGTCTCTTAACTTTGCTAACTATTACAAAAATTTGTGAAGCAGAAAAATGAAAACTGATTTTGGCAGCCTTCTTGGGGAAAATTCTTTAATTCGAGCGATACATACTTCTATTAAAGGTAGAGCTAGATATAGCGTGCGGGGACTGCATGATTCTCCTGCTCTGAAAAAATATCTAGAATTTAGATTGTCCAAGGAAGAGAGCATTTTTCAAGTTAGTGCTAACTATCTAACAGGTAATGTTTTGATACTTTTTCAGCCAGATTGTAGTCCAAATGCGATCGCCTGGATGCTGCAAAATATAGTTTTAGATTACAAAAGAGGTAATAAACAATTACCACCCAGCACATCACCCGAATTTATTCAGAGTAAAAGCATTACTCCGGTGGCGCTGTCAGATACCTCAATAAATCAATGGCGTAGTCAACTAATTCCTGTAGCCACAGCTTTTTCGGCTTTGTCTTTGGGTACAGCAATATTACACAACAATGGCTTAGACACAAGTATTTTATTAGCGATTCAAAAACTACACACGCCTTTACTAGATCAGATCATGGTGGGTATCACTTCTCTCGGTGAACCACCACTGTTATTTTTAACTTGTTTAACATGGGAAGCGATTCTACTTTATCGTCGCCGTTATCTTCAAGCTACTACTTTTGGGATGGCAGCGGTTGGTGGAATTAGCTTAAATTATCTGCTAAAAGAATTGTTTGTCAGAGCGCGTCCGGCATTGTGGGATTACATTATAAATGTCAATCATTACAGTTTCCCTAGTGGTCATGCAATGGTGTCGATGGTGGTGTATGGTTGCATCGGCTATTCCTTATCAAAAGAATTTCCCCAATGGCGATCGCAGATTTTCACCTTGACTGTAATTTTAATTTTGGCAATTGGTTTTAGTCGGCTTTATTTGGGAGTACATTGGCCTAGTGATGTAATTGCTGGTTACGCTGTAGGTTTAGTTTGGTTGATTGTGTGTGTTGTTTATGAATATTTATTAACTCAAAAAGTTGTTTAAACGCAGAGTTACGCGGAGCTTGACTAAGTCGCCAAATTCTTATCTAAACTTACTCATAGCTAACTATAGTGAGGAAGTTTATGTGGAAAGTATCTGAGTTTGGTAATTTAGTAGGTATTTCGCCATCTACGTTGAGACGATGGGAAGAGGAAGGGAAGTTAATCCCAGAAAGAACATTAGGTAATCAACGAATTTATAATGAATCCCATTTAGCCATAGCGAAAAGTTTGAAGTCAGGCAGATACCCAAGCAGGGTTGTTATATACTGCCGAGTTTCATCTAACAATCAAAAAGACGATTTATTGAGCCAAGTAAAAGCAATGGAAAGCTTTTGTTTGGCTCAAGGTGTTTCTGTAACACAAACAATACAAGAGATTGGAGGAGGATTAAACTTTAAGCGTCCAAAATTTCTGCAAATCATTCAATGGGCGATTGCAGGTGAATTAAAAAGCTTGTATGTCGCACACAAGGATAGATTATGTAGGTTTGGGTTTGACTTGGTTGAGCAGATTGTATTGTGGGGTGGAGGCAATATTGTTGTTGCCAATGCAGAAACGTTGTCTCCACATGAAGAACTAACTCAGGATTTACTTTCAATTGTCCACTGTTTTAGCTCACGACTTTATGGGTTACGCAAATATAAATCAAAAGTAAAAAAGATTGTAGAAGGTGTTGACCCATGTACAAAATAACCGTTATACTTACTCACGTAAACAGGTTTGAGCAAGTATGACAATGTACGCATTAAAAAGAGAGCTAAAACTAAACAACAAAGAACGCTCTCTAATGCTTGGCATAGCAGGGTTTAAGAGATTTGTTTACAACTACGCCTTAGATTTAATCACAGCAAGTTGGGATTTCGATGGCACACGAGTTGCTCTACTTGAGGAAACACGCCACTTGCTTCAAGCCGGGGAACCCGTCCAACGCAGTGGCTCCCCAAGACCGCACTCGCTCATCAAAGCAGGTGATTCAAAACGCTTAGATGCTATCAAAAAAGTGTTTACTTCACACACGATGAACAAGCCAGAATACGCATGGATGAGAAAATACCCATCCACAGTATATCAATCAGCTTTCATTGATTTGAAAAACGCTTTTAGCCGTTGGCGCAAAGGTTTAGCCCATTTTCCCGCAAAGAAATCAAAAAAGAAAGGTGATTCATTCACGGTTTACAAAACATCGGGGATTTACCTTGAAAAAGGCAAACCAGCACTACCATTTACCAACAGAGTTGTGATTAATCAGGGCAAGAGAATTACTTTACCGGGAATCAAACAGTTTCGATTAAAGGAGAAGATTAATTTTATTTGCAGTTCGCAAACGTTTACTGTTTCTAGAACTGCGGATAAATGGTTTGTATCGTTTGTTCTAGATGCCGAGAAAATCCCACCAATTATTCATCCAATAGAAAAGATGGGAGTGGATTTAGGTGTAAAAACATTAGCTACCTGTTCTGACGGCACGACTTACGCCATGCCAATTACTACAAAAAAGGCGAAAACCAAGCTAAGTAAATTGCAATGGCGCAATCGAAATAAAGTGCTAGGGAACAAGAAGTTGAAGATTAAAGCATCTAGTAATGCTCGTGAATTCTATGCGAAAACAGCTAAGATTCATGCTCGCATTACTAATATCAGGCGAGATACGACACAAAAGATGACGACGGATTTAAGTCGGAAAGCGTATGTTATTTGCATTGAGGACTTAAATATTCAAGGTATGATTGCTAACCATAAGCTAGCTAATGCTGTTAGCAATAACTGCTTGTATGAGATTCGTCGTCAACTAACGTATAAACAACCGTTTTACGGCACAAAGGTTGAACTGGTTGATAGATGGTTTCCAAGCTCTAAGATGTGCTGCAAATGCCATCATATTCAACCAATGAGCTTATCTGACAGAATTTTCAACTGTCAAAACTGTGGACATATTCAAGACCGGGATGAGAACGCTTCTATTAATCTTAAAAATGCCCCTAATGATAGAGTCAGGTCGGCTCGACCTGAAACGCTTGTGGACAAGAAGTAGCCGTCTACCTTGGTCGAAGCAAGAAGAAAACGTTAACCCAATCAACAAGTTTGAGTAAGTTTAAGTAAGTTTTTCGGAGCAGTTTAAGTTGACTACTGGTGCAGAAAGTACGCCTTGAGACTCTAAGAAGGCTGCTACTCGCAAGATTAATGCTTCGTTGTAGGGGGCGGCGATAATTTGCACACCTAAAGGTAAAGCATTGGGGCGGTGAATTGGAACTGATAAAACAGGTAAGCCAATGAAAGATAAAGGTTGGGTGAATAATCCTAAATGTGGACGCACTAAAATTTCTTCGCCATCTAAAATCATGGTCTGTTGACCGATGAATGGTGCAGCAATTGGTGTGGTGGGTGCGAGAATGATATCGACATTTTGAAAGACGGCGCGGAGTTGATCACGATACCAGCGGCGAAATCGTTGGGCTTGCAAGTACCAACTACTGGGAATTAACGCCCCAGCCAAAAAGCGATCGCGGGTTGCGGGGTCAAAATCTTGCGGGCGCGATCGCAATTTATCTAAATGCAGATTTGCTCCTTCACTGGCTGTAATCACAAAAGCTGCTGCACGGGCGCGTTTTGCTTCTGGGATGGTGATATATTTAGTTACACCTAAAGCTTTTGCGACTGTTTGAACTGCGGCTAATGCTTCTGGTGTGGCACCTTGGATAAAATAATCATCGGCTAGGGCAATTCTTAGATGAGAAATATCTTGATTGAGCTGGGGTAAACAAAGTTCTGGCGGACGTTGGCTACAAATCGGATCACGTTCATCTTCTCCTTGCAGCACATCAAAAATAGTCGCCGTATCCCTTACCGAACGGGCGAAACTGCCAATATGGTCAAAACTACTCGAAAATATAGCTACACCTGCACGCGATAAGCGTCCGTAAGTTGGCTTTAAACCAAACACACCACATAAAGCCGCCGGTACACGAATGGAACCATTGGTATCAGAACCGAGTGTGAATGGAACTAACCCCGCCGCCACCGCCGCCGCTGAACCGCCAGAAGAACCACCTGCGATGCGTTGTAAATCATGAGGGTTATGAGTAGCCCCATAATGAAAGTTTTCCGTCACAAATCCATAAGCGTACTCATCCATATTTAAAGCGCCAACCAGGACAGCACCAGCTTGTTTCAACTTGGCGACTGCGGTTGCATCTTGGGTAGCTAGGGGATTTTCAGCATTAATTTTTGCACCAGCCAGAGTTGTGACACCAGCAATATCAAACAGATTTTTCACTGCAAAAGGTACACCAGCTAGTAAACCTGGATGATTACCTTGAGCGATTTCTCGATCAATTTTGGCTGCGTCTGCTAAAGCTGTTTCTGTAGTGACAGTGGTAAAACTGTTAATTTTGTGGTCTATGGTGGCAATTTTTGTGAGTGCAGCTTGAGTGACTTCGACTGCACTAACTTGACCACTGCATACAGCAGCTGCGATAGAAACAGCATCATTCATGGTTCAAATACAGGTGCAGTTTCAACTTCTGCGGGTAGAGTCAAAGAATTTACTAGTTGAGCGATCGCTTGAATTCTCGTAAAATTCGCTACCACTCCATCATAATATTCATCCTTGATATGCAAATCTAATAATAAACCAGCTTGCTCAACATACTTATTTATATCTAATTCTTGATTTTGCATATTTTTCAGCAACTTACCAATTCCAAAATCTCTAATTTGTACAAATATAGCGTTAACACTCAAAGCCTCTCTCCTACAAGGCTAGGGTTTACACACAAATCTGGGTTGAACTCATCTGTCCCGCCTCGGAATAAATTCCGAGTCTCATAGCGCAAGTCATATGAAAGAGGACTCAAAGAGAAATTGATTCCATCCAGTCTACTTCAGTAGACTTTGGCTATGAGCCTGGAACTTTAGTTCTAGGCGGGAATGGCTTGTACATGAAAATTTTCGACTTGTGTGTACACAGTAACCTTATAGGAGAGAGGTCAAAACAGTGCTGCACTCAAACGAGAACTGCTATAAACCATCCTAAAAAGTAAAAGTACTCCGCAGAACACCTACAATTGTAGTGTCGTTGTTGCTGTCACCTTCAGGGTTAAACAACACAAAAGCACCAGGAGTAATGCTGATATTATCTGTCAGCTTAAAGCGATAATAACCCTCTAAATGGTAAGGAGTAGCACGATTTACCCCAGCTGAAGCCAGCTGCGCCGCACCACTAGCATCCGAGCGAAACAGCGGCTGTCCAAAAATAATCCCTGCATTATTCCCTGATTTAAATAAATCATTAAAGTGCAGCCCTACCATCCAACTAGTAAATGTAGTGGAAGCATCAACAGCACCCGAAGAATCATCCACAAACATTGCAGCACCATAACCAGACAAAGCTACTTTTGGAGAAAAGCGCCAAGTTACCGTACCACCAACGGAATTGAGTGTCACAGGTGTTCCTAAATCAACGCCAGCTAACGCGCCAATATCATCACGAACTAATCCTGTACCTAAGATGTTAATTTCGTGATAACTGTGGGCATAGTTTAAACCCACATCTATGGAACTAGTAGGTTTAAATGTTAATTGAGTGCTGATCACACTACTACCACCAAACACACCCGCTCCCAAAGGAGTGTTAGAAACCCCAGGAACAATATCATCTGCTTCTTGCGGTAGGTTGGCGTTGACACTCCCATATAAAGCTCTTAAATCTAATTGGGGAGAAATATTAAAAATAAATCCCGCCGCCGATGCTAAACCAGTTCCCGAAGTACCACCAGAAACTCGCGCCACAGGATTTAAACCTGCAAACCGCGAAATCGACTCATTTCCTTCACCATAAAAAGGTGTGATAGCAGGAAAAGCATCTGTTGCTTCCGCCGCAGTTCCCGCAAATAAAGTTAATTTATCCGCGACTGGAAAAACATACAGTAATTTATATAGTTGTACGCTGTTAGCTTCCCGTGGCGATAAAGTTTTCACATCAAAGCCAGGAAACAGCGGTTCAAAACTTGTCCTCGCGCTACTAGAAACCAATAAATCAGAAGCTAACCCTAAACTGTCTTGCAAGCTACCACTTCCATCTAAATCACCCAAAAAGTTATAAGCTTGCAAACCAGTAATTAATAAATCTTTCCCGGTAAAACTAGTGTTGAGATTTAACCGGACTCTGTTTACCAAAATAATATTAGGATCGCCTTGATTAGGTGCGCCACCTGTTGCACCAATACCTGCAACAATTACCTCGCCATTGAGTTTAGTAGTAGTAGAAAATTGATTGGCTTCGAGTTCGGCGGTGCGTGCTTCTAGTGCATCCACTCGCCCGCGGAGAGTTGCTAATTCTGCTGCAAAATCTTCTTGTAATTTTTGTAAGGTTGCTAAATCTTCTTTCTTAACTAAATCAGAAGTGGCTGTGGCGATGAGTTCGTTAACTCGTTCTAAACAAGCATTTAAGCCTGCTGCAAATTCATAACGAGTCATAGCACGATTGCCACGATAAGTACCATTGGGATAACCAGCAATACAACCATAGCGTTCAACTAAAGATTTTGAGCCACTCCCCCGTT